>JBIOZG010000016.1:0-31849 GCA_044870765.1 Nitrososphaeraceae archaeon
CTTTTTTTTATTCAATAATAGCCACCGCAAGTTCTTTCTTCTTGATCGGAAGCATAAGGGGGAAAGTCGTGCAGAAACCTATGGCCAGATCAGGATTCAATACGTTATTGATAGGAGGAACCGCGGCTGTGGTTTCGTATGTGGTTGGACACCTCTTAAGTACTGTTGTACACTAACTTGCATAATGTTTTCTGTTCCACATACTTCACATCGGCCTTGCATTGGATAATACAATTCTTTAAACTATTTATGAGTTTGAGTTAGATGAAGATCAATTAATCCGACAGTCATTTGCATTGCAAACACAGCTTGTATCTTTTCTGCAGATGGGACACGTGAACATGAAATTGACGGGGTTAATTCGAGTTCAATTTTCCATAGTGGACTAGCCACTCAATTGGATTGAATCTAATGTTGGCTGGATCTGATTTAACATAGAATCAAATTTCTCCTTTGGGTTTAGAAATATTATTGCATATAACTCATTATGTTTCTGAGTTAAAATCAACATACCCTTGAAAGGAACATCATAGCCTTCTGGTATCTTGCTCAAAAATTCATTTTTTGGTATTAGGACCGAGGAAGAATCCAAGAGTTTTGAGGGAGAAGAAAGATTCAGGAAATATCTATAACCATAATTACTGTGACCAAATGTTAACCGATCCGCAGATTCTAACACTCCTTTATATTTTAGATACCCCGTCATAAAAGGACCAGCAATGAATAATGGAAACACCAAGTCGTCTGGAGCCCTAATTATTGCAAAGATGCTTTTTGTAGAATTTTGAAACCATATCATCGTAGTCGAATTATTAGTAGGACTCGGTTCCCAATTCAGAGGGGGAGTCACGTTAATCTCAGTCTTAATCTCACTAAAGGAAAAACTTGGGCCAGATAGTAACGATAATGTTGTTACTAAAATAATCAAGATTAGAATTCTATTCCATCTCACGCCTTTCTTATTATTTTTATTCCTTTTAATACTAACCGACACATATCCAACTGATCGTGACTTGTCTCTTCCTAATTGACCTTGCCCAAGTCATCACAAATCTAGCTTATTTAGTATTTATACTGCGAAGCTTCGATTAAAGGATCTGGCGAAAATCGTATGCTAAGGATTCGATCCAAAATGTAGGAACCCGGATCCATTTGTCACAATTCTGTAGTTCAGAAATAATACAATACATAAATAATTTAGAGCGGAGTTACAGTAATGCCAATCGATCAAGACTTTCCAATGACTCACTAAGTAATAGGAAAACAAACGAAACAAGACCTAACTCATGAAAGACTTTTCTATTTTTGAGTGATATGTTTTACATGAGTATTGAAGAAAATATGAATTTGATGAAAACCCTAGATGACGCATGGAATTCACAGGACTGGGATACTTTTACTGAACTTCATGCTGATGATGTAATTGTGCGTTGGCCTGGTCAGCCACCTACTATAGGAATAGATGAGCATAAAATTGAGGGAGAATATTTTTTCAAGGCATTTCCTGATAATCATGTGGAGAACAACCCGTATAAGGTCTTCTTCGGTCAGGGCGATTGGACTTGTTCAATAGCCAATTTTACAGGCACTAACAAGGGTTTAATGAAGGGACCTGATGGCAAGATGATTCCAGCTACAAACAAGAAATTCAAGATAGATTTCTGCACGGTCGCTCGTTGGAAGAACGGCAGAATTGTTGAAGAAAATCTATTCTATGATCCAATAGGAATGATGAGACAACTCGGTTTGATGTAGATGGCCTCTCAATTAACACTAATTGAAGTAGCGAAGGTTTGGGGAAAGCCTTACAGGGACAGTCGGTATTCGCCAATATCACAAGAGAAAATATAATTTATTTTAACTATAATTCACATTGGTTTAGATATTGGAGAACATAATATGGTGATGGTGATCAAAACTCATAAACAGTTAAAACCAGAACGGATTTTAACAGTATTCACTCTAACGATTATTTCTCTAGGTCTATTTTTGACGCAAATATCATTTGATAATCTGTCAAAGTCTTTTGGACAAACACCAAATCCAGATGAAAATCAAACCTTATCGATTATACCCATACAATTTGGTATCCCCCCGGAGCTTTCAGCAAGCCAAAAAAATGCTTCAACAACAGGCACATGTTTACTCACACCTGCCTCAGTTAGATTGCATGGAACTCCACAACAGACCGAAGGCCCGTATTTTGTCGATGGAATGCCTAATCGCTCTGACATCCGATCAGATACCTCCAAAGGTTCAGTAGAACAAGGCATACCATTGCGCCTAGTAATTCACGTCTACGATGTAGATAATGGCTCGTGTATTCCTCTTAGAGGAGCAAAAGTGGATATTTGGCATGCCAATTATCAGGGTGTATATTCAGCCGTAAAAGATATGGGAACTACAGAGGAGAACTTCTTACGTGGATATCAAGTGACAGATAATAGTGGGACCGTTCATTTCACCACGATTTATCCAGGATGGTATGAGGGAAGAGCAATTCACATTCACGATAAGGTTCGTACTTTTAATGAGTCGGAGAAAACCTTGGAGTGGACAGCACAACTGTACTTCAACAATTCCATTAATGAACAAGTGCATGAACAAAGTCCTTACAACAATCATGGTCCTCCCCAAACAACAAACGAAGAAGATATGATTTATAGCGGAACCTCAACGGATGGCCTGATTCAAAAAAATAGCGGAGAACAGTTGATGGTCAACATTACTAAACAAGGAGCATCCTTTCTTGGAACATTCGATATTGTTCTAAACGCAGGATAGAATGACCGGATGTCATAGTTACTAAAGTCTTCCCGCATTATATTATTATATTCATAATTTACATCCGCATTTAGAACAATTTGGGGCAGTCCCAATATTCAAATGGTGACAATTTGCGCATTCTTTATTATAATAAGGACCAGGATTAGACACGTTCAATTATTAAATGGTATAAGTTTTATTTAAGATCTTACCTATTTCAGACAGTAAATTCTAAGTTCTCTTATGGAGATAAAGTCTAAACTTAGTATCAATTTGAAGCAAATATGCATTTGATTACTAAGGTATTGAAAGGGTTGAACTACTTAGGGGCAGATTTTCCTATATAATGCAATATTGTTGGTTGTGGACAATCCTTGATAAGTTCGAGTATTCTATTTTCCATATCTTGAACATTCTTGGTAACGTTTTCGTGCTGACGTATGTGGTCAGTCCATGTATCAGCTATTCTGATTTCGATGTAGTGACTAATATCTGATGGGTCTTGGAATAATTCCCAATAAGCCATTCCCTCACTCTTTAGAATACGTCCTAATTCGTGGATACTCCTCTCGAACTCATAAGATAATTTAGGATCAATATTTTTATATTCGATTGTTACTAGCGCTCGATTATCATCTTGTTTGGGATCAATAAAAGACTGAGGAGGAAGTGACCAATGATCACTTGCTGGTGTAAAATCAAGGTCGTCTAACAGTTTACTACTGTAAGGCTTCCTGGCAATAATAGTTGCAGCTAAGGCTAATGAGGCTACTAACAGAGTGACTGGGACGCCGAATGTGTTAGCCACAGCACCCCATATTACGCTTCCAACTACCAAACCACCATTCAATATGAGTAGATATACTGCTAGTACTCTGGCTCCAATCCATTTTGGTGCAGATTTAATTCCAATGGTGTAAAATTTTGATAGGATCGTGATGTAAGCTATTCCTCCTAGCCCCATTACCACACAAGCTAAATCAAATACTCTTACATATCCCATTGTGAATGTTACAATTGCAAGTAACACTATAGAGGCAGTAATAAGAGATTCTACTGAAGCCTTACGCAACCTTGGCAAAATTATAATTCCCCCAATTATTGCACCCGCGCCAAATGATCCTAATAAGAGTCCAAAACCTATGGAATCAAGTGCTAATTCGTGTTTAGCCAAGAGTGGTAACAATGATAATAAAGCGCTACTGCATAATGTAAACAAACCTACACGTACAATTAATATATGTGCTGCTTGAGAATAGCGTATATATCGCAGTTGAATTCGAATAGCTCTAATTATATTCTCTGGTGG
This sequence comes from Nitrososphaeraceae archaeon, assembly GCA_044870765.1. Taxonomy (GTDB): domain Archaea; phylum Thermoproteota; class Nitrososphaeria; order Nitrososphaerales; family Nitrososphaeraceae; genus TA-21. Next base: position 4,076 of record JBIOZG010000016.1, read on the forward strand.
TAAAGAGCTTTGTTGTTGGTAGTTATTGAGGTTAGGCTTTCTTGGTAATCTACTTAGAACTAACATCATACCAATAAATGAAGCTGAATTAAGAAAAAATACTGCCCAGGGCGCAAAGGCTGCTACAATAAAACCACCAACCGTAGGACCGATGACGCGACCTAAGTTACTGGCAAGAGCACTAAGGGTAAGAGCATTTGGTAGATCTGATCTTGATACTAATCCACTCATAGTAGGGATAATCGGTGTCCTGATCATGGTAGTACCAGCTCCTAGTGCAAAAGTAAGAATCAGCAATACTGTTGTGGTTGTCAGACCGACGAGAGTAAGGACTCCTAGTGCAGTAGATATTGTAAACATGTATGCACATGTGATAAGAAGTATGCTTCGCCGATCAAAAATATCAGATAGTATTCCAGATGGTAATGCGAATAGTAAAATTGGTAGAGTAGTAGCAGTTGTGATGAGAGAAACAAATAAAGGATTTGGAGCAAGTGAAGTCATTAGCCAGGATGCCCCTACATCATACATAGCCGCACCAACATATGAAAAGAGGGAGGCAATCCACAACATCCTATATAGACTAGACTTAAAAGGACTCAAACCAGACGCTGAAATGTCTTCTTTGTCTATTTGTGTATCTTTTCTAACCATAGGAATAACTAAGCAAGCCTATTCATACATTTTTCTACATAGACACCTTCCCTCTTTGATCAGTCATCCAAGAGTTTTATACCATGTTAGAGAATAAACCATAAGACAAAAGAACTGGTGGGCTTGATTGCTTTTTCTTTATAATGCAATCAAATCAACCCTCCCACCTCTTCTCAGTTTAATCGTATTTTGCTACAATGATAGTCAAAAAACTTATCTGGTATGTTTACCATAATAATTTGGAAATGTCAACTGCAGAAGTAAAACCAAAGAAACTCAGATGCGAGATATGTGCAAGGATTTTTGAGACTCCAGAGATGTTGAGCTATCACATGTCCATGGAACATAGTCAAGATAGGAGACCGCCTACTGGCATTTCGTAAAATGCGATAATACTTTTCTAATCTTTGGTTCTAACTACTTTGTTGAATTGTCGGCTTTTATAACGGCGGGTTCAATGTGATTTTTCAGATTAGTCAAATTTAAAAATCACAAACTCGCCACAATTATTTTCTTTTTTCTAGTATGGATTCAATTTTTTCTTCTAAACTCAAGATCTTATTCTCTAGGGCCACAACTTGCTTTAGAAGTTTATCCTGAATTTCCGAAGTTTTTTTCTGTCGATTGTATACCCACCATGTAATTATTGTACCTATTATTATGCCCGCGACTAATCCGACCCAAGTACTTCCTGCATTCGATATATCCGCACTCCTATCACAATCGCCACCGAATATTGCCTGTAGCTCATACATGCACCCCCAAAAGGAAAGGATTTCAAACAATCTACTAATACTGCTATAACAGTTACTGTTATGATTTACGCCTTGTTCTTAATAAAATTGATAGAACTCTTATTGCTACAAGTAATCCTATTCCGATACATTGACCAAATATCGCTTGTCGGACCGGAAATGTAAACTAAGAAAAAAATATCATGAGCACGAAAATATCGTTAATGTTAGTTGCAGTGAACCCTGATACACCACTCGTTATTAAACCGGCGATATCTGTCATCGATTATATGCACAACGTAGAGTTCGCAGCTCGTATCCTCGCTACCTAATATGGAAACTCGTATGGTTGAATTTCTGGAGGAGGTGCACCGTATGCAACAACTATGTCTTCGTGATTAAAGATTGGGATTTCCCTAAATGAGCTTTGGTTTATTGCGGTCCCATTCAAGTAAACAGTAAGGGTTCCGTTAGTTGAGTTTTCAACGTTAAACCCAAACAACTGAGTATTGTTGAATTTTTGCCCCCAAATGTCAAAGAATTGACCTAGATTGAAGGTATTATTTTGTGGAGATTCTACATGTATTATTCCCGAATTGTCGTGAGTGTGCAACCAATATATGCAATCAGGAGGCTTAATACCAATTCCTCCCGGAACCAAGTATGAGAAACCATTAATGAAGATGCTGAGGTGCGCGTGGTAATGAAAATTAAAATGTTCAGTCTTATCACATTTGATACCATCGATGACTGGATATTGTCCAAATACTTCATTTTTACTATAGGGAGTAATAATTGCTATGGCACTTAAAAATGCTGTAAGTGCTAATAAAGCAGTTAATTGAAAATATTTCATTTTACCTTCCGCGGCTTCGTGTAGGATGTAAATAAAGGTATTTTCCACATTTGTATCCCAAATATGTGTAGATCGTAGTATCATCTTCTGGTTCAAGTGCTTCATATTTAACACCTGCTGCATTTACAGAAATATATTGTAGACACCAGTGATCATATCTACCCACAGGTTCAAAGCGAACATAGACAGGGTAAAGACAAATATCTTCTGAATCAAGCGAAGGATAGGCTCTAGGATCATTCAATGTGGAATTGCTTACGTTTACTTCTCCTGCTACTGCACTTATACCCGCCGAGTAAGTCCGTTCCGCACCACGTTCAAAATCTTCATATGATGTGCCTATGTGGAACTCTCTGCCACAAAAACCAACGTATACCTCTCCGTCTGTTCCTGCATCTTCAATATCTGCCGTCCGGATTCTAAATACTATTTTTTGAATCGTTATCATCCTAATTAAATATGAAAGTAAAAATATAAGTTTTATACAGATCAGGATGCTTCGACTAGTCGAGATCGATCAGGGAACTAACCTAACTTGATTTTTCAGGTGGGTCGACATGACATGATCGGCCTTTTAACACCATATGTCCGGTGGCTTCTAGTCCTAGGATTCTACAATATTCCTCTCAACAGTAACTAGATTAAATATTTTGTCACTTTTCAATTAAACATATCGGATATAACTTTGAACGTGATTTTTTTGTCCCAAGTTGGTAAGGTTTTCCCCAACCCGAGTTCGTCGGTACCCCGAGACGCGATCGGTTTCAGTCCAAATAGTTCTCTATCATGAGTATAGAATTTCAAGGTAAAAATTTGCTAACTATGTCATCTACAAAGGTTGTTGATACCCTTCTTACAGACAAGAATTTTGCTTCCGGTTGAACAATTCTATCCATGCGAAACTGAGTAACTTTATCTTTAAAATGAGTTTTGTAAGGGTTAGGTACTTCTTTTTCTTCTGGATATTTTTTTCCCTTTGGACTTTTTATTTCATATTTTTTATGTAATTTTCCATCATCTGTGACATCATAATATATTTTCCAATGCTGATTTTCTAGGTCTGGCCCATCCTCTTTCTTTCTATCTTCACTTCCATAATCTACGAATGCCAAACAACGAACACTATCTCCTTGATTTATTGTAACCGCTTTATAGCCAACCCATTTGCTGATATTATCTTTAAGCTCAAATTTTGTGTCCACACTCATCTTGTAATAATCAGGGTGAGGATACTCCTTTTGGAAATTATTGCAATCCCCTCCTTTATATTGAAAATCAAAATTATAACATTTAGCACTGTCAGGATCACAAGGGGGTTTTGGATGTTTTCCACCACGTAATTTAATCGTAAGTGAAGATCCCTTTCCGCATTTCTTAAATATGACATCTCCTTCCTTATCTTCTTCTGATTCAATCTCTGTGAGATAGAAGTAGCCTGTGACTTCTTGATCGACGAATTCTTCACCACTCTTCGTCCATCTCGTAGACACGACTGAATTTTTAGCAGTTTTAGGCTTCCCATCCTTTGTACTAGTATAGCGCAGTCGTGCTATATGCTCTCTGTCCCCACTGTTCTCTCCCCACTTACCAATATCGAACTTAACAAATTTTGGATTTTGTGATTCATCAGAAAATATTTTTACTACTCCGAACTCATCTTTTTCGCTTGAGCTCATAGCCTATAGATATAACCTAAATAAATAAGCCTTTTCCTGTAATTTACCAGCGCCTTACTTCACTAATCGTGGAAAATCTATTTGTCATGAATCTTTAATGTTTTAATGAACTGTTTTATTAAAAATGATTTCAATTGTTTACACAAAGAAAAATGCCTTATTATTCAAAAGGACATGATGATTCTATATTATAGTAAAGTATGATATTCGCAAATTCTAAGAATTCAATATATATTATCAAACAAAGATTTTCAGAAACATAGCTTATTTGTCAAGGTTAATGTCTATCATTTCCTCTGTTCCTTTTTGAGTATTGCTTGCAGTTTTACATACAGTTCTTTGATCTTCCAATATGCTTACACATACGTTAACGTCTGTATCAGCTGGTACCAACGAGGAACGAAATACGTATATGCCGGCATGCACCGATACGTATGGAGATATAATTTGTCCTTCCTCTTCGGTAGCGTTCATATAATGACATAATTTATGGTTCGGAGATTCTGGGATAACACATACTTTTATTAATCCTGTATCTTCCTTTAATCCATTAATGAATACATTTGCCTTAAAATATCCTTTACCAATATCAAATTCTAGGGGCATCCAGAATGGATTAGTCTGTAAAATTGCACCTTCAATATTGACGTAATTAAGCAAAGAAATGAAAATTAGAATTGAACCACTGACAATCTTAAAAATTGGTATAAAAGGTTTTGTCCTAGTTTTGTTCATGGGCATACTCTATTACTAGTCTAGTCTGGAAATAATGCCTAATTAATCATTCTAGTGTTATGTTATTCCTAGATACTAACAACCTAAAGGAGATGCTAGAGTCAAACAGGTGAAATTTTTATAATATTTCTAGAATGTCACTAGTGGTTTTAGTTACATTAACGTTCTTACTTGATGAGTCAATTGCTTCCAAAACGTTATGTGCAATTTGATTCACAAAAGACTTCTATGCTAATATTCGCTACTATGTTTTTTGTATAGTAACATAGTGAAATGAGTTACTATAAAACGCAAAAATTTCTAGAAAAAAATTGAATAACATGAAACAGACCGTATAGGCACAAGTTACGAATTCCAATCCATCGAATTAGATTAAAATTAATCCTAGTACGGTGCGTCTAACAATCCTGTCAGAATGTTTCCCCAAAATACTTACATATTACAGTTTTATTCTCTTTATATGGCAACTATCAGCGATCTGTTTGGCATTTGGGGTAAATATCTGACAAAGGATAACAATGAATTCTATATGCCGTCAAATTTGACTAAAGATAAAGAGGAAAAAGGAGAATACTCCCAAGATATTAATAGAATTCGTCACATCGGTGGCAAAGAGACATCATCAAACGATATGCACTTTCATAAGGAAATTCTAAATGTCGAAGCAACCGGTTATTTCAAAGTCATTAAAAATATGGATGATATCTCCGTAAAGCTGAGAGGCGGTCACCATTCAGATAAAGGTGAAGAATCTGCCCGATGCTATGTTTTTAGGCTCGGCGCTGAAGGCAAAGGAAAGAACTTTGCTAAAGAGTATCCTCACAAAAATGGTAAAGGATACTCTTGGCATACTCTTGCCGTTAAACCTCTGGGGTCCCTCCAAAATAAGTGGGTAGGAATCAAAGCAATCACTTGGAATGAAGGAAACGACAAAGTACACTGTGAGTGCTATCTTGACTTTGACGGTGTTAATGAACAAGGAAAGTTTGATCCTCAAACACAGAATTGGAAATTATGGTATGATGTAGTAGACGAAGATGGTAAGTTTGGAGAAGATAATAAGGATCACCAAACTAGAGCAGCTTGGACAGATCTTCAGAAAAACAGCTCTATTCAATTCAGGGTAGACGCACAAAATGGGAAGACCATGAAATATTCTTATGGTGGAAATGATATTACGTTCCAAATGCTATCTGCACGTGAAATTAATATCCAAATTTAGATGTCACGAATGAAAAAAGATTCCCAGTTACATAGACCTGTAACTTTAAAGGAGTACACCCAAATCAGCGCGGGTAAGAAGTGTTGTCGAATAGGTTGTTATAATATGAAAAGATTTCAATCATGCTCGAGTTGACGTAACTGTTAATGTTCCATGTATGGAAAATATTTTATACATTAAGTTTATAAAATAAAATCTTATTTCAAAAATAGTAACGAAGATACTTAGGTCTTCGGCCGTCGGGGCGGATCTGGTTTTTCAGATTAGTCAGAGTTAGAAATTTCTAATTTCCTTATATAGAGAGATCTTTACTTACAAGAATTTAAAGATTTAATGTATATGATGGACTTGAATAAAAGCCAACTCAAGTAATCAGAATCAAGATGCAAGGTCAAGTACGTTGATACTTATCACAGTATCAGAGTAACATAGGATATAATGCCATTGGTAAATTGCTCTTAAAGTTACAGATTTTGATTTAGAAAAAAAAAGCTTATCAGTTACCTCTCCCATCGCTATTTGATGAGTAAATTTGGTAAAATCCAGTAAAAGGAAAGTCAAAGACATGAAATTGTCACATTCTAAAGCTCATTCTCATTCTCATTCTTCCGGCCATTCTCACAATTCACATTCACACAATCACAGTAATAAAAAGGACATTCTGGCTGATTCTTATAAAAAATTAAAGGCAGGCAGAGCAATAGTTGTAGGTCACTCACAACACGATATGGGTTCACACGATTCTATTCGCGAAGCAGAATACAAAGGGCATAAAATAACTATTCGCACCCATTATGATATTAGAGTGGATAACAGACCTCTTGGAGGACACGTATATGTAGGCAATGATGGAAACGTATCTACACATGCAATGCCGGCTTACTCTTTTTCTTCAACTGTTGAACTAGTCAAGCAACTTATTGATTCTTTTCCAAGCCAATTCAGAAAGCGGGCCAGGAGAAGTAAAAGGAGGTAATTGATTTGGCAGTTGTTAGACGAAATATACTAAGCAACTCTACTGTAAGAGACCAATACATCGAAGGAGTCAAGCTATTAAAGAATGATTTTCTGCGTCCTGACTGGCCAAATACTTACGACATTTTTGTTATATGGCATTTTCATTCTATGATGACCCAAACTCCGCCTAATTCTGGCAGTGGTAGAAATGCAGCACACCGTGGTCCAGTATTCCTTCCATGGCACAGGTGGCTGCTAATTTTGCTTGAATACCATCTTCAACGCGTTTTGAATGATTCTAATTTCGGACTTCCTTACTGGAATTGGGCAGCAGATGGTGAGCTAACTCCATTCCAACAAAAAAAAGCTGCAATTTGGGCGAATAACTGTATGGGTGGAAATGGTTCACCCGTTACAACAGGTCCATTTAGGGCAGGTCAATGGCAAATAAACATAGAACAGGGATTTGCTCCAGGTTCCATGGACCCGACATTGGTCTCAGTGCAAAGGCCATTACGACGAGCCCTAGGATCTGGTTTCCCTGCTAGGTTACCAACAAGGACAGAGGTACGAAACGCAGTTCGCAGGGGCGCCCCAAATGTAATATATGATTCGCCTCCATGGGACGTTAATTCTGCAGGGTTTCGAAATGAGCTAGAAGGATGGCCAGACGGACCCAGGAATCATAATCGAGTGCATGTATGGGTAGGTGGAGATATGGGACCTGCAACATCACCAAACGATCCAATCTTTTATCTGAATCATTGTAATGTTGACAGAATTTGGTCAGGATGGCAACAGATTTTTCAAAATCCAAAATATGTTCCTAATTCTAGTGCTTCGGCAGCATTAAGACGACATCGTCTAAACGATCTTCTTTTCCCAATAACAGAAAGCGTAGCATTCGATCCTATTTATCAAGGTAGGGTTAGACCTTCTAATCTGCTTGATATATCATCGAGGTATACATACGATACATTTACGGATCTCTAGTAACCTTATTTCAATCTGATGCTAACCGATAGAATCACTATTAATCGACAGGCAACATTTAATATATATTATAAATATCACGTGTCGTAAATAGTAAATTCTGATGCATACTACTCAACAAATGGATTTAGTTTATCATGAATCATGAGTATTCTTGCATATTGCCTCGTTCAAAGTCCTATAGACATAAACAGAAATATATATCGTTAAGGTCATTACAAAGTAATAATGTGTGTTGAAATTAATGCATTAATAGTTTCGTGGTAAATGTTTAATATAAACTCTTACGGACGTTCCAATAATGTTACCAACTAAGATATATCAAGTATGTTTTCTCATTATTTAAAATGACTTGCTTATCAGAGCCAGGAAATGGATCTTATAATACGTTTCCATCTAATATTTTCGGCGCCGAAAAATTTGCAAAATAGTTTAGAAGTTCTTTCCTAATGAGTATTTGCTGATTTGTATCAATGTTAAATGTCCACATATCAGCTCTGATAAGACACAGACGCTAACCTTCTCTTTTTATTTTTATTTTTTCTCTTCATTACAGATTAAACATCTATCAGATTTACCCATATACCAGTGACCGAACTTAACGCAGAAAGTACCATCTTTGAATATTATTCCCTTCTCGTTGTTCTTCCAAACATTATTGACTTTAATAGCCAATACGACAGCCCACATGCTCATATCAATTCCATCTGCTATTGCAAAAATCCATTGAGCTGTTCTGGCTGCATAATAGACGTAAGCCGCTAATCCTGCAACAGCGAATATTGTAAGAAGTAGGCTGATATCTCTTGTTTTCCTTGTTCGCAATGTCAATATCACTTGAGGGAATGTAGAGCAAAGAACAAAGATTCCTCCTAGTGTTACTGCCAGTGTTATATCTGCTGGAATTAAATCCATTTCATTCCGCGTTATCCGTATTCACTAATATTTTATGAATGTATATTATTGCACATTTCAAGCAATACGTCATTTTGCCAAGTTGAACTTCATGATAATCTGGTTGAATCTGTCCGCATATACGACATGTCAATTATACGATAGCTTCTCCTTTATATGACCCCTTATCTTTTAGTCTCTCTAGTCTTTTCAGAACGAATTTAGCAGTATCACTTACTGCTTTGCTATCGACATATGTCAATCCTTCTAGCACTTTTTTCACATCAGAATCTTGAACTCGCATCATGCCAAGAGCTTCTATAGCCTCATGTCTTGCAACGTCTGACTTGTCATGCACAGCACAATCAACCAAATTTGGAATCTTGTCACGCATGTTCCTCAAGCCAATCTGAAACGCCGCTTCATGTTTCACAATTCCGTTTTCTTCATTGTCTAAAACCCATACCATCAAGTCTTCTATTTCTGGTCGTAGTGAGTCATTTTTCTTATCATCAAGTATTTCACCTGATAACCATACAGCGTCCCACCTTCTTGACTCATCATTCTTTTCAGTCTTGATAATTTTTATGAGCTTGTTCAGTCGTGCTCTAGGTTTTAGTTTCCTAAAGTCGTATTCATCTAAGATAACGTTAGTACTCATTAAAGATTACAAGTTTTTGTCCTTTTTAATATTTTAGTATGTATATAATAATCCTAGCACAAGATTATTTCTAAATAATAAAATCAAGAATATTTTACTAAAATACGTGAGTATTTTTTGTATTTTCTCCTTTCCTTTATTAGGAGATCTATCTGCTCATGTAATCTATGTTTGTGTTGCATCAAGACCTCATAAATAATCCATTTGTCTTCTACGGTTTCTATTATAGCTGCCAATTTTTTTATTAATAATTTTATAGAAATTATTATCTTGTCAAATATCTTGCATATATTATCATAGTCAGTCCTGTCGTTGAATTGGTATAAAAGATCTTCATCCAAATTTTTGTTTGCTAAGCTTTTTACTAATTTACGTACCGTTCTTGAAGATAATTGTCGTTCTTTTACGATTTCTATTAAAATTGACTGTGTACGTTTATTTGCAATTGGTAGCAACTCTTCTCCGATAGAGACACTAAGTTCAGATTTAGAAAGTAAATCTATCATTTCTTTTGGCAACTCAGTTAATTTTATTCGTTTGCATATGTAGGAAGTACTTTTTGACAATTTTTCTGCAAGCTCTGAAACCCCTCCCCAACCAAATTCTCGAACATATTTTCTATATGCTAGACCCTCTTCTATCGGATTTAGGGTATTTCTCTGTACATTCTCTACAATTGAAGCCTCAAAAGCCTGTTTATCATCTAGCTTTACTAAATGACAAGTGATTTTTCTCCAACCTAACATCTTACAAGCATTTAGTCTTCTGTTTCCAGCAACAACTTCATGTTTATTTGAACTGTTACTCCTAACTACAATTGGTTGCAACAAACCGATTTTACTTATTGATTCAGCTAGTTCGTCAAGATTATTCAGAGCAGCGCGTAGCTGATTGGTTGATGTAGTAATATCTATAATGTCAAGTTCTTCTAAAGATAGATTCAGCTCGTTTTCATATTTATACAATCTTAGTAAATCTCCTTTTTGACCTGTGATAAGACAAACGTAATTGAAATATTCAATTGATCCTCATAATTATAACTTAGAATTTTTTTATCTAATGAAATATAGTCCAGATGGTGCTCAGCATCAGAAAATTTTCTAAAATTGATGTACAATTCATTGTTAAAACACATTTGTATATATAGTATTTTTGTCCATTTTTAAATAATGCTTATTCTCCAAATACTGATCACAGGATAAGTTCCTTTTTTTCTACATTTATCTTGGATATCTCTTATTGCCAAGTTCAACCACCAGGAGGCTATATTGAGATATTTTCATACCGAGAAAATATTCCCGTCAGTGCCTTTTTCTTCGTTTTAGCTATCTTCAGCTCGAGTTTTGTTGTTCAAGATCTTTTCTTGTTTGGATATTATAATATTACTGGGAATTATCCAAAAAGGTTATTTATATGATCCAGTTTTTTCATTAATGGAGATGGGCATCTCGCCATCAAATGATAATAGTAAAGATCAAGATAAAGTCATTCTTAAACAAGCCTGGAGACTATTTAGCCAATATGATCTTAATGCTGGTCTGCAACAATCATTATATAGAAAAATGCAATTTTATATTCTCTTGTTAGGTGTAATAGTTACAATCCTTGTATTGTCAGAAAGCTATTTCGATAAGAATATTTGGTTTGTTCCGTGGTTAAAAAATTTGATAATAATAATCCCTATAGCAATATCAACACTTGTTGCAATTTCAACATTTTTTAGATTTGGTAACAAATGGGTTAATCTAAGAACTGCAGCAGAAACTTTAAAAAGTGAGATATATCAATTCCGAACGACAGTAGGAAAATACAGTCCAAAGTCGGTTTCTGATAATCAACCAATTACGAAACCTGAAGATGTTTTGTTCAATCAAATACAAACAATTTCAAATCAGTTGATGGGAACAGAGGTGGCTCTTAGTTCACTAAGAAAATATGAGGGACAAATCCCACCAAAGATGTTTGGGGCAGATAAGTCTCAGGATGATGGGTACAGTACTCTTACATCCGACAATTACGTCAATGCTCGATTAGAACCACAGATAAGTTTCTATCAAAAAAGAACTAAAAAAATGTATAGAAATCTTATGGTTCTACAAATACTCATTCTCATAGGAGGAGGGGTGGGAACATTTATTGCGGCCATAGGTTTAGAATTGTGGGTAGCCCTAACTGCCACATTTGTATCCGTTTTTACAATCTACCTTCAATACAATCAGATTGAAAATACTTTGATAAAATATAACCAATCGTTAAATGGTCTAAACAACATACAAGTATGGTGGGCGTCATTAACGGATAACGAAAGAAATGATATTAAAAATAGGGATAAACTAGTAAACGCGACCGAACAAATCCTTCTGATGGAACACCAGGTTTGGGTCCAGAATATGAAACAGGCTGTATCAAAGATTCACAAAATAGAAGAAGAAAAAACTAGTCACAAAATAGAAGAAAAAACTAGTACTAAGTAGTTATTATCAATGATATTGACATCATATGTCGAACTTAATTGTTATTGTTTAGTGGCCAAGAAGGAATAATCAACGCAAGGGATTGAGTCCATTAAGAATACTTGAGATACTTCAGAAGAATCTAGGTATAAATCTTCATTGGAACAGTTCCAGTCGGAGCTCTAGTAAAAAGAAGAACTGATTTAATAAGTACAATTAGCCTTGTATAGCAGTGAAACCTTTTTGTTTTGTAGCGATGCCATTTGGCAAGAAAGCTGCCATTGGAAATGTTACTGTAAATTTTGATTCGGTGTATGAATCCGTAATCTTACCTTCAGTGCTGAATGCTGGATTACAGCCTATACGAGCAGATGAGGAAAAAGTCGGAGGAATTATACATAAACCTATGTTCGAGCGTCTCATACTATGTGAGTATGCTATAGCAGATCTATCTACTGCTAATGCTAACGTATTCTATGAATTAGGAATAAGGCATGCAGTCCGTCCCTGGAGTACCATTCTTGTTTTTGCAGATGGATTGATGCAGAATCCATTTGATCTTGCTCCAATGCGAGCCATTCCGTATAAACTGATGGGCAATGGGGAGCCAGAGAAAAATGACGTTGCTAAAAGTCTGTTAGTAGATCGTCTATTGGAGGCTCAGCGGATGAAAGCGAAGGACAGCCCAGTTTTCCAACTGGTTGAAGGTTTTCCAGATATACAACACATAAAGACTGACGTATTTCGCGATCGAGTTAGATACTCAGAAGAGTACAAAGAGAAATTACAACAGGTACGAAAACAAGGATTCGAAGCATTTAGAAAGTTTGTTACTGATGAAGAGATTAAGAATCTGGAAGCTGGTGTCATAATAGATATCTTTCTTTCATATCGGGAACTGGCGAAAACAAGGGACGATTGGATACAAATGGTGGAATTTGTTAATAAAATGCCACCAGAGCTTGCCGTCACAGTAATGGTTCAAGAACAACTAGGGCTAGCGCTCAATAGAGCTGGAAAAGGCGATGAAGCCGAAAGAGTGCTTGTCAGTCTCATAGATAAGCGTGGGCCGAGTAGTGAAACATATGGTATTTTGGGACGAGTGTATAAAGATAGGTGGGAATCAGCATTAAAAAGCGGTAACAATTTCCGTGCAGAAGGCTACCTCGACAAAGCAATAGAGGCATATTTGAAAGGCTTCGAAGCTGATTGGCGAGATGCCTATCCTGGAATAAATTTGGTTACTCTAATGGAGATAAAGAATCCGCCTGATTCCAGAAGGCTTGAATTGATACCTGTAGTTAGGTACGCCTTTGAGCGCAAGATAGCATCCGGAAAGGCAGACTATTGGGACTATGGAACGAAGCTAGAGTTATCCATTATTTTAAAAGATGAAACAAATGGGCTGAAGGCTCTATCTGAAGCGCTTGCGTCTGCTAGAGCTTCGTGGGAACTAGAGACAACAGCTCGTAACTTGCGCTTGATAAGGGAAGCGCGTGAGAAACGGGGCGAAAATATTGAGTGGGCATATAAGGCTGAAGAAGAGTTACTTAAAGTGTCAAATGAGCTGAGACGATAGTGGAAGCCAAAATCATTGACACCAACAGATAATTTAGTTCCTTTAATCTTAAAACACTTTAATCTTGGTGATTTACTGATATTAATCATAAATTTAATATAAAATTTTATAAGCTGTTCCGCGTTAAGTCAATCGAGAAAATATAATTTGGATAAATCTTCTAAAATTGTTTTTATAAGTTATGCAAGAGAAGATGAGGAATCAGCAAAAAGACTTTATAAAGATCTGCAAAAACGTGGTTTAGAACCTTGGTTGGATAAGGAAGCTATTCTGCCAGGATACAATTGGAAATACTCTATCCACCAAGCCATTAAAAAAAGTCGCTTTTTTATACCACTTATTTCTTCAACAACGCTCAAAAAAATAGGCTATATACAAGATGAGTTAAAATACGCGATAGAAGCATCTAAGCAATTTCCGGAAAAGGAAGTTTTTATGATTCCTGCTAGGCTGGATAATTGCGAAATGCCTTACGAAATATTAGAAGAAATTCAGTCTGTAGACTTATTTCCGGATTGGGGCAGTGGCATAAATCAAATATTCAAGACATTTAAAGAAAAAGGTATTGCTTTTGAAGAAGTTCTGCATGATGAAGACCCGTCTCAAATAAAAAAAGAAGATGAATGGCAAAGCGGTCTATCTGAAGAAGACTGGATCAATTTATTGACTTCAATACACAACAAAACATGTATTCCTTTTATTGGATCGGGAATATTTTCAATTAATCAACATGATGCTAAATCATTAAAATCTATATGTAAGGAAATTATCAAAAAATGGAAAGAAAAAGATCGATATCCTCTAGAGGATCTGTATACCTTGTCTAGGGCAGATATACTAGAAGAGCCCAACCAATTGGCAAGATTAGCACAATTTTTGGAAATAGAGAAATCATTTAACGACAAATTGGCTTATCCAAAGAGTATGCTAAAAGACATACTTAGTGACATAGGAGTTTCTTCCCTACTCAAAGACAAGTCACCATATGACATTTTAGCTAGACTTGATTTGCCATTATACATGACCACGAACTATGACAAGTTCATGGAATTGGCCTTATCCAAAGATCGTTCTAAATCACCACAAAGTGAATTTTGTAGATGGAGTGATGAATTGGACAAGTACGCAAGAACTACTGGGAAACCTTCTGTGTTTAATAAAAAGGGATATGAGCCTACACCGGATAATCCATTGATATACCATATTCTTGGAGATATTGAAGCTCCCAAATCGATGGTACTCACTGAAAAAGAGTATCTTCAATTTATGGTAGAATTAAATAAAAATCATGATATTATTATACCCAGCAAAATACGAAATAAATTACAAAAATCATCTTTACTCTTTTTAGGATATAAATTAGAAGATATAAATTTTCGCGCAATATTTCAGGGTCTCTTGAATTTTCTTGCTATTTTGTCTGCCGAGGAAAGAAAAATAAGTATTGCTGTTCAAAGTCCACCTACCATTTCCAACAAAGATCAATTGAAAATGCAAAAATATATTGACCAGTATATCTCAAATGTATTTCAAATACGTGTTTCCTGGAAAAATCTATCGGAATTCCTAATTGAGTTGGATAAACGTTGGCAGGATTTTACGAGTAAAATTGATACTAAAACAAGTTCGCCATTAGAGGGTAGATGACATTTTGACTGACATGATTAAATTATCTTCTCCATTAGGAACAGAATCAAGCAGCAATGATAATGATATTTCTAATCCCTATATTGGTCCGCGGGCATTCAGAAAAAATCCTAGCGATCAATCAAAGTTCTTTGGAAGAGATACTGAAAAAGACGAAATAATTTCTAGAATCATGTCCCACAAACTTACTCTGGTGTATGCTCAGTCTGGAGCTGGTAAAACATCAATATTTAATGCCGAAATTATTCCAGCTTTAGAAAGCGAGGGTTTTGATGTTTTACCCATGACTAGAGTTGCCATTACTCAGCTAAAACCCACCGATAACTCATACATATACAACGCTCTTCTCTACATTCGAGATACTGTAGAAGATGATCTCATTAGAAAAAAAATAGATTCTCAGTCATTATCTGAACTTTCTTTATTTGAGTTTTTGGACTACAATTTTCCCGTTAAAAGAAACAAAGATACGAATCCTACACCTCAGGTATTAATATTTGACCAATTGGAGGATTTGTTCATTCATTTTCCTAACAAATGGATAGGTCAACGGAAGGATTTCTTTGAACAAATTTCCGATTCATTGGATAATAATCCTTTACTCAGAGTGGTATTTATTATAAGAGAAGATTACCTGGCTCAATTGGATCCTTATAGAATCATTGTCCCTGAGAAACTAAGACCAAGCTTTAGGTTAGAAAAATTACGACGTGATGAAGCTACACTGGCAATAACAGGTCCTTTATTAGGTATACTTAAGAATCTTAGCCAGGAAGAAGCAGAAGGTATTAAATTAGAAGTTGATGAGCTGGTTAATGATCTTTTAAAAACATACCTGGAACTTCCAAACGGGGATCTACAACAACTAGAAGGCGAGTTTGTAGAGCCAATACATCTTCAAGTGGTGTGTAGAAAGTGGTGGAATGAAAGAACACAAAAAGAAACTACTGAGAAAATCAAATTAAAACAAGAAGGTATATCAAACGTAGATAACGCCCTAGAAGAGTTTTATGATAAAGCCGTTGATGTTGCAAAAAATATCGGGAGTAGTGAGAAGAAGATTCGAAACTGGTGTGAAGAAAAATTAATTACACCTAGCGGGACAAGAAGTATCATTCACAGAAGTACTTCGTCAACTGAAGGAATGGATAACAAAGTAGTGGACTCACTTGAAGGCCAATATCTAATAAGAAGGGAATGGAGATCTGGCTCACCATGGTATGAGCTGACTCATGATAGGCTGGTTAAACCAATCATAGACTCTAATAAAAAGTGGGAACTCCAAAATACAAAGTTCAGAAGATCTCTACTTAGGAAACGAGTAATTATACCAATTATTGTAGCTATCGTAATTGGAATTTCACTAACTGCAATTGGCACACAAAATAAAGTGGAACAAAAAGATACGGTTATTCAAAGTCAAGAAATGGCTATTCAAAGTTTAGAACTCGTTAATCAAGGCTGGACGAGTTATAACTCAGGTGATAAGAAGGGAGCTTTGGAAAAATTTAACGATGCACTAGAATTAGATCCTAATAATGCAGATGCATCATTTGGTAAGGCATTTGTACTTTATGATTTGCTTGATTTTACAGGAGCGGTATATTACTACCAAAAGGTATTGGCTATTAATCCAAACGATTCTGCTGCCTTGATGAACATAGGTATTGCTTTAGTTGACTTGGGACGCTATGAAGAAGCAATTACCTACTATGATAAAGCGTTGACCATAAATTCGGCAGACGCCAATACCTTGATTAACAAAGGTGTTGCTTTAGATAACCTGGGACGCTATGAAGAAGCAATTACCTACTATGATAAAGCGTTAGCAATAAATTCGACAGACGCCAATACCTTGTATAACAAAGGTGTTGCTTTAGATAACCTGGGACGATATGAAGAAGCAATTGCCTCTTATGATAAAGCGTTAGCAATAAATTCGACAGATTTAGATGCTTTGATTAATGAAGCTATAGATTTAGATGGCTTGGAACGATATGAAGAAGCAATTGCCTCCTATGATAAAGTCTTAGAGATAAATGGCAGTTATGTTGAAGATGCCTTGAATGGAAAAGCATTTGTTCTAGCGAAACTCGGTAAAAATGACGAGGCCTTAGTAAACATTGAAAAATCTCTCAAATCTGCGCCTAACGAATATTCCCTATCTACTGCTGCCTTCATAATGTATAATCTTGGCAAATATGATGAGGCCAGAAATTATTATGAAAAGGCATTAAAGATAGATCCTAATTTAACAGATATATTGAAAGAAATAGAGTTAAAGGCATTTAATTCAGTAATGAAGTAATTACAAGAAGCAGTTCTTAGGTAGTCTAGCCCGAAACGCATCTGTGATTTTATTTTTGAGTGAATAAAATATTAAGACTAGATTGAAGTCTGTCTTATATTCCTTATACTTATGCTTCCAGTCTTTGTATTATTGACTCTGAACCACGTGTAACTTCTTTCCTTGAAAGAGGATTCATCAACCATGTAGTCTTCTAATCCTTTATATTCTTCTTCTACACACTTTACAAATCCCTTACCATCATTGAAGTCTATTTCCATCTTTGAAGAAATTGACTTTTTCTCTTCATTAGGTATGTCTGTCAACCTTACTTTGACCCATTTTCCTATATCAATATCTTTAGGCAAATCTGGCTCAGGTCCTCTGATATGTTCATTATGGAATTTTTCAACCTTGGATCCACATTTCTTTTTCTTTCTATCTATCATGTGGCTTATTCCACCAAATCTATTAGGACCTTCTCCACCCTCTTGGTGTCGACTTTGTGTTTGACAAGTATGATTGTCTATTTTATCATCATCGAATCTCAACTCGTATTCTGTTACTGCCTTATAATTAGCAGAATCTATGTAGAGGCGGCCATGTCCTCCATCTGCCTCAAGTTTGCCTACTCCCGAACCATCCAATATTAAGCGTGGGTCTCCGGAGGCGTGCATTTCAAAGCCTTTCCCATTCACAAAAGGTTTTGGGAATCTATCGTCAAACGTCTTGACTGTCTTTGCAGTACCATCATTCCATTTTCCAATATCATTACTATCGTATAGAACAGTTCCTGTCATGCCTTGATATTGTCACTGTATTATAAAAATTTTTTTATGGTAAATTCAGACATTCCGCTCATCTTATGGCCATTTTAGCTTGTATCTTTGCACAAGATTTAATTAATTACATATATAGTATAAAATATCATGCCCGTTACAATTAATATTATAATCCTCATTATCGGGACATTACTTTTAGTCTTAAATCCCATAATCTTGCAATCAATACATGTGAATGCCATAAAATTTGAACCTGTTGGATTTGACAAAATACCAAAAGCATTAATCAAATCAAATAGTGCTGAGTACAAATTCGGAGCAGACTATTCGCTGGATTTTGGGGATGAAACCGTCATTATAAATGACACTAATGCTGAAAATGCTAAAAATATGACGCTGCTTACAAACGAAACCCAATCTCTGCAAATTGAGTGTGATAGCAACGATATGTGTGGCACTAATCTAGCTCCAAATATGGTCAAAATTTATTTGGTCGACAGCACCATTCAAGATAAACAGATTACCGAAAATTCTATCCCAATTTTGGAACTGGGTAGTAACGACTGTGGTACAAAACCTCTAAAAGTTTGTGCAAATTTTAATTTTTCTATGCCCCATGACATAATGAATCAAGACTATAAGATTGTAGTAGATATGTCATTTGATGAGGCGCAATGGATTTTTATCAATCCTGTTAAAATATTGTGATAGTAATTGATGGTAAATAGGTACTAAATGCACCTCATTAGTTCTCACAATTAATTTCATAGCCATGGGGTGATTTAATACCGAATTTTTCGGCGCCGAAAAATTATGAATAACAAAGAGTAGTATAGTCTTCAAAAAACTAGTGAAAGTTTCTTGGCTACTTTTCCTTATTGTTTATTGTTTAAAAAATAATTAAATTCGTGAAATTAAATTATACTTATGATGAAGTAATATTTGTAGAAAATCTAGATCTTTAACTTCATCATCAAATATTGTGCCTAATAAAAATTAAATGGACGTCTTCTTCAAAAGTGAAAGGTTAGGTTATTGATTCTATGTTGATACTAATTATTATGACTCTTTAAAGCTTAAAGCTAATTGCAATATAATCAAAGATACTATGTACTTGTAGTAAAGAAACTTTATAGATGATTTAGTGGTTTATAAAAAACAGGTGTTCGTACTTGTTGAATACAAATCGCTCTGGTTCGCGCACTTGGAACAAGAGAAGAGTATTGATTGTAATAGCAATATCTTTAGCATATGGCGCTTGGTTCAACGTCCTTGATTCCTTAGCATACTGTCCAAATCAAGTACAAAAGAGCTGTGATGAAAAATGCCAGCCAATATCTATTGGAAGTATGTTTGGAGGTGACTATATATATCAACCTTGGAACGTTATAGGGCATTTAATTCCAGGATTGTTCCTGGCTTTGTGGACTCCAAAGAGGGTAGAATTATTTGTAGCAGGGGCATTAATCTCTTCGGTAGTAATGGATTCTCCACTCTGGGGAGTTCTAAGACTTGAGCACGGTTTACCATTATGGTATATGAATGAAACAGGTGAAAATTTTGTGAACACCTGCAATATAGGTGATTGGATTTTATACTACTATCATCCTACAGGATCATATGCAGTATGGAATAATCCACTTGGAATTCCAAGTGCAGCAATTCTATTTTGGAGTATAATCGGTAGATTGCTTGGTGCCGGCTTACTAATATGGTGGCAAGCCAGACAAGAAAAAGATGGAAAAGAATTTTCGTTACCCACATTAGTACTAAATATAAGAAACTACCTTTAAGAATAAAATTAGAATGCAAATACTAGTTTTTTATATTTAATGGTAAAATTTTTTGATTTTGCCTATCATAAATTATGAAACCATATGTTTTATAATGCAAAATTATTTGCTACCATACTTTATTTCATTTTAATTCTGTCCCGTTTTAAATGGTCTAAGAGTTCCTTTGCATGTTGGCACCAACGGACAAATTTGAAAGACAATATTATAGTTTTAACCGTAAGTTTAAAAAATCATTCCCAGAAAAAGTCATTTATAGTAGGTTTACGGCTACTACACATGAAATATCTAATCAAAGGGAAAATAGTTGACTCTGAAGGTAAACCAATAAATAATATATTTATACAGGCCATGGACAGTGACCAAAAATTGTTTGAAGATTATAACGATGACATGTTAGAGTCTTCTATGACAAATCCAGATGGCTCATTTCAAATTAGTTTTGATGATTCAGCCTTTGCAGATAGCTGGGTTGAAAGGAAGCCTGATATTTATTTAATGCTTAGAAACGCAAGTGGACAGATAGTACATAGGACAGATACTATCAAGTTTGAGTCTGATGATAATAAGAGCGGAACTATCAACATACCAATGGATATTACTCTTGATTCTTTAGAAAAGAAAACTGAACAAAAAAGTACAGATCTTTATTGGAATAACGATAGAATTTTAGCTGCATTTTCCTCTGTAGGAGACACAATTACCTTAAACAATAGTGACTTTCAGAGAAATTTCAGACTTTTACTTAGTTCTATTAATGCTTGGCTAATCTATACCAATGAGGTTATTTGGGAAAAAATTCACTACGATGGACCACAAGTTCCTCGTTACCCATTACAATCGCCCGGCCATAGTCATAAATTATCATGGGAGAAATGAAAATGACCAATAGTGTTTACGGTACCGAGATTTTTGAAAAGCGCAAAGAAAGATACAGTATAATCAATTCTGATCAGGTCTGCAATGTAGATGTTTGCGTAATTGGTTCTGGTGCGGCTGGTGCCATATTGGCAGGAAAGCTCGCACAATCCGGCAAATCGGTAGTTATCTTAGAAAGAGGACCGTATTATGATGGAGAATCAATGAATCAAAGAGAAGCAGACATGATACCTATATTATGGAAAAATGCTGGTGCAAATTTTACATCCAATCTACGAATCGTAATAGCCCAAGGATCATGCTTGGGCGGATCAACAGTGATAAATGACGCAGTGTGTTTCAGGATACCAGATCTTGTTATTCAACAGTGGGAAAAAATGGGTGTTTCAATTTCCAAGGCTGAATGGGATAAGGCTAATGATGAAGTCTCAGAGCGTATCAATATACAAAAGGTTACTGAAGATGAGTTAAACGTTAACGCCAAAAAACTGAGAAAGGCATGCGAAGAATTTCTCATTGAAGGCAATCATATTGTTCATTCAAACAATCATAGAAATTGCGGACCTTCTCTATCAGATAATACTCTCCAATCATGCGTAAAATGTGGTTTCTGTCACCTTGGTTGTCATTATGATACCAAACAAAGTATGCTTGTAACATACATCCATGACGCGTTGAGTAATGATAAACTTGATTATGACGCATATTGCAATTGCCGAGCCGACCTGATTACACACAAGGATGGCTTGGTGACGGGAGTCAATGGAACATTCATCGATTCCAAAGGTTCAGAGTCATATAGAATTAGGGTAAATGCCAAAGTAGTCATTCTTTCAGCTGGTGCGATTGCATCTTCAAATCTTTTACAAAAATCTTTGGTAGGCGGCGAAAAAGCCGGCAAAGGCCTTGCACTCCACCCAGCACCCTTTGTAATGGGGCTTTTTGATGAAGAAATTTTTGGTAACAGGGGAATACCAATGTCATATACATGTCATGAATTTGGTGTAACCAACGGAAAAGAAAAAGGAGGGTTTTTAATAGAGAGCATATTTTTGCCCATTTTTCAAATGGCCCTTGCTATACCCACTATGGGAACTGATCATAAAAGAATGATGCAAAACTATAATCGATATACAATGGCTGGAATTTTAACCAGAGATGATTCTGTAGGTAAAGTTTTGATTTCGTATAATGGTAATCCAAAGGTTGTATACAATCTATCAGAACAAACAACAGAAGATATGGCTAGAGGTATGGGAATTTTGGCAAGGATGTGGTTTAGCATAGGAGCTAAATCTGTCATTACATCACATAGGGATGTTCCTGAAATAGGTACGAAAGCTGATATCCCAAAACTAAAAGACGCAGTAAGGGAGAACCCCGATAACCTTATGCTCGGGTCTGCACATCCTCAGGGTGGAAATAAGATGGGAAATAACAAAGCCGAATGTGTGGTCGATTCTGATTGCAAGGTATTTGGATTTAATAATTTATATGTCTGCGATGCAAGCGTTTTTCCCACAGCACTCGGAGTTAATCCGCAGTTAACTGTAATGGCACTTGCGACAATAACAGCAGACAAAATTATTAAAAAGTGGAAGGACATAAACGTTCAGGTGAATTATGGTAACACATGTCAATTAACGCAACCAAGGTATTGTAAAACAGAACAAATATCAGAAAAGTTTGCAGTAGTGCAACATAGAGAGAGCCTTTTTAGTTCACTCGCAAATTCTGATGAGGAAAAAATAATTATTGGCAAGAATTGGAAATTTGATCCAAATGAACTTAAAATCTATAACAATCTGTACTGGAAGGGATTCTATGGCAGAGATAACGATCTAATGACAACTGCACTTCGATTCTTTGGTGGATTTTACAAAAGGTTTAGACAAGTTGAAAACGGTAGGATGGAAGGCGAAACACATCCCTTCGAAACCCAAGTCCGGGCAAAAAATATTGCTACGGAAAAATATGTGCCTGGATATGGTAAGGTAATACATTTAGAATATACTGAATTTCCTTACTCTAGCGCATATGATTTGTTGAAAATGGTTGATGAGAACACAATTATTGGTAAAGCATTTTTAGGTCCTTTTGCTAAAGGAAGAGAGCTATTTAGTTTTAGCATGTCCAGAGTATATGATGTAAATTTCCTAACTGAGAATGATTTAATGACGTTATTTCACAGTGATGAATTAAGCCACAAACCTAGTGAAAAGGAACTTGCCGGAACTTGGGAAGGTATGCTGGTTTCTGATTCATCGCTTTCACCGCGATCTCAGCTGTTTTATTTTAATTACGAAGATGGAGAAATAGATATGAGATATTCATTTGCAAATATGTTAAGAGGTAGGTCAGACGTACTTACCGAGGGAAACGTACTTAGATTAGATGATCCAACTCCTTTTCATGATGAAATTAGGTTGGTAACATCAGACTTCGCTGTAGGCACATGGATGAGCGAATGGTCGTCTAAAAATAGTATACAACCTTTTATTGATGATTTACGCAGGTACTTTCCAATCAGAATCTCGGAAATTGATACTTTAGAAGATAAATTGTCCTTTTTAGAACGTCTTCCATTTCGAGGAATTCGGTTGCCAAAGGAATTGGGTTTGAGTTTCTTACATGTCGAGGAGAACGAACAACACGAAACAAGAATAGGTTTGTTATACGCTCTAAGAAGAATTTCTTAGATTTGTTCGTATGTGATTTGCCTAGTTGAATTTATTCAATAAAAGTTCTAGTTCAAAATAATAATCATAAATCCTATAAAATTCAAAAATATGAAACCGCACAATTAGATATTAGGATTAATGGTGTGTTTTATCTAATATAATGGCGACGACGACTACAGCAAAAACAAGCAAGTGGTTCTATATTGTTCTAATAATATTGATTGTTGGATTTATCGTAACAATGTATTTCACACTGGCCAATGTTTACACACCAGTTAATCAAGAAGTAATTACGGCAAACAACACAGATATTTTTGTAGTCGTAAGAAAGGAGGCCAACATTTTGATTCCACTTTCAAATTTCTTTTACTCAAAATACACGAAAATGAATGTAGATATTTACTTTAAAGACCCAAGTCTGAGGAAAGCTAGTTTCATATCTGCACCACTTTTAGCCAGCAACACAAGCTCTCTGCTGTCTCAGTTTGATGCAAGGCTCACCGAAGATCCACTTTTCACGCGTTATAACCTAACAATGAAAGTTGGACATCCCTTGCATGTGGCAAATTACACGGGAAACTATGAATTAAAGATAGTTTATCGTCTAGGAGACACTCAAGAAATTGAACCTAGCGATTCCACTCCAGACAACGAGTCCACTGAATTACTAGGTAACGCTACTACTGCAGAGTTACCTTCAAAGGTCCCAGAAGCATTGTTGAGAAATATAAAAGTCCTCTCAATACCATTGCATTATCAGGTTAACGCACTAGATTTCAGCAAGCCTGAATATTTCTGGATAATAGCATTGGGTGTACTAACGAGTAGAGTTTTTGCTATTAGTAAGGATACATTGAATACAGCATCAATAAGACTGGGAGTAGGAGAATTGATATGGATTCCCTTCAGCGCAATAATTACATTGCTTATATTTTCAAGCTTTGCAGACCAAGTGAAATTGTCTGCTGATATAATCGTAAATCTTTCTTTGGCTTTTGGCTTTGGATTTGGATTTGATAAAGTTTTCGAAGCATGGCAAAAAAGTCCTCAAAGAGAGACTTAACTCAGATTTATAAAAAATAATAGCATTGTAGCAGAATTTCATTACCTTACCCTTATTGATTATATTTCAAGCGAGTTTTATCCCGTCTATTCCTCTCCAAGTTTGATTTGGGTGGATGCTTCAATTCATTTACTTTAGTGATTTTGATTCAAAATTTCTGATGGCTCGTGTTAGTTTATTACTTCGGTAGGATTGTACAAATAAAAGATCTACCAAAAATGTAATTCTCTAAAACACAATAGGACACCTACAATGGAATAAAGATAATGCCTGATTTGCCTCCACTCCAGTTCGATATGAAGCCTTACGAGTCTATCTACTCGGTCTTAAGAGGGACTATGACATACAGAATAAACCTTAATAGAAAGATTTCATAAGCTTAAAAAAAGTGAAAATTTTTGTCTCATACTCCAGAAGAGATGCGCGTGATTTCGCAGAACAAATCTCTGAAACGTTAGAAGATGAGCACGATGTTTTTACTGACATAGACGATATTGAGGCAGGTGATATTTGGACTAATATTATTGAGGACAATATTTCCACAAGTGATATCTTTATTGTAATCCTTACTTTTGCTTCTTTAAGGAGTTCTGAAGTTGAAAAAGAAGTACTACAAGCACAAAAGAAGAGCAAGAAAATAATTCCATGCGTTGATAGAGGCATAGAAATAAACCAGCTAAAATGGGATTTAGGAAAGTTTCAAGGAATTGAATTTAGCAGTAAGTATGAGCTGGCTAGAGAAGTTTATAGGAAGATTCAACATCATCAGCAAAACCCCCCTAAAGAAGAGCCTTCAGTGCAACCGGTGAAGGAAAAACCTTCAGTACAACCGGTGAAGGTGGACCATTCAGTACAACCGGTGAAGGAAAAACGATCAAAACCAACCAAGTTGATTTTGATGAGTGCTGCAATTGTTTCAATAATTTTGGTCCTTCTTTTAATATATCATAACCAAATTCCACTAGATATCGATCAATTTATTACCACAAATAAGAACACGGCTGTCAACAGTAATCCCGTAGCTAAAGATCAATCTATTACTACCAATACGGACACGGAAGTAGAAATTACATTGAAGGCCACTGATAAAGACAATAATGACTTAACGGCTGCCATAGTGGACAAGCCAAGACACGGAAGCCTAAGTAGTATAAACCAGGCTACAGGTGCTATAACATATAAGCCTAATTCTGGGTTTGATGGCTCTGATAAATTCACGTTCAAAGTAAACGATGGGAAAGCGGATAGCAACAATGGAATAGTCAGTATAAGAGTAAAGTAGCAACTCTGAGATTAATTGTTAAACTATAAATTCTCTTCTATATCTCACAATGGAGGATTTCTTCATCGTCAAGACACAGCTTCAGGAAAGCGATTTAAAAGATATCCCGCAAAGGCAAGTCCCCACACTAGCATTGGATACACAATCATCCTTTCCATTCCTCCAACACCAAGCCCCAAGTTATTGCCTGTGGTGAAGAGCAGCAAGGTAACGAGGGTTAGTACCCCCAGTATGATAGAAACATAATTCAGTGGAGACCGTACTATTCTGTACGACATTAGTGCAGTAAGTCCCATGAAAATAAATGTTATAAACGCGGCGACGAGATGGCTGATGCCTGTGGTTTCAGGGAACAAACCCACACCTATCGCTCCGAATCCCGCAAGAAGTATGAAGAGTGAAAAGACCTTTTTGGTAAATGCTCTCTGGAGGTAATATGCACTAATGACCACTAAACTTCCAAGGATAATGATTGAACTATTGAATATGAAAGAAGACGGTTGGACAATAGTGCAGGTGCCAGAAGGGAATTTACAAGTAGCACCCAAATCACTGATATAGTTCTGAGACGTGCTGTAATTTGGATACAGATCCTCGGCTATCTGGAGCAAGAGAATAAACTGTGCCAGTCCTACGAGAAGTACTGTGCCCGCCATTCGGTGTGATGAATATGTCATTCGATCTTATGTTAAGGAATGGCTGCATATTAATAAAAATTAGCTTTAAGAATTCGTCATTTTCCTTCGACTTACTTCATGTATGCTACAACATCTAGATCAAACTTTTTTATATGTGTAACAATCCCTTGCACACTCTTTTTATTTATTCAAAATATTCCACATTCCAGCGTAACAAGGAAAACTATTTCGCAAATGTGCTATATCTGGCTTGTATTGATATTATTTGTTTCCCTCATCTAAGTATTCGAATAATTTATGTATAATTATCTTAAATTGCTTGTACAACTGTTACTCTTTTAAGAAATAATCTCATTTATGCTTCCTTATTTCTTTCATCACAGGAAAAGTAATTAGAATCCTCACATTTACGAAATAAAGGTTCTATACCGTACTTGGATAAATACCTCTCAATCTCACATCTACTATTTGTGCCTAGATAGATTGGACATTGCTCTTCCCATAACCTATATTCTATTTTCCATTTGTTACAATTGTTGTCCATTCCTGCCAAAGCATGATTTGAAGTGTTTATGAAAACTACAGGTCTATAACGATTGTTACTAAAATAGTGGTCGATAATTACTGCACACTTGTTGCAATGAATGCTGTCCTTTTCCAATTTATTAATTCCACTATAAATATTAGGAAAATCAAACTTTGCTGGGATTCCATCTTCCAGTACAATGGAGAAAGATTCTACATCAAAAGTTCTTCCGTGTCTTAATTTTCTAAATATCCTATATATACAATCCAACCAAGCATTCTCACGGAGCCGTTCGTCATTATAAACTATTGTTACTAATATTTTATTCTCAGTATCAGATGGGGCTAAGTGAATTTCTTGAATATAGTTACGTACGCGTTCACCGCTTAAATCTCTAGCAGGATGATATATCACTGGTTGAATATTGATATCCAGTTTCGTCTGTCTATTATGAGCATTAACAGGCGAAAAATGCAGAGAGTTATCTTTTATCTTAACAGATTCTAGCTTGATAGATTCAAGTATCTTTGTCATAATACCTTTAGCTGTATTATTAACATCTTTCCATAGCCATATTTTATGCTGCGTATCAAGATAGAGAACCCAACAATCCCTCTTATCTCCAATTCCCTTTTTCCCATACAGTTGTTCCTCCATTTTTTCTTCATGAATCACATTAGGTAGTAAAGAAATTTTTACATCAAAATGTATTACATAATGAAGAGTGTATCTATTTAATTTTGAACCTGCATTCCGACTTTTCTTATCCCAACGTAATTTGG
>JBIOZG010000017.1:0-73627 GCA_044870765.1 Nitrososphaeraceae archaeon
ACGTCCCAGTCAGTGACAATTCCAACGGGTTTTTCATTTTCAGTTATAATTACACTGCCAATAGTATGCTCTTTCATTTTCATTGCGATGTCAGCAATGTTATCGCTTGGAATAGCTGTGATTACGGGACTGTTCATAATATCCCTTACAAGCACTCTTGTAGTCATGTTTGCATCTGTATGCTCTACTAGTTTTTTTGCCACAATATAATTTAGAATATTTGGTTTAATTATCTTTCTAATCTCCATTTGTACAATTTGATTGTTCAAAAAGACGGGGAGGTAAAAAAATAGACTTAACTAACTTGATTTCATTTATTCTTTGATAATATCGTTGATGGCTTGCCCCCTTTCTGCTCGCTCTATTTTGGATTGTCCTGGAGGCAGCATTCTTATAAATTCATCCAAGGATATCTTTTTACAAAATTCTGCCAGACTCTGATCAAATTCAGAAATTGCTCTTACGAATTCACTCTTAACTCTCTTTGCAAGATTCATCTGATCGGTCCCACCGGGTAACAATGAGGCAAATACTAAGCTTCGTTTTCTAACAGCATTCAAGGGTCCACAAACAATTGAATATTTTTTTTCAATCTGTACCAGCCCAATTGAAAGTTTTAATTCAATACCTCTGCAAAAATTTCTCTTTCCTTCAATGACAAAAGAACCTTTTGGAAGAAATTGACCCGTTGGAGCTCCTTTCTTTACCTGATTAGGGAATACCCAGTAGGCATCTCCGCTTGATAATCCATCCTTCCATGCTCTGCTGAATGATATTGTTGCTTGGGCAGTCTCCTCGACATAACCGCTATTTTGTTTTTCTTGATTATTCACATTCTTTACTAGGAAAAAAGGCGAACCATGAATTTCTGCATGAAATATGATATCATTTTCGGTCATGTACTTACGAATTATGGCAGAATTCGAAGACGCATCTCTACCACCTATTACTAAATATCCATCACTAGTAACAAACCAACGATATCTCTCATACCACTGTTTTGATTCTAATTTGCTGAATTGAATTTTTTCATGAATTTTTTGTGTTTGATTTTGTAGTTTTTCAACTCTCAATCTCAGCTCTTCACTAGCTTTGTCTATGTTGATAGCTCCTCGCTCCAGTTCTTTCGCTCTGGAAAATAATAGGGATGAAGATTTTGGGATACTTGATTCAAACTTGATTCGTTCATTTTCTATATTCAAATAGGTAATGCCATTTTCCATTACAATATTAGAGTCATTATTTTCCAAGAGACTTCCTACCGCACTATCGTTCATATCCACGATACCCATGGAAGAAAGATTCATTAGTTCATGGGCAACTCTTCTGAGGTTTTGCGATCTAGTAATTACTTGCGTTTTAGCTCTGTTTTGTTCTTCCAAATCATGTTCAAGTTCCAAAATTTTTCTGTCTGTTTCTTCGGTTTTCAGACTCCTCCCAATCGAAATTATTTCGTTGCTAAGTACTTGATCTATTCCATCCATGTATGATTCAACCTTCTTGGCATTAGAGTCACCCGACATTACAATAGGCGATGCGTCAATTGCTAAACCGAGTTTGTCCACTATAATTGATGGTACATGATTTGTTTCATCTATGACTTTACTTGTAATTTCTTTGGTATTATCATAAATAATCTGTACATCATTATCGCTAAGGTTGTTTGCATACTTTGTGCTAATTCCCGAATGTAGTAATATTTCTTCTACGTACTTTCTTGGTAAAGACGTACATTTGGATAACCATCTTACTAAATCCGTATTTTCTGGTTGCGTTTGTCTGCTCTTTTTCATGCCCTCCAAGGTAACTTGAAAAACGTCTTCACCTCTATTTGGTGGCAGAACATATTCTAGACCAGTCTTCAAAATTCTGTGCCTTACTTCGACAGGATTCAGAATCCAAAGGATCTTCATCGATTCATCGCATAAAATAATATTGCCCTTTCCGAAAATTTCAATTACTAATTTCCTTTTTTTATTGTCTTTATTTATGAAGTGAAGAAAGAAAATTCTCTCGCTCCCGGGCTGCGATACAGAGTTTAATTTCGCCCTTTCGATTTCGCGACTTAATATGCTTAGAAGCTGGCTCTCTTCCATTTGCTTGTATTTCTTGCTTGTAATCCATATCCCCTTGGTCGAAACGATAAGATTGATATCCGACTCTGTGGGATGATGTAATTTCAAAAGAATCGAATTTTTCGTAATAGACGAGATATTACTAACGTAGTAACTCGACGTTATCTTTGAACTAATCTTGTTTACGAGGTAATGAAGCTCGATACCTGATAATTCCATACAAGTTATTTTAACGAAGATGAATATTAATTAAAATAAAAAATTCAAATTTACAATCGAAAGGAATTAAACCTACATTTAATGTGAAAAAAGTAATTGGAACAACTCGATAAGATATATTATATGAGAGCCTTTGTAGGCGTAATCTGCGGTATTATCCTCGGTTTTATCCTTAACCCTTCAAACTATTCGGCGTCCATACCCATAATAATAGTCCTTGGACTATTTTTCTATATTATATCGTATGTCATTGCAAAAAGAATTGGATTGAGACTAAAGACAGACGACAGGAAAAAAATTACTACCAATGGGATCTTTCCATTTATCTTTTTGCTATTAATGTTCATGATTGTCGCATATACTGGTTTACACGCATGAGAGAACGGTTTAAAAGAATTTGATTCAAAAGTTCTTCACGTAGACAAGATGACATGGAACTATTCAACGCCAGGCATACCTGATGAATTGTTTGAACGGTCAGAAAAGGTCCCCATAACAAAAGAGGAGATACGCTCAATCGTACTTAGTAAATTACGCCTCAAGAGAGGCTATTCTGTAATTGATGTAGGTTCCGGGAGTGGTAGTATTACCGTAGAGATTTGCCTTCAAGTAAATTCTAAAAATGTATACGCAATTGATGCGGATAAAAACGCCATAGAATTAACAAGGAAAAATCTGGATAAATTTGGGGTGTCTGCGAATCTAATTCATTCCAAGGCAGAAGAGATCTTGCTTTCACTGCCAACTGTTAATGCAATCGTTATAGGGGGAACAAAGGGTAAAACTGAAAAAATTATCGAGCTTTGTGTATCTAAATTAAGGAAGGACGGAAGATTGGTCATTGACACCATCCTAATTGAAACAATGTACAATGCCCTAAAGTCGCTCAAGAAGCAAAAAATGCACGAAATTGAGGTTACTCAAGTCATAATATCAAAAGGGAAAGATTATCCAAGCGGCACAATGCTTGTTTCTAGAAATCCAATTCTGATTTTGTCTGCAACCAAAATGTGAACTACTCATTCTAATGATTCACCTTATCTGCTTTGTCCTGAGTTGAACCTACAGCTAGCTGCATCTTTACTTTAAATAACTCATTTTTTACAACTGAAAACATGAAGCTTTCATGCATAGGGTGTGGGCCTGGCGATCCGGATTTGCTGACAGTGAAAGCCGTGGATAGGATCAAGAATGCAGATGCCATATTTACTCCGACCTCCAAGGAAGGCAAGCCTAGCATTGCTTTATCAATAGTAAAAAAATACGTAGACGAAGCAACCACCAGTATTACAAACCTCATATTTCCTATGATAAAGGATAAAGATTCTCTGAAATTACAGTGGAAAACAAATTCGCAGTTAATAGCTCAAGCTGTGCGTTCTGGAAAAAGATGCATATACTTGACTGTAGGCGATCCTTCTTTATACAGTACTTGGAATTATCTTCACAAAGAATTCAGGGAAAATTATAACGATATAGAAATTGAAATCATCCCCGGAGTTCCGTCATTTTTTGCATTCGCAGCACAGGCAAAAATGAGTCTTGTGGAAGGTGATCAAACTCTTGGTATCGTTCCTGCATGCTATGACCTGGATAAAATAAGACATACCGTGGCATCATGTGATTCAATAATTTTTCTTAAAGATGGGAGATACTTCGATAGCGTGGTAGAAATTCTCTATGAAACCGGCTTTAACGATAACTCTGTCATTACTATAGCTCAGGACGTTTCTGTGGATGAAGAAATTTTAGAAACAAAGAAATTAAAAGATTTACGAAACACAAAAAATCCCGCTGGCAAGTATTTTTCAATAATGGTGGCCAGAAAAAATGATTGATACTAACACTATTTATTTTGTTGGGTCGGGGCCAGGAGATCCTGAGCTTATAACTCTGAAAGCAAAAAAATTATTGGAAAATGCAGATGTCATCGTATATTCGGGTTCGTTACTCAATCCAAAACTCCTTGAATATGCTAAAAAAGATGCAGTCCTTCATGACGCAGCTCTAATAGACAGAAACAAGATCTATGAAATATTAAGGGATTCGACCAAGCAAGGAAAACTAGCTATTCGTTTTCACGACGGAGATCCAGCATTATTTAGCACAATAAGAGAACAAATTGATAAACTGGATAAAGACGGCTTACGTTGTAAAGTTGTTCCAGGAATAACCGCCATCTTAGGTGCAGCCTCTTCACTAAATTTAGAATTAACTCTACCCGGAATTACTCAAACTCTTATTATTACGAGGGCAGAGCTTAGGACTCCTGTTCCAGATCGAGAAAGAATTTCTAACTTGGCTACGCACGGTGCCACTATGGCCTTTTATCTAAGTGTTCATCTGATAAGAAACATTGTGGATGAATTACTTAAGGGAGGAGTCTATCAAACTTCAACTCCTGTTGCCGTCATTTACCGCGCTACATGGGATGATGAGAAAATAATTATTGGAACTCTTGACAACATTGCTGAAAAGGTGAATGAGGCCAAGATAACCAAAACCGCAATAATTATAGTTGGAAATGTTATTAACCCAAGTAGCTACGAGTTTTCAAAGGTTTACGATCCACAATTCACACATGGCTATAGGAAAGCTAATACTGATAGTTCTGAATAATACCATAATAGGTAACAATTCTATTGTTGGTTTTAAGGCACTACCAGCATAACAAAATGCACATTTAGAAGATTTCCTCGTCCTTTCTCATCCCACCCAGACCAGCCTTAACTTTTGATGCGCACTCTATACATAGGTCCTCAGAAAATGGAAAGCTCTTCACGCATTCTTTGCATACCGGTTTTCCACAACTAGGGCATTCCTTTGTAGATGTCTGTGTGTTGCATAAGGCGCAAATATTATTCTTCATTATCATAATTACGGTCTCTAAGGCTAAAAGCATATCGCACACTTATGCCGTATTGGAAAGGACTAGTTTAATAATTCAAAATAAAATACTAGAAAAAAATTGTCAGATATAAAAGTCCCTGGCTCTCCTTTTATTCAAGATAATGGAATTCTTGAGATTTCTTTATGATCTATATTGGACCAAGCGCCCATTGGATTCTCTTTTGTCTCTGATTTCTTTATTCCCGTTATTTCATTAATGATAACTTCAGTGGCGTGCATAGGAGGCCAAGCCATTGCAACATATTCACCGATATTACCAGTTTTTTCTAATGAGGCGGGCAGTAACTTTTCCACTGAAAAACCTAGTGAGACGAGTTTATGCTTTAGAGTGTCTATCAGATCACGCTGTCCATGTACAATTAGATGAACAGGCTTTGAGTAATCGATTGTCGACATTTGATATGTCTCCTCTCATTCACTCCTATAAACATAATTGTCTAAATAATATTGCTGACAAGTATCGTCATGTCACACTTCGATCTTCATATGACAATGATCTTCCCTGAAGACATTTCAAATAGGATTTCCTCCTTTATGGATGGAAGGCTCGACTTTCCTTATGTTAGGAAGGATGAATTAATATCACTTTTATATTTATACGGAAGAAATAACACAGTACTCCCTCATCCCGACAAAGTTCTTGCGGTTGCAACCCAGACGATTGAAACTTTAGAGTATAGCATCGAAAAGTACAAAAATGGTCCAAAGTCATTATTCGATTCAGAATTTGTCCGAGATAATTACATACGCAGGCAATTACAAATTACTGTTGATAAAAATAAAAATCATCATAAAGTTGTATCCGAGATAAATGATAAGGGAATTATAAATGACCCCGTAATATTATCTGAATGTTTTTCACAGCATGTGTCATTCTATAACCAAAAGTATTCATTTTTCTTTTATGGACCGCTAAAGGATAATGAATTGACACATGACCTTCGCAGTCTGTTATCGGGCAGAATAGTTATGCTTGGATTCAATAAGGAACAAGACAAACTACCATTCGAGCACCCCATAATTCCACTATACGTGTGGGCAAGAGAAAACCTTCTCAAAAGTTCCTAGATTAAATAAATGAAAATGTCCAATAACAGATCCACAAAATTATCATTCAATCTACAAAATCGAATACTAAACGTAGGGTAAGACATAATATGCCTTAGCCTTCATATTTATTAGTTACCGGTTATGGAAAAGGTAACTCAAAAGGTATTACGGATGATGTAGGGATTGCACTCACAGGACTAGTGCTTTTGAATGGATCCTCTTTGTTTTGTGGTGAGTCTTGTGCGTGGGTAGTTAGAGGCATGAATGGAAATATCCTGATATCGTTCCTTGAACAGGACTCAAAAATCCCGCAGAATTCAAAATAGGGGGATTTAAAGCCTTCTTCGTAATTCATCGAAAAAGGAGAATAAATACTGATCCCTGATGCAAATATCATTTGTGAAGATTGGGAAGAGACAAAGATAGTGATAATAAGAATAGATAGCAGGAAGCAAATTGCCGATAAATGATATTTTTTGTCTGTGTTCAAGTAATATGAGATTTAATATTAAGTATATTTAGAATGCTTCAACATAATTAATAAGATAATTGGATAAATGAATGCAAGAATCTAATTCCTAAATAGGTAATATACAATGCTACACTTAATTTTTGCTAGAAAAAATCACAGAATTTTTTTATCAAAAATTTATGGTATCTTGTCAGTCCTCCACGGATGCATGTTGTCGAAATATTCTCTCAAATGATTTTGAATGCAAAGCAAGATTAGAATTGACTAAAATCCAAGATCTGACTATTTTACTAGTATTTTAATCTGCAACTTGACATTCAATGATCATATTAAAGTTAACCCGTAATGATAGGGACGTTAATGAAAGAAAAGATAATTGAAATACGAAAACTGTATTCTAAAATGGATTTGGACAATTCAGATTTTCTTACTTTCTTTGATCTTGAGCATTTGCAGGCCGGTATTCTAAGATTAAGACTAGGCGAAATTGATACACAGGAACCACATTCAACAGATGAGGTCTATTTTGTTTTGGAAGGAGATGGATTCATAGAAATCGGAAATAAATCATACGAAATAAAGAAAGATCTATTCATTTATGTTCCAGCAGAAGTTAAACACAGGTTTCACGGAAATACACAAGAGATATTAGTACTATATTTTTTCAGTGGTTAACCTAAAATAGTTACTTGGACTCTTATAATCATGACGTTATAGTTGTACAGTCACGTACAATATCCTATGATAAATTCATCGGCATTGCTTCCAAATGCTTGGCTAGAACCATCAAAACTTCAATCTTTTTTTTAGGGTAATTTGCAAAGTTAAGCGCTTGATCAATAAAGGCCGAAATTGGTACGGCTTCTTCTCCGACAACTTCGATACCCTTTTTAGTCAATAAATAAGATTTTGTGACTGGAGAAGCCTGTACCCCATTTAAAAAGTAATGCTGTGAATCTGACATCGATTTACTTGCCTTCGAGTAAACTTCCTTTATGTATTCAATCTCGACTGCAATATTTTCTTCTAAAATACTCATTCGCTTAACTAATTCATTGACCCTTTTTACAGATTCAAATACCATGAAAAATCTTCCTAATTATTTCACTAATTGCACTTCAGTCGGAATCTATTCTTAATTCGTCTTTCTTGGTCTCTTGTTCTTGTAGTTTCTTAAGTTCGCTAACCAGAAACTGTTTATACTTTTCTCTTTCTTGTTCAGTCATCTTGTCCAAATTAGAACTCAAAGATATACCCATTGCTGACAACCTGTCTATCATATCCATAGCCATAAACTTGCCAACATTTCCAACTCTCATTACTACATCTAATTGCTTTTGCATAATATTGTGAACGGGATCTACATCTGCTGCTATATCTATACCTCTTGAAGTGATCTTGTATTTACCGCTTTCCGTCTCGCTTATCAGACCTTCTTCTAACAATCTCCCTAACATGGGATAGATTAAACCTGGAGAAGGTTTCCATCTCCCTCCACTTTGCAAAATAGCTTTATCAATGATTTCCTTTCCAGTCATAGGTTCCTCTTCTAGTAGACCAAGAATGTAATGTCTTGAAAAGCCTCTTGGAATAGCACTACCTACCCTGGCTAGCCAATTAGATAACATATCACTAGTAATATCGCTAGCGATATATTTAGTTTTTTGCGCTTAAAGTTTTGGTATCTTATCGGGGGTTTTGAGACTCTGGTAACTTTCGGGAGTTTATGACCATTTGCATAAATATCCTATTAGGTTAACAGGAATTTATTGGGAATTCGTAGAGACATCGGTTTGGCATTCTTAGGTGCAATATTCGGTTATATTATCACGCTGACTATGGATTCTATAATAGCGGTATTAAACAACGAACTTACTTCCCAGAACATACCGATCTTGGCATTTGTCGGAATAGGATCAATAATAGGTTTAACAGCAATCACATATTATTTGATTTTACAACTTCGTAATTATTTGAAAAGTAGGAAAGCAGTAGAAACAGTTGAATATAATCTAGATTTAGTATTACATCATATTGATGATTTCATAAAAAAATGGAGAGTAACCAGATTTTTGCGGCTCTCATATAGAAGGGAAATACAACGAAAATCAATGTGGGTAAATAGATTTATGATTAGAAATCATGCAAACGCTATTCGCAGTAGTGCAAAAAATTTGAAAGTTTTAGTTAATGCAAACGAAAGACTATTCACTTCTCTTGACGAAATTGTAAATAATATGGTTCATTTGGGTTTAGAATTAGAGTTAGTATTCGAAACTTCAGGAAATATTAAGCAAACTAAGGAATCCAAGTTCAATGAACTAATATCCGATGGTGATAATATTTGTGTAAAATTTAGAAATATAATTCCTGAATTAGAAGAAGTGAGAAGCAAAATACCATAAAGATAACTACGAAAATTAATCCCTTCAAGTTTAAAATGCTTTAATAGTGCTATCTCAAGCTCAGTAACAAATGTCAGTGCAAAACGGGTGATGAATATATGGAGTTTCTTAAAAGACGGTTGTTACTTTCTAGCACAGGAATGATTCTTGTAAGACGCTAAGGGATAGAAATACTCTCCGCATTTTGGGCATTGAGTTACATTGTTACTATCGATAACTGATCCAGACAAAGAGCGATCTGCTCTAATCAATCTTTTTTTCTTTTCGTTCTCTTGCTTATCATCCTCGTCTCCAGACATGTTTTATAATACTCTTAGCTCAGTATTATAAGAAGATTTTTAGAAATGTCGACAATTGATTTATTCCTAGATGAATTAAAATCAGAATACGATAAAGAATTTGAATTAAAGTCTTCCTTAGAAAATAAGGCTAATTATCTTAATCGCTGCTGGAGTCATAATGTCACTATTATTCAGTTTTGGAGCTGTGCTAGTAGACAAATCAAATGCTGATTATCAATATTTGATTCTTGTGATTGTGTTCTTAATGATAGGAGTTGTAACTAATGGAATATCAGTTTTGTTTTCCGATTTGGGTTTTTCGATAAAGCCTTATCGATATCCTCTTCCATACCATGCTTTTTTTACTGAAGAAGGTATGTTTAACGAAGAAGCAATAAAACAATATAGCGAAGGAATGGGAAAAGATAAACCTGAGTCCGAAAAGATATTCAAGGAATCTAGAGTAGAAAACTATTTACGATTTAACAAGCAAAATGCAATCCAAAATAAGAACAAAGCGATAAAAATAAAAATTGCACAGTTGTTCTTTTTTGCAGGCACAATAGCCATACCGTTCATTATCGGCTTTGTTTTACCTTATTTATGGTCAACTCCTGCTTCTTAGCAATTCTAATTAGTGTTTAGTTTATTTCCATTAAAATCTATATTTAGTCCCGCTGCCTCGGCTGGTGTTTTTCCTAATTTGGAATGTTCTCTACAAAAGTTATAATGTATTCTCATTGCTTCTATGATTTTCTGTGTTGTTTCTTTAGATTGCATTCCCCTCATAACGTTTTAAGTTTATACACTTATATAGTAAGAAATTTTATTGGTAGTGTTTGTCAGAAAATAGTGACATTCCAAGGGCAAAGAAAAAAACAACTAAGAAAGGAATTTTAATAACGATTCTAATTGTCGCTGGAGTAGTTGCTGCAAGTTTTCTGGTATATCTAATACCATAATAGAGAACGTTTATTCAATCTATCTCTGTTTCAGTATAAAAAAGAAGAAAATTAATTAAGCGACTATTCTTAGCATTTTGCATAATACTATCGAACATCCCTTAGCGATCTGTTCTTTCTTGCAAAAGTCATGTACCTTCTTCGAACATTTCTTTCAAAGGAACAATGAACTTGAGACTGAAATCCTCCGGACTACTCTTCATTCTCAGAATTTGATGAACGTATATTCCACTTCATATGCAATCTTTAGTATTAAAAGGTAAAAAAATGTCTTTGGTAATTTTGTCAATCAGCTAACCAGTTAGAGTTAAGTTGACCTGAGGTACGACTGTTCTGGCAAGAAGCGTGGCTTCATACTGAGGATACTGTTTATACCCCCAAGCTTTTGCTCCAAGAAAGCCATTATCATTAAACACATTATTCGGAAATGTTCGAATATGAAGATTATAATCTCTTACACCATCATTGTATGCTGTCCTGCTAACAGAAATTCTATTTTCGGTACCGGCCAATTCATCCATTAATCTTGTTACTGTACTATCGGACTTTAGCTCAGGATATGCCTCATAAGTTGCTATGATCTTACTCAGGGTAGCTTCAAGTTGATTGCTTAGGTTAACGCGTTGGGCCGTATCTGGTGTTTTCATCCACTGTGATCTAAGCTCAGTAATATCCTCTAGTGTTTGACGTTCAAACTGCATATAGCCCTTGACTGACGATACCAAATTGGGTATTAGGTCATATCTCCTTTGTAGTTGGGTGTCTACGTCTGCAGCTCTTTTTTTAACAGATTCATCTTTTGCCTGTACGCCGTTATATCCTGATATATACATAGAATAGAGACTTGCAAGTATTATAATCACTAGTACCACAATTCCGATACCAACTTTTAGTGCTGTTCTCACAACATTTCACTATAAGTTTCTTTCAATTCATAGGACCTTATTAAACGCACTGCATTATCTCATCTGCCAAAACAAAAAGCGTGACTGTTATCTCCCTGCGCCGCCGCCACCGGAAGTGCCGCCGCCGCCACCCGAACCTCTACCGATGTAACCTCCAGCTGAACCTCCGCCACTTGACCAGCCTAGTCCGCCTCCCAGAATTCCTCCCAAGCCAAATCCGCTGCCTCCTAATCCACCTCTGCCCCGTCCTCCTAGACCAAATCCTCTTCCTCTGCGTTTTCTACCGAAATAGATTGACAAACCAATGAAGCAAATAACAATTATGAATGGTATTAGGACCTGCCAAGTGTCTGCCTCTGAGCTGGGTTCATATTCTCGATATATCTGATCCTCGTTATTATAACCAATCTTCTGTCCAAGTGCTATAACTGTAGTTAGGAATGCTTTATCAAGAACTTCGAGATCTCGTGTAGCTTCATAATCTTGTCTTGCCGGAACAAGATAAGAGTCTAAGATTGTTCCTGCAGTCCCATCGGTAATGTTTCCCTCCAGTCCTCTACCTACCTCTATTCTCATTGACCCTCTGGCCGCATCACGCTCCGAGGAAAATAATATCAGAACACCGTTATCCTTCCCTTTTTTTCCGATCCCCTTCGTTCCATCTAAAGTAACTTCATTAAATAAATAATTTGCAAGAGTGTCCCTATCATTGATTTCTACCCCATCTTTCTTTATTCCGTGACCAATAAAACTTGGAATAGTATATATTACTATTTCTGCGGAGGTTTGCCTGTCCAAGTTACGGAGATATCCATCAATTAACGGTCTGTATTTGTTATTTATCAAATTTGCATTGTCGTACAGATATTGTGGTCTGGTGCTACCGTCAGATGGAGAAGAAAAGGAAGTCTGATGTAAGAAACTGGATATGAAAATGAGGGTTAAAATGGAAAATATTGCTAACTTGACGGAATTAGAATTATTCACTTCAAATATTTGTATAACCTTATTTACAAAGATTTTGATTGTATCCATTGCTCATCAATATTTCCGATTATTTGATCCCAAGTAGTTTGTGATCTCCTAAAAGGATAAGATGAGGATCATAAACTAACCAATAGACAAATCGACTAACAGGTTGCCTAATATAAGGTATAGATTATTCCATTTTCAAGATAATTAGTTGGGACCGGTTACAATAATGAAGTTTGGAGGTAGCACCCTAGGAGAGGATGGTGTGTGCATTGACAAAATAATCGAGAGAATAAATGAAAAGATAAAAAGGCGAAGTAAGGTAGTTGCCGTTTTTTCTGCACCCCTAATTAGATACAGAGGCAAATTAAGCTCAATTACGGATATAGCAATTCATATTGGAAAGAATTATGCACAATCCAATCCAATTGAAATTGATGTGTTACGCGATGTGTATGAAAACATTGCATCAAGTAACCTTACTGAGGAGTATCACAAAAAATTTTCTGATGAAATCAATAAATTCCATAAAGAAGTAATTGTCTCCCTCAAACAAGCGGCAGAAAATCGCAGATTTGTTGATGTTACTAGATCAAGAACTCTTGCATATAGCGGCGAGATACCTATGTCATATTTAATGGACTATGTATTAAGAAGCAAGAATATTAGGTCAGCTCATGTGGAGTTAGAACGATGGCCAATAATAACCGATGACAATTTTGAAGCTGCTAATTTTTTAATAGATGAATCCAGGGCAAAATCTGAGCATTTTTATCAATTAATTGAAAAAAATAATGTAGTGACTATAGGGGGTTTCATAGGAAAAACTATCGACGGACTAGAAACAACTTATGAGAGAGGAGGTTCGGATAGATCCGCGGCTGATGTTGCCATATTGTTGAACGAAAATTACAAGGCAGAATTGGATTTTGAAAAAGATAATGCGGTATTGAGTGCGGATCCAAAAATAGTAAAAAAAGAGTTAGACAGTATCAAATTTCTGTCTTATAATGAGGCAAGATTGGCTGGTATGTTTGGTATGAAGATACTTGATCCTCTGGCTATTAAGGAAATCGATAATAACAATATGGATATACCAATTGTAATTACTAATATGAATAATCCATCTAATACTACAACAATATCAAAAACCTCCGCCGATCAAGCAGGAAACCTTGTTAAGATTGTTACTGGTAAGAGAAACTGTGCCATAGTTCGTATGGAAAGTATTGCAGCATCACACCTATTGGCATCACTTGAAAGTGATAAGCAATATCATGACTTTCTTAAATTATCTCCCTATAAGAAAGAAGGAATTGAAATCACTCGAATCTTGTTTCTTGATGGAGACTACGTTCGTCGTAACGAACATCATTTTAAGGCCTACTATTCGAAGACCGAAATAGTATATGATAGAGGCGTTGTTACTTTAATTGGAGATAATATGTGGAAAAAACCTAAAATTGCCTCTACTACAAGCAGCACGGTCGGAGAACATGGAATTAATATATTGAATTTGGATGCCCAAGAGGAAACTTCTCGTATATTGATTATTGTAGATGATTCTAAGGTCGCTGATGCAATAAGGGCAATCCATGATAAGAGAAACAGAATTGATAGAGATGAATTTTAATGAATGATAAAAGTAAGATTTGGATGGATGGCAAATTTGTTAGATGGAATAGTGCAAAAATACACGTTCTGACTCACGGATTGCATTATGGAACATCCGTATTCGAAGGAATTCGTTGTTACCACACAAAGAAAGGTCCTGCAATTTTTCGACTAGAAGAACATCTCAAGAGACTAATGAATAGTTGCAAAATGTATCATATGAATTTGGAATTTTCGGAGAAAGAGATTAGAGAGGCTATTATCCAAACTATAAAAATAAATGGTGTAAAGGATTGTTATATACGACCCATTTGTTACTATGGATATGGAAAGATGGGAGTAAATCCCTTACCTAATAAAGTATCAATATCAGTTGCTATATGGAATTGGGAAGATCACATAAAAACAAAAAACAACGCAGGAATGAGAGTTATCGTTTCATCGTGGATCAGAATAGATTCCAGAAGTTTACCTATTCATGCGAAGGCAGCGGCAAATTATGCAAATTCGGCGTTAGCACGTATAGAAGCAATAAAATCAGGAGTTGACGAGGCGATAATGTTGAATATGAGGGGCATGGTCGTAGAAGGAACTGCCGAAAATATTTTTATGGTAAAGAATAAAATCCTAGTAACACCACCATTAACATCAGGTGCATTGGACGGGATTACAAGATCCAGCGTACTGGATATTGCAGAAGATCTGGGCATTGACTTCCAAATCAGCGATATATCCCGTGATGAATTGTATAACGCAGATGAGGTCTTTCTAACTGGAACAGCAGCTGAAATTAAATCAATTGGTGAAATTGACAATATAAAAATTGCTGATGGAAGAACTGGGAAAATTGCAACACAGCTACAGGATGTTTACAATCAAATAGTCCACGGCAAGAACGAAAAATTTGAGAAATGGCTAACGTATATCAATTAACAGATTGAAAAATTATCTCAACATTCATCTAATTTTCACAAATAAAATAATAAAATAAAACAAAATCCCTTAAAGAGGAGATTCATTTAATATTAATGCCAACAGAGCTGATCTTAAATCCTTGCCGTAAGATGCTTGCTTAAAATAAATTGCATTTGATTTACTGTCTACATCCTGCGATATTTCATCTATTCTAGGCAAGGGATGCATAATAGAGATATCAGGTTTAAAGCGTTTCAAAATGTTACTATCAATTGTATACACGCCTTTAACTTTTTCATATTCCTGTGGGTCTGAAAATCTTTCCTTTTGTATTCTTGTCACGTACAATATGTCTGAATTTTGAAAAACTGTGTCATTTAATTCTGTTAATTCTATAATTTTCATTTTATCCTTTAAACCATAAATGGACTCTTGTCGAATTTGTAATGTTGGCGGTGAAACTAAGATGATTTCTACATCATAATTAGAAAGTCCGTATAATAAGGAGTAAATTGTTCTTCCATATTTCAAGTCCCCCAATATACAAATTCTTAATCCATCAATTTTCTTTTTTTCCTTTGTTATTGTATATAAATCCAGCATAGCCTGTGTTGGATGCTCTTCACTTCCGCTACCCCCATTAATTATGGGATGATCAGAAATTTCTGCTGCAAATTTGCTTGATCCGTCAAGTTGATGACGCAGAATCATGATATCTGAATAAAGATCCATGACCCTCACAGTGTCTTGTAAACTCTCTCCCTTTTCTATTGAAGACGATTTCAGGTCTGATATTCCAATAGAACTACCGCCTATCGATGCCATTGCAGCCTCAAAACTCATTCTGGTTCTAGTACTTGGTTCATAAAACAGATATCCCATTATCCTGGCTTTTCCTAATTCGTCCTTTTCTTTGGGATTAAGCTTCTTCATCTTATCCGTTTTTTCAAATAAATATTCAAGATCCTCTCTTTTAAAATCCTTAATTGAAACAACATCTCGATTGAAGAATCTATTAGTCTTCATTGATTACCATCATCATATTATGTTATAGCGCTTTTACAAAAAGATTCTCATCTATTTTCGATTAATTCATTATTTTTCTCTATAGCATATATTAGAGATTTTTTAATAAAGTTTGCAATTTGAATAAGATTGGATTATTTTCATTATTTCTTGTTTTGATATTGACATTTGGATTTGTGACGCAAAAAGATATTGGATACGCATTTGGTCAAAACATCGATCCAACAACCAAAAATGATACTGATACTACTAGACCCATAAATAATACTGTAGTGTTAGATACTAAATCCAATTTTCAATCACCTGTTTTACCAGATCTAAAAAACTACT
Organism: Nitrososphaeraceae archaeon; assembly: GCA_044870765.1. Classification (GTDB taxonomy): domain Archaea; phylum Thermoproteota; class Nitrososphaeria; order Nitrososphaerales; family Nitrososphaeraceae; genus TA-21. The sequence goes on from JBIOZG010000017.1 coordinate 16,137, forward strand.
CCGTTAAGACTGTAACTTATACTCCAAAATTTCTTTGTGGTAATGTATCCTCTAATGAAGGGCCCGTAAGACCTGGTCATTATGATACTGACATAAGCATACTTAACAAGCAAGATTATCCGATTAAAATATTTTGGAATGTCATACCTAATGATGGAAATTCTTCAAATTCAATCATTAAGATCCTTAAACCTGAAAGCTCTACAGGTATCACATGCAAAGACATTCTTCCATTAGTTACCATAAGTAAGAACTTGTTGGAGGGATTTGTATTATTGTCTTTACCTATTAGTGACGGTATGATTAGTGCATTCCCTGATCCTAATAATCCTCAAGTGTCAATTTTAAAATCTGTTAATGAACAGCAAACAAATCTGATCGACGTCCAAGTTTTTTATACGGCAAATGCATTGCCCCAACTTCCCAATGAAATGCTTTTTAGTAAAATTGATTTTAGAATATTAAATGATTCTAGCGGAAAAATACCCAAGGCATTATTAGGGCAACTATTGGAAGTTACATTGATTTCCAGCACTAATCAAATTTACGATCAATTATCTCGTATAAATTCTGTATTAAAGGAAAGATTTGGTTTATCTGACTCTGAAATCAACGCTACTAGTATCAAAATAGAGGATTCTAGTATAGACACTCTTTTTCCCCCCGATGATCACGCTATATCATCTTCGCGTCTAACTCCGAACATATACCTTAAGTAAAATTTGAACAATCAGTTATAATTCTACTGCAAATTAAACAAGATGTAAATTCAATTCACACAAAGATTTTACGCAACGAATCATATCTTTAGCGCTCTAGTAATCATTATTAATTCAGGTCCAGTAGTTAAACTTCCTACTATTGCTGATTTGAAATTAGCGATGATACCCGATGACAGAAACGGTGATCCACCATTGATGGTTGCTGGTTCTGCTTCGACTTGAAGTATTTCTGCTATGCTCTTTATTTCCCGATCATTGGCATTCGGATGAACAATAGCTCCAGCATTTGTAGTCACAACCATTGATCCAACCTGGACATAGCCACTTATGGACATTGTTTGAATAGGAACGCCCAATACATCTCTAATACTTTGGTGCACTTCACCATTGAATAAACTTGAAACTATTGCTCCTTTATCGTTGGCTAGAATTAAGTTTCCAATTGCAGTAAACTTACTTTCTAGTCGTTCTACATTCAATCCTGTCTGCTTAAGGATTTGAATCTCTTCATCTGAAGCTGTTGATGGTAATAACATTCCATTGTTATTCATGACGGACATGGGTCCAATCAATCTGGTCCCAGCGATAGAAACATGTATTATTTTTTTAACATTTAGATATTCTTTAAGTTTTTTAGTTTTCGTATCTGCAAATCCAAAAGGAATTAGTAGCGTGTTATCATTTGCTCGTAGGAATAGACCCACATTTGGACTCCTGTAGACATCATACTTGTGGATCAAGAGGTGGTTAACCTCTCCACTATGCGAACATCATAAGACAATATTTTTCTTATGGGCGACTAAAATAAGAAACTATCTATTTTGGTTTGTCTTTAAAATATCTAGGCTATGAAACAGCTACTACCTTGACTATTTGTTGTCAGTCTCCATACAGAGGAACTGATTAGTAGAAAAAATTGAATGAGATTCATCCCGACATACAAGAGCTAAATCCACATTCTATGCACATATTGCAACCTTCCGTTATTATCAGCCTTGCATTACAGGACGGACACGTTTCGTACTCCTGATAGTCATTAGATGATGCATTCATGTTCATTTTTAGTTTAGATTGAGATACATTTACTGTGGTTTCAGTTGCCTCTATTTCTTCTGTATCTCTAAACACTTTTTCAACTTGGCTCATAACATAATCTTGCTTAATGTTACTATGAATATGGTCAACCACATGGGCGCTTGGCTTTACAATGAATTTTTTCTCTTTGTCATTTCCGGTTATGTGTAGCACCTGTTCATGTCTAGAGCCATCTCTGTAGACCGTAACGCCCTTCAATCCTAATTCATGTGACAATAGATAAGCAGCCTTGATATCTTCGACCGTGACATCAGACGGCATGTTAATAGTTTTTGCTATCGCGTTGCTAATCCATTTTTGCCAAATTGCTTGTGCCATAAGATGATCCGTCCAATGCACATCAATGGCTGTTACAAATATTTTCTGTAGCCTTTCTGGGATTTCGGCCAATCCTCTCACAGAACCATAGTTATTTGCAATTTTCGTTAAAATTTCATCATTATACAAGCCATTTTCTTTGAGCATATTTTCAAATATTCTATTTGTGTAAAAGAATCTTCCTACAGTGACCCGTTTTTCGAAAACTAGTGCAAAAACTGGTTCGACTCCGTTTGAAGTGTCAGCTATCATAGACAATGTTCCCGTAGGTGCAATTGTAGTAGTCCATGAGTTTCTGATTCCATATTTTTCAATCTTCTCAACTAATGAATCCCAGTCGTAAGAATGGTATCGTTTTGGAATTTCATAGTATCCTGCCACTGGTATCATTTTTCCTTCAACATAATCAGTCTGGTTGAATAATGGAAATGCTCCTCTTGCTTTTGCAATCGCAACGCTTTCTTCCATGCTATAGTAAGAAAGTGCTTCAGCTACTCTGTTCATAAACTCGTATCCTTCTTTCGAATTATATGGGATCTCTAAGGTAAATAGTAGATCAGCAATACCCATTATTCCAAGTCCGATTCTCCTTGTTAACTGTGTATTATGTTCAATTTCTTCAACCGGATATTTGTTCATATCTATGACATTATCCAAAAATCTGGTCGAAAGACGTATTGCTTGCTCGTAACGTTGCCAATCAAACTCATACTTTCCATCTATATTACGCTTTACAAAGTTTGCTAAATTGATGGATCCCAAATTGCATGATTCATATGGGTATAATGATTGCTCTCCACAGGGATTTGTTGCTCTAAGTGGTCCTTCTTTTACGTTGATACATGGATTATATTTATTGATATTATCAAAGAATATAACACCTGGCTCTGCGCTTTTCCACGCACTGAAAGTAATTAAATCCAAGAGCTGATGTGAGTCAATTTGCGTGACGGGTTCATTGGTAGTTGGATTCTTTAGTATGTATCTATGATTATTTTCATTAATTATCGATTCCCAGAAATCACTCCAAATTCCAACGCTTACGTTAAAGTTCTCGAATATGCCTGGCTTGGTTTTGGCTGTCACGAACTTTTCGATATCCGGATGCCATGATTCCATGATTCCCATGTTTGCTCCCCTTCTTTTTCCGCCCTGTTTTACTACATCAGTAATTGTGTCTATAATTCTCATGAACGAGATCGGTCCTGAAGCAACACCAGAGGTAGATGCTACTATATCGCCTTCGGGACGAAGTTTTGAGTAATTAATTCCAACTCCTCCTCCAGATTTAAAAATCATCGCTGCGTCAGTGGAAGATTTCATAATCTCCGTCATGTCGTCTTTCATATCTAATACAAAACATGCTGAAAGCTGACCAAGTTTTGCCCCCGCATTCATAAGAGTTGGAGTGTTTGGTAAAAAGTCTTTTGTCACCATCAGATTATAATATTCAATTATTCTATCAGAGTACTTTGACAGGTGCCCCTCGGCAATAAGCCGCAAAAGGTTCTTAAAGCTAACTTTCATACGTCCACTTTTTGCCAAATTAATGTAATGCCTAATCATTGATTCAAAATGAAATTGGTTAAGATAGTGATTGCCAATTTTTAGTTTCAAATGAAAATCATCTATTTTTTTGTAATATTCTTCAGCTTCAGTAATATTCTGAACTACTACTTCACTATTAGAGTACAATTCTGAATCATGTAATATATCTGGGATTGTTACGAGAACTGCGACCCGTTCAAAAAGCAATTTCGGATCTTCTACTATTTCATTATTGTTATCTCTTAACAAGTAGCGTGAAGCAAGCACTCTTAGAGAATTAATGTCAAATGACTTATCAACTTCGTCCAAATCCTTCTTATTTAGAATTTTCTTCTTTTCATCTCTAATCTTGCGGCGTTCATGTCTGTATAGAATATATGCCTTGGCAGTTTCTGAAAGTCCCTCTTCAATCAAGATTGATTCAACCATATCCTGGACATCTTCTACACTTGGAACTCGATTGGTATCAAAAACAGAAAATTGTTGATCCATTTTTTGTACAACTTTTTCTGATAATCTTTCAGCAAGCTTGTAATCTGTTTTACCTGCTGCCATTAACGCTTTGTAGATGGCATTAGAAATCTTTGAATTATTAAAATCAACCAGCCCTTTGTCCCTCTTCCTAATTTGCGCGATAGCTTTTTTATTTGCGTGCGAAGAATCATCAATTTCGGTAATTTCCTTTGCCATAACCATCTATACAGCTAGAGTCTAGCTTAAAAATATTATTTTACAAAAATAATACAATGAAGGTTTAAACTTATTGATTCGGTATTATTATATTGGAAAAATTGGTAGATCCGCAGCTTTTACAAACTCCGGACGACATAGAAATCTTGGTGCCGCACGAGCTACAAATTTTGTTTCTATATATTGGTCTGAAGAAATTAAAACCGTAAGATTTGTTAATAGACTCTATCAATTCGTTATCTTCCAGATCACTAGTATCAACATTGATAGAAACTCCACCATTCAGTAATCCGTCTATTGAGTTAGTTGATTCTATTATAGGACCGCTATTTGCAAGTAAATCTCGCCCGTTTATAAGAAGACCCTGTGAATAAGACTTTATCATCATTTTATCACCAGCTTGTCGATACATGTTCCCATATTTTTCAGAGTCTAAAGAAGCTAGTCTAGTACTACTGTCATCTGTAATCATAGCAATTCTTATAGAATCATCTCCAACTTGTTTCCCTTGATCTGAAGCAACCTCAACAGCCGTATGTAATACCTTTTGAATTATTTCTTCTCCGTCAACTTCATGTCCTAGTATATTATAAACCGACTCCCTAACTCCAGTCAGGTTAATTACCAGATTCATCCTGCTTAATTGCATCATGTGAGTAATGTTGGCCATTACAGGAAGCATTTCTCTTCGAATCATTTCCAGTATAGAGTTCTTTCTTGCCAAAAGAGCTGAAATAGCTGGCTTTATCATCAATGCTAATCTGGCTCTAAAATAGGTCTCATCTTTATTTGACTGATAAGCTAGTCTTGGCAGATTTATTGCCAAGGACTGCAAGCTTACAATCGAACTAGCTTTCTCGTCAGCCGCATTTTTTACAATCCCCATGTGGCTTCTGAAGTTCTTGGATGCGGACAGAATTCCACCATTTTTGACGATACTTGGTATCAGATCCGAATTTGTCCCTAGAGACTCGTCCTTACCAACAAGAGATAACGCAATAGTTGGGATAGGCGTGTGGTCCAAATATTTCATATAGGCCGCCAAAATAGATCTGGTTATAGAGCTTTCATCAAGATAGATAGGAAAAGTAACTACTGGAAAACCCGAAGACGAAAATGATCTTGAAATGGATGATGATATAAATACCCTAGAAAATGCAGCCTCTATTGACTCACTACTCTCCTGAATCCTCTTTGAAATGCTAGAAACAAAATTATCAAGTATTATCTCCCTTGAAGTTTCTCTACTTAAGACCGAAATTAATACAGGTAGAACCTCTGTAATGTCATCAAGAGTCCGAATTGGTTTCAATCTTGAAACATTCAAGTATTTTCCTTTAAAGTCTAGACCATTTTCAACGATATTGCGAGTATCGATAAATACGGTGTCAGGCACCAAGTTCCAAAGCCCGGTGTTTGAAATATTTAGTTCGCCGGCAAGATGCATATCAGTGATATCCTTAGGTAACACGTTGAACAGCAGATTTTCGGAAAAAACTGCAAGAGATGTTTCTGATAAAATTCCTTCCACTCCATTTTTGCTATATAAAGGATTGTTAAACATTTCAGAGATATCAGAGCCCGGAAGACCTAGTCTAGCTAGTTTTGATCTGAATTCCTCATAGCCGTGCTCAATTAATATTGAATTAACAGTCTCTCTAATAAGAGAGGAAGTTAGATAGACCGTTTGGAATTTGTAAACTTTGTTTTCCACTTCTTCAGTAATCTTATGTGCCTGTTCAAGAGGCATATTGGCCTCCCTGACCAATGATTGAGTTATTCTATTTGAATTAAATTCCTCGATTGAATGTCTAGAAGTTCGCACGTACATTTTGCCGCTTTCAATGATGGATCTTTCTTCAATTTGTCTTGCCAGACTTAAGACAAGTTTTCCGAGATTGGTAATCGTATATCTCCTTTCCGCCTTATTTAATGCGACAAGAGACTGCCTCAAGAGCTTCCTTAAATGGTAAGCAAATTTACCTGATTCCTTTTTAGATTTGAAACCAGCTAACGACTTTAATTCAGAATAAGTTAAAGGTCCTTTTGAATTTAAAATTCGAAGTATATCGATTCTGTTAGGACTCGCCATAACAGAGAAGATCATTCTAACTCTTTTTGCTGCTTGTAAAATGCCACTAGGCTTAGTTTCAGTTTGAGTTATTAGATCATGGCTTGCCTCTATCTCCATCTCACCCGATATTATCTTGAGATAATTTAAAATTGGGTCGTAAATAGTTATTGACTAACAGTACAAAACAATTAACCCACTAAACAATATACCAACTTATGTTAGAAAATCAAATTTAGATCATAACTTCATTTTCCTCTAATAGGGATTCTAATTCATTCCTATTTTTCAACACATTAATTGTAGCAGGTATGTCGGGTAGCTTTTGTCTAGTCTCTTCTTCAACACTCTCTTCAACTTCTCCTAAAATCCTTAGCGCCTCCTCGTCTACGGGCATAGATATTTTAAGCTCGGGATTGACATTGAAATTCAAAATTTCAGATGAAGCGTTTGTAACATCGTTTAACACCTCATGCGCAGTGGGGATCACCATTGAAATATCTCTCTCGATATCTTTTATCAAATCTATAGTTGGATTTATCGTATCCATGATAATTGCAAATTCACCTATTATTGTAGATCGGAGAGCTACGACCTCAAGGGTCATTACCATATTTTTTGTAGTGTGTTGGATTCTATGTATATTTACAAGCTCATTAGCTAATGCCTTGGCGCGAACATTATTACCAACTTTAATGTTTTGTACAATTTGTTTTCTAAAGTGAGTATCCATAATGTCAAATTTCTTTGAGAGCTTGTTTAATTTTGTAATCTGATTACTAATAACTTGAGCAGCACTAGACAGATCATTCTGAAGCTGTGTATTATGCTGCATCAATAAAAATAATGTTTTGCATGAATGTAAGAATAATTGTCAGTGTCTGTCAACAAAGAAGTAACATAAAGCTAATCTAAATGATTTCTAGTATATTTCGAAACCTTCTGGGGCTAAAGAAAATATGGACTTAATAATATGCAGTTAGTCTGCTTGTTTTTCTAATGTAAGGCCATGTTTGGCATCATATCCTTTTACGCTGACCGTTGAGCCTATCGGCAAATCAGATGGTATTTTAATTCCTGGCAGAAAGCCTGAAGCTGAAAATGGAGCATCCTTCAGCTTGAAGACTACCCAGGCATATGAGTTGACATCCTCAAAACCCTCGGGAGCTACTGACTGAATCGTATGAGTCACTACTGTGCCAATGCCCGGAAATTCAACAAATTCAAAATCACTTTTGGAGCACCCACTGCAGTAATACATTGTCTCAAGCATAACTTTACCACAGTTCTTGCATTTATTGGCGAGAATATTTCCATTCTTTGCTGTCTCAATGAATCTCTCATGTGTACTGGAATTTTTATCCATTCTATTTCACCAAAATTACACTTTTTGAAAGATATGAACTGCTGCACTTGCTCCAGTAGCACCAAAGTTATGGGTCAAGGCTATCTCAGCATTTTCTACAGTTCTTTCTCCAGCTGCTCCTGTGAATTGTTCGAAAACTTCGACAACTTGTCCGACGCCAGTCGCGCCAATTGGATGACCTTTGGATTTTAGTCCCCCTGACGGATTAATTGGGATCTCACCGTTACGTCTAGTTATTCCTTCCTTTGCAGCAATGCCACCAGTACCCTTTTTAAAAAATCCCAAATCTTCAATATCAATAATTTCTGCAATGGTAAAGCAATCATGAACCTCTGCAAAATCAATGTCTTTAGGAGTCACTCCTGCCATCTTGTATGCTTGGTTTGCAGCAATTAGCGTACTTGGTATTGTCGTGATATCCTCCCTCGATTGTACTGCAGCAGGCGAACCACCTCTTCCTGAACCAATTACTTTTACGTAATTGTTACCATTCTTTTTTGCAAAGTCTTCACTGCACAAGATGACAGCGGAGGCACCATCAGAAAATGGACAGCAATCGTATACCTTTAGGGGTGATGCTACAACTGGCGAGTTCAAAACATCATCTACTGTGATTCTTTTTCTAATGTGTGCCTTTGGATTTAGCAATCCATTTTCATGATTTTTAACTGCGACATGTGCCAAGTCCGCTTCTGTCGCTTTGTATTTCGTTAGGTAAGCTCGGGCAATAGACGCAAACAAACCCGGGAAGGAAGCACCATTTCCCCCTTCATAAAAAAAGTCCGAACAATATGAAAAGAGTGTGGTACTAAGAGCAGTTCCAGTATGAGTTACCTTTTCTACACCAACGGCCAACACACAATCGTAAAAGCCGGCAGCGACGTTTGCGTAGGCCTCTCTAAACATCACAGACCCTGAACCGCAAGCAGATTCAATTGTTAGCCCTGGGATGTGAGGAATTCCAAGGTTGCTCATCAATACAGGCGCCATATGTACTTGTTTGTCCGCAACTCCAAACACATTAGAGATATAGCCTGCCTGGATATCTTTTGGTGTAATTCCAGCTGAATCAATCGCGCCTTTTGCCGCATCTAGTCCCAACTCAATGACGCTTTGACTTAGTTTACCATATTTCGTACTGCCAGCCCCAAGAACGCATACACTATTTACCATTTATATAAAAAATATTACTTTGAGAATATAAAAATGTTCGAGAAAACCCAAAGATCCGAAAAACAGAATGAGCAACATTGTACTACAACCCGTATCTTTTAGTATTTTTGAGGACCCAAAATCTAAATTATAATGACTCCAAAGTATTTTTGAAATTGCCAGGAGAATTTCAATTAGAGCCCGGACAGTATCAAGTAGTAATTTGCGAAAAACCCCTTGCAGCAAAGAGAATATCTGAAGTCCTAGGATCTAAAAAATTGACAAAGAGAGAACCCGCGCCTGGTGTAGTTATTTTTGACGTTATTTCAGATGATGATCAACGCTATATCGTTTGCTCTGCACTAGGACATTTATATAGCATATTTCCAGTAGAAAAAAATCGAAAAAAGTATCCAATATACGATGTTAAATGGTCCCCACGATATTCAAAAATTGTAAGAGAGAAGGAAAGGATTTCTCAAACCTTGCAAATTATATCAAATATTTCACATGGCGCTTCTGGATTTATTCATGCCTGTGACTATGATCTTGAGGGAGAATTAATTGGGTACAATATTCTTCAATTAGCTTGTGACAATAAGTATGAAGTTTCAAAAAGGGCCAAATTTTCATCTCTTACCGATTCTGAATTAACCAAATCATTTAGGAATTTACAACTTACCAATATAAGAAATGCTAATGCAGGAAAAGCTAGACATCTAGTCGATTTTATTTTTGGAATAAATCTGTCTAGGGCACTTGCTACTAGCCTCAACGTTACCAATCACTATAACAAGTATTATAACTTGACCATTGGAAGAGTCCAAGGGCCTACCCTGAGATTTGTAGTAGATAGAGAGATAAAAATTAGTGGGCATTTGCCCGATCCTATGTGGTACATTACAGGAAAATTTGAGAAAGATGGTTCTTTCTTCAAAGCTAATTTGATTTCTGTAATTCATAATTCATCTGACACAGAGAAAATTCTATCTGCTTGCAAAAGTCAGAGGGGTACTATTGACAATATTGTAAAATTTGATAAAATCATTAGTCCCCCAACGCCATTTAATGTTAGTAATCTACAAAAAGAAGCTTATCGAATTTTCAAAATGTCGCCTGCCACGACCCTTTCGATAGCAGAATCACTTTACCTAGCTGCGTTAATTTCATACCCCCGTACTTCAAGTCAAATACTTCCTCCTTCGATAGGATACAAACAGATACTAGAACGGTTAAAAATGAATTATTTTCAGACGAATGAAAATATTGTAAATGACATATTGAAAAGAGAATATTTGGCTCCCTATCAGGGTAAGGAAGAAGATCCTGCCCATCCAGCTATTTATCCTACCGGTGTAAAACAAAAGAAACTTAGCATCCTCCAACGAAAAATCTTAGATCTCATTATAAAGAGATTCTTATCTACCTTTGGAAACAGTGCTTTAACAAAATACAGCGAAGTGACGATAAATGTAAATGGATATTATTTTCTAGCTAAGGCTAAGGGTATCTTGAATGAGGGTTGGATTCCTCTTTATGAACCTTATTTTAGTATCAATGAATCGAATTTGCCGGAACTTAAAATAAGTGAGCCTATAAAGGTAAATGAAATCAAAGCATCAGAAGATTATACGAGACCTCCTGCCAGATATAACCAGGCAAGCCTTTTGGATAAAATGGAATCCGAAGGAATTGGAACAAAATCTACCCGAGCTGCAATAATAAATTTATTAATAAAACGCAAATACATCTTTCAAGACAAGAACGGAATAGAACCGACGGAATTGGGGTTTACTATACTCAATACGATGAAAAAATTTGTTTCTGAGATTATTTCGACTAAATTGACCAGCTCCCTCGAGTCCAGCATTAAAAAAATACAGGAAGGAGATCTTGAAATTGGTGACGTTCGTGTTTACTTAGAAAAAGTATTGTCGAATCCCATAAATGAGTTTAAATTGAATGAATCTACGATTGGGGATGAAATAAAGAATGTATTGACTAGTTTTGAAAATAAAGTGTCAGTTGGAAAATGCCCGAAATGTCAAAAAGGCGAAATGATCCTTATCAGGTCATCTAAAACCAAAAAACGATTCTTAGCCTGTTCCCAATATAGAGTAACTGGCTGTAATGCAATGGCGGCGGTCCCCCAAAAGGGTCTGATTAAAAAGGATGGCACTTGCCATTGTGGATGGCCGATCTTGCGCATTATGTTTGCAAGAAAAAAGTTGTGGACAACATGTGTGAATAGAATTTGTTCAACAAACAGACATAATATTGCTCATCATTATGACTCGGAATCAAATGCTCTGATATAATTTTTGTAGACATCCGTTCTTCTATTCTCCAAGACTGGAAGTGTTCTCCTTACGGTATCTATTCTAGAGTTATCTATATCCAAAATTTCCATCCCTTCTCTATTTCTCATGTCAATGAGGGTCGCACCAAATGGTTCAATCACCATGCTGTGACCGCAATAAATATTACCAAGTTGATTTGGTGCAATCACATAAACGCCATTTTCTATCGCTCTTGATTTTAACATAATTTCCCAGTGTTCCTGTTTCATAAATCCATCTACCCAAGCAGAGGGGGATACGAGAATGTTAGCGCCGTTAACAGTGAGTATTCTGGAAATTTCTGGAAACCTCATATCATAACATATTTGCAATCCAAGATTGCCTACAGATGTTCGAGTTGGTTTCTCAATAATATTGCCGGCTAATAGCTTCTTAGATTCTTTGAATCCTAACGCATCGTAAAGATGAATCTTCCTATAAACGGATTGTATTTTTCCGCGCTCATTGATGATTACAGCTGTATCAAAAACCTTTTGATTCTGTTTATTGGTATTGATAATTTCATATATTGTTGCTACCACATTTATCTTATTTTTTTTGGCGGAATTTGACAGCGCTGATATGAAGTCGCCATTTATTTTTTCGGCAATCTCATGTAATGTTTCTGGTTTTTGTTCTTCTGGAGAATAAGCCATCTGAAACTCTGGAAAGCAAATTAATTGGGCCTTTTTCTGTGCAGCTCTACCTATTAATTTTAAAGAATAAGACAAATTTTTATTCTTATCAACTGACGATTTCATTTGAACTAATGCAGCTCTAAATTTTTTCTTCACCCAGTTCACCTTAAGAATATTATAAACCTCTATCTAACGCAAGTCTTAATAACAAAAACCATTCAATCCCTCTCAGCAGAATATGCTTGTTTCTTCTGTGAATAACCTCTTTCTTCCAGAAAATCCCAATTCTTACCACATATGACGCAGGTAATTCGATTTTCATTATTCATTAATTCCAGCTCATAATGGCTACATCTAATTTGATATTCTTTTTTCATCGAATCCATTTCCCTCAATGTGTTTATGTGCCTCACAGAGTTTTCCGTCATGTAATGAAATACCCAACTTGGTTACTTTTATCTTTCTTTTCATCTCCCCACCTCTCAGATAATTGCAATTCTAGCACTAAACAAAACCATTTGATACAAGAAAAGTTGAGTAAATTTGATAAGCACCAATATCAGATAATAGATTATGAAAAAGTGTCCAATATGCGGTTGTACACAGCACAAACTATTTGGTTGTGGAAGACATTGGCTAAATCACAAAAAAAATAGTGATGGACGTTGTCAAGAAAAGTGAATTTTGAATTATTTTATTTCGTACAATGCTATAGATAATTTCAATGCCATAGTATCGTCTGTTTTTTCTGCGAGAGGCAGTATGTATTTCTGCGTTTCTTCCTTATATCGTAGTGCCTTTTCCTTCTTCCTGTTATTCTTCAAAAATCGGGCGTTGTCTAAACGATCGGCAATTTTTATGAATCGAGGCATTTTTGGACCTTTTGAAATGTTATCAAAATAATTGACAAGTAATTTTTCTCTGTTTTCTTCATTTGTTTTCGGTTCAGTCAAGCTCCTAATGGTGTCGTAAACACTTTCTCCAAAATTCAATTTCAATTCTTCAACAATTTCATTGACGTCCTTACCTTTGTCAATGGCATCGTGTAGAATAGCTGCACAAATTGTATCTACGTCTCTAACCTTTAGTTCATCAGATAATATTAATGCCACCTTCATGGCGTGATTGATGTAGGGCTCCTGACTTTCATTTCTGAATAGTCCTGAATACACATTAGCAGCGAAACCAAAAGCCTTAGTAATCTTCACAACATCATTAAGGTCTTCTCCAAATGGTTGAATTAACTTGGTAAAAGCTATTTTCGTAAAATTATTCAAATTCCATTGCATACTTATTCACTTACCTAATCAATTAATTATTTTTAAATAGTTTCTCAAATACTAATGAGTAAACATATTCAATCTTATTCTTCTATCGATAATACAATTGACAAGATGACCGATATTGAAATGAATGAAACGGAGTGGTACTTCAGAGATTTCATGTTTAGAAATTATAATACAGGAGTATTGCAATTTGATATAGAACATATCGCTGGCAACATGGTTAAAACTTATCTCAGGTATAGAAATGCAGAACCAGGGCATATTGCTTCAATCTTAAAAGTAGTACTGGAAAATCTAATATCATGTAAATTCCTAGAACGGCGAGATAAATTCGTAAGAATAAGAGATGGTATATCGCGCCTGCAATGTCGTAATTGCTATTACACTTGTTATCTTGGAAATTTGGAAGAAAGGCTCTGTTTAAGGTGTAAAAGTAATGAATTACGTACGTTCCCTAAAAAAAGTTGATTTATAATAACCGTGGTCGGTTGTTTGAAATCATAATAAGGAAACTAAAATGATATTAGCGTTTGTAAACCCTGAACGTATTATTGAAACTCATATATAGAACTTTAAGAAACATTCCTAGTTGAAAAAATGTCTGCATTAACTATAAGGAAGTTTTATGAAGAAATACTTCAATTCGTAGGAAAAAAAGTTTCTATAGAGACCTCCTATGACAAGAACTATAATGGAACGTTAAGTGCTGTCGATGAAAGATTGGACACTGTTCTTGAAAATGTAGAAGGTCAGGGAATATTGAGAATTGTCATAAATGGATCATTTGTCAAAGAAATAAAGCTCTTGGAAAAACCTTTTGATCTTAAGGGTCTTGCAGATCGCCTGTCAAGAGTATTTCCGGGGTTAGTAAAAATCAGGGAGGATGTGAACGCAATAATAGTGATGGATAAGATCAAAGTAACTGAACATGGGATAGAGGAAGGTACGGGTTTGGCTGCTGACAGGGTTAAATCAATTTATGAAGAATTCATGAGGGAGTTCAAGAAGTAAATTTGTTATTTGAGGTCAGATATTCTGACCTAGCAGGAAGGATAGGAAAAATCAAGACTCCTAGTGGGACTTTTGAGACTCCCGCATTCATACCTGTGATTCATCCTGTTTCGCAATCTGTAGACATAAACTTTCTAAAAAAATTAGGTTTTGAAGCAGTTATCACAAACGCGTATATCACGTTGAAACAATACGGCGATAGTGCTCGAGAAAAAGGAATTCATAAAATAATAAACTTTGATGGTCCGATAATGACAGATTCCGGTGGTTACCAAGTTCTTGAATACGGTTCAATTGAACCAGAGCCTTCCTTCATAGCCCAATTTGAGTCGGATATTAAAAGTGATATTTGTGTCCCGCTCGATAAACCGACAGGATACGGCTTGCGATATGAGGTAGCCAAAATGTACGTTAATGAAACTATCAAAAATTCTCAAGAAACCCTAAATCTCATTAGGAGTAACAATAACGGAAATTCTGTTTGGGTGGGTCCGGTGCAGGGCGCCGAACATCTTGATTTGGTCAAGAGATCTGCTGGGTTACTCGATGAAATGGGATATGAAATGATGGCTCTGGGAAGCCCTGTGCAATTACTAGAGTCCTATGAATTTGGAATTTTATCCGAAATGATAGCAGCCTTGAAATCAGTAGTTACGTCCAAGCCCATTCATCTATTTGGAGCCGGTCATCCACTAACGATACCTTTGGTGGTAGCGTTAGGATGTGATACGTTCGATTCTGCATCTTACATGCTTTATGCAAGAGACGACAGGTACATGCATCCCAATGGAACGTCAAAACTGGACAAGTTAACCTATCTTTCATGCCAATGTCCAATTTGTATTAATTTGAAAGTTAAGGAATTTCTTGATCTGGAACGTGATGAGAGGATAGATAAATTGGCAAAGCATAATCTGTATGTTTTAAGATCCGAAGTTCTGTCGGTAAGACAAGCTATCATGGATGGTAGACTCTGGGAATATGTTGGACAAAAGGCACGGGCTCATCCTAAGTTAATGGAGGCCTTCAAATTATTTATCAACTATGAATATTTAGAAGATGGCACACCTTTGTTCAAGAAAAAAGCTATTTTTTTTATGGATTCTATCGACCAGTATCGACCAGAGGCCGCTAGATTAAGAAGGGTTTTCAATTCATTTAGTACCAACAAAAAAAAGCTTGTTCTATATCCTGATACTCTAATTTCTCCCTTTTATTGTTCTCAAGAATATCATAAATTGTCAATGAGATTTTCGGATTATCAAATTTGCGCTTATAATCCTTTTATTGGAATCATACCTGCTGAAATTTCAGATCTTTATCCGGCCGCCCACAATTTGATATCCAAGAGAAAAATTGAACTCGGCAATTCAAATGAATATCCAACATTTGTTAATTCATTGGAAAAATTCCTATCAAACAATTCTTTTGATGATGTGATAATCGTGGCTGATGAATTCCTCGACCGCATACTCCGGGACTTAAAGTTAGAATCCAAGATAAAGACTTACAAATATACACATGATATAATTGAGCATCTCCCATGATTATTTCTTTTATTGCGGATTTTGTTTTTTTGATTTTGATTTAATTTTGCTTAAATCACTCATAAAAATGTTTTAATAAAATCAGAAGACCGTAATTGATTGGTGCCTTCGGTATAGAAAAGCACCAATCAAGTCATCTTGACCTAACATAGATGGTAAAGTGATTCCATGGAAAATTTATTTAAAATTTCTAATACAAGTACTTAATTTCTATTGGGATGTAAGTAAACTTAGGTAAGCCATGTTCTTATATTTGCATTAGTAAGTTTGATTACTTCCTATTATATTTTAAGACAAAGGCCGGTGGGAATCTCTTATCAACTCTGTCAGTCCCACCGGTTTTAAATTAATTTATAATTTGTTGTGTATGATAACTTATTACGGACTAGGCTAAGTCCAGAAAGCAATCTGACTGCTGGTGGGCCTTTTTACAAATTGGCCCATCAGTTATTATTCGAAAGTTCAGTGCATCATTGTAAGGTGTATTCAGGTAACTTTTTATAGTTTGGTCTCTCGTAGTGAGATCCAAAAACCTAATCGTCTGATGGGTCCTCGACATATTGGTTCAGTCTCTCCTTGGACCCATCAGTTCTAATTTAACTAGGTGATGTAGATGGGAATAATTTCAGGACTTCATCGCTGTATTCACCAAGCAACGTTTGTATTCTGTCTGTATCAGGCGGACTGACGGATGCAGCATCTATTACATTCTTTTCAAATTCATCTGTCAGTTTTTGGAATTCTGCACAACCTGCACAAGTTCTAGGTGCATACACTTGTTGTGCGCTCGTTGTTACTATTGTCATAGTAGTTACTGAGGCTAGTATTGCCATTACGATATAAATGGACTTCATGTTTCACTTAGAAAGGAATATCTATTAAGTCTTCTTTATCTGGTAGAATCATATAAAATATTTACAATACACACTTAACTACCATCTGATTAACGTGAATGAATAATATTCTATTCTGAGATTCAGATATAATGTAGTAAAGAAGACTCTCTACTTTTTTTAGCACTTGTTCTTACTCAATCCACTTATACTTTACTTAGTATCATTTTGCGATAACAAACCTTGAACAGAAAAAACGCATTAACTTTTGTAGCACTGTCTATAGGAATATTGACTGGGCTAACAGGAACAGGGTTGTCACATGTAGCACCAGCATTTGCTGACAAGGAAGAGTGTAAAGACAATGATGACAACAACTGTAACGAGAGAACCCACAAGATAAAACAGGATAACGATTGTAAGGCAGTGAATGAATACGAACACATTGGCTCCCTGGGCAGCCCCGTCAACAACAACCAATTTGAATGCACCAACACCCTAATAGATCCTGCTAACGGCGATGACAATGAATTCGTAGACGAGGTATTGGTCGTAGACGAGGTATTCGGAAGTACTACATTAATTCCAGATATACCTTAGCGCTAACAAGAAACAGGTAACAATGTGTTACCTACAGAACTTTTTTTCTTTAATTAGTGGCAAGATAGAGGTGCGTAATTAATTTAAGTCAATTATTTACTAGAATCATTCAAAATTGATTTTGCTTAAATATTAGAAATAGCAAGGATAAATGATATAATGGCGATAGACTATGAATTCGTTTATTCCTTTAGTGAAGAGTTATTGAATCTAGATAATTCTTTAAGATGGATTGGTATTTCAAACAAATACGGCGTTCTAATTAACGTAGAGCAACGCAAAGATTTAGAACCATTAATGTCAGAAGAGGAAAGTGAAGAATATGCCGCTGCTGCAGTCTCAAGATATAGAACTAGGGTTAAGTTTCAAACAAAAATTGGGAAACTAGACTATGCTGTTGGCAGATATGAAAATGTAACTAGGATTACCATTCCCATAAGCAACGATTATTTTTTACTGCTGACCATAGATAAAGAGAAAAATTATGATGACATGGTTAAGGAAAAGATTATTCCCTTCATCAATAGGAATAGGAACAGATTTCGTTCCGAAAGTCTAAATGATTAATCTTAACCTTAATTTTTTTCGCAGAGTCTTGTACCGTTATGCTTGTAAAAATTATGAATTAACGTCTTTCACAAAGCTCTTGTAAATTGATAATGCCTCATCTTCGGTTTTAGCTCCAACAATTGTGGCTGCACCACTGGTCATGAAGCTTATTGAAAGATATTCAGAATTATTACTAAGGACGGTTAACCCTAGTTCGCCTTTCGTCTTGATTGTATATCCCAATCTACCTGCATTCTTTTCAATTCCAATTAGGTCTATCGGTGATAAAATTTGGGCGGGTGTAACAGTGTACGTTCTCTTTCCGCGGTCACGACCGCATAGTTCTTCAATTATTAGTTGCTGTACTTGCGGCTGATCTTTATCTATTCTCTTTGTTCCACATGAAGTACATTCTTCTTGTCTAAAGACCGTAACTTTCTCCATTGAGAAATCGTTCAGATCTATATACAAGAGCTTATTTTCTAGAGTTGGTTTTTCGCTTAGGATAATCTTGACTACTTCAGAAACTTGAATGCCACCTACTAGGTATAAAATTGATGGGTGAACACCTTCCGTGCTACAAGTGGGCATATCATCTTCAACTAACGCTGGAAAGATGCATCTAAGGCAAGCTGTTTTATTTGGAATTATAGTGCAAATAGAACCTAACATTCCTAATGCGCCTGCATAGATAAGTGGGATATTGAGTTTAATGCACGCGTCATTTAATGCATATCGGGCATCTATACTATCTAGTGCATCTACAACTATATCAAATCCATTAACAATGCTTTCGGCAGTATATTTAGTAACAGAATTTGGAAGAGCTTCAATCTCAACACTTGAATTTATTTTTTGAAGTCTTTCTTTTGCAGCTTCAACTTTCACTCTACCTATATCATTTTCTGTATAGAGATGTTGTCTATGTAAATTAGAGATCTCTATAATATCTCTATCTACTATTTTCAGTTTTCCGACACCCATAGCTGTTAGCAGTGTAACTACAGGATTGCCAATGCCTCCAACTCCAACTACACAGATTTTTGCCTTCCTTAGTTTTTCTAACCCAATGAATCCTATTTCATCGAGCATTATCTGTCGGGAGTATCGTTGCAAATCTTCGTTCTTAAGTTCAGAACCAGAACCACCTGCCACCGCAGGGAGAATATAAATAGAATCCCCTTTGTTGAGTTTCGTGGCCATACCATCATTACTAAATCGCATATTTTTTCCATTTATGTAAATGTTGATTAATGATCTTGGTTTTCCATTCAGGTCCAATACTTTGCGTTTGAAATCTTCTCCGAGCTGTTCGGTTACTTTTGTAAATGCATCTTGTAGATCTATGGCATCTAATGGAATTTTTTTTTCTCCGCTACCTTTTGTGAGAACAGATGGAATAGTAAATTCAATATTTGTCATTCTATTCACTCCTACCTATGAAATCATTGCAGACACAGTTTGTACGTCTGGCTTTACAATATCAAGTTTAGGCAATGCACTCATTATTGCTTCAGTAGATTTCAGTCCATTACCTGTAACATAACATACTACTTTTTCATTTCTTTCTATAAATCCATCGTCAACTAACTTTTTCAGTACGGCAACAGAAACACCTCCTGCAGGTTCAGTAAAAATCCCTTCAGTCTTTGCCAGAGTCAAAATGCCTTCAATAATTTCATTATCATTAGCTTCTTCAGCAACCCCACCGTATTGTTTTAATCTTCTTAGAACATAAACACCGTCTCCAGGATCCCCAATAGCCAAACTCTTTGCTATTGTCTCCGGTCTTTCTACAGGAACGATATCGCCTGCATTTTTCTTAAATGCATCAACTATTGGAGCGCAACCATGTGGTTGTGCAGCAGTAACTTTTAGATTTGAGATATCTCCAATTAATCCTATATCATGTAGCTCTTCAAATCCTTTGCAAATTGCATTCAACATCGCACCACTACCAACGGGAATGATGAGATGATCTGGAACATCCCAGTTAAGTTGTTCAGCTACTTCATACGCCAATGTTTTAGACCCTTCTACATAATATGGTCTCATATTGATATTTACAATACCTATTCCCTTGGAATCACCTATTATCGACGCAATTCTATTGGCGTCGTCATAGGTCCCTTCAACCGCAACAAATTTAGCACCATAGGATAATGCCTGCGCAATCTTCACTTTTTCGATATCAGAAGGAGCAAAAATAAAACATGGCAAATGTGCCTTGGCAGCATGAGCAGCTGTCGCAGAAGCCAAATTTCCAGTAGACGCACATCCAACTGCCTTAAGTTTGATTTCTCTTGATTTCGAAATGGCTACACCTGCAGGTCTGTCTTTGAATGAAAAAGTTGGATTGACAGAATCGTTCTTTATAAAGAGATTCTTAAGGTTTCCAATTTGTGTTCCCAAATCCTCCGCAAATTGCAAAGGTGTAAAACCAGCATGTATGTTTACTATGCAATCCTTATCAGCAATTGGCAATAGCTCAAAATAACGCCAATATGTTTTGTCGGTTCTTGATGAAAAGGTGTCTTTGTTTAAACCCTTAGGAACATCATATATGACATCCAGTGGGCCAAAACATTCTTCACAAATGTATTTGAATACGGGAGTATATTCAGCACCACATTCCCTACATTTTAGAAATCGTATAGAACCCATGTATATTCAACTATCAACGATTGTATAGTATTAAATATCACTAATCGTAATTTTAGTATTACTTAATTTTTTTACTTGGGAATTTTATAGATAATAAATATGAATTAGATCAAAAATATTAAGAATCGAGAGATCAATAGAAATATTACACAATTGTAAGAATTATCATCAATTTATTGAGGGTATAGCCTATTATGGAAACAGGATCTGTTTCCCGTATGACATGCAGGATTTTTTGAATTAACTAGGTAGATCACTGAGTCATGATCACAGTCAACAAGGATATCCCTCACTTCTTGAATATTTCCGGATTCTTCTCCTTTCATCCATAGTTTATTACGCGAAACACTCCAAAACCAAGCATTGCCTGTCTTGACTGTGTTTTCTATCGCGACTCTATTTGCATAAGCCAGCATTAAAATGTCCTTTGTAGTTATATCCTGAACCACAACTGGGATTAGTCCACCTCTTTTTACAAAATTCAATTCATTGATTGATTTATCATCAATTTTCGTTAGCATTTTATCATAACCTATAGGGTAATGCTGGTTGTCTATTTTATATAAGTCTAGTTCCCTGTTGTTCAGAGGCTTCTACAATTTCTAGAAAATTGAATCATGAAAGCTTTTAACATATCGTGTAACCGCAATGGTATAATAAAATTCGCAGAATCTAACATTCCCTATTGTCATTGCTATACAGCCCAGTTTAGGTTAAATTTGTTATTTAATTCGAATGTGCTGACGAACGTTAGCGAGTATGGTAAAGAGCTGCCAATTGAAACATACCCAAGGCGGTAAAGTTTTTCATATCAGAAAGCTCTTAAAAATTCACCTTTCGATAAGACTAATAATAAAGTCTTGAATTCTCAATATAATCAAATTTATCTTCTGAAATAATCAAATCCTTGTGACATTTCTCGCAAAAATAATATTCACTACTTGTGGGTAATTCCCTTCTGCAAACACTGCAAAACTTTTTCAATAGTTTCAAATTCGAAAAACTAATCTATAAAGTTAGCCATTTACAAAAAACATTTACACATTAAATGTAGTCAAATACTGATGCATCCTTCTTTAGGTATTCTTCAAGAATTCAGTGCAGATAAAATCTTGAAAAAAATACCATTTCATGAATCATCGTCTACTCTTAATTTATCAATTTTCGTCTTTACAAGATCAAATCCTTGTTGCCAGAATGATTCCTCAGTGATATTAAATCCAGCATTCCTGAGCAATGTTTCTGGTTTTTCAGATCCTCCTGCAGACAATATTTCGCGATATTTTGAAACAAAGGATTTGCCCTCTTCCCTATATTGCTGGTATAGTGAAAGTACAAGTAAATTTCCAAAGGAATAAGCATAACAATAAAATGGAGTATGGAAAAAATGAGGGATATAAAGCCATTCCCATTTGAAATCATCTGAAATACGTAATGAATCTCCAAATTGGGTTTTTAGATTACTCATATACAACTCCGAGATATTATCAATAGTAACGCTCTGTTCTGCTATGTATTTGTGAGTATCAATTTCAAAAATTGTAAAAAATGCCTGTCTCATAATAGTCGCATACATATCATCAATTTGTTCAGCCAAGAAAATCTTTTTCTTTTCTCTATTTAGTTTCTTGTAAATTTGTTCATTAAGAAACATCTCTCCAAAAACAGAAGCAGTTTCGGCCAATGGAAGAGGAGCATGTGATACCAAAATAGGTTTATCGGATGCGAACATACTATGTATTGCATGGCCAAATTCGTGTGCCATAGTCGAAACATCTCTCATCTTTCCATCAAAATTCAAGAGTACGTAAGGAGTCCTCTGAGGAGAAACGGTATAACAAAAAGCACCACTCGTTTTTCCTTTCCTAATTTCAGAATCAATATGCCCTTCTTTAAATAAGCGCTCAGTATAGGTACCAAATTTTGGATCAAACTTGTAGAAAGTATCCAATACCAATTTAGCGGCATTCTTAAAACTAAATTTAAGAGCATTTTTCTTTGTAATTGGCGCATACAGATCATAACGTCGTAATTTTTTAACGCCAATTAATTTTGCTTTTTCCATGAAATAATCATGAAACAAAGTTGCATTTTTTTTACAAACTGATAACAGTATCTCTACCGTAGAATCATCAATATTATTATAAATATTCCTAACTGATATGGGAGATTTGAACCCTCTAATGGAAATATTTTCATCTCTCCACTGCGTAACTAAGTTTTGGTAAATGTCTCCTAGCACCCCGCTATTTTTTTCATATGTTTTGAATAATGCCTTGTACGCATATTCTCTCTCATTCGCATTTGAGCTCCTTACTAATGAAAGTAATTTTTCCTTGTTAGTAAAAGTCTTAATAGTCTTCTTATTTCCTCGTTTCTTGATAAAGGTATATTCAAAATTATTAGTCATTCTATCATATATTTTTACGAGAGCGCTTGGACCAGTTACTTCTAGAGTGTTGATAATCTTCTCTTCTGATTCATTCAATGAATACTTTGCAACTAACCTTTTGTGCCTTAAATATTCCCGATAGACAGCAGAAGTACCATCAATTAATCTCTGTGCGTTATCATTGCCAAGTTCCTTTTTGAACCATAAATCAAAAAACAAAATCTGGTTACTAATCTGAGAACCTAATTGTTCTGTTTGAAGAATAAGAGCTGCCGCTTCGTTAGATGCAGTATCGGCAGCGTACTTAAGATTAGCAAAACTACTTACTGTACTAAGTTTTTCCAAAATATTCTCAATCTTGTGAATTAATGATTCAAACGTCGAGGAGTTGAGATCGGGTTTTAAGAGTTGCCTACTATCTTCAAATTCCTTGACGTTCCTTTTAATACTACCAACTAATTCTGCAAATTCCTTTGTCGGACTCCCATCAACTAAGTCTGAAAGATCCCATTTTCCTAACTTGATATTTGAGTAATTTAGCATTAGTTCTTTTCTTCCTTAAACTGTGACTTGTCTTTATGTTTTTCTAATTTCTAATTCACTTAAGCATGCCAATTACAAATCTAAAAGACTACCGACTGTGTATATATCAATATAGTTAATTTTGAATATAGTTATATATTACAAATACTGAAATAAAAGATACCGTAATGGTTTTCAACATAGGCATAACGGTAAAGGCTGACAATATTCAGTTATTGGTGTTATTTGAACACCTCGACTGATTAAAAATGCCACCCTTCTATGTTGAATGAATTTGATAGATTTGCTTTCTTATTATTATTTAGTTTATTTTTTAATGATTTTTATTTAATAATTTTTTATTTTTCAGGTACTCTCTTTTCATTTCCTCCACCCACTTATTTTTCTTTGAGTATAATTTCTTACCGGGACGTTTCTTGCATTCAGATAAAACGTAAGAGGAAATAATCGGAAAGCAAATTGAAGAGTCTCCATAAACTATTACGTTGTTTTTATGAGAGGTCTTTATTTTTCCCCAACTTTTCCCTTCTTGTATTGTTGCTCCAGATAAGCCTCCTGTGTCAGGCCGGGCATCGGTTATCTGTATTACATAGTCGTGCCCTCCGTCTTTTAGTTTTAATATTTGGTATAAGGCTGGTCCTGTTTGTTGGAAAAAATTCTTTGGAACTCCACCGCCCAATTCAATACCCCCTGAAGCTTTACTTTTCCACAGTATCGCTGTTGATTCAGCTATATCCAACATAACGTTTGGAAAGGTTTTGACGTCTTCAAATATCAAAGGTAGCATATTGAGTCCAATAGAAGAATCACTAATTGCTGGAATGAAAACGGGTATGTCATTTTTATATGCCGAAACAAGGAATGATTTATTGGGATATTTTGAATTTTCATACGCCGCCTTGCCAAGTTCATAAGACATGTCTGCCGTAGAGTACCATTCAGAATAATTGTTGCTTTCAATATTCTTAATTTCTCTCTGAACGATAATGTCCTGTGCCTGTAGAGTTCCTATTTCCTTTATATATACATCATAAATACGTACGATCTGCTTTGCGTAAAGCAGATCATCATCAACTTGAAAATGGCCTTGCCTGACGGGAAGACCATAGGCAAAATGGAGATCATGGTAGACATTGGCGCCAGTTGTTACTATCCAATCTACAAAACCATTCTCGATAAGAGTTTTGATCGTATTCCCCATTCCTATTGGTGTTAATGCTCCCGCGAGCGTCAAGCAAGTTGTACATCTATTATCAATCATTTCTTTCATTATGATTGCTGCTTCGAAAAGTCGTCTCGCATTGTACCCTGTTGATCCAAAAAAATGAACCAACTGCGATATTGTCATATTTTTAGAAATAATTGGAGGGTCAATCTTTTTCCCTGTAAATGAATGTGCGCCGTTCACCCATTAGGATACAGAAAAGGTATTAAAAATTTTATCTAAAGTGAACTTGATTTTTTGTGAACCGCTAGATATGTTTATTTGCCATAAAAATTAGCGTATTAATTTAAGAGAACTAGTTCCGTAATCACTTGCTATTCTCTTTTCTTCATATGAGCTACATTCTATGCATTTTATGCCATTGTTAATTTTGACCGTGTCACCACCACAATTCAGACACAAAGAGTATAATAAACCAAAATTAGTTCCATCTACAGCAAGATGTATCGAGGAATTCATAAGACTGGTAATTTGACCGCGGATAATATCACCATATCTGTATATAGATTTTGGTTTTCTATTGTATCGATCTCGATTCCATCCTTTATTATTTCCAGTTCTCGCCGATGCAATGGCAGATAAACCTGACTTATACAACTTGTTGTTTATGGAAAATAGCTTTACTGAAATCATAGAACCAAATAACATTTCCACATATCCCATAACAATATCTCCTATCTTGGGTATTTCTAGCGAATTTACCGCATCTATCTTAATTGCCCTTCTTTTAAAATCATATTCCTTTTTACCCATAGCACTTGATCTAATAGTTCCATTAAGTGTGAAAGTATTATTTCCACCCTGGAATTCTTCAATCTCTGCTATGTATTCGCCCGGGAATACCATTCCGGATGTCTTTTTTTTCATATCAAGGATATGACATAGAAGTAGTTATAATTGTTACACGAATACGAATAGGTCATCGAAACCTGTCCTTGTATCTATATCTAGCCTTTGCTGAAGCCAAATGCAAACCCAGCCGCAAAACCTCCAGTGAGTGGAATACCAGAATTTGATATTGCGTCAAAAATCTGGTCGCTGATACCAGGAAAGAATGGTGTATTCAGATTAAGCCCGTTAAAATTAGTCATTGCAGATCCAAAAGTTTCTTGCAACTTTGGCCAATCTAGCGCAATTAAACCATTGTATTGAAGATAGTACAAGAGGCCTACTAATAATCCGGAAACTATGATGATTATTTTTAATATTTTCTTTATGGCGTAACCCATCAAGAAGCCCAAAAATCCCCCTATTCCTACAGAGGTAGCTAATCCTCCTATTCCTATTGAGGTAGCTAGAGAGCTAAAATCAACAAACATCCCAATGAATTATCCCAGAGCCACAAATATATGCAATATAGACATTTCTCATCAATTCTTTTAACTGCAAATAGTTATGGCTTCTTTTCGTGCAATCTAAATAGTAATAATATTTAGATTAGATTAAGCTAGTAGATATTTATGGAAAAAATCTTTGAACCAGTCCAATTTTAGACGCTTTTTTGGCCGATCAAACAATCTATTAATAACCTTCTTTTATTTCTTAATGTGAAATTCATAGAATGGTTTCCTTTTTATCAGCAAATTAGAACCGAGTTTGGATATAGCACCGAAAAAGATCAAAAAGCGGCTGAAATGCTAAGCAATATGATAAAGGACAAGGCCTTACTGGTGTCTAAAATCCAAAAGAAGATTCAAGGAAAGCACGTGCTTGTTATTGGAGCAGGTCCTAGCCTGGAAAAAAATATCGAGTTTATCAAGAAGAATAAAAAATACATAAGGATTGCCGCAGATGGTGTGGCAGAGATTTTATTGAATAGCAAGATAAGGCCGGATATAGTAGTATCGGATCTTGATGGAAATCCAAAGTACCTAAGAATGGCAGAAAAAATGGGAGCGATAATGGTTATCCACGCCCATGGAGATAATATGGAAAATCTACAAAAAATTGTTCCTAAATTTAGAAAACTAATAGGTACGACTCAGGTAATGCCAACAGAGAATGTGTATAATTTTGGAGGATTTACTGACGGCGACAGGAGTGTGTTTTTGGCTGAAGAAATGAAGGCAAAGAGTATTACTTTAGTAGGTATGGATCTAGATAATAAGCCAAGAAAATTTGCAGCAAGCGATCAAGATAGCCAAATAGACATTAAAAGAAAGAAGTTAAAGACTGCGAAAAAATTGCTTGAAATGTTAGGAAAGCAATCTAAATCTAAATTGATAAACAAGTCAAATACAAGAATTAAAGGTATAAAGTCTGACCCATGAGAGCTTCATTTAGATTTTCCCAATTAGCATGACAACTTGAACATATTAGTCACTTGCAAATATGTGAAAAACTATTATATGTTTTTGATACATTGAATCCTGTCATGTCTGGTTTTTCAGAAGAGGATATTCGTCGGGCTGCAGAAGTGCGAGAATGGTTGATTAAAGAGGTTACCAATAAGAAAGAGGAACTCGACAAGCTTCGTGATACGCTTTCGATCGTCGATTCTTTGCTAAAAAAAACTAGCTTCATAACCGCATCAAGTCTCGAATCTTCTGGTACTAATTTGACGGATAAAATTAATACAGAGTACGAATCAAGTCATAAAGAAGAAATCCCAAGAAGCAGACCTGGTTTAGAGTCAACGACCAAATCAACAGATGCAGACTATGATAATCATGATGATGTTAATGACGATAGCAATCAGACTGTAGAGACTAGAGCCTTAAAGCGTGTAAAAGATAACTTTCTCATATCTAATGCTGAATACACTTCGACATATGTAAGGATACCTTTGGTAGATGATATCAATCTAAATATTAACACACCACCGTTCAAGTCATTCTTCCTAAATCGCATCTTGGAAGGTATGAGGACGAAAGACAAAGAAAAGAACCAAAAAGGCGAAATCAATGCATCCGAAGTCATCGATTACAAAGTAGATAGCGATCAAGATGGAAATCTCAGCAGCGTTACAATTACAAACTATAGAGAAAAAGAACGGCTTAATGAAATTTTTAATACAGCAACTTGGGTGTTTTCAAGAATGTTAGAAAAAGGAAATTAAAGTGGTTATGGATAAGATTATCGTACTTGATTTCGGATCTCAATACAGCCACCTAATTTGCAGACGTATTCGAGAGTCAAATGTATACTGTGAACTTTTACCATATAACTCACCTATCAGCTTGATTGAGAAGTTGGAGCCAAAAGGAATTGTACTATCTGGCGGTCCTTCCAGTGTATATCTGAATGGTTCTCCAAAACCAGACAAGAAGATTTTTGAAATGGGAATTCCTGTTTTGGGAATCTGCTACGGTCACCAACTTATTGTCGATAAATTTGATGGAAAAATAAAACGATTTGACAACAAGGAATATGGATATGCTGACTTGGTCATTGACGATAATTCAGACTTGTTTAAAGGTATAAATAAGAAAATAAAATGTTGGATGAGCCACGCTGATGCAGCCGAAAAAATCCCAACAAATTTTGAGATCTTGGCTCATACTGATAACTCCCTTTCGGCCGCGATAGCGAATCGGGATAGAAAATTTTATGGAATTCAGTTCCATCCAGAGGTATCACATACAGAAGAAGGAAATAGGATTCTAACAAATTTTTCACAGACCATAAGTAATGCAAAACCAGATTGGACAATGCAAAGCTTTATTGAATTTTCCATAAAGGATATTAGAAGCAAAGTACGCGATGACAGAGTATTATGCGCCATCTCCGGCGGAATTGATTCGACTACTTTGGCTGTTCTGCTAAATAGGTCGATAAGTAAGAATTTGACTTGTGTTTTTGTAAACAATGGATTATTAAGATTAAATGAAGAAACTTTAGTTCCTGAATTAATAAACAAACACCTAGGTATTAGCACTATTACTATTAATGCCGAGGACCGATTTTTATCAAAGTTAAGAAGAATAAGTGAACCCGAACAAAAGAGAAAAATTATCGGAGAGGAATTTGCTCAAGTCTTTTTGGAGGTAACAAAAAAATATGGACCGTTTCAGTGGCTCGCACAGGGCACCCTTTATCCGGACGTAATTGAAAGTGGTTTCTCAAAGGGTCCTGCCGCAGTTATTAAGACGCATCATAACGTTGGTGGATTACCGGAATGGCTTGATTTGAAGGTATTAGAACCATTTAGGAGTTTGTACAAGGATGAAGTAAGACAAATTGCCGCTCTGTTAAATATCCCTAATGAATTTTTGAAAAGGCATCCTTTTCCAGGGCCAGGATTGGCGGTGAGAATTATTGGTGAAGTGACAGACGACAAACTTAGAATCGCTAGATATGCTAGCAGTATTGTAGAAGATGAATTGCTAATTTCTGGTTGGTATGATAAGGTGTGGCAAGCATATGCTGCAGTTGGGGACGACTTGGCAGTAGGCGTCCTCGGTGATGAACGAGTATATGGTCATATGGTTACAATAAGGATTGTAGAATCTTTAGATGCTATGACAGCTGATTGGTCAAGAATACCTTATGATCTGATATCAAAAATTAGTAACAGAATAACTAATGAAGTTAATGGAGTAACTTGGGTTACGTACTCGGTATCAAGTAAACCACCAGCCACTATTGAACCGCAATAACCTACCGACTCTTTGTTCTAATGAATTGCATTGTTTCTACCATCGTAGGAGGTTCAAATTCACTTCTTCCAATATACAATGAGGCATATGCATTTGAAAATGTTAATCTTTCCCACGGTTCAAGACCTGCAAAATACCCAGCGAGATCTGCGGCATCCCAACAGTCACCAGATCCCGTTAGTTTCTTGGCATTGGTGTAAAACGATTCTGCAAATATTACTTCCTTACCATCAGACCATGCAGATCCGATCCTAGTATGAAGATCGATCTTTAGGTCAAACTCAGAAGACAATAATTTTGCACATTTTTTTACACTATCGGCATCAGACTGTCCTATAGACGCTCTAGAATCAAGATTACATGCTTTTAGAAGTGAATTACATTCATTTTCGTTAATGCTTAGCACGTCTATTACTTGATGAAGCTCCCTTAGCATGTCTCTAAATTCTTCTTTTCTGGTTTCTATATCCGCTGGGTCTAAGAAATGAAAAGCCTTGGGTGAATTACTAAAAAGGTGCTGAGCTAAATCGGTCCCTTTAAGGTTACTCCCCCAATTAGTCAGGACAATGGCTTTTGCAGAATTAATTGTATCCAGATCGGACGGTTGACTAATCAGATCAGGACCAAAATTCTTATTATCACCAACATCACTTATCATTACATTGGCAAATGATTTTTCATTGTCATGAAATTCAAACGATGTAGTAGACCCATGTTTACCATTTTTTATTTCCAAATCAACGCTTTTTCCAAACCTCGAGAAGACCGTACGGAGTACTGATTTGCCAAAATCGTCTGCAATGGTAAATAGTTTGACAGACAATCCCAATTTAGCCAAACAGTATGCAACATTAACAGCATTTCCCCCTTTAATATCAAAAGTATCCGCCCCCCTTATACTTCCTCCTCCGATTGTTGTCTTGCTATTGATCATTCTAAAAAGCTCATCTTTGGAATCTATCTTAATGATCCTATCCAAGAAAAAATCCGGAAGTACAACTACTTTTTGATCAATGTTAAGCTGTTCTAATTTTTCGAACATTTACTAAAATGAGTATATGCACAGGTCTTTATTTAAAATGTCTCAATACTCAAAAAAGAAGATAAATAATTCTTGAATTGTTTTTAAAAATTTGATATGAAGATAGAGTTATACTTACTCCATATCCATGCCGCCCATGCCGCCCATGCCGCCCATGCCGCCCATGCCGCCCATGCCGCCCATGCCGCCCATGCCTCCAGGTGGTCCGGCTGGCATCTTAGATTTACTTGATGCAATTACATCATCAATCCTTAGGAGCATGACTGCAGCTTCTGTCGCGGATTTTATTATTTGCTGCTTAACTGCTATGGGTTCTATAACGTTCAGCTTTTGCATATCAGCAACTACAGTATTCATAACGTCTATTCCTGTCCATTTAGAACCCTTGCTCTGTTTCGCTCTAAGTGTAGTCATTGTGTCAATGGGATCCATTCCTGCGTTTACCGCTAATGCTAAAGGTATTGTATCTAGAGCATCTGCAAACTTTTGAACAGCTAGCTGTGCCCTGCCTTCCATGTTGCTAGACCATTGGCGCAATTCATTAGCAACAAAGGCTTCAGGAGCTCCACCACCTGCTACTGCAACAGGATTTTCTAATACGTCTTTTACTACCATTAATGCATCGTGAATTGATCTGTCTGCTTCGTCGACAACTCTTTGAGATCCTCCCCTGACCAATATTGTAACGGCCTTCGGGTTTCTACAACCCTCAATGAAAACCCACTTATCCGTTTCAACCTTTCTTTCCTCTACAAGATCGGCTGAACCTAAATCTTTGGATGTAAAATCGTCTAAATTATTAACAATTCTAGATCCGGTTGCTTTGGATAGTTTTGACATGTCACTTTCTTTGACTCGCCTGACAGCCAGTATTTCTTCTTTTGCCAAATAATGTTGTGCCAAATCATCAATACCTTTTTGACATAATACAACATTTGCACCAACTCCCTTGATCTTGTCAACCATTGCTTTGAGCATTCTATTTTCTTCTTCAAGGAACATTTGCATTTGTTGTGGATCATTAATCCTTATCTCAGCGCTCATCTCCGTTTTCTCTATCTCTAGGGCAGAATTTATCAGAGCAATTTTTGCCTTTTCTATCTTTTTGGGCATACCCGAATGGACAACTTCCTTGTCTAGAACTATTCCTTTCACAAGTTTACTGTCCCTAATGGATGTACCCGGTTTCTTTTCTACTTTGATATTATCCAAATCCACCCTTAACTTCTTGCCGTCATCTACACTTTCAGCAACCTGTCTTGCTGCATCAACCACCATTTTGGCTAATGTCGGACTATCATCAGAAACGAGCTTTGAATACATGCTTGTCCTTGCAATATTTGTCAAAGCAGTTTTGTCGTTGACATCAATCTTTATGCCTATTTTCTGCAAAAATTCAAGAGCCTTTTCCGCGGCTGCTGTATAACCATCTACAATAACTGAAGGATGCACATCTTTGTTTACCAATTCCTCTGCTTTTTCCAATAATGCTCCAGCGAAAATAACTGATGATGTAGTGCCGTCTCCTACTTCGTTGTCTACGGATTTTGCTACTTCGACCATCATTTTTGCAGCAGGATGTTGAACATCCATTTCCTTAAGAATAGTCGCTCCATCATTTGTAATCGTAACATCTCCAAGTGTATCAACCAACATTTTATCCATGCCTCGAGGACCCAGACAGGTCTTGACCATTTCAGCAATTAGCTTCGCTGCGACAAAGTTATTTCTCTGTGCTTCCCTACCTTTACTTTCTTTGGTTCCTTCTTTTAAAATCAAAACTGGCATTCCACCAGCTGTTGCTTGAATTGATTCCAATTTACATATCACCTTAATAGAATACCATAGATTTTATCATGCCTCTTTTATAGTTTTAGAAAAAATGAATTCAGTTACAATAATGAACCCAATAGATGATGACAGTTCAGTTTATATTAATTGAAAACTCCAAGTCCAAGTCCATAACTTGAATTTTTTTTGTCACAGGAAATTTGGATGGCACAGGATATGTATCAAGTATTTCTGATCTAGTATCTTATTTTATTTTCTTCCTTAGTAGGAAAAAGGCACAACTGAATATCTCCAAACTAATTCATGTTTAAATAAATGAGCATTCATATTGCCTCTAACCATAAATCTGTCGGGGTACATACTATTGATTCCACAAGTTACTGTAACTGATCGGTTAAAGAATTATTATGAACTTACAAAGCCGAAAATTTGGTATCTCTTAGTTTTTACTGCTTTTGGTTCAGCCATAACAGCTTCGTATTCGACAGACACTTTTCTGTCACCGCTTCAGTGGGTCTTTCTTCTTGTCGGTATAGTTACTGGATCTGCAGCTGCAGATGCCTTAACAGGGTACAATGATCGTGATATAGATGCCATTATGGATAGAACTAAGGCTCGTCCTATTCCATCGGGAAGAATTTCACCTAGGAATGCGCTTATTTTTGGTTTGCTCTTGGCCGCTATTTCGTTATTTTGTGCCTGGTCGATAAATTACATAACTTTAGGACTCATGGCGTTCGGTCTTTTCGATAATATTATAGTATACAGTAAATGGCTAAAAAGAAAGAGTCAAAGCAACATTATCCTTGGAGGATTCTCTGGTGGTGTCCCAGCATTAATAGGATATGTAGCGGTCACGACAGAACACCTAGAAATAGGATTAGCAATGGCAGCCTTAGTTTTCCTATGGATACCAACGCATATTTGGAGCTTAGCATTGCATGTAAGGAAAGATTATACAAAAGCTGGTGTTCCCATGTTGCCTGTCGTTGCCGGCGAGAAGAGATCTGTTCAAGTTATAGCCGGTACAACTCTTTTGATGGTAGTATTTAGCATAATACCTTTCTTGAATCAGTTTGGGTTGATTTACTTTATTACTGCCATCTCAGGAGGAATTATTATGATAGTCACCTCACTCTGGCTACTGGTGAAACCAAGCGAGAAGGCTTCGTGGTTGCTATTCAAAATTTCCAGTCCCTATCTGACGGCACTATTTGTTGCATTCATGGTAGATGCGATATTTCATTAACCGTAATTTTCACACTCGTACAATAATCTTGCTATAACCACGTGGGATTCCAAACTAAAAGGACTAATGGAATAAACACTGTTGCATAGTCGAGTAATTGATTCCGAGAAATGTCCCCGTTGGAAGCCTCCTACCACAAAACAGTAATCCTTTGGATAATTAGATTCGTTATTATGCAAAATATCGCTTAATTTGGTTCTTGTTCCCGTTACAGATAACCCAATTATTAGTTGAGGTTTGATTATTTTCTGCACTAGATCAGTAAAACTCACATTCTCTCTAAACTCTATTAAATCTGATCCCTCCTTACTCCTGTGTTTATTAAAAATACTGATCATTAGTCTTTCAAATCTGAGATAATTCTTTGGTAATCTCAAATCTTGATGCAGAATTAGTAACTTGTTGTCAAACGTAGATACGTAAACTTGCAATTTTTTCTCCTTAAATAGAGGGGTCGATAGGGCTTCAACCAGATCGAAATGTACTATGTCCGGTCTACCTCGTTTCCACCATTGCTTAATGTTTTGTTCCACCATAGCTCTATGATGATAACTAATGTCAAGGAGAATTTCGCTAGAATCTCTGCCTACTCTTTTGCAATGGTTCTTCACAGAGGGATGGTTTCTGAGTGTTTGTGGTACCAGTTCTATTGCTGCTTCAACAATCACGAGTGAATACAATCAAATTAACAGAATTCGTATCGAAATATTAAATTTATTTCATAGCATTTTAATGGAAGACGAGAACCAATATCTAGTCAAGATAATTAGTGTGGGTTGAATTGTATTGAATAAGAAGAATATTGAAAGAATAGCGACTGAAAGAATAGAAATATTGATTGATAATGCTTTGAACGAAATAAATCGCGATGAAAAATTATCTCAGACGTATGCAAAGCTTGCTCTAAAAATCGGAATGCGTGTTAGAGTAAGAATGCCGTATTCTATCCGCCAACTATTTTGTAGAAAATGTAAACAATTCATAGTTCCTGGAGTTAATTCAAGAATAAGAATTGGTAGAACCAGGGAAAAATATATTAGAATTACCTGTATGAAATGCAATCATGTTTATCGAAAAATAATTGCGGTTTAAGTTCATGGAATAAGTTTCGTTTCACTGGAAGCCGGGAAATTCAGAATAACTGCACTTATTTTCTTTACTGCCTTAAAGATTATCAATATATTCATACCGCTCTATTAATAATCTGAACTTAGCATTTTATTGAAAAACTGACTATATATATGGAGATTATTTGTCTGTCAGCGGTCTAAAATTCTGATTAATTACGGAGCTGTCTTTTGGATATGTGATGAAATTTGAATAAAATGATTTATAAGGGAATTTCCAAGAATGTTATAGAATCTTATGGCTAAGGCTTATGATATTCCTGCCGATGATCTAATCTCTCATTTGGCAGAAAATTTGAAAAAGGATAAAAAAATTGAGGCTCCCCAGTGGTCCCAATTCGTAAAGACAGGCTCTCATGTAGAAAAAATTCCACAGAATAGAGATTGGTGGTATATCAGGTGTGCATCGTTGTTAAGGAAAGTGTACATTAACGGTCCTATTGGTATTTCTAATCTTAGAAGCGAGTACGGAGGTAAGAAGCAAGCTGGATACAATATCGCACATCACAAGAAAGCTGGTGGTGCCATTGTAAGAAAGGCTTTGCAACAGTTGGAAGTTGCTGGCTATATAACGAAAAAAAGCAAGGGTAGAGCAATCTCTGACGAAGGGATGAAAAAGGTCGACAGAATGGCTACAGAAATATACAAGAATCTCGCAAACTCAAGACCAGAGCTCCAAAGATACGGCTAGTAATTATTAATTGTGGCTATAAATGTCTGTTTCACCATCAGATAATCCCGAAGAGGCAAAGCGGCGTGAGGCCGAAGTAATGATGAGACAAAAAGCACTAATGGTCTTGCTAGACCAGGATGCAAGACAAAGGCTTATGAACATCAGGATGGTAAAACCCGAACTAGCAATGGCAGTAGAAAATTATCTAATTACAGCAGCTTCTTCCGGAAAATTGAACAGGGCTTTATCAGATGAAGAATTAAAGCAGCTTTTGATAAACCTCCAGCAGCCCAAAAAGCAATTTAGAATAAATCGTAGTTGATTTTCAATATTTTTTGATGTCTATCGTCTTTTAGACAAGATGACGGTCATCAAATTAGTCAAAAATTCAAAAATAACAAGTTCAACTGTCATACTGTAACATGTGAGTTATCTGTGGAACTATGCACTTGAACTAGTCAATTCCGCATAGCAATTTAGAAAGTCTATGCTAAAAGAAATAACTATATTAGTCTAAGAACTTTTCAAAAAATTCATGAAAGCAGCAGTATTTAGAGAATATAGTCAAGATCCTCTGAAAGTTGTGAAAATAGACGATGTTGACACTCCCAAAATCAAGCCTAATGAGGTTATGGTAAAAGTAGAAGCAGCCGGATACAACTACAACGATCTTTGGGCAATTTGGGGCGATCCGGTCAAGGTACCACTACCACATATTTCAGGTAGTGATGTAGCAGGCACCGTTGTTGAGGCAGGTAATGAAGTTACAAAATTGAAAGTGGGTGATAGGGTGGTTTCTCATTCTAACATGAGTTGCAGGGTTTGTGATATGTGTACTTCGGGAAGAGAATACGATTGCAATGAACGACTCATTTGGGGTTTTCAAACTGGTCCGCTTTGGGGAGGTTTCTGCCAATATACTCATTTACCGGAAGTAAATGTCGCCAAGATTCCCGATTCCGTATCCTATGAAGCAGCGGCTGCAGTATCAATGGTTGGTATGACTGCGTGGCATATGCTGGTAGGTAGAGCCAAAATAATACCCGGACAGACGGTCCTCGTGATGGGAGGTACTAGTGGTGTTGGGATGGCAGGTATTCAGATAGCAAAACTATATGGTTGCGACGTGATTGCAACTGCAGGTAAAAAAGAAAAGATGGACAAATGTATTGAATTGGGCGCTGATCACGTTGTAAATCATAGGGAGGCAGACTGGTACAAAAAGGTCAGAGAAATAACAAAAAAACAAGGAGTCGATGTTGTTTTCGAACATATAGGAAAATCAACTTTCCCGCAGGAAGTTGGCCTTCTCAAGATGGGAGGGACATTAGTGGCTACAGGAGCAACGACAGGATATGATTCTACTATTGATTTAAGATACTTATTCTTCAAGGGGACCAATCTTCTCGGTTCAACTCAGGGTACTAAAGCAGAACTAGAGCGGGTGATTCACTGGACAGCCAAGGGGAAGATTAAACCACTGATTAGTATAGTTCTTCCGTTCTCGGATATGGCAAAAGGACACACCATGATGGCAAATGCAGAACAGATTGGTAAGATTGTGACAACACCTCAAAAACTCTAACCTTTTATTTTTTAGTTCCTAAATGTTCAGGAGTTTATTGTTCATTCCTGGAAACAATGAAAGATTCTTAAAGAAATCAACAAGTCTTCATCCAGATATACTGTGTTTTGATCTAGAAGATTCCGTACCCTCAAATGAAAAGGAAGCTGCAAGGCGTTTAGTCGCAGCACAACTTGCTTCTCAAAAAGAGGACAATTTATCACCGATTTATGTCAGAATCAATTCAGTAGATTCTGGTATGATTGACGGTGATCTTGAAAGCGTTATAGGAAATGAATTGGACGGTATTGTTTTACCAAAGATAGGTACTAGTAAAGAAGTAATGCAAGTAATTGACAAAATTCACATGATTGCCTCAAAAAGAAAATTAACCCCGAGAATTCAAATCATCCCTTCAATAGAAACAGCAAAAGGAGTGGTTAATGCCAATTCCATTGCTTCAGCCCATGAAGACGTGGTAGCTTTGGTGTTTGGTGTTTTTGATTATTTATATGACATGGATATTGACACTGAATATGATGAATCTATCAGCTACAACTATGCTAGATCAAAAATTCCCGTAGATGCAAAAGCTGCTGGAATAGATGCGTTGGACGGCATTTGGCAAAAAGTTAGCGATCTTGATGGCCTGGCTATGGATGCTACAGTTGCAAAAAATCTGGGTTACTCTGGCAAAACATTGATTCATCCTTCTCACATTAATCCCGTTCATGATATTTTTCGGCCCACCAAGAAACAAATAGAGTGGGCAAAAAAAGTGTTAGCATCTTTACAGGATTCTGTTGAAAAGGGAAATCCAAAAGGAGCAATACTTTTAGATGGTAAAATGATAGATGCTGTACATTACAAGCAAGCAAAGGCCGTATTAAATGCAGCAAACCAATAAAATATTTACTCAACTGTATTGTGGTTTCTTTCAGAGGATTTGCAACTTATCTAAAAAATAAATTTTCAAGGTTAACAAGGTTAATCGACGCTTATTAATTCATTCTACAATATCAGTGTTGATGAAATTTAGAAAAATTAAAGACAAAAACAAATCAAGTTTGGAGAATAGTGATAACAAAATTGACTAATTCATATGAATCGCTGATGATTGCAAAGACGTGCAAGTCAAATACGTCTTCTGGAAAGGTTATCTATACTCTGGAGAATGCCGACTCCATT
Source organism: Nitrososphaeraceae archaeon (assembly GCA_044870765.1). GTDB lineage: Archaea > Thermoproteota > Nitrososphaeria > Nitrososphaerales > Nitrososphaeraceae > TA-21. Next base: position 53,958 of record JBIOZG010000017.1, read on the forward strand.
ACTTATTTGGGTAAAAGAGATATTTTATTGAATCAATTGAGTGCATGTGAGAAATTAATTACTTATGCAAGGGACAACAACGAACTAGGACTAATCCAGACAGAAATAAATGAATTAAAACTAATGTTGGATCTAGTGGTATAAACAAATTGACTTTTTGTATCTGTCCCCGTAGTTCTTGATGCCTCAGTAAATATAGGATGACAATCAATTTCCTAGAATACAGTCTATATACTGAGCAGCTACAATCTAATGTAGTGTCCAGTTCACAATCACACAGAGATAGAATCTACATCGTTCGAGACATAATTATGAAGCTTGTTGAATACGGCCAGCTTAACCAGACTGCCCTGGTTAGTTTTTGTGGACTGAACTTAAAGAAGCATAGATCAATATTTGACAAAATGGAACTCAATGGTTTGATCTTTAGAACAGAAAAAACTTTAGGAAAAAGAACGGTAACTGTCTATAGCGCGACTCAAAAGGGGTTGGAATTTTGCAGAAGTATAATAGAGCCCTACGAGAAACTTTTTCCAAGACCGGCTGATGGCAATGGACGCTAATTCTGTTCCATTATCATAACTGAATTATAGTTCTTGATTGTTGGTTAATTTTCGGAATCCTCAGTGAAGCTGTATTCGGATTCGATGCTCTTGCGAATTTGTTCTTTATTGGTCAGATATTTGGCATATCTCTTATTCCAATCACTAATCATACGATATTGCCGTAAACCTGCAACAATCCATACAGAAGAAATAGCAATTACTGATCCGAGTAATATTATTAGCACAAACCCAAAATCGTACTCGTTTTGAAGAATGGTAAAGAATGAAGAATGAGTTATTAAAAAGGCAGAGAGTGCAATTGCAAGTGGAGCTAATATGAGAGCAGATACAGAAACGCCCCTGAGGATGCTCTTTATTCCCGATATTTGATCGATAAAACCATCTATCAAACTCAAGATATCAGTACTGTTTGAACTGATATTTCCTTTATCATCTTGAGACTGCGTCATAATCACCAATACAATAAACTGTATTATTTACATTCTGGTCGAGTCGTTCAAAGGTATCCCTGAGGAAATTTATCATTTTTCTGCTCCAATAATATCTTAAAGAATTAACTGGACGGAAATACTGGTAATAAAATAGTCTCTCAATGGAAGTATGAAAATTGTCCATTTTACGTTCACATTCCAAATCAATGTTTTAGTTAATTAACTTGAGGTAACATAGTTCAATGAGGGTTATATTATTAAATTGATTTCAAATAATAATTCCTCGTTTACAACTTTGAAATGACTGTGCGAACACGCTAGAGCAAATTAGGTCTTTTTGCTTTATAATCTATAACAGTTATAAAGCAAGGAAAATTATTTGTACGTCAGGTTTAGCTATGTGAAAACCGATCTTCCATACTATTCTCAATTAGTATCAATAATAAGAACATTAAAAACTATGAGATGGAATCTAGATTTTAGTTATTTCAGAAAATGGATAATAATAGGTTTTCTGTTAGGCGTAGTTGCGGGTCTTGGTGCAATCGCACTTTTTCTATCGGTTGAATTTTTTACGGCTATATTTCTCCAAATAGGAACAGGATATTCTCCACCTTTGCCTGGAGGATTCCAAGACAATCTTAGCTACAGCTACGACCTATTTATCGAAAGACCTTGGCTGATACCCCCGATTTGTGGACTTGGAGGTCTTTTAGTAGGATTGATAACAACCAAGTTCTCGCCAGAATCCGAAGGTCATGGAACAGATGCTGTAATAGATGCTTATCATCACAAGAGAGGGAATATTAGAGGAAGAGTTCCACTTGTGAAGGCTGTTGCTTCCTCTATAACCATAGGAAGTGGTGGGAGTGGAGGAACTGAAGGGCCTGCGGGCCAAATTGCTGCTGCATTCGGATCATTGATTGGTAAACTATTCAAATTAGATGAAGATGAAAGAAGAATTGCAGTAGCTGCTGGTCTTGGAGCTGGAATCGGAAGTATATTCAAGATTCCGCTTGGAGGTGCAGTTTTCAGTGCGGAGGTATTCTACAGAAGAGATTTCGAAGTTAGGGCTTTAATTCCTGGTTTAGTCGCGTCTGTAACAGGCTATACCGTTTTTGGATTTGTCTTTGGATGGGATCGTCTATTTTCGATTCCACTTGATCTGGTAAAGTATACTCATCCCGCTTCGCTCATTCTTTATGCCATTGTAGGACTAGCTTCGGCAGCAGTAAGTGTTGGCTACGTAAAGACCTTTTACATGATATCGGATTATTTTAGCAGAATTCGAATTCCAAAGTATCTAAAACCAGCTGTGGGAGGCGTTCTAGTAGGAATGATTGGGATTGTATTCCCTCAAATTTTAGGTACCTCATATGGATGGTTGCAAATAGCAATTAACAAGGATTATTCTTTGTTGCCCCTATACATGCTTGGCGCCGTAATTGTTTTCAAAATTTTGGCTACTTCATTGACAATTGGTTCTGGTGGAAGTGCAGGTGTTTTTGGACCTTCCATGGTAATAGGAGGGATGGTTGGAGCGTTCATTGGCACAGCATTTCACTTAATGGGGCTATTTACTTGGATTGATGTTTCGTCTGTTATAATTGTGGGAATGGTTTCGTTCTTTGGAGCAACAGCAAAAACACCAATCTCATCAATTATTATGGGAAGTGAACTAACCGGAGGGTATGCACTTTTGGCACCAATGATGCTAGCGACATTTATTGCATACATCATGTCCGGACAACATAACTCAATATTTCGAAGTCAGGTACTCAATAGATCCGATTCGCCCGCACACAGAATGGAATACCAGCGTCCCATCCTGAGTGACCTATATGTAAGAGACGTTGTCAAGGCCTCGACAAATAAATTATCAAAGGATGTTTCGATTGAAGAGACTCTACAAATAATGAATCGTAACAATAGTAAAATGATACTCGTTGTTAATGACGAAGATATGCTACAGGGTGTAGTATACAAACACAAGCTATTTGAATTTCCCGAAGAATACCGTAAGGCGGTTAAGTTAGAAAGTATAATGATTACGGATCCATTTTTTGCGTATAGTTCTGACTCGCTTCACAATGCACTAGTAAGACTATCTTCAAATGATCTTCAAGAAATGCCAGTGTTATCAAATGAAGAGAACAAGGTTATTGGAATTATTACGATATCAGATTTAGTAACACTCTATGATAGGGAGGTAGAAAAGATAACGAAGATCATGAACCGATCAAACATTAATACAAAAAATGATGAAATGAATAATGAGTTTAAAAACAAACCTGTTGATTCAAAAAAATAGCGATATAAACAAATTATTTTACAAATGAATTTGGTATCGGGACACACAAACAATGAAGAATTGAATTAGAAAAAAGGCTTTAGTATAGAATCAATAAATAGAGTAAAATAAATTAATTAATAGTTTATCAATTCTAATCCTGCTTTGTTTTTGATGGAGCCTCTACAATTTTTGGTTGTGGGGAAGATACAACTTTACATGGATCAGTCTTAATTTGCTGAAGTAGTTTTATGCTGTTGTCTACAAGATCCTTAACTGATCTGTTAATGTAACGAGATTTTGAAAATTGAATTACATTATTTTCCATATCTTCTGCGGTCCAACCTCTACTCCAGCCCATAAACGCAAACGGAGGTAATGAAAATCCAAGCTCCGTGAAAAACATCATCATATTTCCTGCAACATGTTGTATATTGTCTTGACCTCCAGTAATAATAAAACTTGCAACCTTGTTTTTGACAAGCACACGATCGTGAAGTGTGGTCTGATTTTGTACGCAATTTAGTCGTTCTATCATTTTATGGTATAATGAAGATGCATTACCCCATCTTATTGGTGTAGAGATAATTACAATATCTGCCCAGAGTATCATCTTTCTATAAACTTCGTTCATACCATCGTTTTCATCCATCTCTGAAATCGAACAGGGCCACGTACATGCCTGTTCATTAATGCTATAATAGCCTTCACAGTGCCTGAATTCAAGATCTCTGAGTCTTAGGAGAACTGTGGAGGCCTTGTATTTTTCCTTTGAATAGAACAGTGCCTTATTTAGCGATATTTCAGAGGTAGATTCTCTATTCAAATTATCGTTCATACTTGTAGTAGATATTCCCAGAATATTCAATGAGTTCGTTGTGGTCTGATATTCAAGCTCTATTAGATCCTTCAACGGGCTGTCATATTTTTTCTTAGACGAATAAACGATAGGTTGACTTGAAACAAAGATCTTCCCATTAATTATTCTAACATCAAAAACAGATTGTTGTTCATCATACCCAGGAGGTGCCTTTCCGTTCGAGATATTATATTCCCATCCATGCCATGGGCAAGTAACATAAAAGCCATCGTATTTTTTTTCTATCTTTCCCGTTGCAAGTGGACCGCCCTTATGCAGGCATCTATTGCCCAATGCAGTAATCGTATTATCAATCTTAAATAACGCAATATCTTTACCCTTTACAGAAATTACTTTACTTGTTCCATTGGCTAATTCGTCTTCCTTAATGGTCTCTACAAATTCCATGGAAAATATTGCAAGTTGAAGTTATTATAGTATAGCTAGTCAAAGAGAAGATGATAATTTCATGATGAATGTAGATATAACCTTACTGACTACAGATTATGAAATATTTTTATTTATGATAGCAATTGTTTATCAATACTTTATGTTCACTGGTATCGTAGAAGGTACTGGAATTATCAAATCAATGGTCAATATAAAAGACAATGATAAGGCCGCCGACAATAGGATTGAAATAGATCTGGGAAAACTGAGCAAGGGTCTAGAAGTGGGTGATAGTGTAAATGTCAATGGAACATGCCTCACGGCAACACGGATTTTGAAAAGCGTAGCATATTTTGAAGTCGTAAAAGAAACCATGAAACGAACCGCTTTAGGAATCTTGAAAGTTGGAGATCAAGTAAATCTAGAAAGGAGTATGAGGATAAACGATAGACTTGAAGGGCATATTGTCTTGGGTCATGTAGATGGCGTTGGAAAAATAGAAGATATCAAGAAGATCCCCTCTGAGACCAAAATGTGGATAAATGTGAACAAGGAGATATCAAAGTATTTGGTACCAAAAGGGTCTGTTGCGCTAGATGGCATAAGCTTTACCATTGTTGATGTCTCAGATACAAGATTTTCAGTTGCTCTGGTTCCTCATACACTGGCCGTTACCACATTTAAAAATAAACGAAAAGGAGATAAAGTTAATATTGAGGCAGACATTTTAAGCAAGTATGTCACAAAATTATTACCACGTTAGTAGTTATTACCAGAAAATCAGTAAACTTTTTAATTGTAGATAGTGTTTTGAAACACGTGAAATCAATTGACGATGCTATACGGACACTAAGGGAAGGGAAATTTATCTTGATTCATGATAGCGAATCTCGAGAAAACGAAGTTGATATGATGAAACCTGCTCAATTTATTAACGCACGCGATATATCAACAATGCGAAGTGATGCTGGTGGACTAATTTGCTTGGCCATATCAGGCGAAATTGCATCAAAATTAAATTTGATATTTATGCATGATCTGCTTCATTTGGCTTCCAAGAATAACTCTTCCTTGTCTAAAATGATAAGTTCTATTGCGCCCTACGGCGACCGACCTTCATTTTCAATTACCATAAACCATATTGATACCTTTACAGGTATAACAGATAAAGATAGAGCACTTACAATTATGAAAATGGCAGAAGTATGTTCTGACATAGATAATTATGGCAAATATGAATTTTTTAAGAAGTTTCGATCTCCCGGCCATGTACATTTACTAATTGCTGCAAACGAATTGCTTAAGGAAAGATCTGGTCATACCGAATTATCTATTCAATTAATGAAATTGGCAAATTTAGTCCCAACAGCCGTAATTTGTGAAATGCTCGATTCCGATACGGGCGGAGCATTAACAGTTGACAAAGCAATGGAATATTCTTCAAGATTTAACATCCCATTAGTCGAATCCCTTCAAATTAAAGAATCATGTGTGAATTGAAGATATTTTGAGTAAAATAAGATTAGCTATAGTCGTAGCTGAGTTTAACAAAGAGATCACTAATGAAATGCTTAAAACAGCCATATCGCATTCAAAGAAGTTAAACATGCATATTAAAAAAATATGTCATGTACCTGGAACATTTGACATGCCTTTGGTTGTCGAAAAACTTTTGGAAAAAGATCAAATTGATGTGGTAGTCACGTTAGGTGCAGTCATAAAGGGAGAGACGGGTCATGATCAGGTTATAGCAAATAACACTGCTAGATTACTTTCCAATCTTTCTTTAAAGTATCAAAAGCCAGTCACACTCGGAATCACGGGACCTGATATGACACTAAAGCAGGCCAAGCAAAGAGCCAAAATTGTTCCCAAGAGAGCAATCGAAGCTGCACACAAAATGGTAACGAGATTATTAGAACTGGAAGACAATAAGGGCAAGGGTAGCCAACAATGACAATTCAAATTACCATAATAAAGATCGAGGGTTATGGTCCATGGACATTAAAATTGGGAAGCGATAGGGAGGCCCAGTTACAAATATTTCAAGCAAGTCTCTATAGCGATTTGCAAAATCTTTTCACTAAAAGGAATTGTATCTTATACTTTAACAGATTTGATGAACTAATTGCAATTAGTAACGGATTATCCATTGATGATCACTTATTTATTGAACAGGAAATTAACGATATGTACAAAGGCATTGAGATTTCTATGGCTATCGGAACAGGCGAAACTCCTTTGGATGCAAACATTGCAGCACACAATTCACGTAAAAACAACATATTGGTAAGCAAAAGCAAGTTGGTATATGCAAGTGAACAAATTCAATTAATGTATAATAATTCAACAAAATCACCCATGGATATGTTCGCTCAAGTGTTACACATCGATATAGATAATTCCACCAAAGTTAGTAATATGCTATCCCCATATGAAATTACAGCAAGAATTATGGAGATGTTTTCAAAGATTATTGAGATGTTTATCGAGCAAAAATCCATGACATTTTTTCTCGGTGGTGATAACTTTATGGTTATTTCTAATACTGTTTCTAAAGAGAAAGTATCCAAAATAATTAATAAAATCCAAGATTCTCAAAATATCAAGCTAAACTGTGGGATAGGCAGAGCTGCTACCGGTAGAAAAGCAGTACAAGCTGCAACAGAGGCCTTGGATACAATCCGAAGTCTTAGAGATAAAGGCATACTTCAACCTGTATATGAAATAATATGGCACTAACTATTAGCAACATTAGTCTATTCATTGGCGAAAATCTTGAATACATCAATAAAGGATATGTAGTAGTCAAAAATGGAATAATAGAAAGTGTTGGCACAGGAGATTATAAGGGAAGGTCCGATGGAGCAATTTACGATGGAGAAGGCATATTAGCAATTCCGGGATTTATTAATGCTCATACACACATTGGTGATTCCTTTGGAAAGGACATTGGAGTTGACTCGACATTTGAGACAAGGATCCATCCGATTTATGGTATCAAAAATAAGATCCTGCGAAAGAGCGAAAGAAAGCATTTAGTCAATTTCATGAGAAGTTCTGCAATGTCTATGATGAGAAATGGCATAGTTGCATTTGCAGATTTTAGGGAGGGCGGACTTGAAGGAATAGATCAAATTAAAGAAGCAATATCAGGATTATCTATAAAAGGTATTGTGTTGGGCAGACCAGAATTTTACCACGACATATCGAAAGATTTTGTCATAAATCCAAAATTGCCACCAGGTGTAATAGAACTTATTTTTCAGATTGCCAACGCAGCTGATGGATTAGGCATAAGTGGAGCTAATGAGAACACAGATAATTCATTGAATGAGTATGGAAAAGTAATCCATGAAAATTCTTTGAAAAAAAAATTTTTGATAGGTATTCATGCTGCTGAATCACTTGAAACAACAAAGAAATCAATTACCGTGACAGGGAAAAGCGAGGTTCAAAGAATAGTATCAAAGCTCTTGCCAAATTTTGTTGTACATTTAACACATGCATCTGATGTTGATATTGAACTTGTTGCAAGAAAAAAAATCGGAATTGTTGTTTGTCCTAGGGCAAACGGCACTCTTGGTGTTGGAATACCAAGAATTTCCAAGATGTTAAGTTCAGGATGTTGTGTTGGTATTGGTACAGACAACATTATGATTAATTCTCCGGACATGTTTCGTGAATTAGATTATGTCTGGAAAGTGTCCAGGACATTCGCGGATAGGCCAATTCCTGCACGAGAGATCCTAAAAATGGCCACAGTCAACGGAGGAAAAATACTCGACATAAATTCTGGAGCCATATTGACTGGCAAGTCTGCGGATATTATATTTATCGACAAAAACAATTTGGATATTTCACCAATGCATGACCCTCATGTTTCCGTAATACATAGAGCAAATGCAAGCTGTATTCTCAATGTTATGATAAATGGTAAATTTATAGATGGAGATGAATTTGGTTGTATGTAGTCCTAAACGCAGCAATGTCAATAGATGGTAAGATTACTACTAGGAAAAACGATTCGTCAATTTCTTCTAAAATTGATTGGGTACGTGTCCACAAATTAAGATCCACTGTAGATGGTATAGTGATTGGGATATCAACTATCTTGAAAGATGATCCTATGTTAAATGTAAGATACGCCAAAACGGTAAAGAATCCCGCAAGAATTATTATTGATTCAAAAGCAAGAATTCCATTAGATTCTAGAATTATGAGGTCATCAAAGAAAATTGAAACATTCGTGGCCGTAACTCATGATGCTTCTTTAAAGAAAATTAAGGAAATAGAAAAGAAAGGCGCCAAAGTATTAGTCATAGGTAGAAAAAAAGTGAACATCATAAATCTATTTCAACATTTAGAAAAAGTAGGTCTCAAAAAGGTACTCGTCGAGGGAGGAGGAGAAATTAACTGGTCTGTCTTAAAATTGGGTCTTGTCAACGAATTAATAGTTACGATTGCGCCGATAGTAATTGGCGGCAGAGATGCAAAGACATTAGTTGAGGGTGAAGGAATTTCCTACATCTATAATGCAATTAGAATGAAGCTGGTAAAATCAATAATACAAGACAAAAAAGAGATTGTTTTAATTTATAAGCTACGATGATATTTCTTCTTTGGAGCTAATATCCAATAGAATCTGTTCTATCTTGTATCTTAAAGCATCTTTAACCTTTTCGTTGTTTACCATATTTAGGGGATTTTTGCAGTTTGGACATTTGAAGAATAATTCCATTGCGTAATCGAATTTTATTCTTGGACAATTTGTACTCCCACAATGGTAAAATTCCGAGGATTCTTCATATTCCAATCGTTTCTGAAGCCTATCCAGAATCTTTTTTTTCTGATTTTCTATAAAGTTTTCCGCTTGATCTCTTTTTGCTCTCCACCGATATACAAACCATCCTTTTTTTTCGTCCTTGACTCGAATACCAGTAATTAGTGCTTTACCAAACATGTCATACAACACCTTTCTGATTATATTAATTCGCATTCCCGTAGCTCCGGCTATTTCTTCATCAGTAGCATCTTCTGTATTCAGTAGGGCCCTTGCAACTTTATGATATTCTTCCCCGCCTATCAGACTGGCTATCTTGACAAATGGATCTTCATTTTCGGTTGAGTGCATTCACATTATAATACGTCTTTTTTAGTTATATATTTACCGTCAATTCGCGGAAGACCATAATTTTGATAAACATTTGAAATGGTTTCAAGTTCTAAATTGCCTAATCATAGCAAATGAAAACTATCCTATAGTAGGATATGTTATTGCAAATGGTATAAAAATGGTATTTCATGTGATAAATAAATGCTCAAATGCCTAGAATAATCGCAATTTATTCGAACATTTAATTCAATTTTATACTAGTCATATATTATTACTTATCATAATATAGAATATTTACTACATGGTGGGCTCTTTAATTACTTTGAGGCCACCATCTTCTGTAATCTCTATACCCATTATGGCTAGAATTCTTTTGGCGTCAGTCTCCCTTTCTCTCCCTATAATGTTCCTCGCCATTTTTAGCCTATATCTTGGTATCCAATGCTGTCCTATCTTATATTTACCACGAAGATCAACCGGAACAACTTTCAAAACCGAAACTTCCCTAACTGATCCCATGTTTGAAGAGAGAGGTTCATAGCCTCCCTCTTTTTGGTATTTCTTCATCAATGCATTCAAAGCAATTGCCTTTTCATCGGTATTTTGAACAACAGATGCCGTTCCTTTGATAACAACGCTAATGTACAGTGTATCAGCCTGTGAAGCGTCGGTAGGATGAAAATAATACGATGGCAAGAAACAAACATAAGAATCAACCTCAAATCCGACCTTTGAGTTTCTTTTGATGTTTTGAATTTTTTCTCCGATTGGGTAAGAGTGCATGTATATTGAACCAAAATTTTTAGTATCTGACTGAGTATCAATCTGATTATTCTTAACATAGGCAAAATTCATTGGTATTATCTGCGGATAACCATTTTCATCAATAGACGCAACTCTGCCAACTTTTTCTTCATTGAGAAAGTTAATGATATTAGAGAAAGATTTTATTTCTAACTTTGGTATAAGCTGCATATAAAGATCTGGTGTGCAGTAGTATAATTAAATTACTAAATTTATTTTTCCTTATTTCAGCGACGCAACAAGTTATGCGAAAATTTTTAAATTGTCGACCTTAACCATAAGTATGAAAGGTAATAAAACGGCACTGGTTACCGGATGTTCTTCTGGAATTGGATATGCTACTTGCCTCTTACTGGCTCGTAACAACTTTAAGACATACGGTTCTGTGAGAGATTTGTCGAAAGCGAAAAAAATTCAAGAGGTGATAGACAAAGAAAAACTCCCTCTGAAAATAATACCGCTTGACGTAAACGATCCAGAGTCTATTAATAAAGCTGTTCGAGACATTCTTTACGATTCGGGAAAAATCGACGTTCTAATCAATAACGCAGGTTATGGTATGTTTGGTCCGATTGAAGATATTATAATTGAGGATGTAAAGCTACAATTTGAGACCAACTTTTTCGGAGTAGTCAGGCTTATTAAGGCAATAGTTCCTATAATGAGGAAACAAGGATATGGAACCATTGTTAACATTAGTTCAATGGTGGGGAGATTTGGAGTTCCCCTTAACGCTGCATATGTGTCTAGTAAATTTGCAATAGAAGGTCTATCTGAATCTATTTCATATGAATTAGCGGAATTTGGAATAAAGGTTATAGTAGTTGAACCTGGAGTTGTAAAAACTAATTTTTTTCAGAATCTAAAGATCAAGGGAATTGATACCAATTCGCCATATTATGAATTAATGAAAAAGAGAGTTTCATTCCTAAAAACTGCAATGAAAAATAGCCCTACTTCTAGCAGTCAAGTAGCAAATACCATACTACATGCATTGAATTCTAAGCATCCTGATTTTAGATATGTGATTGGAATGGACGCTAAAAATTCTATTCAAAAGAAAGAGTTTCTATCCGATAGAAAATTCATGAAATGGGTAAGTGAGGGTATATTTCAGGCAAAGCCCTTTTCAAGAAAATGACTCCATGTCATTGAGCCTTATCAAAATATTTACGTACTCCAACAATCACGGGATCAAGATACCTTGAAAATGAAATTGACAAAAGCGAAATTCCAACACCAAGCAATATACCTCCTACGACATCAAACAAAAAATGATCACCTACGTAAATTCTTGAAATACATACCAGTGCTGCTTCAGCTGCCAGTATTAACGAAAATAAGAGCTCCTTTTCCTTTCTGAACAATATTAACAAAATCGCCGCACCGGCACTAACGATAGAAGCATGACCCGAAGGATACGCAAAATCATTCTTTGGAAGAATACCAAGTTCCTGGACTTCGATAGATGGACGAGGTCTTTCAAAAAAATACTTGAATAATGTGTTAAGAGGCATAATTATCAAAAAAGAAATTACAATGATTAAAGCAATTTTTTTCCCTTTCCACCCCGTAAAAATACTCATAAACACGATTACAGCTGCCCAAACTATTTCTCTTCCATATGTTGACAACATTATCATAAAGTGGTCTATTAGATTGGAATGAGAATTATAGATAAAAGATGACATTGCTTCATCAAATTCAATAACATCCTGGTTTTGATATCCTAGTTTAGGTGAAAGCATTACACCCAATATTATGAATGCAGCAATGCATATGATAGACGTAAAAATATATTTCAACACAACATCATGAGATTAGATACAATATATTTCATGATATCGCAAGGGTATTTTTCTCTTTGTTTTATTAGAAAAATATATGATTTCGAAATATGTGATTTCGAACTTTGGTTCAATATATGTGCGATATGTGGATAACTATATTGATCCCATCGTGAGGTTTTTCTTCAAATATTCTTATAGAATATGGCGTTACTCTTTGGGGTAGCCCACTTTAGTGTAGCCTGTTACCAAGAGTGATTTTACTATCATCGTATCAAGAGCTACTTGTCAAAAGGTTAAAATCCTTAATGATTCATTTCAAGTTAATGCAAAAGTGCAGTAGATGCAATAATGATGCGAAGGTTACATATACTTGTGATCATACTAATAATCTCGAGGTGTGCTCAGAATGTTATCAACAGATCCATTGGGAAATGACTTGACCAATTTATGTGGCATATTCTTGGATTCTCATATTGTTAACTAAATTTAATGGTTCAGAATTATCTCTTGTTTATTATGGCCAAAAAGAATAATACAAGGATAGAGAGTCCCATTGAAGGTAACACAATATCGGTAAATGGATTGTCTAATGATAAGCTATGTTCGAGGTATTCGTAAAATAGGAAGATACCAAAAAGAAGAAATGCTATAATAGCATAAATGAGTTTTCTTAAATGTGTGTTTCTATAGGCAGAAATAGACAGAGCTATTAGTATAGCAGCAAAGATGGTTCCGACAATATACAGTATATTTTCTACTATCTCAAATAATCCATTTTCAAGAACTAAAGATTCCAAATTACTCACGATAGCTAGTTATTTTCTTCGGCTTCGGATAAAGACAGGAACATTTCAACCAGTCTACTGCTCCATTTACTCCAAAGATTGGGATTGTGTTTCTTTAACAGTTCAACTATGTATCTAGAATCGATTGAATTATCACGGAGCTTATATCTCTTGAACTTTCCTTCCCTCACTTCGTCTATTAGATTTAAATCAATCAAACGCCTTACGTGCCAGTTTATAGAAGGTGCCGAGATACCCAATTTTTTAACAATATCAGTTTGTGTAGGATATCTTTGGTCAACAATAAACAGAATTATTTCTCGCGGAGTTTCTTGATTTAACACTTGAAGTAGAGTCTTCTCATGCTCTTGAAAAGCACCGGATTGAAAATGTAACTTATAAAGACCTTGCCTCGTTGACGTAATCTTGCCACCTTTCTGAAGCTGATAAGAGTGATATTGAACTGAGCCCATCGATAAATCCAGCTCATTTCTAATCTGACGGAGATAACAACCGGGATTTGTTTGGATAAATCGAAATATCCTTTCTTTGTTTGAATTTGATTCCTTTTTTCGCATACCTGCCCGGACTCTCCCTGAATAGTCATCATCAAGTCATTCGGACTATTAATTGATTCCATTTTGTCACTCTTGTCCTATTTTAATAGTACAATTCTCTAAATATCATCGATGCTTCTTATTTCAAAGTATTAACTCGACTAAGATACCAGTTTATTCTCTTTTCCAAGAACTCTAACTGAGATTCATTAATTTTTCCCTTGCGGTGTAAAAAATTCAAATCCCTTTGGATTTGTTCTAATTGTTTTATACATTCTTCTTTGTTGTTTTTCGACAACATTTCATATGTATAGTCTATATTTGTTAGATTTCTCTTAAAGGACAATCGAGATTTCTGTCTGTAGAACCAACCCCCGATTGTTGATACGAGTCCTATTATCACAGAAGTTAGTACAATAAACGTTTCAGTCAGAATTGCTCCTTTGAAATTGGCAGTAATAGTTTCATAGCCAGTAACGTTAAAAATTACGGGGTTTTCATTTGTATTATTTGTTACAGACCAATGTCCAAAATCATATCCCCTGTCAGGTATTGCTTCACACTTGACAGTCGAATTGATAGGCAATGTCGTAGACTCACCAGCTCCTAGAATGATATCATTACATTTTACATTTCCCGAATTCTCAGGTTTAATATCAATAAATATTTTAGCAATAATTTTGTCAGTCTTTCCATCGATTGTCATTATTCCATTTGTCCTAGTATTAGTTAGATAAGTGAAATTCGTAACTGGATCTATTGCCAGTTTACTCGCTATCAGTGGGAACGTTACTTTTAGGGGGATATTAATGAAAGGATTATTAACTCCTGATGCAATAATTGCCGGCTCCAAAGAAATGTTTTCAATCACCTTATTCGTCTCTCCATTAATAACGCTAACAGAATTATCCTCCAGATTATTAACATAAATCTTGTTTGTTCGTGGATTAACTGCAATTCCGACTGGGTTGTCTTTTACCTTTATATTGGTTTCTAGTTTGCTGGATGTTCCATTTATAACACTTACAGATTGATTCAAGAAATTTGACACATATATCGTATTGGTTTGAGTATTGATAGCTAGTGCAGAAGGTTTTGAACCAACTGGTATAGTTGATACTAGTGTATTGTTATTTCCATCTAGAACTAAAACACTATTCTTGCCTAAATCTGAAATGTATACCTTGTTTGTATGTGGATTCACAATGATATCATATGGTGATAAAGCATATTTCAACGATTCTTTTACCTTATTTTCAATTGGATCTATTTTACTAATAGTTTTTGAGTCCAAGTTTGCTACGTAAATCCAGTTTGTAGCTAAATTAATCCCTAATCCTACAGGAGAATTTCCCACAGGTATCTCAGTAAGTTCTTTATTCGTAAAACCGTCGATTACGGAAATTGTGTTAGATTCTCTGTTGGAAGCATATATTCTGTTGGAGAACGGATTTATCTCTACATCATATGGAGAATTGCCCACATCGATATTTGCTTCTACCTTGGATTTCTCGGTGTCGATTACTGATATCGTATTCGAAAATTGATTGGCAACATAGAGTTTGTTTGTTATTGGATTAATATCAATTCCCACAGGAAAACTTCCCGAAGGGATTATAGGATCGGATTTTAGTGATATTACATTCTGATCATCATTCTCCTCTTGTGCATAGATGACAATTACGAAAATACTAAACAGGAATACAATAGCTAGTAAAAAATAAAAAAACTTTGGCAAATATTTCAAATAAGCAATTTAGGTTTAATGGATATAAAAAGTAACTACTAGGTATTATCTAGATTTAGCAACAATTAGTTCCTATTGACTCTTTACGACTCAGATTTTGGCTTAAAACGAAGTATGATTCTAAAAATAATACCCAGAATTAATATGATAACACCTGCGATAATGAACATAGAACCATTTAATGTCCACGATGGATTATTGTACATAAATGAGCTTGGAGGACCCAACATTGATTTAGATTGTGCCGTAAAAATTAGACCTGCTATAATAAGTGCGATTCCAATAATCTCAACAATTATTTTCATGCTCTACCAGATACATATTTAGGACTTGGATATGTATACGTTATCTATTTTCTTAGTAACCTAGTAGGCGTCATAAAAGACGCAAAATTGCCAAACTAAAATTTCTAATTTGTAACGATTAGACAGAATTGTTAGTAGTTTGAATATCAGATGGCCAGATGTCAGATGGCTAAGTTTTAATACCCATAAGGTCTGCGTCATGGGTGCATGTGCTAGAGCTTGATAAAATATAAACTTAGCAACTCAAATTTAATTATTGGATACCTCTCGGCAATTGTCGCTGCTTTGCTATTTGGTTCCGTCTCTACCCTAGCAAAACCTATAGTGTCAGAAATAGATCCTATTATCCTGTCATCAATCATTTATCTTATCGCTGGAGCATTTTTTACTCCTAGCGCCCTAAGAACACATTCAAAAATTACAGCTAAATATTACGCTCTTATTCTAATAAGCGCGGTAGCCGGTGCAGCTATAGCACCTATAATTTTCTTTATTGGGTTAAGTCAAAGTACAGCAACAGACACGTCACTACTTGCAAATGGAGAAACTGTTTTTTCCATTTTATTTGCATTGCTTATTTTTAGAGAAAGATTGAGACCTCTAGGATATATTTCAGTTATATTGATACTGATTGGAGTATTTTTAGTAACTACAAATCTTGATTTTAATAGTCCATTATTTAGAATGAATATAGGCAATGTGTTGGTTATCTTAGCAACAATGATTTGGGGATTCGACAACAATATTTGTAAGATTATAGCTCGGCAAATAGACGTGTCAAAACTTATTCAGTTAAAGGCCCTTATAGGAGGGCTGATACTAATAGGAACGGTCTTCATATTAGGAATTCCTTTCAAGATTCAAAGTGAACAATTACTGCCTATTGTCATTTTAGCTGTCTTTGGATTTGCTATATCACTATATCTATATTTACATAGCATAAAGAGAATTGGAGTAGTTAAGGCTTCATCTTTGTTATCTCTATCCGCCGTATTTGGATTGGTTTTTGCAACCATATTTCTTCATGAAATCATTGGTGTCAGTCAGATCATTGCTATTACGATTATGATATTTGGAATTCATTTAATGTACTCCTACGAAAAGAAAGATCAAATGATCCTCAAGTGAAATTTTGCAAAGTTATTCTGGTTATAGATACTGACTGGTCATTGCAATACTCAGGCGACAAGGTAAAAAATCACAACATAGCTTACATTACTGTCTTGTTTTTATGGAACTCTGTTTAACGGGATGTTGAGGAAAAAAATATGTTTCTATTGTGCCGATTAGAAAAAATGAATAAGAATATGGGTATTATTTTCATTTTTGGGTGTGTTATTTTAACACTTAATAATATCGCAATCCTAGGATAGTATAATCTTGTTCCAAGAAATAAAATCAAAGAGTCTAACCGTTGATGATATTGTACCTAAATGGGCAAATAAAATTAGTGTGGTATGGCAAACGGGATTTCCATTTCCATTGTCATTGAGATGGTGGAGGTGGTATTTTTCACTTGACAGTCCTGCAAAATGCATTATAGGTGAAGCTCATGGTTATTCATCGCAATATGAAAATGAATGTAATATATGTGACAGTATCGGCTGGGACTTTGGGCACTCTTTTCTTATGAGGTCAAGGAAAGATTTCTTGGCCAATGTTGAAAAGTTTGTGGCGCACTGGAATGAAAAACACATCTGACAAAGATAAAAGCAAATTTGACGAGCTCAAAGTTTCTGGGAAAATTGAGAATTACAAAATTATAGATGATGTTCATTTTTTGATAATAAATCATTACTATTATTGGTAACTAGGAATCCATTGATATGAATCAATATTACAGAATCACGCTTATAATTTCAATGTATGCGTTTTTGACAATTATTTTAATTAACGTTAGCAATAGATCCTTTGGTATAGAACAACAAGAATTGGAGATTCCACAAGCTAAATCAGTTTACGACACAGAAACTATGCATTTGCCAAGGTCTGTTGGTTATTTCATAATTCTTGTTGCAAATGAAGCTCATGAAGATTGGTCCAATGAAAAACATAAACTGCTTACAGATCATAATCCCTACTTTGTACCATCGCACATATTAATTCCAAAAGGAACCGCCATTGTATTTCTTAATGCGGATGCACCATGGAATACGCCACATCCTCATACTATCAATATTAAAGATAGCTCGGGAAAGGTGATTCATACTACTGGAAAGATGGAGTATGCTAATTCATCTTATTCAAAAGTATTGCCTGTAGGCACTTATTCTATAACAGACACGGAATATGAGTGGATGAAAGGGACAATTACTGTATCAGATGAAACTTCTACGGGCAAAGAAATAGTAGGAGGATTTTATTCTCCAACTAATCAAGTATCCAATAATTTAGACAATGACGGAAATACGCACCCAGGATGGTTGGGTTATTATGAAAGTGAATTTCCAAAGAATGGTTTCAACATTCTTAGCGAGCACAATTTCAGCTACAACACCTGCTCCTACTGTGAGGGCAAATTCTGGCCCGATAATAAGACTGGTGATCACACGCTAATAATTTTTGGTACCGATCAACCACTTTCGGAAGCTATAGTCAAGCTTCACAAGCTAGTAAAAGACAATGTATACATTTGATCAAATTCTTTTCATTTTATCTTCACAATGACCTTAGGTCGCTTTGAATAAAACTCGTATTTTCTGAAGACCCACTCCCTGCTAGGTACATTCCTGGTTATAAAATAAATCTAGTAATATTATGAAATGGGATGCAAACGAATCTGTGATGAAATAGGTATATTAGGAGCAAAATATAGTGACGGAGTCAAATATTGTAGAAGATGTTCGGTATATTTTTTTCATGATGGATCATTTTGTCCTTGTTGTCATCTTCATCTTAGAACCAAACCAATCAGATCGCGAAAGTAATAGTTGATCCTTTGAGTTTGGCGATTTCTGGATATTACAGCCCGAGATGATCTAGAAAAAGGTTTTAGGACCAGCAATTGCTACACTATAGTATGAGCGACAATAATCTTGAAACGGCTACTTTTGCCGCCGGTTGTTTCTGGGGTGTGGAAGATGCGTTCATGAAAAAAAAAGGAGTAAAAGTAACAAGTGTTGGATACACTGGAGGAAATTTTTCAGATCCAACATACGAGGATGTGTGTACTGATAAGACTGGACACGCTGAGGCCATACAATTAAAATTTGATCCCAAAGAAGTATCTTATGAGGAACTTTTAGATTTGTTTTGGTCTATCCATAATCCAACCACCAAGAATAGACAAGGCCCTGACATAGGATCTCAATATCGTTCCACTATTTTTTATCATACTGCAGAGCAAGAAAACATTGCTAAAAAATCGAAGCAAGAGCGTAATGATTCAAAATTTCAGAACAAGATAGTTACCGAGATTGTGCCAGCAACGACATTTTATCAGGCAGAAAATTATCATCAAAAATATTATCAAAAGATTGGCGGGGGTAGTTGTTATAATTGAAAAAAATGTCATACACATTGGACTAATTAAAAGAAGAAAAACCAGTAAAGTGACAATCTATATAAGAAGAGTTTCTTTTATGCAAACTCAAAGCTCTGTTGTAATGTGCAAATTGTCCCCAACACTGTCTATTTGTTGAGGAGGCATCGCAGATCCTTAAATAATTTGTTGAGCAATGGTAAACAACTCCTAAACACCACTGGTGGTTAACTTTGGTTGTGCTGGTTCTTGTTCAGTGGCCAAAACTCCCACCAGTGAATCTAAAAATCTTCAGTTGTTCTCATTGTTGTTTTCTATTGCGATATGATGCTAATTTGCTATTGTTTGGCTCTGTTCCCTCATGAACTGGGTGAGATAGTATCTTCCACCAGTCCCTTTTCCTGTGGTTCCAGAATCTTTCCATCCACCAAAAGATTGACGTCCCACCATTGCTCCTGTTGTTGAACTTTTTTTTCTATTTACATAGACAACTCCTGCCTCTATTCCCTGATGAAATTTCAAAATTTCTTTCTTTTTGTTACTGTAAAT
>JBIOZG010000018.1:0-17998 GCA_044870765.1 Nitrososphaeraceae archaeon
CACGTCTGTAACCGGTTGGTTTCAGGCGCTTTTTACCCCCCTTCCGGGGTACTTTTCAACTTTCCCTCACGGTACTAGTATGCTATCGGTCTTGATTAATATTTAGCCTTGGATGCTACTTTCACCCACATTCACTGACCACTGCCAAGGCCAGTTACTCTTATCACGGAAGAATCACCTTTCCAATCGTCTACTGGGGTTTCACCATCTGTGCCAGTACGTTCCAGAACATTTCGACTACGAATTAGTGAACCTGTATTCCGTAACACACCACATCTTTCCTACATTACTGTAGGATATTCAGTTTGGGCTCTTCCGTTTTCGCTCGCCGCTACTAACGGAATCTCTTGTTGATTTCTCTTCCTCATCCTACTCAGATGCTTCACTTCGGACAGTTCGCTCTCCCAAGCTCAAGCATGGGAGTTCATGGAGAGGTCTCATTCGGACATCCTGGAATCAACGGTCGCATGCACCTACTCCAGGCTTATCGCAGCTTGCCACGTCCTTCTTCGCTTATCAAGCCGAGTCATCCTCCAACCGGCGTCATTGCACCAGCACTTTACCACGGTTAGATATACTGTTGGTCTTAATCCTTTATGGTCTACGCGAATTTCAGCATACAATGTAGCCACATCTCTGTCATTCAGGAAAAATTCCTGTAATCAGAGCATAGTTGCTTGTTCCTTTGCATGACGATCATTGTAAGCTCACGCTTACTAGTCCTTCATTTTCACACATTCTCAGCGTGAAAACTGCATCTTCGTGTTGGCTACACACCCTTTACACATTGGCATCCGGCCTCTATCTTAAGGAGGTGATCCGGCCGCAGGTTCCCCTACGGCCACCTTGTTACGACTTCTCCCTCGTTGCTGACCTCAGGTTCGATAGTGCCAACTTGGCACCACCTCGCCTAAAACCAACTTCGATGAAGCGACGGGCGGTGTGTGCAAGGAGCAGGGACGTATTCACCGCGCGATGATGACACGCGATTACTAGGGATTCCATATTCATGAGGACGAGTTTCAGCCCTCAATCATAACTGTGGTAAGTTTTACGGGATTGCCTCCTCCTTTCGGAATCGGAACCTATTGTACTTACCATTGCAGCCCGCGTGTGGCCCGAGGGTTTCGGGGCATACTGACCTGCCGTAGCCCCCTCCTTCCTCCGCCTTAGCGGCGGCAGTCCTTCTAATTAGCCCTTCCACTCCGAAGAATGAAAGTAGCAACTAGAAGCAGGGGTCTCGCTCGTTACCTGACTTAACAGGACACCTCACGGCACGAGCTGGCGACGGCCATGCACCTCCTCTCAGCTTGTCTAGTAAAGTCTTCAGCTTGACCTTCACCCTGCTGTCGCCCCCGGTAAGATTCCCGGCGTTGACTCCAATTGAACCGCAGGCTTCACCCCTTGTGGTGCTCCCCCGCCAATTCCTTTAAGTTTCAGTCTTGCGACCGTACTACCCAGGCGGCAGACTTAACGGCTTCCCTGCGGCACTGGGTTAGCGCGAAGCCAACCCATCACCGAGTCTGCATCGTTTACGGCTGGGACTACCCGGGTATCTAATCCGGTTTGCTCCCCCAGCTTTCATCCCTCACCGTCGAGCGCATTCTGGCAAGCCGCCTTCGCCACTGGTGGTCTTCAATGGATCAACGGATTTTACCCCTACCCACTGAGTACCGCTTGCCTCTCCTGCCTCCTAGTCTTATAGTATCCTCCGCAGCCCATCTGTTAAGCAGCTGGATTTAACGGAGGACTTGTAAAACCGGCTACGGATGCTTTAGGCCCAATAATCGTCCCGACCACTCGGGGTGCTGGTATTACCGCGGCGGCTGACACCAGACTTGCCCACCCCTTATTCTACACCATTTTTAGAGGTGTCAAAAGACTTTCTTAGCGAAAGTCACTCAGAATAACCCTGTCAGGCTTTCGCCTATTGCAGAGGTTTCGCGCCTGCTGCGCCCCATAGGGCCTGGGCCCTTGTCTCAGTGCCCATCTCCGGGCTCCTCCTCTCAGAGCCCGTACCGGTTACAGGTTTGGTGGGCCATTACCTCACCAACAGCCTGATCGGACGCAGTCCAATCCAAAGGCCATATAGATTTTGATCAAAAACCATTCCAGGTATCTTGATCTATCGCGGTTTAGCCTCAGTTTCCCGAGTTTATCCACGTCCTTTGGTTATGTTGACTACGTGTTACTGAGCCGTGTGCCACGTATTGCTACGTTGACTCGCATGGCTTAATCTCACTCTGATAGCAGTCGGGTCCGGCAGGATCAACCGGAGTCGATCTTTAATCTATTATAAAATAGTACGGTCGGACAATCAAGTTATTGTGCATATTGTGTAACCATGTCAGATTCAATTGTATTCGAATCTCCATATTATGAGCGCAACTGGAGGTCGATGAATCATGGAATGGCCAACTGACCAAAAATCATCTACGACGCCGCCTATATGATTGCGTTCCTAGAAATTCTTGTCTAATTAAGATATAAACGTTCGCTTGACTAAACTTTTTTTTAAGATCAAATTCGAAACATCATACTCCCTTTATTTTTGATACCCCAATATTAAGAATTTGATATAGGTAGACTTAAAATATTCACACATAAGAATTACTTGTTCTATGAAAAATAGAGTTTGTATATCCCATAAGGAAGACGTCGACGGCGTCTCTTCCGCAGCTCTTATCAAAACCGCATTTGAGGTAAATACAGTAATTCTTGTTGATTATGCAAACATGATTAAAACATTACGTAGTATGGTATCAAGCGTTCAAGAAGGCACAAAAAAAATAGATGAATTATACGTATGTGATTTAGGACTAAGCAAAAAAAATGAAAATGAATTTGTAAAAATTCTAAAGCAGATGATCGAAGCAAAATGCAGTGTTACATATATCGATCATCATGATTTGGATAAGAAGCTTTTAGCAGAATTAAAAAAAAGCGGAGTAAAACTTTTACACAGTACAAAAGAGTGCACCACTATCCATATTTACAATAAATACAAAAGAAAATTTGGCTCTTATCAGGCATTTCTTGCAGCTGCTGCGGCATTGACAGATTATTTGGAAACAAGGCCCATTGCATCTAATTTAGTGTCCAGATTTGACAGACAGTTTTTGATGCTCGAAGCTACTGCCTTGTCGTATATGATTTCTTCAAGCCAGCATGATAGCGATTTTCTTGCGACAATCGTAGAGGATCTGTCACAAAAAAAGTATCCCCATGATATTGAAGGCGGATTCCAAAGGGCCGAGAGACATGCAAGAAAGGTCTTAACTGTGGTAAAGTCCATTGAAAACTCAATAATACTGGCCAAGAATTTGGCGCATGTTCAAATTAATTCTGAACTACCGTCGAGTATGGTGGTTAACTTTGTACTCGGCACGTCGGGAAAACCAGTTGCACTTGTATACAAGGCCAAAGACGATATCAATTCATGTATAATCTCTATCAGGGGATCGAACGAATGCAAAGTTCATCTCGGAAGAATTGTTAAAGACTTATCTTCCGCATTGTCTGGTAGTGGCGGTGGTCATGAGAAGGCCTGTGGAGCTGTTATACCCAAAGACAAGTTTCCAGAATTTATCAAACAGCTGGACAAAAAATCAAGATAAAGGCAATTCCTTTGTTTGCAGGAAAAATTATGGATATTGATAGAGACTAAATTATTCTGGATAAGCCGTTAGGCCTACCCAGAATATGTTCCCCATCGGTTTGGTCGATGTAATTTTACAATCAAGATTAAGGCAATTTAAATGTGCTGGATTCACTATTCTGCGTCCAGCATCATCCCATCTTCCAAATTCCTGATTTATCTATATAATCAAGTCTTCTGTTGTTGTTGACTTATTCTTGTTTACTGCAGCTTCTTAGTTTACCTTGAGTTTGTCCAAAATTCTATCAATTCTTGCAATTGGCTTATTCTCATTGTCCGATATTTCCTGATGAGAAGGTGGGTTAGCAAAGTATTCTTTATTATTTTCTGCAATCCTTTGATGATAGGTTGGAACTAATTCGTTCTGATAAAAGGTACCAATCGGAATCTTATCTCCCCATTCGGTCGAATATTCCAAAATCTTGGACATCTTTTCATTAACTTCGGATTCATCATTTATTGTTCCGTTATAGCCAGTGTCCTCTATTTTGTATATTCTAGGGCCTGTTGTCTGAGGTTCTAGTTTGTTTTTTCCCTGAAACCATTCCCTTGTATGGATGTCATCATATGTTGGACATGGCTGAAGAACGTCAATAAAAGCTAAACCCTTGTGCTTTATTGCTCTTTGTATTGTATCTTTTAGATGTTTAACATCATATGAATAGGACCGTGCGATAAATGTAAATCCTGACACAAATGCTAGTGCAATGGGATTTACAGAATTGCTTGTATTTGGACTTACAAGGGATTTTGTTTTTTCTCCCAGCCTAAGAGTAGGAGAAGCCTGTCCCTTTGTGAGGCCGTAAACCTCATTGTTAAAAATAAGATATGGAATGTCAACATTTTTCCTGCCGGCTCCTACAAAATGTCCTGCCCCAATTCCAAGTCCATCACCGTCGCCTCCGACAGCTATAATTTCAAGATCGGGATTAGCAATTTTTGCACCTTGTGCAAATGGCAAAACTCTTCCATGCAAAGTGTGAATACCATACACATTAATGAAATGCGATGTTTTCCCAGAACAGCCGATTCCCGAGAAAATAACTGCCTTATGTCGTGGGATCTGCATCTCGCTCAGCGCCATTTGAATCGCGTTTAATATTCCAAAATCTCCACATCCCGGACACCAATCATTGTGTACCGTTGTTTTATAGTCAGCTAGTTTAAGTTCCGCCATCTAATATAATCCTCCTTTCATTTGTACCAGATAATATAGCCTTTAGTGCAATATAAATTTCCGTTGTGGACATTGGTCTTCCATTATATTTTACTATCTTGTAATCAATTTTTGCCCCAGTATTTTGTTGGACGAGAGATGCTAACTGCGATGTGTAATTCATTTCTACATCTATTACCTGGTTGGCGTCGACCAAGAATTTTTTGACAGTTTCAGTGGGAAATGGGTGGAGTAATCGCACTTGAATAAATCTAAATTTGTTTCCCTCTTCTGATAATTTTTTGATGGCTTCTAAAATTGCACCCTTTGTAGAGCCCCAGCTGATAATGACGTTCTTAGCTCCAGGACCAAAATCATAACATGTCACCTTATGGTCATCAGCTATTTTTTCTAATGCTATCTCTAGCTTTTTCATTCTCTTATCCATCATCTTGTTCCTATTCTCAGGATCCTCTGAAATGTGGCCTTCTTCCGTGTGTTCATCTCCGGTATTCCAAAATATTGCATTTTCTGTACCTATAGGAACTCTTGTGGAAACAGGAGAATCGTCGAGTTTGAATCTTTGAAAGTGACCTGCAGCACCCCCAACCTCATTTTTGTCAATATTATTTTTGAATTTTCCTCTTTCAATTTTGAGCTCATTGCTAAATCTTTTGCATGTTTTTATGCTACTGCTAATTGCTTTGTCAAGCAAATGAATTACTGGTAATTGATAAATCTCTGCTAAATTGAATGCCTTTATTGCATCATAGAAAGATTCTTCGATATCACCAGAAGCCAGTACTATTTTTGGAAATTCGCCGTGTCCTGCGTTTATAGCAAATAACAAGTCGCTCTGTTCGTGTCTTGTCGGTAATCCGGTGGAAGGTCCCGCTCTTTGATACATTGTAATTACTAAAGGGACCTCATTCATTCCAGCCCAACCTAGTGCTTCAGCCATCAATGAAAAGCCGGGGCCGGAAGTTGCAGTAGCTGTCCTAACGCCGGTTAATGAAGCTCCAATTGCCATGGTAACTGCAGCTATTTCATCTTCCGTTTGAACGACAATAATAGATCCATTTTTGCCGTTAGATTGGTCAATAATTTGATTTGATTCTAAGAATTCGCTCTCATCACTTGCTGGAGTAATAGGGTAATAGGTTTGAAATCTACAACCTCCAAGAATTTTTCCAATTGCTGCAGCTTGACTACCTGAGACTAAAAGATAATCCTGTAGAGCGTCCTTAGGGGTAATTTTGTATTTAATAGTCTTAGGATCAAATTTAGAGCTCATTTGGGAATAGGCGTATTTGGCTGCTTCAATGTTAATAGTGACTAGTTTTGGCTTTGATCCAAAGACATCTTGAATAGCACTAGTCAGAGCGTCTTTTTTGATACCAAGTAAAGAAATTGAAGCCGATATGGCCATAACATTAACTACTCTAGCAAGTTTACTCAACTTAGGATCGTTCATTTTTATTGCCACTGCTTCAATCATTTCAAAATATGGTAGACCGTATACTATACAACCTCTCGACTTTGCAAATTCCAGCATACCACTCAAATTAACAGAGTGTCCAGAGTCTTCCAGTAACTTGCGTATTCTATTACTTGCTTCAAAATCAATTGTAGGTACTTCCACTAATGTAGTTTCGGCGAGAGTCGAGTCATATATTATCACACCTCCGGAAGATACTCTGTCTGCGTGTCTGAAAACTGTCTCCGCATCAAATGATACTAGCATGTTGATTTCTTCCAAATGTGAGTTCACAGGTTTTTCTGAAACTCTTATTGTGAAATAGCTGTGTTCTCCTTTAATGTTAGAATAAAATTCCCTCTTTCCAAAAATATGAAAGCCCTCTTTTGCACATGTTCGTGCAAAAATATTTGCAGCTGAATCAACACCACTTCCCTGAGGTCCACCAATTAACCAGGATATAGAATTCACATTAGACATATAAGACAATGAATTGCATTCTTCTCCAATTTATTAATCAAGTTATAGATATTTAAAATATGAAATCATCATCCGCCGCCAGTTGCAGCGTCATATAAGCAGCATTCGCATGAATCTCGTTCTCCACAATAAGGACAAGAACAGGTGCAGGCTTCAATTGCAATACCACAAATCTCGCACGTAACTATTTCCTCCGGAGAATTGTTATTCGAAGACATCTAGTATCATAAAAGTAAACTAGCTAGAACTTATACTTTGCATTGGAGAATAATCGATGTTCTTTAATTTCTGAATATGAATAGATTAAGAAGTTTTTAACTAAGAATTTTAAACAAAAGAAAATAAAAAAGAAAGTGTATGTGGTTTTAATCCCACTTACTCCACGCAGCCATCCATCTATATGTCCAAGTATTGAGTTTCGCACCCAGTGCAGCTATCGGAACACTTAGCACAGCTCCAGCTCCCGATCCTAGCGCCACGGGACTATTGTAGAACTTTCCGACCTGAGGCTCAATTGGCGTCATATACGGAGGCAATGTTGGACGAGGATACTTGAATGCCATCTCCAGTGGATCTCTGACTAACAACAGATTGATCATATTGAATATTGGCAATGAAAGACCAACCAGCGTTCCGCCAATAATAATAGCAGCGTGTTTATTCCTTCTTGTTGCCCAATATGTCAAATCTAGCAACATTGCTGAAGGTATCCAGACGGGTGTTACTATGAAGTCATATGGATATCCTAGCGCAAACCAAGCTCCTTTGGCTACCCATGTATAGATAGTCATGATTGTTGCATAATATGTTGCAGTCCCTGGTACTCCGGTGAATAGCATGTAATAGATTGCACCAACTACAAGCATGGTTGATTGGGATATTGAGAACACTACGAATGATGTCCACGCCCAATCAGTGTAGAAGATGTAGTCTCCTGCGTTGATTGTCAATAAGGTACTATTTACAGCAACTACAACTATGAAAAGATAGTGTGTAGTGCGTCTAAGCCAGACCATTACCAAATGTCTCCTAGAGGTTCTATATAAAATTTTATTTTGATATTCTTAATAATGAAAGATGATAAATTTGATACATTTTGTAAACGATTTCAGAAATGCGCTTTGTGAAATAGTTCAAAGATAAATTTAGATTATTCTAATGATCCTGAAATAGCTAACAAAGTCAAAAGTTCTTAAAAAAGTTAATAATAAAAAATAAAGTTTAGGCGTAGCCCAGTTTTTCTCTAGTGATTTTCATGATGAAGAAGAATCCTAGTGCTTCAATGACTGTTAAGACTGACAGAGCATAAAGTCCACTTGGTAATGGATATGCCCATGGATACACAGTTACACCAACGTACACACCACCAGCCGTTGCAACCCAACATAGAATGAAGCCTATGATGTAAACTGGTGTCATCTTTTCTACACGTCGACCGATCATGCGCTCTATATCGTCACTACTGCCCGTACGGCCACCTCCGCCGCCACCGCCATATCCCTTTGGTAAAGTCATTAATTTTACCATCAAAGGATTCCTTTTTAAATTTTGCGTCTGAAACAAGCTCAGCCAGTTTTTTGGTTAGAAATTCCTATGATTGCTATCTAGGATCTAAGAATATTACCCTAGGCAAGTCAATATAGCTATTAAATAATAGGTATAGATACTTTGAGAAAGTAAAGTCATAGTAAAGCATATATCTTCGTTAATTCTGGTATGGCTAGGTGTAAATTATACGTCCAACATAAAAATAGCGGTAGTTGCACTATTTGCGATAGTAATGTCCACTTCGACAATCATAGCAATTGCTCAAACTGCTGAAGGACATGGTGTTCAAGCTCAGCTTCAGAGTAGATTCGTAAGAATTCAAGATGAAGCTTTCTCAGCACAAACATTGAATACAGGTGATCAGCTGGTTGTGACTGGAAACCTACAAAGTCTTGTAAACAAGCCATTAAGAGCATGGTTATCACTATTTAGTGAGTCAACCAATGCAGGTAACAGATGGGAGTTTATTGCAAGAGATCCTCCAGGAAATATATTTGATATTCCTCCACAAGGAACAATTCCATACTCAATTACTGCGAAAGCTCTTGAACCAGGTATTTACCATGTTCATACACAATTGAACGTCGAGCATGTCGGTCCTGGATTGGGTCCCGGTCAAACTATTCAGGTGTCTGGCCCAGCAATCTTGAAAGCAGTTCCATGGGGCAATGTAGCATATCAGGTAATACTGATTGGTGCTGGACTCGGAGTAACGTTTGCAACAAGACCGTGGCAAGTAATTTAAAAGAATCCTCTATTTTTTATCTTTTTTTAGTTCTTTTACTTAGTAACTGCTTAAGATAAAGCTGCTTAAAGTTAAGCTTCATCTATAAAATAGATGAGTCCAAAAAATTATAATTTTAGATGTATCTTTAGTCCCTTGTACCTATTTCTTATTGTTACTTCAGTTACTCCAGCAGCCTCTGCAACATCCTTTTGAGTTTTATTTTCACCATTCATTACACAAGCTACATACAGAGCAGCTGCGGCTAATCCCATAGGATCTTTTCCAGCAGATATCTTGCCTTGCTCAGCCTTTTTCAGTATTTCCAATGCTTTTCTTTTAGTTTTTTCGGAAAGCCCTGACTTGCTTGCAATTCGGGCTACACATTTAACAGGATCTACTACAGGCATTTTCAAGTCCAGTTCTCTAATTAATAGTCTATAGCATCTTGCTACATCCTTTTTCTTGATATTACTTGCATGTGCAATATCCTTCAAAGTTCTAGGCGTTTCAGTATCCCTACAAGCAGCGTACAGCGCAGCCGCTACAAGAGCTGAAATAGACCTTCCCCGTACGAGACCCTTTTCAAGTGCTTTTCTGTACACATACGCTGCTTTTTCAATTACAGCATCCCCAACCGCAAGCTTATCTTTTAGCCTGTCCAATTCACTAAAAGCTTGTCTAAAATTGCGATCTACTGGTTCGTGTACTTGACTCCTACTATCCCAAGTTCTTAATCTTTCAATAGTACTTTTCATAGAAGCCGATAATGGCTTTCCAGAAGCGTCTTTATCAACAGGTCCGATAATTGTGGCAAGCCCCATATCATGCATTGCAAGGGAAGTAGGAATGCCAGCACGACTTCGATCTTCATGTTCTTCTTTTGAAAATGCTCTCCATTCTGGTCCAGTTTCTTCAATGCGTTCAGTAACTACAAATCCACAATTTCCACAAAACATCTCTCCACTTGAATTATCTGTAACCATTGGACCTTTCCCGCATCTCGGACAGCGGTCACTAAATAAGGAAATATCTTTAACCAATTCTAATACCCCACAAAAATTCAGACAATGTTGTTTCTTATATTTATGTTTTATTCTCATATATATGCATTGTCGTAAATATTTCTGGGCTGCTAATATATAGAGGAAAATTTGGAACTTTTCCAAACTAAAGCCGATTTTCCGGCTAATTTTTGGGTTTATTTCTCAAGTTTTTAAATTTATCAGAACTTTGGAATGTTTCTTTTTCTTCTCTTGGTCTTTTCAACTTTCTTACTTTCACTTCTTGTTGAGCTGTAAGCGTGAGTTTTTTTGGATAATTTCACAAAAGAGATACAAATAGTATCAATATAAAAACTATAGACTCAACTATATCTTAATCATTTTAAATGATAAACGCGTTGCATTGTTATGAGTATAAGAGACAATCATTCGGATAATGAAATTCGGAAAATGTATAATTTTAAGAACATTGCAGTTGTGGGAATGTCAAGGGATCCCGTCAAAGCTGCCCATTTTGTTCCTAAATATATGATTGAAAGAGGATATAACATTATACCAGTGAATCCATCAGCTAATGAAATACTAGGAAAGAGAACATACGCCAAGGTATCGGATATCAAACCCCAAGTAGACATAATAGACGTATTTAGACCCTCAGAAAATGTCTATTCGGTCGTAGAAGATTCAGTAAAAAAACCAAGTGTTAAAGTTATCTGGTTACAAGAAGGTATTCACAATGCCGAAGCTGAAAAAATGGCCCTAGATAATAAAATTAATGTTGTATTCAATAGGTGCATTATGGCTGAACATATGCGATTATTCAATACCGATTAAGAAATAAACTATAATCAATATCCTTTTTCATGGAAATATTTGATTTCCAGTATACCTATCAATAATCTTTATTGCTTTTGTAGGGCATGCTTGAGCGGCCATAACGATCCTATCTAGGGTATCAGCGGTTTCTGATTGGACCCTTGCCTTTGGATTGATGTGTTTACTTTTATCAACTACAAACACTTTTGGTGCTATGGTTTCACATCCACCAAATGCCAAACACAAGGATGGTTCAATTAGGATATGGAATCTACTTCTTATAGTGTCTAGGAGCAAGCTATCATGGCCAAGGTTAGTATTGGACTGGTGGTTTGTAAATTTATGTGGATTCAATCTGTTTTGACTTGACAAATTTTCATTGTTAACTTCATTACTGGGTTCATTTGAATCAAAATTTTCATAGGAATCTGAATCGTATTTTTTTCTTTTTTTCCTATCTGAAAGTATTTCGAAGGCTTCGTTAATTTTTTTGATTGTCTCTTCCGCAAGAGGTGATTTGTTTCTATCAGGGTGATATTTTCTTGCAAGCTTTCTGTATGATTTTTTTATTTCCTGAAAATGGGCATCTTGTGATACTCCTAGAATCGCATAATACCCTCGACTATCCATCAATTAAACTACCAGTATCTATTATTTATTCACTATTCGTAGGAAAAGAATATCTCTATAGATGGAAAAATTGTCAATCTAATTTGATCAAAAATATGTCAAGACTTCTTACCTGTTACGAAAGGATTAATGATGCCATAATAATTTTCCAATGCCATTTTGTCGTCATAGCATTTTTTACATATGCATAATTGGGAAACAATGGCTCTATCGCAATCTTTCTCGAACTCGCATTCAGTGCATCCAGCCAATGATCCACAGACGGCACATTTTAGCTGTTTAGAATTTACTGAAACATAGGATGGGTCTGATAAATCTCGTGTATGACATTCTACATGTTTTATTGATTTAGTTGACCTTGACCATAATGCTAATTCACCCTTTGATATTTTTTTTCCGCAAGACTTACAGTTACTACTGAATTTTACAGTAAGGTTAATCCAATCATTGTTCCTTGTTTGCAATAAATTAATCAAAGTGCATCAAAGATAATAATCTAACGAGTGGTTGAGACTGGGAATAATATTTAATGGCACAAGAGATCCAATGTGGTCTATTTGGTCTATTTGAACAATTTTTCAATTTTCATTATTACGGTTTTTTTTTCGCCAAGTATAGTCCTTACGATATCGAACAATTCGCATGCTTCCTGTTCAAATGCTTGTATGAGATACCTATCACCATTCATACTTACTTCTAACGAATAATATTTTATGCCGTTTAACATGATGGATAAATGGTTTGATGCTTTAGTAATTTTACCGCCCAAACCCAGTATCATAGTCAAGGCCTCAATGCTATTTTTGTAATTCAAAATCGCTGCTCACGTCATAGATCCAAAACTTGATGAAATTAATAAGAGGAACAAATGAAATATTACTTTCCATGATTTTACGGACACAAAATTACAGTAGGAAAAACATGATATATTTATTGGATCATCTCAGAGAGAGGGAGACGATTCCAAAACAGTACTTGCATCAAATTTAACTCATTAAAAAAACGTTACTCCTATTATTGTTGTTGTTCTTATTATTGTTATTGTTAGTGTAGCTATAGCTGATGTTGTTGTTGTTGCTACATCTCTTACATATACCAAACCAGCCAGCTACTCTGTTTTTCATCTTATCTTCAATGACATTTGTCCCACATTCAAAACAAAAGTATCTTTTTTCCATTTGATTCCGAATTATTAAACAATACCTTCATAGTAGATCTTTATGATACCGCCAGCACATGATCTGAATGGACAACAAGAGTTCTATTAGAAATCATCATTCTTCTTGATACTGAATACATTTACTTGATGATTTTTTCTAGCTCTTTATAGCTCGAACGAGAACAACCAATTTCAATTAAAATTGTGAATTTGAATCGTTTAGTGTGGCTTTAGAATAAATAGTTTAGAATTATTACCATCATATCCAGAAAGGTATGCCTGGTTTGTTGAAGGATTGATTATGATATTATCAACTATGAAATCAGTTTCAAATTTATTTATTATGTTGTTAGTTGTGTTTACTGCTATAGCCATACTTTTAGTGCCGTTTGAATTTTTTGATAAAATGTTGGTTAAATTTTGGTCAACTATGTAGAGTAATTTGTCATTTGGATTGTACAAGATATTTTTTACAGATTCTCCCTGTATACTTGAAATGTTCTTCTTACTTTTGAGATCTATGGCATTAACTTTTCCGTCAGAGCCTGCCTCGTATAGTACGTTGTTTTCCTTGTCAAGAGTTATTGCAATTGGACTTTGTGCTGTTATATTATTAATTATGTGGTTATTTGACTCATCTATTACCGAAATGAGATTGTCATATTTTGCACCGGCATACAATAATTGAGATTCTGGATCTAATTGTATATCCTTTATTCCGTATTGCCACTTATCGATAAGAACTGGTTGTAATGATTTTCCATCTACTACATATAAGCCCGGCTTTCCTCCCTCAGGATATAATGACCCAAGGTATATCGTATTGGTAACAGGATTGAAAGATATCCCCGCCAATGATCCTTCTTTACCTTCTTCAGTTTCACCGTACAATTGAATCCTCTTGAATTTATTATTGGTCGAGTTGATCACATATAGTGTGTCATATGCAATGTCGCTACCATTCTCATTAACCAAATGCTGACCTGCAACGTAGATAATACTTCTATCAGGATCTATTGCAATGTTTGTCAAAAAATCATTCTTTTGGGATCCGATCTTAACGGTGTCAATGACCTTGTTTTGAGCAGCGTCAATAACATACAGTAAATTCTTTTCTCCTGAACTTGTTGCAAATATTCCATAAATTTTACTTGTTTTTTCATCTATGGCCATAGAGACTGGTTTATCATTTCCAAGAACCATTGAAGATACCGAAAAAGTACTTGGAGATTGCGAATAACCTGAGTGTAATATAGAAACTGTCAACAATGCTATGCCGACAGAAATAATGGTATAAAGAGTTCTACGAGAACTCCTAAACTTATACATATGAATGATTATTAAATTTACTTATTAAAGATATAGAAACTTAATGATGGAAAAATGTTAATTTCATTTTTTCTCTATTGAGTTTCAAAATATTCTAAACGCTAAAAATTGGCTATAATTGGATAGTTTGCGTGCAGCAATCCATTACATTACATTGTACATTTACCTCAATTATCCTCATCAAGAAGCAAGAGCACTACATCAAGTGTCGAGTCAACAATTATTATGATATTGAGAAGTATTTCCAGGTTGAGATATTGTAAGATTTATTAGATAATTTACCCTTATCTTAATTTATGATTCAAAAGCGCAATTTAGCATCCTTCCTCATTTGTTTCTCAATTATAGTACTTGTTGCTGTTGTTGTTAGTGTAGCTACCCTAATGCCAAAGGAATCAAGCTTTGGTTTTATGCAAACTTCAGATGCGTTGAATGCTACCAACGCTACGTCATCTGCTACCAACGCTACGTCATCTGCTACCAACGCTACCCTTTCCAAAACTATACAGATTACTTCTGCCGATACAAAACAAGCCACTGATGGAAAAAGCGTAGATATTGACTTACAAATTCAACCTTTTCCAGTTACACAAAACGGGAACTCACAATTTAAGATTACCTTTTTACAACCATCTTCTCAAACAGTACAAGTTCATGTAGACTATGATCTTTCAATATCGAAAATGAATAGCGAAGTTTTCAGGGCGTCATCTTCAACTGGACAACCGTTACTGCACACAGCAGAGGGAATTGTCAGTATTCCGTATAAATTTAATCAAGAAGGCGAGTATTCAGTTCAAGTAAGCGTCATGGGGATCAATTTTATTCCTATAAAAACGGAACAGGCCTTATTTGATCTGAAAGTAAGCTAGGCCAAATTAAGCCAAAGGATACCTTTATGAAATGTAACAAATTCAACTGCCAGTTATTGGTTTTCTGTCTCGTTTGTAGTCTCGTTTTCAGAGGATGTATCAATTTCCAAAGTCGCAGAATCTGGCTGTTCATTAAATAATTTGAAATCACTATTGTTGATAAATGCGTACGCGACGAAAAGCAATAAAACTGCACAAAATATCGTACTCACCAACAAAAGCATATTCATTCTTGTATTGAATATTTTCTGAGTAATTTAAAGTAGTATTAAGATTTGAGCGTTGTGTGAGCCCAAAAAATTAATTCAATATTCCTTAAAAATTGAGATATAGCTATGTATAATAATTTTAACAAAAATAGTAAACATTAACTGAGCTCAATGAATATGAGCCTATATTTTCATCACAATGTCCATAAATCAAATTGAATTTATCAAGACATATAGAAAGATTTGTAGGTAGATTTGACTGGACGACCCTAGATCTTGTATACCTGAGAAAATGGACAGTCATTGGAATTATGATAGGAGTTCTATCAGGATTCCTGGTGATAATCGGCTTTGAGGCTGTTAGAATTTTTTCATCTTTATTTCTTAG
Source organism: Nitrososphaeraceae archaeon (assembly GCA_044870765.1). Lineage (GTDB taxonomy): Archaea > Thermoproteota > Nitrososphaeria > Nitrososphaerales > Nitrososphaeraceae > TA-21. Next base: position 15,451 of record JBIOZG010000018.1, read on the forward strand.
TGATATAGTGAGATATATCCAGCCATATCCGGAAGATGTGGTAAGCCTGTCTTCTGACTATTCCCTTTACGTCTTAAAACCATGGCTTATTCCAGTAACCTTGGGTCTAATTGGTTTGATTATAGGAATACTTTCTACAAAACTCTCCACAGCGTTAGGCAAAAATGGAATAGACGAGATCAGTGATGAATTTCATAATAAGAAAAATCAATTTAGTCTAAAAATTTCGTCGTTAAAATCATTTTCCAGTATACTGGCTGTAGGAAGTGGAATTAGTGGTGGGGTTGAAGATTCTCTAGCAAATACTGGATCCACACTAGCATCTATAATAGGCAAATTTTTCAAACTAAATCAAGAGGAAATTCGTATTGCGATCGCAGCTGGAATGGGTTCTACGATAGGAGGCATCTTAAGGTTACCCTTTGGAGGAGCAATATTCAGTTTAGAATTGCTTTATAGAAGAGATTTCGTTATCAAATCTCTGTATCCAGCGTTCTTAGCGTCAATAACAAGTTATATTATTTCTGGTATTATTCTGGATTGGCCGTCTTTCTTGTATATCCCTCAGGAATTTATTACAAAAACAAGTCTTCAGTCCATAGGGGCCTATGGTCTAATTGCTGCCATGATAGGATTAATAGGAATAGGATATGTAAGGACCATTCAGACTTTTCAAAAACATTTCGAGGACATGAAAATTCCACTTTACTTAAAGCCTGCTCTAGGTGGCGCAATTATTGGAATATTCGCAATCGGATTTCCGGAAATATTAGGTACGGGTTACGGCTGGTTACAAGTTGCAGCACTTGGTAATCACCAGATTTTTCCATTGTGGATAATGTTTCCTGTAATCATAATGAAAATTTTTGCCACATCAGTTTCTAATGGATCGCGAAATAGCACTGGTCTACTTGGTCCTTCACTGGTTATAGGCGGGCTTATTGGTTCAGCTCTAATTACATTGTTTCATTCTTTTGGAATCTTCATGTTTATTGACACGACATCTGCTACTTTGATATCAATACTCGCTTTCTTTACTGCAAGTACTAGGACTCCAATTTCTGCAATTGTCATAGGGATTGAAATCGTTGGAAGTTATACTTTGCTCATTCCGACCGTTATATCGGTTATAATTTCAAATATTATTTCTGGCAAGAATAATTATATATACAAGAATTATGTTACTAATATAAGGACGCAAATTTTAAAGGATAAGAAACATGATTCTAAGTTAAAAAATTATCTCATAAGAGATGTGATGACTTCGGATTTCTATAACATAAATCGGAATACAACCATTAATGATGCTGTTCATATAATGAGAGAGTTGAATGTTAAATCACTAGTTGTTACCAATAACGCAGATAAATTCGAAGGGATGGTATATTTTGAGCATTTGTCAAATGTTTCAAAGATACAGGGGACAATTGAATCTGTTATGATATACGAACCACCTATGTTACGTCCTTTAGATTCAATTCTAGACTATTTTGAATTGATAAGTAAAACTGCTCTGTCTGAAATTCCAGTAATTTCTCCAGATGATAGTAAATTAGTATTATCAATACTAACTATGAGAGATGTTAACAAACTATTGAACAATATAGACGATCCACTATTCCCTGATTTGCAAAAGAGTTACAGCAAATTGCAAAATATAGATAGTAAGATTTTTCATAACCCACAGGCCGATCAAAACTTTGACAATAATAGTAGACTAATTAACAAGCTTAAAGATTATTGGGCCCGGTAGTAGAGTTTTAAAATTTAATCAAGCTATTATTATTTTACTTTGTACTATTAAGTACTATCATAGTCATAGCTCTAGAAAAGATGAATCAGAAGAATAATGATTCTTGAATTGTATTAAATAAAAAGAGAAAGGGGAGATTTAGTTTACCACTACCTGACCCTTCATATACGGATGAAGAGTACAAAAGTAGTCAAATGTTCCTGGGGTACTAAACGTCCACTGAAAAGTCTTTCCTCCTGCCAAGTAACTTGAGTCAAAGTCTGCACCTGGTTCGCCACCCTCAGCACTTCCTGAAGTTACGGTATGTAGTGTAGAGTCCGTATTCTTCCAAGTTACTGTTGTGCCTGCTTTCACCGTCAAGGTTGGAGGTTCATAGAATTTTGTATTACTTGGAGAAGAGGATCCTGGAGAAATAACTATTTCACTGCCTGATGCTCCGGTTTGGTTTCCAGTCATGTTGCCGGTCATATTGCCAGCCATCATTGTTCCGTTACCAGTTGCGTTACCGCTACTGGGGCTGGTATTGAGCATTATGGCGTTCTGAGTTACTTCTGTTTGGCCATCTCCGTCATTGCCATTGTTGTTGTCATTGCCGTTGTTGTTGTCGTTTGCACCGTCTTCTGATGCAGATGCTTGTTCAGATGCTCCGCCTGCTGCTGCTTCTGCTGCTGCTCCTTCTTCACAGACTACAGATTCACTGCCTGCTGGTGCTACACATGTTCCTGTTGGATGATCAGTTGCTGTCGAGTTTTCCATTGCTACTACTGCAAATGCACCACCTTTTACGACATCTGC
>JBIOZG010000019.1:0-42839 GCA_044870765.1 Nitrososphaeraceae archaeon
TGGATGTAAAGCGTTATCAGGAGCGACTTCAACTTCTTTTTCTGATGCAATCAAAGTTACGTGTTTGACTTTTCCTTGTCCTTGTTGTTGATCTTGTCCTTGATCTTGTCCTTGATCTTGTCCTTGATCTTGTCCTTGATCTTGTCCTTGATCTTGTCCTTGATCTTGTCCTTGATCTTGTCCTTGTTGTTGATCTTGATCTTGCTGTGCACGTACCACATTGGCTGAAAAATATGGAGCCAAAGCAACACTGCTTACAAGCAAGAGTGTAGCTACTAGTAAGCTTGTCAGTACTAAACTACGATTCATTATCCGCATTGTATAGTATTCCACTATAAATATTATTCTAGATAAGAATAAAATATTTTAATTTAGCATATAATTTTGTTGAAACTATATTCTTGCCAAATATTAATTGGAATTTTTATATCAAAAAGTAATAATATTTATTTTGCGTTTATTAACTCTTAAATTAGATGCCAATTTTACCAATTGATACTGGAAGATATGGTAGCAATGAAATAAGAAATATTTTCGAGGAAGAACGCCGACTCCGATATCAACTTGAGTTTGAAGCACAAGTTGCATCGTCTCAGGGTAGACTGAATCTTATTCCTAAAAATGCCTCAAAAGAAATTTCTCTAATAGCAAGATCAAACAAAATCACAATCAACAAAATTAAGGAACTAGAGTCAATTAGTGAACATGATACAGCTTCCATAGTACAAGCAATAAGCCAATATTGCTCCCCTTCAACAAGACCTTGGATACATTACGGATTAACCAGTAACGACGTCGTAGATACATCCACTTCGATGCAATTAAAAGATGCATTTGAGATAATTGAGCCGAAAATTTCAAAATTGATTTCGTTAATGCTGAATAAGGCAAAAAGATATTCGACGTTACCATCAGTAGGAAGAACCCATGGACAGCATGCAAGTATAATATCTTTTGGATTAAAATTTGCAGTATGGGCAAATGAACTTTCACTCCATATTGAAAGAATCGAAGAAGGAAAAAAGAGATTTCTACTATGTAAAACTTTGGGTGTGGTTGGAACAGGATCATTAATGGGATTAAGGGCATTGACGATTCAAAAGGATGTCGCCAAGTCACTCGGACTTTATTCTGTAGAAGCTGCAACACAAGTAATACCGAGAGAGAGATTAGCTGAAGTTCAATTTATTATTTCATTAATAGGATGTACCTTGGATAAAATCGCGATAGAAATAAGAAATTTACAGAGAACTGAAATAGGTGAAGTTGAGGAACCCTTTAAGAAAGGTCAGTTGGGAAGTAGTGCAGTTCCAGTCAAGAGGAACCCCATTAAGAGTGAAAGGGTATCATCACTTGCAAGAATACTTCGTTCCTTTTCGAATGTTGCTCAAGAAAATGTTTCACTATGGCATGAAAGAGATCTATCAAATTCTGCGAACGAAAGATTCACTATTCCAATGGGGGTCATACTTTTGGACGAAATGATGAACAGTATGATAAAGGTAATTGAAGGCTTAACCGTAAACAGGCAAATAATTCTAGATAATATCAACAAGACAAAGGGAAGAATTTATGCAGAATTTATTCTTGAAGCATTGGTTAAGAAAGGCATTCCTAGAATGAAGGCATATGACAACATACAGCGGGTGGCGTTTCAAACTCTTGCCGATGATAAGAATTTTAAAGAAGCAATAGTACAGGACCCATCTATTGGATCAAATTTAAACATGAATGAATTAAAAAAGATATTTGATCCCAATAATCATCTTGCAGCCTCGACTAAAATAATAGACAACATCATAAAAAAAGCGAAAGTAATACGTCAAAATTACAAATTGCACTAATCTATTTTTTTATAATATCTATGGATTAGCGAGCCATATTGAAATGCTTTTTTTCTTCTAATTATTACTTCTGGAGGTATATCAAAAGATAACGCAATCTTTCTTATGATGTGTTTTCTCAAAAAGTCATCATAGCTTACTATTTTATTATGAATTGGAAATTTCATTGCGATTGAAATAAATTCTTTTGAAAGAAATGGTTGTAAAATACGGATATAATATTTTTGTACGACTTGTCTTATTTCATTTGTAAGTTCCAATTCATTTAGAATCTTTGATTCAATAGTCCTGTTAATAGTATCATATCCTTGATTAAAAATGAATCGAAAATTATTATAGCCACAAAACAGTTCGTCAAACCCGTTAGCTGTAAGTACTACATCTAGACCACAACTGTGTGCCAATTGAGCTATGTAACTGAAGGCAATACAGTTTTCTATATGAGATAAATTTTTGCAAGTTATTTCATTCCGTATTTGCATTGAAAATTTAGTAAAATCATCTTTTTCAATCTCCAAAATCTTGTGATTCATTTTAATCTTGTACGAAACTGATTTTGAGTGTTCTATATCTTTAGAGCCAGGAAAACCGACAGTGAGTAATGTAGTATCGATATTCATATTCTTGCAGATCATTGCTAGTAATGTACTATCTATCCCTCCCGAAAAGGCGATACCAATTTTATTTATCCCTCCTAAATTTACTGCTACTGTCGCAAATAATGCATCTATTAGGTCGGAATTGTACAATGCAGTATAACTAAGAATAAATTCATTTATGTCTTATCATTATGATGTACCAAGTCTAGGCTCTTCACACCTTTTAAGAGTTAAGTTTGTAACTACAAACTATAGAAATGAAAGTTTCTAATTAATCTAAATTTGCCAATTGATAATATTTTGAAGCTAGAGAATCTTTCCTTTTATCAAATTTTTTATAGTTTTTTTCAATAATAACCTATGTCCTGAGAATAAGTACTGTGTTCTTCTTAACTTCAGGCTAATATCAAAATTAGTAACTATTTCGATACTGGCTGAGATTTGGTAACAATAGATTAAAACTTTTTATATTTTGATATTGAGTAAAATACCAATGGTTGCTAAAGTACATATATTTCCCATGTCAATTCTTCTGGAGATTTCATGCAGAAATCATACGATACTTACCGGAAGTGTTCAGAGAATCAGTTTTCTCTGTACGTGCTTGACTTCAGTTTAATTGTGAGATCTAATATGATTGATATTCAGGAAACGGATGATCTATCTTTTATTTCTAAAGAAATATCATTTTTGACAGATTCGATATATTGTTGTATATGCATTATTGACATTATCAACTCTACTCGGATCGCGTCCAGAATAAAGAATTCCGCGAATATAAGAAAATTCTATTCTATTTTTATCAATTCAATTACCTCAATAGCTAGAGGGTATGATGCGCACATAATTAAAAATTTTGGAGATAGTGTAATATGTTATTTCCCTAACACAGCAAATTCGGAGGATATGGAGGGATTTGACAAAGTATTGAAGTGTGCTACAGTCATGAAATCATTAAATAAATTTGTCAATACAAAAATGGATGAGGAACTACTCCCTCACATAAAATATCGAATCAGTATTGATTTTGGTAAAGTGGAAATGGCTACATCTAACTCTTCTAGAACATGTGACCTATTTGGCCCTACCGTTAATCTTTGTGCGAAAATAAATTCATTGGCTGAACCCAATGGAATAGCCATAGGTGGAGATTTCTATACGATTCTAAAATCATTCCCTACATTGGAAAAAATGTACCAGTTCAAATATATTGGAGAATATTCAACTGGGATAAAACAAGTATATCCTATTTATTCGGTTAATCTAGCTAAGAATACAAATAATGCCGATTAAGAATATTCCGGGACTTTAAATTTCTGAATTGTTTCCAATCTTAAGAACATAAGAAACATTAATTTAAGTTACTCTTAGTTAATGAAAAGCTATTGTTCTTGTTAGGACTGTCTTTAAGATTATCCATTTTTGTGTCTAATTAGATAGCAGACTTTTCTTTTTGGCGTGATTCTGATAATAATAAACAATCAATAATATGATATCCAGAAATCGATTAAATTGCATGAACATAATCTTTCGTAACCGTTTATTGAACTATTTTTGAAAATATTGAAATTTAGAATTTGACGATAAAGCAACTCGTATATATCTGGGTTCTTTGAAATAAAATTAATGAAGAAAATAATCCTGGATGAAGACCTCAAATATATTGATAGAAAGGGAAATTTGCTGAGGAGTAAGACGGAGTTATCCTTCTCAAAATTACTTTCATTTTTAGAGAAAGACTATCAATACAACTTTTTGATAAAACTATCAAATGGTAGAGAAGTACCAGTTGATTTTAAGGTTGAAAACAAATTCATTGAGATTTTAGACTCCGAGAAAGATCTGGATAAATTCAATGAAATAAAAAAGAATAATCCCGATCTTGATATCATAGCTATCGGTAAATCAAAATTTGGTGTCAAATCAAACGATTTTGAGACTATATCATTTATTGATTCTGAGAAAGACCAGATAGGATCTATTTTTTTGGAGGATTCGTCATTGGCATTTGACTATGCTCATATTTTGCCTCTAGTTGAAAAATGTTCAATTCTACATGGACACACTTCCACTGTAATGGTAGAGATAATCGGAAAAATGGTAAACAACCTAGTCATTGATTTCAGTCAAGCAAAAAGTATTATCAAAGACACCCTTTCAATACTGGATCACAAGTTTTTTATCAACAAGGAATATGTTTACAAAGAAGATAGTATACATTACTACATCTCGTTTGATGGTCCTCGTGGATTTTTTAATCTACAGCTTCCCAAGGATACGACCTTTCTTATGCCTGGAGAAGCGACGGTCGAAAATCTTTCTTCGATAATAATAAAATTGTTGTCTTCAAAAATGCCCCCAAATATAGAGGCGCTGGGCGTTTATATTTATGAGGGTGTAAATAAGGGCGCCCATATTCTCGCGAATATAAAATGAAAAGAAATTTTTTCCTTTGATACTACTAATTCCTTTCTTTTGATTTCTTTTGAAAGAAAATTCGCATTTATTTCGAACTAATCTTTTTGAAGCATGAACTTAAATAGAACCCTACTAGTGGATTAGTTCTAACCTAAACATGCAACAAAAAATTGACGAAAAAATATGGAATTCGAATATTGAAAATGCAATATCTAAAAAATGGAACGAAGAAAGAATCTATGAATTCAAGGTATCTGATAAGAATAATTTTGTTATTGACACTCCCCCTCCTTATCCATCCGGACGACCATGGCACATAGGAGCTGCTGCACATTATGCACAAATCGACATGATAGCGCGTACAGCTAGAATGCTCGGAAATAATGTATTTTTTCCAATAGGCATAGACAGAAATGGACTTCCTGTAGAGATTTACACTGAAAAAAAACACAAGATCCGGATGCGACAGACCGACCGGGAAGAATTCCTTAATCTTTGTAAAACATCACTTGATGATCTTGAAAAAGAAATGATCCAAATTATGAAAAGTATCGGTCTGAGTTCAAATTTTGAAGAGTATTACAGGACGGATTCAAATGAATATCGTGCATTAACTCAAAGTACATTCATCCATCTATGGAAAAAGGGACTTGTTTATTCCTCCAATAGGCCTAACAATTATTGTCCGAGTTGCGGAACTACAATCGCCGATGCAGAAATAACTTATGAAGAAAAAAAAACAACTCTTGTATATTTGAAGTTTAAATTAAAAAATGAAAACGGTTATCTTATTGTTGCTACTACTAGACCTGAATTAATTTTTGCATGCCAGTGCATTATAGTAAATCCTAACGATACTAGATATGAGAATTTACATAATAATGAGGTTATCCTTCCAATATTTGATAGAGAAGTAAAGATTTTACCGCATCATTCTGCGAAATCAGATTTTGGATCGGGAGCCGTAATGGTTTGCAGCTACGGAGATCTTAATGATGTTCAAGTATTTAGAGAGTTGGGATTAAAGGAAATTGTCTCAGTTAACCAATATGGTAGGATTAGTGAAAATGGGGGCAATTATGCTAACTTAACTATAGATAATGCCAGAAAAAAAATTATTGAAGATTTGAAAAATAATGATTACTTCGAGAAGGAAGAAACAATCCTCCATAGAATACCAATGTGCGAAAGAAGTAAATCTCCAGTAGAAATAGTCCCAATGCAGGATTATTACATAAAACAACTTGAATTTCTTCCTAAACTTAGAGAATTTTCATCTTCTCTGAAGTTTTATCCGGAGGCGCACAGGCAAATATTATTTAATTGGTTAGATTCTGTTGCGATAGATTGGCCCATATCCAGGAGGAGATTTTATGGAACCGAAATTCCGATTTGGTATTGTGACAATTGTAAGGAACCGATATTGCCTGAACCTGGAAAATATTATAGACCGTGGAAAGATAAAGCACCCATTGATAAATGTAATAAATGTGGATTCGACAAATTTACTGGAGATGAAAGGACTTTCGATACTTGGATGGATTCCAGCATATCACCTTTATTTGTAACAAAATACAACAGGGATGAAGATTTTTTTGTAAAAACATTTCCGACACAAATAAGACCACAAGCTAAAGACATTGTGAGAACATGGCTTTACTACACAATGTTACGATGTTATCAATTAACAGACAATCTTGCTTGGAGTGAAGTCTGGATTATGGGATATGGTGTCGATGAGTATGGAGAAAAGATGAGTAAGAGTAAGGGGAATGTAATTGATCCATTTCCGATAATAACTAAGCACGGTGCAGATACTTTTAGATTTTGGTCTGCAACGGAAGCAAACCATGGCCAAGACTTTAGATGCTCGGAGCAAAAGATAGTAGAAGCACAGAAATTTTTGACCAAACTATGGAATATAGGAAGATTTGTATCCTCCTTTGAATTCATTCCTTCATATGAATCCGATTTATTACCTTCAGATAAATGGATCCTAGCAGAATTATCAAATTTAGTAACTGAATGTATAAAAGGTTATAGGGAATATAATTTCTTCATTCCTGCTTCACACATAAGAGAATTCACTTGGAATATATTCGCATCACATTACCTTGAATTGGTAAAGTCACGTGCATACAATGATAAAGATCCGAATAGTAGATATTCAGCATTATACGCTCTCCATAAGTGTTTTTCAGTTTTATTGTTACTTTTAGCTCCTATATGTCCTTTTATCACAGATAAATTATGGACGACGATATACTATGAAGATAGTATTCATTTAAAGAGGTTACCTATTGAGAATAATGATTATGAAGATATGCGCAAATATACCAAAGCAATTGTCGATTTTAATTCACTAATTTGGACTAAAAAAAGAGAATCTATAAATGAAGATGGCAAGCGATATTCACTAAGGGATCCTATAAAAAATGAGATTCCGAAGGAATTATCTCAATTCAAAGATGATCTAAAGGAAATGCACAATATCCAAGGTTAACTTAGGTGTAAGATATTTTTATGAAAGCTGTTCCCATAAATGGTCATGGTCCTGTCGAGGTTTTAAAATATGTGAAAGGTTTTCCTACTCCAGTACCAAATTCCTCGGAGAGTCTAATTAAGATAAAATACTGTGGCCTAAATCATCTTGATATTTGGACGAGGATTGGGATTCCAGGTATGCCTATCACCTTTCCTCATATTTGCGGAAGCGATATTGTAGGATCATTGGAGGGAGATAATGACCAGTTTCCTAGACGAACAAGGGTTCTCGTATATCCTGGAATAAGCTGTAATCATTGCGATAATTGTAGGAATGGGAATGAAACGATATGTAGAGATTTTTCAATAATTGGTGGTTTAAGTAATTATAATGGTGGTTATGCCGAATATGTGGTTGTTCCCAAAACAAATATCGTGCCCATACCTAATGAAATAAGTGATGAGCAAGCTGCTACACTCTCAATTTCATATTTGACTGCGTGGAATATTTTTAAAAAACTACAATTAAAAAAAGATGATACTCTATTAGTATACGGTGCCACAGGAGGTCTAGGTATGGCTGTGATCCAAATTGCAAAAGCATTAGGGATAAAAATCATAACAAGTGTGTCAGATGATTCTAAATTCAACTTCGCACGCAGTCTTGGATCTGATAATGTAATAAATCGAAAGGAAAAAGATTTAGCATTAGAAGTAGAAAAAATAACGCGTGGATTAGGAGTGGATGGTGTTGTAGATAATGTAGGTCAGAAGACTATTGCCACGAGTATTAACTGTGTTCGAAAGGGTGGGAAAATTGCATTATGTGGTACCACATCAGGAAATATAGCAAATTTTCAAATGAGAACTTTTTATTCAAAGCAAATCCAGTTATTTGGCATTTTAATAGGCTCAAAATCAGAGTTGTTAGAATTAATTGAATTTGTCAGTAAGAAAAAGATCTTGGCAAGAGTTGATTCTGTATATGGATTATCTGAAGTACAGAAAGCTCATACCATATTAGAAAGAGGACAACAACTGGGTAAAATTTTGATAAAAATATGAATAATTAGTAACTTATAGTATAAAGAAATTTTAAATTATTCATGGTCATGTCGTCCTTGGAACTATTTTGAATTCTACAGATAGAAAGATTGTTAAAATTAATTTATGTCTTTACCTTTGGTAAATTCCAGTGTAACTTTATGGATATTAATCTCACACCTGTAGTAACTAGAATTACAGCGATTGCTGTATATTCAAATTGTAGTTTTATGTTTACTAATATAAGGAATATAATAACGCCTATGAAGCTGGCTACCGCATACACTTCTTTGGTGAAAACAATCGGAGGTTCTCTTACAAATACATCTCTTAGAATTCCTCCTCCAAAAGCTGTTATCAGACCTGAAATAACGATTAATACCATGTTTGAACTAAAAAGAGAGTAAGCAATGGAAGCTCCTGTAAAAGTAAATACACCCAGTCCTACAGCGTCAAAGATATTGAACAAGTTTTCATATTTTTTTGTTCTATGATAAAGAAGAAAAATGATAATTGCAGTTATTGTAGTCATAACAATATGAATAGTATCTGAAAAATTATTTGGAGGGAAAATACCCAAGATAGTATCTCTCATTACTCCACCAAATATCCCCGTTACAGTTGCAAGAATTATTATTCCCACAATATCGTACTTGTGTTCTATCGCTCGGAGTGCACCCGTTACGGCAAAAACCACAGTTCCAAATAAATCTAATACAAGGATGATTATGGAAAAACTGGTATCTAAATTAAACAATTAAGAATTACTGAAATAAACTTGGGATAAGAAAATGTCGTATTGTACTATGATAGGTACCAAGATAGATTACTGTCTCTTTCCATTTATCATTTCCAATATGTCTTCTGCTATGTCAATTGAAGTATGTGAATTAATATTTGGTTCCATTGTAACAAGTAAGATATACTTATTCATGTAAAATGTCAGAATCGATATCTTTTCTCTCTCGACGTAGGCAAACCTTGATCTGCCCATAGTATTGTCAAATCTTTCTCTCATAGATTTACGCAATGCTGTATGCGTTAGGTATAACTCTTCATTGTTTTCATCCATAATGGAATCTATACCTCTTCTCATCCCTCCAGCGATAGGTAATCCTGCATCATCGATGACTGCTACGTATCTTACATCGTTGTTCAAGTTGAATATAGATTCACATAGCTTTGAATAATCCATAGATTGAAGAAAATAGAGACTATTTATTATGTTTTTGACTTTTAGGATGTTGTCGGCTAATTGATACTCCGTTTGTCAAAAGAAATCTCGAACCGCATTAAATTAAGATATGAATTCTTTATGAATAACTACCGTGGTTTATTTTAAATGATTTGCTGTTAACTTGCTTATGAATTCATTCACAACCTCATTAGTGTTATCGCTCTTTTTCATGTAGTAGTAGAGCTCCTCGGTTGCTGCATGATGGTCTACGCCAATATTCTGAGCTAGCTGTACGGAAATTAATGACAATAACAATTTCCTCAAGACTAATTCTAGCCCATAGTTCTTGATGTCGATGGATAATTCGGATATAACATTTTTGATGTTTGCGTCGATGTATCTGCTCTTCGCTTCCCTGCTCTTAATCGAAAATTGAACTCCCATAAGTCTTTCCTTCATGTGAATTTTTTCTATCATTTCAATAAATCTTTCATTTAATTCTGGATTTTCATACAATACTTGGGTTAATAAATCTCCAGCATCAGATTCGTTCAATGACAGGACCTCAACGAGTTTGAACAATACATGGCATGATGCACATCCACCAGATTCTATTAAGGAAGAATTCGAATTAACTTTTGTGATTTCTGAGTCAATTATCTTCTTGCCATTTTCAATTTGATCTTCGTTAGCCATAAGAAGAATAGGACTAATACTCCTTAAAACCTTATAATTCCTACCAGGATTTCTGATAATAATCAAAAAAATGTCAATTGATGATATTACTAATAATACATATAAACGGCTTAAAGCTTATTTAAATTCACAATTAATATAAGCTATTCAAAATATTGGATATTGTCTTTTATCTTTGGAATTATTTGTTCTCTCATAAGGGAATCAATGTGAGGCTCTTCAACATCAACTGTAAGTAGAACATAATATTTGTTATTTATGGGAGTAACAATCCTTACGAGTTTTTCGTATTTACCCAAAGAATACACAAGTCTACCTAGTTTGTCCTCAAATTTCATCCTCGATTTGTGTCTAGCTATTGCATTTAGGGTATATTCTTGATTTTCTTGCCGAGTCATTAAGGGCTCAAGACCATCTCTTCTGGCAATATTGAGTAAAGTACCACTAGAGTCAGCTATGGCAATCCACCTTAATGAAGAATTGATTTTCAATATTTCCTTCGAGAGACTTTCAAAATGGTCCTTATTATTTTTAGACATTGCTGTGATTTAAGTTGTTCACAAATATGTATTAATATTTATCTGGTAACGTAGCACAAGTTATTTACTTAACTCTATTTTTATGGTAAATTGATTTGTGCCTAACTGGTCAAGATAAGAGCCAACCAACAAGATTGACTATCCTAACAATGAATTCAAGATGGGCATACGATTACATGCCAAATTTTTATTTAAATCTTCTAATAAAGTATCTAATTTCGGTGGACTGTACCTAAACTTAGGCAAGCCAATCCTTATACATCTTATGGTCTCTATGACTAGGCTTAGCACCTAAATTGTCATTAGCCGGTGGAGACACTCTGGACATTGGTACCAGTCCACCGGTTTAAATTATTTTATATTTTGTTGGTTTAATGAAAATAACGTGGATATGGCCTGGGGGAACCATCAGAATTTGACATTTTGGTCCCCGCCAGTCGCCATAATACTATTTCATGCTGTGGATGCCACAAAGCATGTAAGAAATTATAAACAAAATTATTATTTTTTTGATTCAATCAGATGGTTAGTAGCTGAGAGGCGATATTGACAATTCTCGTAGCAAAAGAATTAGCATTATTGTAGACGATCAATCTTGATATTATTCTCTTTTTCGTGAGGCATTAAAAACCATTACGAGTAACAATACTCACATTTACAGATCCTATTTTGGTGCTAGAAAAATGAGATTGTGTCAATTTTCTTTGGTAAGGGATATTCGTAGTTATTACTTTTACTCAGTAATTCATATAAAATATAAAATGGATACCAGTACGTCCAAGTCATTGGTTAGCGAATATAAACCTATACATGGCTTTGCTACTCCAGAAGGCACAAGGAAATTCAAGGAAAATGCCCTAAAAAATGGAATAGCAAATTCACACTTCCGTTCTTTTGATAACCTAAATTTCTCAAGTTTAGGTATGGGGACCTATTTGGGACAAATTACGGCGGAAGATGATCTAGATATGGAGAACGCGATTTATGAATGCGTAAAGTCCGGGGCAATGAACATAATCGATACTGCCATAAATTATCGTTCTATGAAATCAGAAAAAAATATTGGAAATGCAATAAAAAAACTAATTGACAACGATGTTGTTTCGCGCGATCAAGTATTTATATCAACAAAAAATGGATACATTACCAATGATGGTGATTATCCAACAATAGATGTACTTGAATATATGTATAAAATGTTCATTTCACAAGGAATCATAGACTCCAAAGACATCAGCTCTGGATATAATGTATTAAATCCCAATTATATTAGTAAATGTATTGACAAGTCACTAACAAACATGCAACTTGATACTATCGATCTTGTGTATGTTCATAATGCTTATGAGAGCTGGGTCGAAGACATCACAAGGAGTGATTTTGATGAAATGATACGAAGGGTTTTTCAAGTTTATGAAGAGTATAGATCGAAGAACAAAATTAGATATTACGGAATGGCAACGTGGACATGTTTTAGATTGCCCCAAAATGAAACAGGATATCTCTCTTTGGAAGATATGGTAAGAATAGCAGAAGACGTAGGAGGAGAAAATCATGGATTTCGGTTTATACAACTACCATACAATCTAGCCTATACAGAAGCATATTTACTCAAGAATCAATCTGTTGGTGGAGATACTGAACTTACTATTCTCGAGGCGTGTAATAGATTAAAAATTGGAGTTTTTACGAGTGTTCCGCTTTTACAAGCTAAATTGTTTGGTGCAAAAATACCCGATTACTTGGGTTACAATAATCAACTATTAAAAATAATTCAAATAACCAGATCCACTCCAAACATACTTGCTCCATTAATTGGACAAAAGAAGCTTCAACATGTTAAAGAAAATATAGAGTTGGCCAAGGTGGCACCATTAGATAATTCAGAATTCAACAACGCAATAAAAATTTTCAGCTAGAAGTTTAGCCCATAGATATGAGAAGATTATCTTGTTACTTGCTACCATTCGATGGACATAATATACAAGAAAATCTTAATCGATTATTCCATTTTCTACATATCATATAGAAACTTAAAACTGGTTAGAAAAAATCTATATTTTATAAAACCGCTATTGTAATTACATTATCGCCCCGTATCAGCGCATCGCCTACTTGCGACTCTTGTTGTTGCTCTTTTTTTTCAGAGTTGTTATTATTATTGCCTTGTTGTTCTATAATTTCTGTAGCTTCGGTTATTACGATATTCATCTGTTTGTCAAATCCCTTAATTTTTCCCCTTACTGATCTTCTTCCCTTTAGTTTGACAAGCACATTTTTTCCAATACTTTCCTGCAGTAATTGAGTTGCAATTCCCTCTTCGGACATTTTTAGTTTTCATTTGGATACTAGACCAATATTAATTCTTTCGATTTCTAGTTTCTTTATCTCCAATAATTAAGGTCAATTGTAACGATATTGATTCTAAATTAAAAAATAGGTATCTATAATTTTACTAAACAAGAGTACAAGCAAGTATATACCAAATTTACACTTTTACGTCCAAGTCAAAATCGCGCACAAAAAAACCTTGCAATTCTATTGGGCATTCCAATATGAAGGGCAGGTAAGGCTAAGTTTTCTTTATTACCTTTCTAAAATGCTCTAAGTTCTTTGAAATTTCTTCGTTCCATTGTTCTTCAGTGTAACCATGGACCTTAATTCCATGTTCTTTAGCGTTCTGAAGTAATTCTTCTTCAGTATCTCCGTACATCGTATGGGTACAAACCGGATCGCCTGCGTCTTTACAGTTTATTGAGAGAGTCATAAAAAATTACTTCAATGGAAACTATTTAAATTTTGTCATGCTTTGGAAATCGATATTGATACACTGGCCTCATTTAGAAAAGATTCTTTGATTAGTAAATGATAATTATGTCAACTGATTGATCACACTACCAATCAATTTCACAACTCCAAGCAAGCAAGATCAATTCTTATAACACAAATTCTCTAATTTAGAAGAGAAACATATGAACGAAGATATTAAATACGCATTAAAATATCACGAAGAAACCAAGCATTCTGAATTTAACATTCGATCATCCAGCCATTACCTTGATTGGGATAATAAACCAAAAGCATTTAAATTTTATTCAAAGATTCCATCGACGGCTCTCCCAGTAGATTTTCCCACTCCTGACCAAAATGTTGTTACCATGATAGATACGGTTCAAGTTTCTAGTTCAGTTAGCGCCAATATAGATATAGATATTAAATTGTTGTCATCGTTACTTTTTTTTTCGTCAGGAATTACAAGACAAATCAAGTTTCCTCATGGTAAATATTTAATGCGTGCTGCTCCTGCAACTGGCGCCTTATACCCAATTGAAGTCTATATAGTGTCCAAAAACATCAATGGTTTGCAAGCAGGTATCTATCATTTCTGCCCCGGCCAGTTCACCGTAACAATTTTGAGAGAAGGAGACTATAGATTATTATTGGCAGAGGCTGCGGGAGATAACGATCAAATAAAGAATTCACCGTTTACTATAATTCTAACCTCAATTGCATGGAGAAACGCTTGGAAATATCAGGCACGTTCGTACAGACATTGGTTTTGGGATTCTGGTGTGATTGCTGCGAATTTGATTGCAACTGCTAAGTCGTTCGGATTGGAAACCAAATTGATACTTGGGTTTGTTGACAAAGTTGTAAATGATATGTTATGTCTTGATGAAGGAAAAGAAGCATCGGTGGTTTTAGCGCCAATTGGAATTGGATGTTCGCAAGAAAAGCCCAAGAAAATGGAATATCCGTCTAGATTTGTTCCGGATATTGTTCCACTTTCAAAGAACAAGGAAATGGAATATCCCCAGATCTGGGAATTACATAATGCATCATCATTGAATTCAAGCGAAGAGGTGCGTAAGTGGACAGATTCGGTACCTATGATCCAATTTCAGGAACCAGAAAAAGCTGGTATCATGGAATCAAAGCAAATTGAACCTAGACCCGCAATTTCACAATCGCTATCCAATGTCATACTTTTAAGGGGATCTACTAGAAAATTCTCGAGGCAACCAATTGCATTTGAACAGCTTTCAAATATTCTTTATAGCTTAACTAGGCGTATTAATTCAGACTTTATTGACAAAAAATCTATGATAGATATTTACTTCATTGCAAATGAAGTAGCTAATTTGCAAAGCGGAGCATATTTTTTTAATCGAAAAGATAATTCAATTAATCTCTTAAATTCAAACGTTCACAGAAATACATCAGGATATCTATGTCTAGAACAACCTCTGTTTAGTGATGCAAGTACTGTTTTTTACATGATGTCCAATCTAAAATTAATACTGGAAAGTCTAGGAAATAGAGGCTACAGGCTATGCCAATTTGAATCTGGAATCATAGCAGGGAAAATCTACCTGTCTGCCTATAGTCAAGGAATTGGTGCTTCAGGATCAACTTTTTATGACGACGCTGTGATAGAATTTTTCTCTCCACATGCAAAAGATAAGGAAACTATGATTGCCGTTGGTATTGGTATTTCAGATTATAAATCAAAACCTGGAAAAATACTTGCAGGCAAGTTCTCAAGAGAAGATCTTTTATCATGATTCAAATTTTGTAAATTTGTTAAAATCACCATTTAGCGATTTACTTGATTTACTTGCCTGCTTGTGGTAAAACCATTGTGTGAGGTGAGTAGAAATATAACGATGCAATTCAAAGAATATATTCAGTACAAGAATTGAATCCAAGATGCGAGTGGGCAAAAGAATCGATCGAGATTAATTATCATGATAAAGAATGGGGAGTACCCTTACACAATGATAGGAAGCTATTTGAATTTCTGGTACTTGAGGGAATGCAAGCAGGTCTTAGTTGGCGTATTATTCTCCGTAAGCGTGAAGAATTTCGAAAGGCATTTGATTATTTCAGAGTTCAGAAAATAGCAAACTACGATAAGATGAAAATTGAGCAACTCTGTTCCAATTCATCCATAATTAGAAATAAGAAAAAGATTGAGGCAACAATTATCAATGCTAATGCATTCCTTGAAATCCAAAAAGAGTTTGGCAGTTTTGATACCTATATATGGAATTTTGTAAGCTATAAACCTATACAAAATTCTTGGAAAAGATATAAAGAAGTTCCTTCCATGACACAAGAATCTGATCATATTTGTAAAGAGCTTAGAAAACGAGGATTCAAGTTTGTAGGCTCCAAGATATGTTATTCAATGATGCAAGCTATCGGTATGGTCAATGATCATACTATAGATTGTTTTAGATACAGAGAATTGAGTAACTAAGGTAGATATAATGAGTGTTTTTAATACCATATAGTTGAAAAACGTTATCCTTTCAATCCAAAATACAGAGATTGAGACCTTGGGCAATTTGAGAGAATTATTTGAATCTGACGGATTTGAGATTGAAACTAAACATGTAAAAAAAGACAGTATTCCTCAAGAAGTCCATAAATATGCAGCAATTGTCATTTTGGGAGGATATATGTCAGTTTACCAAAATCTGCCTTATCTGGAGGAGCAACAAAAACTGATAAGAAATGCAAATCATCATCAAGTACCGTTACTAGGTATTTGTCTAGGCTCACAATTAATTGCTCAAGCGTTAGGAGGTAGGGTGTATAAGGGACAACGAAAACAGATTGGATGGTTCGAAGTAAAAGTAAATAATGAAGGATTAAATGATATCTTTAAAGGAATAGCTAATGAGAGAATAAAAGTATTCCAGTGGCATGGAGATATTTATGAACTTCCGAAATCAGCAATACTTTTAGCCTCCTCCAATTTGTATCCACAAGCATTTAAAGTTGGTAACTCTATCGGAATTTTGTTCCATTTAGAAGTAACTCCCGAAATGATCAGCAATTGGACACTGAACTATGGACCTGAGTTGACTGAAGTTGGTGTAAGTACAGATTCTATTTTAAATAATAAGAAAGATGAATTCGATAATCTGGCAAATAATTGTAAAGTAGTATATTCAAATTTCTCCAAGATGATTTCAAAAGGAAACAGAAAAATTAGTTGATGAATTCAACTTAAGTAATTAGATCTAAAAACCACAATAATACCTGATGTTGGATTGAGTTGAAAGTACCAGCTTTTGAGCATTTTATGAAACTGGGGTTGGAAGATTCAATTAACATAAACAAAAAATGCAATATAGATGGTAATTAATTGTAATTTATTGTAAATAATATCCTAATATTTACATTTCAGTGCTTGAATGCAAGCGAGTAACAAGTTTTTTATATTCAATTGTATTGTTATTTGGCGGGGTGTCATTTGTTGCTATTTGATAAGAGTAATATCACAAAAACTGAGGTACAGCATCATTTAGCTCCAGCCAAACGATTACCTTGGTGGTATGAACATTACAAGAGAATAAGACTATTCCCATGGTGGGCTCGGTATAATATCGGTCTTACCAAAGAAGCATCTCATAAGGACAAAATACTGGAATTAGTCGCAAAAATGGATTTTGATAGGAAGGCTACATCCAGAATTATAAGACATGCAGTTTCTGAATTTTCTAAAAATGGTTTAGGATCAGATTATCCCGGTTATCACACCATCAACCATAATCTTGAAGTTGCATATATTTCATTGATGTCTGCAATAAATCAAAAGTCAGAAAATAAAATCTTTCTAAAGGATATTAAAAATCTTTTTGTGGCTGCGTTATTTCACGATTTCGATCCAAGAAAAGAATTTGAGAAACCCAATGAGGATAATATTGAGCTTTTTATTAGAAACGATCAAAAATTAGCTAAACTTATTCAGTCTTTCGAAATAGATCTGAATATAGTGATTGCCCTAATACACAGAACAACGTATCCATTTTCTGGGGCCCAAAAAGAACATGCGCTAAAAAGAATGAATGAATTATTCAACCTGTCGGGCATAGATCAGGATGATACCGATACCAGGGAACATTACGAGAAGCTTGGACTATTCTTGTCTATTTGTGATCGCATTGCCGGATATTGTTTGGGTGATTTTAATTATGCTAAGGAACTGGCAAGACGCAACGCCCGTGGTATTGGATGGCATTCTCAGGTAATCAATGAAAAGTCTGTAGAGTACTTTGCTGCGCTTAAACAAAGGGATGACAAAGATACCTTTGAAATGGTAATACAGAGTTTACCCGTTGGATACAGGAAGAATTTTTTTGATAATGTTGAAGGTTTTAAGGAGGCATGGGAAAGAGAACTCGAGATTAAAGCCTCGTTACGTAAGAATGAAATTAGTTTTGTAACAGTTGTTGAAAATACTATCAGTGAAGGAGATAAGATAAGTACGGATTTATGTGACACAATTATGAAGATACGTCATGAATATTGTTCTCCTATGAATTTTCATGATAGAGAATTTCGTAAGTCAATTTGCGATCCAAGTACGATTCTCATAACTCTAAGAATCAACAGTGATGCTGGACAGATTGTTGGGTATGTAAAAGGAGGTCCTTTGGAAAAACACAAGCCTAGGCATTCCGGATATGATGAAAGTTTAGGTAAAATGAATACAATCCATATGGAATCTCTCAGAGATGGTACCTTGGATCAAAATTTAGGTAAAATGAATTCAGTTTTTATGGAATGGATGGCAATTAAAACTGGATATCTTGGAGAAAAAGGAGGCCACATGCTCAGATCTGAATTTCTTAAAGAGGCAAGGAGGCGTGATTACAAATATGTCACAAGCTACTATCAAAGAGAACTTATTATTAATAGAAAGAATAAAGGAGAACCGATTGAGATAGTTCAACAGTATGATGCTGCTATGATTGATTATTATAGAATAGATCTATCTCAATTTGTTGAATCAATTTCAATACAATAAATCGACAGAATAATTTAGGTGACAATAATAGTTTCCAGAGCTAATTATCTTCTTTTAACATAATTCTTAATTGTCATTTGATATTTTATGATAGAAAATGATCTGCGGGCTCGTGTATAGCTTACTTGCCAAATGTCGGAATCAGCAGTGAATTCTAAGAGGTAATAAGATTTTGATGGTATGATTCCATTGATGTCAATGCTAGGGTATACATTTTTATGTTCTCTTTTGAAATATCAATTTAATTCAAATGCAATTTGATTCCATATTTCACATGCCTTTACAAAATTTTCTGTAAATATATCTACTTGGTTTTTAATTTGCTCGGCATATATGGCTGACCTGTTATCAAAGTTGTTCCAATTATTCTCAAGGAAAGTACTTTGAAGATTGGATACATTCTGAGTTACGTTTTTTGTAGCTTCAAAATATTCAACCTGGAGATTCGAAAGCGATTGAGTATATTTAGGTTGAACTTTTGCGATCTCATTTGTGATATCATTACAAGATTTTGAATAGTCTCAATTATTTGCAGATGGTTTTTGATGCATTAGTTAGAGGTCTAGTTTCTCGACTTGTTCTTAACCATTTTTGACCGTGTAATGGTAACCAATGGTGGTTTATAAGCATTTAATATTATTTTGTATTAGATACGATCGATTGGAGTTAATTGATTACGCACTGATCCAATTTAATAACCTTCATGTCATTAGATATACGTGTCTTTTCCAAGCGATATTTTTTCAAGAATGTTTACTGACAAGAATACACAGTTACTATACCCCAAAGAGGATGTTCCGGCTCATGATACAGAGGACATCGTACAGACGAACATTTTCAATGTTATGTTGAATAGAAGATCACAAAGAAAATTTGAGAATAAAGTGGTGGAAGAATGGAAGCTTGAAATGATTTTTGCAGCCGCTGATACTGCACCTACTGCAGGAGGCTTCCAAGGTTTCGAAATATATCACATAAAAAATGAGGAAATTAAGACAAAGCTGGTCGAGGCAGCCAACAATCAACCATATGTGCATGCACCAGTTGTACTTGTATTTTGTATAAATCCCAAGAGAATAAAATTAAATTTTCCACCAGACATGATCAGAAAATTCTCTCAACAAGATGCCACTCTTGCAGCGGCATATTCCCAACTTGCTGCACATGCTTTGGGATTAAGCTCCATATGGATAGGCATGTTTGATGAAATTAAAATAAAGGAAATATTAGGTATAGATCTCTCGCCATCCTCTATTCTTTGCCTAGGATATCCAGTAAAGATGCTGGTGCCAAAGCCAAAGAGGAATCTCAAGGACCTGATCCATGAAATTTAATTTTATCGGAAATCACAAGAATTACAAGTCTATTTTATTGAGCGCTTCAATAGTAAGACTAGTGAGGACTCTACAGCATTTATCTGTTTCCATTGGTCCCCATTTAGGTAAATTAAACTTAAGAAGATCTTAAAATGTATTGAAGAAAAACTACGTACCGTTATTGTTAGTTTGTTGCATCTCTTTATGAAATCTGGTAAGGAATTCTTGTATTCTTTTTAATTGAAGATTAATGGAAATTATAAAACTTTCAAGATCATTATCATTTTGTGGTTTACCATCTACGAGAACCAGCTCACTCAGATTCAAGAAAGCTTCAATGTATGATATAAAGTCCAATCTGAGGGTATTATCGGTTAATTTGTCTCCTACCTGTCTCGTAGCATCTTCTATCTCACGAATTCTGAATTTGGCAATTGGCATAAAATTCTGCTTAATAAAATAGTGCAGCTGTTCGCTTGTCGTATCTCCCGAGATATAATCGGTCAAATAATCCTTCAACTCTTGTTCTTTTTTCTGTATATATTCCAGGTGCACAATGATTCTTTTACATTCGAACTCCTTCTTTGCTATTTCATCTGATCTTCTTTGTGCTAATAATGAATCCATCCTGGATGTCATGGAAGAAATTTTTGATAGTAGTTCCTCGGCCAATTTCGCAGTTTGTGATTGAACTATAAACACTACAATTGCAATTGCAATACCAATGATTAGTTCAATAATTGTAGCCACCCAGTTGGGTATATCAAAAGCCAATCAGATAAAAGAATACTACTTTAGAATTTATATTTTATAATATTCACTTTATTTTCCCTGCGAATTTACTATTTTTGAGCTATAAATACCTCTTTCGGAGGTCTTGCTCCATAATCATCTATATAGAAACGATACTTTTTTTTACAAAATTTTTATGATATTTTCGATTATGATGTAAGTTATTAAATGCCATACCCATAGAAATTATGATGAGTAAAATTTATCTTTACTATATTTTATTTGGAGTAATATTGGCAGGAGTATTAATTTTCTTCATAAATCAAGAATCAAAGGTTCCATATGCGTTAGAAGTTGATGCTACGAAGGACACTACTGATATCGCTGGAACTTACTACAGAATAAGAGTCAATAATGTTGGAATCAATTCACTCTCTAATATTAGTGTGTATTTAGGGAAAAATGACATTCAGAATCTAGATACGCTTGCACCAGGTCAATCATTTTTCTTTTATCCAAAACCCGAAACAAACTTGGAAAAGATCAGTATAACCGCCAAAGAGGGTATCAACGTGACTACGGACTACCGTACTCCGCTAAAAGGAATTGGTTTGCCAGGGAGTGGTAGGTAATATCGATGATGGTTTAAGAATCATGTGCGATGTCCTTAGAAAATAGTAAAATATAGAGTACAATAATCAAGACCATGTGGTTTTCGACTCTACCCTGGGGTTGCATACCAGAGTTATATTCAAATTGCATGGATATGACCAATTCATCTAGTACCTATCTGGGAATCATTGCTGGCTCAATAATTGGTGGAATAGTTAGTTGGTGGATTTTCAATAGGCAAAAGAAGACTTCTGATAAGCAGGATTATACATTTAATCGCATTGAACAATTAGAAAATTATAATGAAAAACTACTAGAGAAAATCGAAGAAGTCGAAGAAAATAATGAAAAACTACTAGAGAAAATTTTCGACCTAAACAAAAAAATTGATCTGTTGCTTGAAGATCAATAAAAAGTACTCAAGCAATAATAAAATGCGAAATCCAGAAGACTAGTGTATTACCCATGTATATGTCCTCTTGGTAAATGTAATTTGTTTTGGTGATTCGTTGTGGTATCAGTATTGTCTGTAATATTTGTGAAGAGTTGCCAGTTAAAAATCTGATCCGAAATGAGATTAGACTGAGGGCGAACCGCCCGTCAACAGCATGCCGTTACATGATCCTAACTTATTTATTGATACTTATGAAATCTTTATATGTATTAAATTACATCAAATTTGTGACCTTGGCAGAGCAACCCGCAGAGAAAAAATCATTCAAAGAGCAGTATATCGCATTCCTTATAACCTTTGGAATAATTGGATTAGCAATTGCTTTCGTTATAGGTCAGGCAGTATCAAAAGTGGTAAATTCATTTGTTAAAGATATTATTGATCCTACTATTGGTCTATTCCTACCAGGAAGTCTTAGTAACATGTCTGCAACTGTCACAGGTATATACGGTGTACCCTCCGAATTCAAGTACGGTGATCTAATTTCAAACATCATAGAATTTATTATTATTGCATTACTTGTATTCCTCGCATACAAGGTGCTATCAAAATACGTATTACTTGAGGACAAGACTAAACCAGAAGAGAAGTAAGCAACCAGAGCTTAAGCATTATGCCGTATCGATTTGCAATTGAGCTATCCATATTATTTAATGTCAGTTTGATGTGCCAAGGTGTTTTTACCTATTCGGGAATATGTGACGACATTTCAATCAATCATTAATTTTTAACCTCGTCAATATTCTAATCATGGTATCAATAATTTCAGGGTTAGGTAGGTTTCAGACATTGTATAAAGTACGATCCTATTACTTGTATAGGAAGCTAGGAACAGTAGAGAATATTGTGCGCGACCAAAGTTGACTTGAACTAAAAATAAACTTAAGAAAAATTAATAAAAAAATACTTTGATTTATTAAAAAAAAGTTAGGAAATTCCCAAATTTGGGAATGACGATAAGGCGATGTTTAATTCACCCTGAATTTTCCTAATCTTGTTTGCATATTCATTCATTTTGGTATCATCGTTTTGTACTTTTGCTATTCGATACCCTTTCCAAGCTTTTCTCAAAGCTCCCCAACTTTGTCCTACAGTAAAACTCTGTCCACTTACGTTTGTATGAACCTGTCCTACTGGTTGGCTTGTTGTTATGTCGTTTTCTTGAATTGAGGCTAATGCCATGCGATAAAGAGAATAGAAATATACTTACAACAAATAGTCAGTTTTTTGAAATCATCTAGTAAAAAAAATTAGAACATTAGTCACTCTCAAGTATATCCCAAAAACAATAGAATTTCAATCAGGATAAAATTACATCGAATATTCGATAATTAACGGTCGTAAATTAATGTTTTTTATATAAATTGCATATTTTTACTAAATTTTTTTTAGGATTTCTTGAATATTTCATTAAACCTTTAAATGACCTTGTAGGACTATTTACCGTGCATGAGAATAGCAATAAAATCCTAGATAAAAATAATTTTAGTAACAATGTGGTTGCGCGTTATGTGGCAGGATAATTGAAAACAAAAAAGCGAAAGAAGTAAATAATAGATGGAGATAAATATCTGTTTGATTCCCGCAATTGGATCACCATATTTATGAAATTAGCAAATCCATATGGACATGAGTTTAGAGTATCGAAGAACAATATATTTACAATCCTAATTGGGAGATTATTGTTCCGAAGGAACACGAATTTGGTATAAGAAATGACATAGAAATGAGAAAATGAAACATTTCAAGTTATTAGAGATCCTTTTCAAGTGCAAGATCTTGTTTTCAAGTTAGCAGGGTCATCAAAAAACGAAATTAAGAATGAATTCAGAATCGAAATTATGAAACTTGAAGAATCTTCAAGAATCGGGGCTTCAATCTTGTTAAGTTGATAGAAAATTTGTAACCTACACCGAATTAAAAGACGACACGAAAAAAACTTCTTGTGAAGCAATTGGCGTGTCTTTTTCCACTATCAAATCAACTGTTATCTTATGTTACTATATTTGAAATCATATGGAGACAGCAAGAACTATATCAACAAATATCTAAATTCGAACAGCAGATAGAAACATCTGAGCAAGTCAATAAACAGTTAAACGAAACAATAGGTAATTTAAAACAGCAATTAAAATTTTAGCTGCGAATAATGCTCTATTTTTCGTCAGTGAAACCTATTAGAAAAATTCAGGCCGATTGAGATCCTTCAATATATTTCCAAAATTCAATTTTCTCGCCACAACCATCGCATACGTATATTTCACATAGAGTTGGCTTAGTTGAGTTAGGTGTAACTTGAATGGTATCTTCCAGATAAAAAGAATCCGAAGAGCATTTTCTACACCAGTGACTGGAGGGTAATCCGGATGATTTTGTCTTCCTTTCTTCATAAAGACTGACAGAATTTGAAATAATCATCCCATTTGATTCAAGATCGATAAAACCAGAGACAAATACCGTATTGATAGTTACTATAATAGGAAGTAAAAACACGATATTTTGCTCGTCACGCATAATTGTCATTGCAAGATATAGAACTAATATCATTAATAAGAATATCCATAGAAATATATCTCATTTACGCTGAAAAATCAGAAATAGTATATAATTGATGACCAATTAGGGCTCCGAGTATGGCAGTTACCAAATTACAATATTAGGGATAACTCCCATTTTTTCCAATAGATGGAAATATTTTAAAATATATTCAATGAGCGCTTTTTAATCAATCTTAAACCTAACTAGTGAAATACCTAAGTACTTCGGTGACGTATAACATACTGGTGTGCCTTGTTAGTAAAGGTAGACAAGATAATAAAAAGAAACAAAATCAAAGTTATTGAACTTGATATTGATAATTATGGCTCAGTCATACCTCTTAGAGAATTAGAATTAAAGCTGCCTAAAGATGATTCGATAATTAAAGCTCTTTCATCCACTGAATATGCGGCAATTTTTACTCAAGCGGATATTGACGGAGTTGGTGAAACTATTATTTTAGCCAATAGCGTTTCAATCGATGAATTAAATGAAGAAAAAAAGAAGGCAATTGACACAATGAACAAAAAATAATATGATTGTTATATTTAGTACAGCGATTTTTTCATATATATCACCGCAAAATGCTAGGAAACAGGATGTTAATTCTTCTAGTTGGTGTCTCAAGTTACTTTAGAAGAAATGCTTTTGTTGTGCAGTTGTTAACTATGATTTTATGAAGACTCTGGATTTCCTCAAAAGGGATGAGCTCGAAAAATATCTGGTTCAAAGTGGAATAAGGATTGATGATTATGTCAATACTGCAATGGATATGTCCACTGAAGTCCATAGTGGAATAAAAAGGGAAGACAATCAATCTCCATTTCTTGAAACACACATCTGGCCCGTTACGAGAGACGTAGTTGAGCACTATCTTACTGTTAATCGAAATATAACTAGTGTAGAAATAGTTTCCTCGATATTACATGATGTAATGGAAGATAATGACAGAATACTCGATTTGTACAAGACCAAGGAGTACGGTTTTGATGCATATCTCAAATATAGATTTGGCAACAGAGTCTACGATATCTGTATGGACCTAAAGATAAAACCACTCGAAAATTTCTCTGGAGATAATGATCAGCAAAGACAACTAGCCAGATTCCATAATTACTGCAAAGGATTAAGCTCTGCTGACTATGATATAAAAGTCATAAAACTGGTTGATAGAGCGAATAATATGAAATTCATTAGTAATATGTCAAAGGTAGAAGGAAAACTAGTAAATAATAAAATTAAAAGATATCTACGTGAGGCTGAGGATTTTTACCTTTCCTTTGCATTACTGGAACCTTCTACGAAGGATCTATATCTAAAACTTAGAGAATCGTATGAAAGTCTCAAATCGTTACGCATAAGCTAAATATTTAGTTAGAAAAGTTTCATAAATCATATTTCGTGCTTGTTAGAGATATCTCAATTAGAAAAAGGTAATGAAGTTAGTGTCTTTATCGGTTATTCTAATTGCAAGTTCAGAATTTATATTTACATCCGAAACATGTTGTGGCAGTTATAATATTGTCTCGTCCACATTTAGGGCCACCGGGATCAGAGCCAGACATGGCAAGAACAATGGTTCCTCCTCCAAGCACTGGCAGCGGATCAATGAAGAGTCTGAAACTAAGATTTCCAAAGAGCACTGCCTACAATAGAGGAAGCATTTACGTCGTTCATATGCTAAAACAGATCTGCAAACAATGCGAGAATCAGATACCTGCATTTGCATTGGAACCCGTCCTGAAGGCAACGGAAGAGCTGGATGTTATCTTTCGACAGAGGCGTAAAGGTTTGATCATAACCCAGAGGAAGAACCTCATTGTAATCCATGCAGACAGGATACGGACCTTTGGAAACAGGTATATGCTGGAAAGCGATCCCGATGGCTCCAGTATTGGTGTTGCGGTTACAGGTTCTGCCAGATTGCACGATTTGTTCATTGATGTTTGCAAAAGCGGGAATGTCATTATGAGTTACAAAGGCCAGAAAAAGAAAGCTCCCGATGAGAAAGAGAGTGTGGTCGAAATGCAATTTTCAATAATTACATCAAATGAAATCGACAGCGTTTACACGTATTATTACACCGTTCGTAAGGATCATTTGAAAAAGGCAGAATTAGACTCCTTGAGAAAAATGGAACTCAAGATTAGCCGACTCTCGCTTTCTCCAGAGCCCTATGTAATGACCGGCGAGGGTAGAGCCTGTAAAATTACGGCAAAGGAATTCAAAAAGATGTTTGGAGTCAAGTTGCTAAAGGCACCTGCGATAGCAGACGATCGCTATACACAGGATCTGAAAAACATCAATAATTCATATCGCAGGTTGCGTCCATATATCGACGGCCACTGTTCCTTTGACGAAGGACTCAAAAGTGACGACCTCCGTTACGTCTCAAAAAAGTCGCTGCTGGGCAAGATCCTGGGTCAATTTCACGCCGGCAAAATGCACCTGCCCGGGGTTGTAATTGTCAGGGTAAACGAGTTGGTCGGAAACGGGTTGGTAGCCGGACAGTACATCGCACCTGGAACGATAATAGGAGAATATAGTGGAGCGATTGTAAAGGTGGCTCCAATAGCGACTAATGAGAACATGGATAACACATATTTTGCGCCCTATTCTACAGATGAAGTTCCCAGTAGCGAGATGTTTGTTATAGATGCAAAAAAGGCTGGAAATCCTACTAGGTTCATTAACCATTCAAATGATAATTCAAACGCTGTATGGGTGCCTGTCTTTGATGGAGAAAAATTTCGTTTAATAGTTGCGGCTACAAAAGCCATCCCAGACGGCAAACAGATTCTTTTAAAGTACCGTTTCAGTTACTGGTTAAATCCCCGCATCCCAAGCCCGGTCCCTCTTTAGCATATCCATATTCCATATGGTATGACATGAACTATGCCAGACTGTCCGCATTAGCTTCCCTACAATACCTCTTATTGCTGCCTACATATCACACAGCCTTCCATTACCATCATGTATGACAACTAGAGAACTCTAACATTTTATTTATTTAGTCACCAGAATAATAAGGCCGACTATCAGAGTCGCAGTTGTTAAGATTAAGAAAGATGGTCCATTTAGAGAGGTCGTGAGGGTAGGTCGGCATATAACGTGGTACGTGGTATAGATACTATGTACATCTACCGACTCTTAAACTAGCGTATCTCCAAGTGATTGAATATACCTTAGTATGTTTTGAAGTGTCATTTGTTCTTCAGGATAGGATAGGATAACATGGAAATAGTCAAAATAAAAAGGCAATAAACTTTAGACTTGAAAGATATTCTATAATCTATATTTTTTACTTTGTACCTATTAGTTAGGAATTGTATTGTTAGATGCTGTCGAAGTCATATTAATTTCCGTTTCTGGTAATCCTGAAACTATTTGACCACGGATTTCTCCATTCTGAAATTCTCCTGAATGAACATTTACATATACTACCCCATCGCTCATAAGACCGACAAGCTCGGAGAGTTCCTTACCTTTCAGAGGACCTTGCAAGTCATTCTGTGTTATATTTCCATTCAATGATATTGTTGAGTTACTACCGTTTTCAGCAGATTGTTGTCCAGATAAACTAACTATGATATCACCATTTTGTCCGGCACTGCCGTTATGTATATGCGCTCCAGTTATCTCGTTCAGGCCAGTCAGGTTAATCCAATACGATACTTGTGTTCCATTGTCGTTGGTTTGGAACTTAGCCCATCCAGTTGCACTCGAATCCGTTGGAGGAACTTCTTCTTTGCCCGATAGAGTCGCAGAAAATGTCTCTCCCTCCTGTGCTTGAAGTGAGCCCAATGACCCGGCGACTGCACTAATTGATATAATTGCAGCTAATATGGTTAAAATGGATAACATGTGTTGTTGTGACATTAGAATATCATAGCTCTATTACTATAAATACTATCACTACATCTTACAAAATTACCCCAAGAGGGATTCATCTAATATTTCTGACCACGTATCAATTTCTTGCAAATATTACAATCTCCAAGTCAAGCGGGACCCATGGTGCTATCAAGTATCGAATAAAAAATAATATAAGATTATTTAGTTTGATTTTGCGCATTTGGTAAAGGTAGTTGGAAGAATGGAAATCCACTGGTACCGAGTGCATAAGGCATCTGGCCATTCCATTTTGTTATAGCTTGCCATTGTAGATATTCTGGACTTTCTCTTAATTGCAGAGTTATAATTTTTATTGCTTGGGATTCACCGCCAGCCTTGGCAGCGTTCGCTCTCGCCTGTCCTTCAGCTTGTGCAACACTTTGGTTTGCAACTACCTCAATGGCCTTTAGATTATTTTGTTCAGTAAGGAACTTTTGAAAAGCAACTACTTTTTGTTCTATTTGTGTAGCGAAAGCATCTGAAAATTTAAAATCAGTGATAAATACATTTTGTGTTTGTATATTATTTGAAGCAAGGGTACTTCTTATGGCATTCGCGATAACACTTTTTGCTGTTTCTCTCTTTGTGATCAATTCTTCTGCATTAAATTTGGCTACGCTGGCTTTGACCGATTCTTGAATAGTTGGGGATATTACACGATCTGCATAGTTGACGCCCAATACTTGATAGATCCGATTTGTTTCTTGTGGATCGATTCTATAGTTTAATGCAATAACAGTCTGTACTTCTTGCAAATCGTTTGATGCCGCAGTTGCTTCTGCTTGGAATTTTTGTGTTCTTACCTCCATTTGAACGACTTGTTCTACAAAAGGAATAATGAAATGCACACCTTCTCCTAATACCTTATTTTCAACTGCTCCAAGGTATAGTACAACTCCCCGATGACCTGCTTCAACAATCACTATTGATTCAGCCAGTACAACTATAATAATAATTACTGTAATAACTGCTGCAGCAATTTTTATCTTACTACTACCTGGAAAACGTCCTGGAAAACGTGGTGCTTTATAGTATGACATCCTTGATTAAGTTAAAAGTTGTAAAGTATTGTATATATGTTTAGGCTTAATTCTGTTCTTCCTTTCTTTTTTTATCAAACTTACCTCCGAGCAAATATGATAAATTCATTTTTCCATGAGAAAGACAATATTGACGTTCAAAGATATTCGTTGTTCTCCCGTCAATATTGGAGGTGATGGCGCAAATGCATCATTTTTGAGTGATTCGGTAGCATATGGTACTGGTTGGGGAAAGAAGGGTGTCACTTGATCAATACTCACTGTCCTAATTCCTACAATTTTGTATCCCAATGTTGAAGCAGTAATATCTGCCTTTTCTTCTGCATTTTCGATAGCATCCTTTATCAATTCATTCTTAACTTCATCAAGTTTTTTATCTGACAGACTAAAATAGATGCTATTTACATTATTGGCACCAGATGAAACTGCAATATCAACCCACTCTGATGTGTCATTTACGTTGCTGCTGTCTATCTGTATAGAATTGCTAACGGTAAATCCAGTCAATTTGCCTTGGTTTGTATCTACAGAGTAGTTACGATTTGGAGTTATGCTGAATGATGATGTACTTGTTTCGTTTTCCTTTACACCTACTGTTTTTAGAGCATTGATGATTTTATTCATCAATTCAGAATTTGCGGCTAACGCTGCCTTTGCCTTGGTATTGGTTGTTTCCACACCTAATGACACTGTAACTCTGTCAGGTTTTATCTGAGTTGAGGCAGAACCTGTAACAAACAATGTTTTGTTATTATCAGGCGAAGATAATTGAGCGTATGCATTGTGCTGATTGGTGGCAGATAAGTGGACAAGCAAACCTGATATATATAGCGCAACAAATGCTGCTATTGACAAACTTACTGAAGTATTGTGCATAGTCTTACTTGATTTAAAAATTACCATTTAACTACTAAGAGAAACTACATGATAAGTATTTCTTGAAGTAACTTAGTATACCTTAGAATGTCATGAATATTCATTATTGTTACCATAATTAAGCTTGGATCCCGCTTTAAACCCGGAATACAATAGATAGAAATAGTATTATTCTAATTCATATCTATACCTGTCCATATACCAATTAGCATTATTTTAATAATTTAGAATAGGTTAGCTATCTGGTGAGAAAGTCGGCATAACTTTAATGAAGGGATTGTCTTGTTAATTATTTATGAAATGGTTCGGACACCATGAAACTGATAATAAGCCTAAACTTTTGACCTGTAAATATTGTAACACGAAATTCGAGGACAAGGAAAGGTTAAAGAGACATATAAGAGATGCGCACAATAAAGAAGGTAGTGCAATATTCGAAAATTTTACTGACAATCTGAATTTATTTCATCAAACAAAATTTGTCTGCGAAATCGATCACTTGAAATTCATGACATACGAGGAATTAATTCTTCACATGAGACAAATTCACCATCATCATATTATAAAATGTCGAGAATGTGGCAAGGAGTTTATTCATGAGAAGGACAGGCTGCATCATGTTAGGGAAGAGCATGAAAAGAAGGCTGACTATAGAAAGCACAAGGGTACTTAGATGGGGACTCTTTCTAATAATAAATAATGAGGATTTTCGGTAAAAATTAATTCTTAGCTGATATCGAAGAATAATGACCCTAAAAATTAAATTCTGATATATTCTTAACAGATGAGTATAAATTTGAATACTTGCTATGCTAGTTTCAATATTATCAAATGCAACTATATTAGATCTAATTTATTTTGTGAACTATCCCTCTTCCATTAAAAAAGTTTACAATATTATTGGCTGCAACTTCAGCCATCTTCGATCGGGTCTTAAATGTAGCACTTCCAATATGTGGTAACAATACAGTTTGTGCAAATTGAGTTAATGGATTAGAACTAGAAATAGGTTCAGTTTCATAGACATCTAAACCAGCACCTGCTATGGCCTTATTTCTTAGGGCGTTAATTAAATGTTGTTCATTTATGACTTGACCCCTTGAGGTATTAATAATAAATGCAGTTTTTTTCATTAATTTAATTTTTGATTCGTCTATCATATGAAAACTATCTTTGTTTAGTAATACATGAATAGAAACAAAATCACTACGTCGTAACAATTCCTCTAGTGGGACAAAAGTAATATCAAGTTCTGATTCCATTTGACGTTTACGCGTTTTACTATAGTAAATTACTTGCATATCAAATCCTCTTGCACGTTTCGCTACCAGTGTTCCAATTTCACCCAGACCAATAATGCCTAAGGTACTTCCATTTACGTCATACCCAAGAAAGAGATCAGGCGACCATCCAGATTCCCAATTACCGATTCTTACATGTCTATCAGCATTGACAATATTTCTAGCAGCAGAAAGAATTAAGGAAAAAGTCAGATCTGCCGTGGTATTAGCTAATACATTTGGGGTGTTTGTTACTATTATTTTTCTTTTTGTGGCTTCATAAATATCAACGTGATCATATCCAACACTATAGCAGCTTATTATCTTAAGATTTGGACCTGCTGCATCCATGACATTTGAGTCTACTTTATCCCCTAACATGCAGATTAATGCGTCGACATTCTTGACATTTTCTAATAAAGTATCTCTGTCAAGTATATCCGGTTCAGGATTCATATTAATTTGAAAATACTTTTTTAATATCGATGGTCCAGGTTCCGGTATTTTTCTTGTAACATATACTTTATTTTTGCTAAATGTTTCCATAAAATAATAGATCACTCCAGTTTGGGTTATTAATACGATATGAAAATTGGATATACTAATATTCCGTCTCATCATTTTTAGTCCTCAAAATTTTTGAATATAATATTTTTAAGAAAATAATTCCTATGTAGTATGGCACATTGTAAAAAGCAGCAAGTGCCGCTACCTGGGAACCAAAGAATTGTTGTGCGAAAACAGTTACAAGTATATTATTTACATAACTGATTGCAATAAGACCTGAAATCTTGTATTTCATCGATGTGCCTCTATTATTAAGATTCATAATGAGATATCCAGTAATAGCAAATATTGCAAATAATGCAAAAGCAATAACAGTTGTAGTAGTTACAAAGGTAAATTCCAAATAGAAATAATCTGAAAATTTTGAAAATATTGCCAAGTTAATCAAAGCCATTAAAATAATTGATAAAGGCAATGAGCTTTTGTTTATACTGGTAGCTATCTTGGGTAAATATTTTTTTATAATGCCACTCCCTATTAGAGGAACGATTAGGGATATCACCAGTAGTAAGATCATATCAAATACTGGAATTGAAAATTCAGTGTTATATAGAATATATACTAATGCTGGCAATATAAAGGGGACCACAAGTGATGTGACAATCACCATACCGACTACAATAGAAAGTCTACCTCCTACATAGTTGGTAACAAATGGGGCCCCAAGTCCTGTTGAAATGCCAGATAATAAAAGTACAGACAGTGCATATTTAGGGTAAATTTGATTAGTAACGAAATACATTGTTACCGGTATTACTAATACTTTCATTATACATAAAATAAACAGAAATTTTGGTTTCTTAAAGGTTGAGATGAGATCTTGGAAATTAAGTTGAATGAGATTGAAAAATAATAATAGTCCAAGAATTACCAGGATGTATGGGGAAAAAAATTCTCCTAGAGAGGGAAATATAATGCCAGATATTGTAGAGGCAAGGATTGAAAACGAAAGCACCAGTAGGATTTTAGTGTCATAATTGGTCAACTGTAATTATCACTTATTACATTTCCATAAATATTTATCAATAAAATAAAGAAAAATTTGATAGAAATAGACGCTCGTAATTATTGCCATATTATCGCATATTTGAATTGCAGTACAATTAAAAGGTAAAAGCTGAAATGGATAACGATAGCTTACTGAATAGTAAATATGGTGAAATTTTAAATATTACAGTTTTTTAAGAAATAGAGTGAAAAAGAAGGCTATTCTAATAATAAATATTTTGTTACTAATTATGATTACATTGATCCAAATATCTACATTGAAAGAAACTTTAGGAAGTCAATCTGAAAATAATACATCGATTGTCTCGATTAACGGGTTGGATATCAAATATGCCCTTACTTCTATTCAAAATGATACGATTCCAAAATATGTTGAATTGTCAGATAGTCAAATAAAAGAAGCATTGACTGAACTGCCGGGTTGGACAATATTTAATGGTAAGTTGCATAAGACTTTTATGTTTAAAGATTTTTCCACTTTATTTGAATTTATGTACGAAGTAGCTGATTCTTCTCAAAAATTGAATCATCATCCAAACATGACATCAACATGGAATACATTAACGATTGATTATGATACGTGGAGTTTAGGACATGTAATTTCCAATCTTGATGTCAAGGCAGCTGGGAATGTAGAGAGGTTATATCGTGAACACAATTATAACGATTTAAGTAAATAATTATTAGCTATAGCATTTAGAAATTTATTCTTGTTACTAGTAAATAGGAATTTTTATTATATCAAACTTGTTAACGAGTAAATTGAAGAATTAATTTAATTTAATTTAATTCATTCTTGAATACATTTTAGACTATAATGATGTAATAACAATGAATATCAATCAATTACTATGATTAGAATTTTAGAAGTGAAGTATAGAATTTGGAGGTGGAAAAATTCAGGTCATCTCTATAATTATAGATTGAATCATAAATCAATAGTAATAATAAATAAATTCATTCTATATAGTCTAGTAGTATCTACAAGATTACCTTCGTCAATTCTAATAAGGCAATCCTCTATCTTCTAAGAACATGTTTAATAAGGAATCTTGCAGAGGATGTGGCTTTTGTTTGACACCTTTTGCCACGTGCAATATTTGTCAAGAATACGTTTCATGGATTTGCTGCAGATGCGAGAGAATTGATGACTGTATTCATGCCCATAACTATTGCAGAATAGTATTAAGGAAAAGGATAGAACCTAATTTATTTAGGACATTTTTGTATGAGGCAATAATCAAAAATTGAATTTAACGGAAGTGGAACAAATAAGAGGGATGAAATTAAGGTCCAGAGATGTTAAATCAAGACAGTCAGCATATTTTATTGAGTATTTAAACCAACCCTTTTGTAATGACTTGAGGGATATGATAGAAGTACAAATCGGTTCATGCGAGCAACTACTTGCCACAACAAAGAGTATCGATCAAAGAAACGTTATTGAAAAAGAAGCAATGATTTTGAAATTAGTTCTAGAGCTGCTGGAATATTGATGAAAAGATAGAGAAAAAATAGAAATTCACAATATATACAAGGATGATGTGATTAATCTCATGAGTAATTCTTGAAAAAGCATACCAAATTATTATTGATACTTCGTCATGCCAAATCTAGTTGGGAATTTGTAGAATTATCTGATCATGATAGGCCTCTAAATAATAGAGGTAAGCGAGATGCACTCAGAATTGGCAAAAAGCTATTGAAAGAAGGGATTGTCCCACAACTAATAATAAGCTCTTCGGCAGTCAGAGCTTCCTCTACTGCAGTAAAAGTTGCCAAGGCATGTGGCTATCAAGGTGAAATTACAGTTGAGAACTCTCTTTACGGATCAGGATATACAGAATATCTCAATGCAGTGAAAAAAAAGGATGATAGGTATGATATAATTATGCTAGTTGGACACAATCCACATTCAGAACAATTATTGGAAATATTGACAGGAACGATGAATACAATGCCTACCTGTACTGTTGCATGTGTAAGGCTTTCAATAGCTTCCTGGAATGAGATAGATCCTCAAGTAAAAGGTGAATTGCTCAACTTATGGCGACCCAAGGAATTAAGTTCTAATGACTAATAACGGTATATCACTTGATATCCTTTTTGTATATATTTCTTAATATTCTGGGTGTTAACAACCACCTGAGCTCACCTTTAGGTATGTTACTCTTTCTAAGTAGTCTTATTCGCACTACTCCTCCTTTTTTCAAGAGTAAATTACAAGCATTAGATTTTTCGTTATGAATCATGTCATTGACCATTTGACCAAGCAGAGGTTGATGTCCAACAATTAGTACATTATATTCCTCACTTAAGTGTGATATTTTGCGATATACTTCGATTCTTTGTCCTTCAGGAGCTAACTCGTTCCATACCTGAACTTTATTACCAATTTTGAAGATATCAGAAACTATCATTGCCGTATCGTAGGCCCTTTTAAGTGGACTGGTAACGACCAGATCAAATTTTAATCCAATTATTTTTAGGGCTTTTGCAATTTCATGAATCTCAGCTTTTCCAGCTGAAGTTAAGGGACGAATACGATCACTGGCCATTGATGATCTTTGGCCAGCCTCCCCATGTCTCAAGACAAATAATTCCATTGATTTTTATCGATCTACCTCCAAATAAATTACTTTCTAGTGGGCATTGTCCCAATCCGAACCTAAAGTTCAGTAATGCTAGCTTGGCAATGACTGGGTTCTGAGTTCCTGTTTGTTTGAACCTTTTACTATCTCTATGAGGTACGGCCAGATTTGATAACGTGTTTTTTGGAGAGGATTCATTATTCATGTTCATATAAGTGGCAAATTTTTCGTTCTAAATTCGCTGTTATAATTCAAACTTTCAAACTTTGAAGATAATCATCAATCCTTCTTTGAAGATCCTCATTTATCTCGCTTACTGATCTATTACCATCTATAGATACTATGTTATAGCGTTTTTGCATTCGCTTAAATTCTTTACTTAATAACTTTTGATACATCACAAATGATTCTAGCATATTATCGGATAATCTAAGATCGGTACCTGACTCGTAATAGTCCAGATAAGAATTCTTTTTGAATACTCTGTGAACAAGCTCATTTGGATCAACGTCAAGATAAAATACTATATCTGGCCTAAGAGCAAAACCATATAGATTATGGGACCACGAGCTACTTATTCCACGCACTGCTTCTCTCGCCATCAGAGTATAAATGTACCTATCAGATAGAACTATGTAGCCTGATCTTAATCCGGGGATTATCTTGTTCTCTAATTGATCCGCAAAATCTGCTGCATAAAATAGGCTAATGGTCTTTCTTCCTAGCACAAAATTTCTCTTGGCTTCTAATATTCCCTGCCCTATTAATTCCGAGCGTCTTAATCCTGCATTAAGTACTGCATGACCATCTGCTTCAAGTTTTGATGATAACAGTTCAATTTGTGTACTTCTGCCAGAACCATCAGGACCTTCTATTATGATAAATCTTCCCTTAATTTCAATATCTTCCAGGTAGGGAATAGCATGCCCGTAAAAAACTGCTTTCCTCATCTTCTTACCTCTTAGGGACTTTATTGATCTGATATTCATATTCTTGTAACTCTCCTAGTGTTTTTAGTAATATTCAAGGGTAAAAGCTTGCTGACTATTGATCTCAAAAAGCTTTGTGATTCCTCAATCTCCATTGTACCATCTACAATAGTGAAGTTTTCTGATATGGATAAAGATTCATATTGATCAATAATTCTACTTTGAAAGATCCTGTAACTCTCGTAAGGATCATTACTTAAATTTAGGTCCATGCCAGCTTCATAATACTTTAACCTTGGTCTCCCAGCAAGTATTCTATCCACGGCTATATCTATTGGTACTTTAAAATAGAACACAATTTCTGGTTTTATTGCAAATTCATAAATTTTCTTGACCCAATTGGGATTGCAACCCCTAACTATATCTCTTGCATAAGCAGTATAAACATAGCGATCAGCCAAAACAATATAACCAGCATGTAGGAGCGGCAGAATATTCCTTTCATATCTATCAGCAAAATCAGTAGCATGTAATAGTGAGAAGGTGATTGGGGTTAATCTGCCGCTTTTCTTCCCCTTTTTCGTGATTTGTTTGACGGTCTCAGACGAATTCCATTCTGTGAAAAATACCGGTATGTTCCTTGAAATGAGCCATTTCTCCAGTAATCTAAGTTGGGTAGATTTTCCCGATCCATCTATACCCTCAACAACTATAAGCTTACCTTTTAGAGGAATGATTTTTTCGGTTTTGTTCTTCTTGTATTCCATGAATATCACAGCTGGGATTTTAAGGAGATAATGTTATTCATCGAATTTCTTAATCGGTTAGTTCTATCTGGTATATAATACTGTACAGGAATATCAAAAATCCTACCAGCTTTTTCAATAATTTGTTTTAGTAAAATACTAGGAAATGATTTTTGTGTAGGAATTACAGTAAAAATCACATTCTTATTTTCTGTTAGTCTTATCCTGATCTGAGATCTGGTCTTAAGTATTATTCTAGTTAAGTTGAGAAGCAGTGCTATTTTTTGTAAAGACTTCAGATTCTGTGGTTTTAGCAGGTGACTGTACTTATGAAACAGTTCCTCTCCAATTCTTATTTTTTTAGAGTAGATTATTGATAACGCCAAAATAACCTGTTCTCTATAGGTAAGTTGAGGATAATCTTCGTCCAATAATCGGTAGAAAAGGCTATAGTACTTGTTTGTTGCAGGTATTGTAGACAATGTGTAAAGTGCGTACGAAAGTATCTCAACTTCTCTCTCCTTTAGTAATCCATAATAAATCATATTATGAACCATATCATCAAGCCCAAAATTTGAAATATCTTGCTTATGACAATGATAGGAGAGTAATTTTGCTACCTGTTTTTCTAAGCTCTCAATATTGTGATTTTCAAGTACACTAGGGCTATGAATTAATGAGGCCAAAATTCCTTCTCGTATCCCATAGCCGCTAATAATTATTTCATCAAAATCAAATTTCTTCATTATACTATGTATTACATAGAGACCTGCAACAATCGTTTCGACTCTAGTCGAATCAATAGGCCACCTACTAGAAATTTCACTGGGTTTCAAAGTGCTCAGATCCTTTCGAAGAGATTCAATGGTGCTTAGTTTTAACCTGTAATTATGAACTTTTTCAAAAGGAAACCCTGCCCGCTTTTGATCAGCTCTTCCCAGAGCCCTTAATGTTCCACCTGCCCCGACCAATGAGGCATCAATCCCAATTCCGTACCCCTTTTTTGTGGGTAATGTATCCAGTATCTTTTGAGTCATGTTGTCACACTCTTTCTTTGAGAAAGAACCATCTTGGCTAGCAAATGTTCTAGTGAGTCGTAACGCCCCTAATGGAAGTGCTTGTGCCTTCTTTACTTTAAAATCTTCAGTGTAAACCAATTCTAAGCTCCCTCCACCTAAGTCAAAGAACAGGCCGTTCGGAATACAGGTCGCCATTGAAGCGCCCAAATAGGAATAGTAAGCTTCTTCTTCTCCACTAAGTACCCTTACTTTAAAACCAGTTTTCTTTAGAACTTGATCTATGAAATATTTGCCATTTTTTGATTCTCTAACCGCGCTCGTACCCACACAAACAACCTTATTTGCGGATTCAAGTCTAATAATATCACGATACAATAGGAGAACGTCTATACTCTTGAGGATCGATTGCTCACTAAGACTATCCGAAAATGCCAAAGATTCTCCAAGTCTAACCTTTGTACTTTCTTGGTGAATGCCTATAAATGAATTATCCTCCCTGACATCATAGATTACTAACTTGATTGTGTTAGAACCAATGTCAATTATAGAAATTTTCAATGATACTCCTTATACGTACGTTATGAATATGTATATATTTTTACTATGTGAGTATAGTTTAAGTAGATCCTATAGATTCTTTAAAAATCACGTTTTCTTGCCCTGAATAAAAAATAAACTAGTATGAACGGTAGCGAAGCAAGGATAAATGATTCTATAGATCCCAATAAAGAGTGGATAGATAATTCAAGACCAAGATATAGAGTTACACCGGCAGGTATTAGCCCTAAGATGATAAATCTATGACTTCTAGTCTTGAATTTATTAAAACTTCCATATGGATATTGTAAATGGTGATAAACTACCGGCATGACAAATAATGAAGCTGCTACAGTTGTGGAATATAGAGCTACAAGAAGAGTTATCTTATCAATTAATACAAAATTTTCGGGCACATTTATGGCCATATTCAATAAAAATCCAAAGAGGATCCCCGAAAAGGTACTGAGCAGTGCACTCTCTTTTAATATCGTATCATATCGTTGGACAAGCTTATCGTCGACTTCGTGTGAATTATCATCACTAGACATAGTAAATCTATTCTATTTACAGTGGTACAAAGTTCATATAGATTACGATTGTTAATTTGTCAAATTAGGGTAAGATTCACATTTGATTCTCTAAAAATCAACAAAAGTGTAGGCTATTTCTCAATATGATTATTTATGAACCCGCAGGATATTGAAAACACACTTTTAAATGTGACAATCGAGCAGTATATGTAAAACAAGTTCAAAGAGTGAATATAGGAAGCTAATGAAATGTGAAATTTGTGATGTGAATGAAAGTATACCTTTTAGGTGTAATTATTGTAATAAAGTATTCTGTAGTCTGCACAGAATACCGATTAACCATTCATGCGTTTCTACGAGAGAGTACATTGACAGAAAAAACATGGTGAATAGCTATGCAAAGAATTCAAATCTTAGAGTATTATTTAAGATAAAATTTTCTAAACTGGAAATATTTCACTTGTCCATTGCGACAATTTTAGTAACTGCTGTTGGTTTGTCATTCAATGGATATAGAAGTATATCTTGGCAATTTTTGTTAATTTTTGTTAGTGCCTTTCTGGTGCATGAATTAGCACATAAATTCCTAGCTCAATTTTATGGAAGTTGGTCGGAGTTTCGGGCAAACTTGTATGGACTAATCGTAACAGCCATTTCAGCACTTCCATTTATTCCATTCAAATTTATAGCTCCAGGTGCTGTTATGATAGACTTATCGGACAGAGGTAAATTTGGAAGGGTTGCATTTATTGGACCGCTTACTAATCTTGTCATGGGATTAATGTTTTTGATATTATCTTACAAATTTGCGGATGTAGGTTACTACCATATAGGAACAGTATTTAATTCTTGGATCGCCTTGTTTAATTTATTTCCATTTGGAAACCTTGATGGTCAGAAAATTTTTAGTTGGAATAAGATTGTATGGATTATCATGATTGCGAGTAGTATGGGATTGTTTGTTTTAAGTTATCAAATTTAATAAAAAGTATTGATAATACTGGTTACCCAGTATCATCAGCTGTTTTCATTGGTTATTGTTGTCGTTGCTGCTGTCGTCAGCGTTGTTGCTGCTGTCGTCAGCGTTGTTGTCATTGTTGTTAGATATTTCGTTCCTGTAAAAGTTTGGATCCTCAGAACAGTTCACTATTTCCTGATCACCTAGATTATTTCCTATTTTTCCCGCTAGATCTATACAGTCTTGGGTTTCTTGATCAGCTCCTTGATAAGCACCTGAATCTTGGAAAGCGCTCAACGATATTTTGTCAGTATCTACGTCACCATTCTTTATGTCATTAACTAACTCGTTAAGGTCGTCATAGTCTTCAGGATTATTGCTGTTATTATTTGAAGATTGATTATTGTTGTCTTCGTTGTTGGATGAGGAAGTGTCATCGGACGCAGAACTATCAGTGGTGGTATCTGCATTA
Source organism: Nitrososphaeraceae archaeon (assembly GCA_044870765.1). Taxonomy (GTDB): domain Archaea; phylum Thermoproteota; class Nitrososphaeria; order Nitrososphaerales; family Nitrososphaeraceae; genus TA-21. The sequence goes on from JBIOZG010000019.1 coordinate 40,726, forward strand.
GAAGTCTTGGTATCATCAGTGGTGGTATCTGCATTAGAAGTCTGGGTATCGGATGTAGTATCTGCATTAGAAGTCTTGGTATCGGATGTAGTATCAGTTCCAGTTCCACTCTGCATATTATTACTCACGAATTCTCTGGCTTCAGCTTCTGTAAACTTTCCTGTTTTCACTAATTCATCAACCAAATTGTTTTCATTAGAATTATCGGAAGTTGATGTGGTATCAGCGGCATTGGAAGTTGATGTGGTATCAGTTCCGGTATCCGCAAGGCCAATAGTTGCAGAAGTCCCATTAGTAGGAACAGTACTATTCGAGTATTTATTATTGAAATAGTTTACATCGTCTACGCAGTGAACTACTTCTCTATCAGTAAGACTATCACCTATTTCTGCTGCTTGGTCTATACAGTCTTTCAGATTATCATCCGCATCATCATAAATGTCTGCTGCCTTCATTGACTGTATAGGTATTTCTTCTAATTCTTCATCACCACTTTTTACGGCTTTTGCAAAATCCGCTAGATCATCAAAACTTTCTAAGAGTTGTTGTTCCTTGTGTAAAGCTTGCACTGGAATGTTATTAAAAACAAGGAAGAAAGCACTTACAGCTATAATTGTTCCTAATAAGAGAGATATGTTTACTATCGGCCGTGAATTGTTCATTATTTAAAATTCTAAATTATCATAAATAAATCTTTTGAAATCTTTAAATAATCTATAAGCAATAATTGTAGTTTTTTCTGCTATATTTGTTCATCTTTTCAAGATAATCTGAATGTTTCCAATTACATATGAGTAATTCCGAGTAGTCTTTCCTGCAGGCTTTAGGTCATTAAAAGATTAAATGTTAATTTTCCAACTAATCTTATTGAGGCCATTTTGCAAAACCAATTTGTTAGTTTTTCAAAGTTTAACTCATGAATTCATCAGATTAAGAGAAATTTAGAGCTTGTGTTGTTTTTGAAGCACTATATTTCACTATTACCGGATAACGCTGACAAATGGGTTATTAATAGCTATCATTTTATGAAAAGGCATCCGAACAATACCATTTTATTCATCTGAAAACGTCATGTAACTGTAACAAGTATCGTTTAGCTCTATAGTAAAATAATAGTTTGTAATCAATTAATTTAATGTTACCTTTACGTTATTTTATATTGTTAAACCTTCGATAACCAAGTGCTTTCTGAAATATTTCATCTCCAAATGGCACTTAAGAAGTAATAATGGTATCGCTCTTTCTTCCCCTAGCATAATAATGAAACATTATTATGAATTTAAAGATCATAGACGCATGTTGATACGCATTAACGAATAATAATCAGCTTACAGGAGACCCAGCCAACGTAAAATCATGCGTATCTGTTATGCAACATATTTCTTGAAGACTTATCTTGCTAATATGCAAAAAAAATTTAAAATATAATACATCACAACGTTTTAGAAACAATTAGTGTTATTGTCGTTAATACTTTGTTCATTTTTCTAACATCCATATATATCGATTTTAATTGCTCCTCCGTTGGGGCAGATATTCTGACAACAATGTCGTAAACTCCAGAAACAGGGGACACTTCTTCTACACCTTCGATTTTTCCGAGTTCTTCTACTACCTTATCTGACGAGGCAAGATCACAACAGATCAAGACATATGCATGGACCATGGATATACTATAATATTATAGGGTTTAAATAAATACGACATCCAAACATATCACTAGTGATATATACATAATGTCTGACTCATTTACGCCATTAGTTTACAAGACGTGATTTTTTGTAGACGAGATATTAGAGAAGTTTGTTAATGATGGATCTTGTGTTAATGATGGATATGGCATCAATTATCCTAGATTATTTGGCGAATATCTATCTACCATCAAGATAGTTAGCAGATTTTATAAAAGAATGATAAGCATCTATTGTCTATGACAAAGGCAACAATAGGGGAAAATCATAAGCGGTTTATAGAAGAAATGAATGCGGCAGAAGTTCGTAAAACAATCAATGAAAAAACCGTTGCGATTTTGGTTTTTGGTGCTTGTGAAAACCATGGAGATCACATGCCATTTGGATCCGATTTTATTTTCCCTATAGAAGTTGCAAAAAGAG
>JBIOZG010000020.1:0-22010 GCA_044870765.1 Nitrososphaeraceae archaeon
AATTGATTTTTAAATAATTGGCGTAATGTTGAACCTAGATTCTAGATATAACAAAATGTACATTATGTAGATTTGACATCCAATGATTCAATTCTGCGGCCTTTAGCGCTTATTCAAACCTGGGTAAAAAAAAGATATGCTATTGTCAGCTCACATGACAATTTTGCACCAGAATTCAGCAGACAAGAATCTAAAGATATTCAACCGGTAGCATGTACTCCGGATAACACCCTGGCTTTAAATAAGGTCAAGCAAACTTAAAGTATAGTACTCAAGTGCGTATGTTCTAAATGGCCACCGATATCAAACAACTTCCAGAAGCAGGTGATTTGGTAATTGCAACCATAAAGGAAGTCACAGGTCATGGAGCCTATGTATCTTTGGATGAATATCAAGAATTAACCGCATTTCTGCATGTATCTGAAATTGCAACAGGGTGGATAAGGAACATAGAGAGATACGTGAGACCTAAACAAAAAACAGTGCTTAAGGTCATAAGAGTAGACAAATCAAGAGTTGAAGTAGACCTTTCTTTAAAACAGGTATCGCGTGAAGAGAGAAAATCCAAACTTATCGAAGTAAAGAAGAGTGAGAAAGCATCTGCATTTATGCATATGATTAAAACCAAAACAGGCATGCCCGATGATAAGATTAAAGACCTTCAGGATGTTATATTACAAAAATTTGACTATCTTTATGATATGTTTGAAGCTGTTGCCTTTAAGGGAATTGACTCTATAAAATCACTTGAGATTTCTGACGAGACAAGAGCAGCGATAGCAGAGGAAAGCAAAAAGATTCAAATTCCCAGTGTTGAGATTCGAGGAGTTATAGAACTTAACATAAACGAACCACAAGGGGTCGAAACCATAAAGAATGTTCTTTCATCAGCAGAACTAAATAAGAATAACACTTCAATCGAAATTTCATATATTGCCGCACCTCGCTATCGAATAATTGCAAAAGCAGAAAATTACAAAATTGCTGAAAAAACTCTTAACAACGCTGTTGAGAAAATTTCAAATTCAGTAGGCAAAAAGGTGGGATTATTTAATTTTATTAGAGAAGACACTAAAAAAAATAGGAGGTAGGTGTAGCTATCAAACATCTTTTACGAAAATGCCATTCTTGCAAAACCTATACGCTTTATGAAAAATGCACGATTTGCAATAATACTACACTCGATCCACATCCTCCAAAGTTCTCCATGGAAGACAAGTACATAAGATATAGAATAGAAGAAAAATACTTAAATAAAGATTAATCCTGGATTAAAAAAGTAAAATTATTTTTTTTTAGGAAAACATCTCAAGATGTATTGTTACTTATATTGCTGATACTAATATTGGAACTCTGGTTATTCAATTCACTGCTTGCTGCATCAATGACTTGCTCAAGAGATGAAGAGGACGAATTTCCATTACTTGCAGCGTCAATCACTTCTTGCAAAGAAGTAGATTGTCCTCCACCGATTGCTTGAATTACTTGGTCAACAACCTGCGATTTTGCGTCAGAGCTGTTCGTCACGTTCAAAACATACGGTATTGCATTCTTGGTATTTGAGTCACTAACATTTTGGGTTGCAGTTGCATTTGATAGAGAATTTGTATTATTATTAGATGTATTTTGTGATATCTGACCATACACCGTAATGTCAGAGTATGTATTTCCCATATAGCAAATTACAAACAAGGCCGACAGAGAGATAATAGCATATGTAAGATTCCCATTTCTTTGCATATTCATGGAGTATTGAAGGATTCTCTATATTATATGAATTTCGTAACAATATGAAATTTCCTTGAGAAAAACAAAACTTTAGATCGATTGAAATATTCTGAATTTCAGAATTATTTCCAGATATTTTCTCCCAAGGTTATTTTTTTATTAAGAAATTGTCCACTTATTCTATACACGCAGCCTAAACTAATGATGTGGTATATTGCACATGCGAATATTTTACAAAAACAAATACGAGTGATAGCTGAATTGTTGCGTCCAGAGAACAAAGCGCAAAATATGAAAGGTATTGTCCCAGGACACGTCTAGAGGATGCTATTTTTTTTAGGATAAGAAAAATCTGCATCAATAACAAGTATATCTCCCTACTTGATGATTCTATCCCCTTTAAAATAGCATAAATGAGGCCTCCGTCTACCTTGAGGCCATTAATAATTGGATTAAATTTGCTATTAGTGCTTTTTGAATTCATAAACTCTTCAAATTTGATTTTGAATTAGAAGTAGCTTGAATCACACAAGAGATGTATTGAACTACTAATTAATTCAATTCCATCCGTGAAGTCATATAATTAATGATGGCAGTTAATGTACAGATTCTTGTGTATTAATTAAAATAAAAAAATAAGGTTTGTGGTTCTTAATCGAGCTGAATGGCTTTGTACCTTATTGAGGATTGCATCCGCCACTTGGCTGACTAACGAAGCAGTTGTTCTTGAGTAGTTCGTTTCCGTTAATGTTGAGAGGCAAGCCGTCAGCATTGTTTATGTCGACATCATTCTTTAGTACATTGTTATACAGTATCGTATTCTTTGTACTTTGTGCATCTACGAATATCCCATTTCTGCTTCCGCCGATAGAATTAGCATCTACTTGCCCTTTGTCAGTATTGACCAAGGTGACACCAGCAAGATCATTACCGGTCATCATATTGGCATGTATCTGAACTCCTATGGATGAGTGAGACGCCACGCCGATTGTATTGGGTCCGATAAAGTTCTGTTCAATGGTACTTCCAATTGAACCTGTCATGAAGATTGCTATTTTATTTCCTTCAAATGTGACTCTGTGGACATTCGTATTTTCAGAACCAGTTATCAAAACTCCTGCTTGGAAACTACGAATAGCGCCAGAACCCTCTATAACTACATTATTTGAATGAGGTACTGCTATTCCTACTTTGGAACTGTTGGCTCCTGGTCCGCTGATTGAGTATCCATTCAAATTAATGTTTGTGTTATCTCCTCCAACAATTAATCCATCGCCCTCACAGACAAGATTTGCAGTTAACGTGATGTTGCCATGAACTACTTGACCGCATGCTGGACTTGATAATGGTAAGCCTTGTGCTAGTGCTACTTGCATTGAACTCTGTATATTTACTCCACTGATAGTCGCTAGTGCTACCAATATTGTTGCTAAGATGTATGACATTGTTTGTTGCATCCATAATAGGGCTACATAATTAACTATTTAAGTCGAACTCATCTTTCTATTGTAACTAAGTTGCAGTATAAGTAGTCCTTCTACTAGATGCAATAAATATTAAATTCTTTCATAAATACTATACTTTTCCCAAATACTCTCAAACATTTGATTATTCCACAAAACTCTCCAGAATTCAATAGATTGAATCATGAGAGCGCAAAACCATAGAATCCATACTCGTCATATTCGTCAATAAATTTTACTTTGAGATTGTTCTGGATAATCGAGAAAGAATTAGTCGTCAACAAGAAATATATTCAATTTTTATCTCAAACATAACGTGAAACTGGCTATCGTTGGTGCGGGAGTTGCAGGATCCTATCTAGGTAACCGTCTACAGGGAGAAGGACACCAAGTGGAAATCTTTGAGGCTTCAAAAAAGGAATCTCATTGGCCAGTGTGTGCATGGGGTGCATCAAGGAATATGCTTGAATCATTTTCAAAGAGTGCTGGATTAACGTTTGAGGATTATGTACTACATCGTGGAAAAAAATTGAGAATGGACCTTCCCGACGATAAGGTTGAATATTTGGATCTTAAGGGGTTGGTTACTTATGATAAATATAGCTGGGAGCATGACCTTTGCCGAGGAATAAAGATAAACTATGACTTTCATTGCGCCCCAGAATCAGAATTTCTTTCAAATTTTGACTATGTCATGGATTGTACTGGCCTGCATAGATCTCTTCTTCCTAAATCCCCTCATGATTTCATAATACCTTCATACGAATACCTTGTAGACAATGTCGATGGAATTGATGAATTTTATGTTATAGGATACAAAGGAGCTAGAGGTTATTTCTGGTTTTTCCCCTTAGGTAATGGGCGAGCATATATCGGTGCGGGTGATATTGATCGTAAATATTACGGTATATCAGAATTCTTTGAGAAAAATCCTGGTGCAAAGACGCTTAGAAAGATAGGACGACCAATAAGACTTTCTCCTCCCAAGCGCATGCTACCTTTTCACAATGGTAACATAATTGGAGTTGGTGAATCAATAGGCTGTGTATTTCCAATGCTAGGGGAAGGCATTATTCCTTCCCTAATTTGCTGCAATATTTTCTTAGAAGTCTTAAATAAAAATTCAAAATTTGATTCAGAACTTTACAAGAAAAGAATTCTCAAGCAATTCGGATATTATGACGATGTTTACAGGATAGTCAGGTTGAAAATGGACGGTAAGCTCAATTCTATAAAGCATTTGAAATTACTTTTAAGCATGTATAGAAATATGAAAAGAGAAGAAATGAGATTTGGGTTTGGTATTGATTTTGAACAAATGAATAGGTTATTGAAAGCACTCTGATATTGTAGGTACTGTGATAGTAGCCATTCAGACCCCCTCCTTAATCTTGATTTGACTTTGTATGAGGTTGACTTTGATAATATTTGGTGTCAAATTGGCGATTTTCTAATAGGTTGTACAGTGAATTGTACCTAATACAATATCCATTTTCTCTCACTTCTATTTTCGGTTTACCATGCTATTAAATAGGTTAAATTTGAACGGAATCTATTTGTAAAAGACAAACACTAAGTTCAACTATGCCTTATTCAATTAGTTCAGACTGGTTCAGGAGACGCTGGCTTGACTTTCGGAATGGACATAGTATATACCTAGTTTTTGCAATGACTTTTGCCAATTTCATAACAATTCAGTATCAATTGTTAATAGACAGGCTGCCTTATCTGGGTGAGCTTTTTGATAGTATTTTGATTTTTGCAATAGTGTTTATTTTGGCGTATGTTCCGTTGAGTATAGTATTAGGATATTGGCACAGGAAAAGTCAATGGAAAGTCGAACAAGATGCCTTGTTTAGGGAAAATAAAGTTGGAGCTATAATGTGGATGTATGTGATTGATCTTATTGAAGGTAATGTAAGTGAAGAGGACAAGAAATTGATGAAAGAATCTCTGCTTAAAATTACCAGAGGCGAAACACGATTATATGGAATCAAGAAATCAACTGAAAACCGAAAGAGTACTGACAAGAAAGACGAGTAAATTGCAGTGTCTTGATATGCTGAAACTAGTACTATTATCCTAGCTTTCCAACTCTTGGTTCAAACTATTTCGCTGAATTGTAATTAACAAAAGATGTTTATGGTCCGTTATTTCCATTATACCGGTGGGCAGTTATTATGCAATCGTGACCTGCAGGAATTCTGAAAATGAAATTGAAAATGCAATAATTTCGTTATTACAACAGACTACAAAGCCAAAATATGTTATAGTTGTCGACGATGGGTCAACAGACGGTACGGCTAATATCTTGGAAGGATTAAAGTCAAAGAACGATGGATTCTATGTGATAACAAATCCCGATTTGGGATATGACATTGGAAGAGTAGTTAAAAATTGGAATAGTGCAATTAATCTTGCAAGAAAACTAAATTTGGAAAAAACAGATTATCATATGATAAGCACCGACGACACCCATTATGAGGAGTCTTATGCAGAGAAAATAATGAACAAGATGGACGCTGACAACAAAATAGCGATATCTTCGGGCAACTACGACAGCAATAGTTACGCCACTCCTCACGGGGCGGGTAGATTCGTCAGGAGTTCATTCTTCGAAGAATTTCTCGGTCTCTACCCTGAAAAAATGGGATACGAGTCTGTTATCTTACAAATGTCCTTACATCATGGGTTCAAAAATCTCGTCAACAACGATGCACGCTTTTCACACACCAGACAATTAGGCGCTAATCACCATTTTTACGAATTTGGTGCTAGCATGAGGACACTAGGGTATCATCCGCTCTTTGTTTTAGGCAGGGTCGCACAATGCTTTCTAACAGGACAGCCAATAGGTAGAATGGGCGCAGTACATATGCTGTATTATTATTTGTCCTATAAACCAAAACAAGATGGCTATGATAGCATGTATGATCCAGAAATCAGGAAAGCAATAAGAATAAGGCAGAGGAGGCGAATTAAGCAGATATTCAGATTGAGGAATACTACTACTTAGGAACTACCATGATAGAATTAAATTCCAGTTTTTATTGTTGATTTGGAACGGACTTGAGTCAAGATTAAAGATTTAAAAGATGGATCGAAAACAAGTGGATATTTATATTTTAATTATGCTATTTCTTGATAAATGAAAATAGCATCCATAGTAGGAGCTCGACCCAATTTTGTTAAATTAGGACCTGTTCATAAATCACTGAGGAGTTCAGGAATCGAGCATCTGATAGTTCACACAGGTCAACATTATGATTATGAAATGTCTGATATTTTCTTTTCCGATTTTGAACTTCCCAAACCCGATATTCACCTGGGAGTGGGATCCGGAAGTTCTTGTTTCCAGCTAGGAGAAATTATTAAACGCTTGGAGAATAAATTAACAGATAAACAAATTGATCTTGTTCTTGTTTATGGTGACACTAATTCGACCTTGGCTGGAGCCATAAGTGCAAATAAGTGTAATATAAAATTAGGACATATTGAAGCCGGATTGCGTAGTTACGATCCCTCAATGCCCGAAGAATACAACAGAATCTTAACGGATAATCTGAGCGATTATTTATTCACGCCAACTAGGAACGCTGTAAAAAATCTGAAAAATGAAAAAATAAGAGGAAAAGTATACTATACTGGAGATTTATCAGTCGAAATTATAGACAAGACTAGATCAATCTCTAAAAACTCAGAAATACTTGACGTATTGAATCTGAAATCAAAATCTTATTTACTCCTTACAATGCACAGAGCCGAAAATACAAGCTCAAGGGATTTATTTATTCAGCTCTTAGAGACATTCGAAGTACTCAAGGACAATATTATAGTATTTCCAATACATCCCAGAACGAAAAAAATGTTTGAAACATTTGGGCTTTTAGATAGACTTTTGAATTGTTCCAATGTTAAAACGTTACTGCCAGTAGGATATATAGATTTTATAGCGCTGTTACAAAATTCCTTAAAAGTCGTTACTGATTCAGGGGGAATACAAAAAGAAGCGTACCTACTAAGGGTGCCTTGCATCACCATGAGAAAGAACACCGAGTGGATTGAAACTATCAAAGGACAATGGAATGTCCTTACGGGAGTTGATAGCAAGAAAATAGTTAAAGCCGTCAGAAGACCATCACCAATTTTTAGATACTCAAAATCGGTATTCGGTAGTGGTAGGACATCACAAGTTATTAGTGACCTAATTTCTAGTATCATTTCGCATTGAAACTTTTTTGTTCGACTATAAAGTTGGATATGGTTATATATCCACATGTCACAGGTAGAAAGCATCTATTATTCCTATTTCTTTTCCAATCTGATCACTATTGATACTTTCAATCGCATTATTTACGGTATTTTCATAGAGTTGCCTAAGAAACTTATCTCCGATTCTTTCTTCAGACATAATAGACTATCGACTTGATGTGCCTTTGTCTTTGTAATGAGTATGACTGCCGCAGGCCTGGGGAATAATTCAAAACCTTGTGGATTATAATGGTAATAAATACCAATTAATACCAACATATATATGCCCTTGTGCATAATATAATAACATGGCATCAAACAAAGAAGTAAAAAATACAGAAAACATCAATATCGCTCTCGACGAAACAAAATCAATTGTTAAAAAGACAACAGATGAAGCAGTAAAGGAAATTCCACGGTTTACTAAAGCCGTTACCGAATATCAACAAGAGACCATTCAGGCAACAAAAGATATTGCAGATAATTTTCTAGATTCACAAAAAGAGGTTATCCATTCAATGCAATCCTTATGGGTTCCGTACATTGAAAATGTACAAAATTCATATTTGTCATATTGGGTTTCTCCACAAAGAGTCACAGAAAATTATGCAAGAGCAGTAAGCAATATTACAGACAGTACAATAGTCGCAACCAGATTAGCAAATAACGCACTATTTGCATCTATGGACGCATGGAAAAATTCAATACAGCACGCAAGAGACAACGCAAAAGAATTTTCACGGCTGAATACTAATGTCGCAAATACATTCGAAAACGCTGCAAGAGACAATTTAAGAGATTTTTCAAAAGAAGTAGAAACACATTCAAGACGACAATAAGCGTTATTGTGATAGATAATAAAGAATAATCTATTCACTCTTAATTTTTTTATAATAATAAAACTCCAATATTTTCATTTCATCCCTCCCATCAGATTAGATAAATTGCGGTAGAGAAATCTCCTAAAATCGTTTTATACTTTTTCGACCTGGATTCATTATCAACACTGCATCAGCAACCCCGCTGGTGAGATACAGTGGAGATACAGTGGCAACTTGCATCTTATCAGGAAATCTTTTAGTCTACGTAACTTAGTTAAATTAGATATCATAAAGTGCATTCAGATTTTTAGTTCCTATATTTCATAGATAACTAGTGCAGAATAATTGACATCTGAATTTTGTTTAGCGTCCTGCAAAAATTTGGAGGCAGAGGAAAATTTAATGTCAATAAGTCTGAATGTGCTGCCATGTTGTTTCGTCAAGTCCTCCATAAATTTATCAATATTATCCGTTACCGAGATTATCTTGTCAGATTCAAAGCCTATTGTCCGTATCATTTCGAATCTTTAGGATCTAGTGGTTAAATGCTTTATTTGTCTTGTCCCTCTCCCGCAGGTGATATATACATTAAATCAAATATCCCCTTCCACACAACCAATATGATGGGGTCACGCTACGCTCCTCGCTTCGGAATATCACTTGGCTTGGGTATATTACGTGAGTCATGGGAGGCACTAATTCAAAGTAATATGGAATTTCCGGAAGTCTTTGAAGATTATGAAAAATATCACTCCACTGTTAACACGGGTAATTTATCAAGGGCTAGGCTAGTGGAAGACTGGATTGAACCAGGTGCAACAGTACTGGACGTTGGAGTAGGAGACGGAACAGTTTCGGAATATTTGATAAAGAATAAAGATGTTAAAGTGACTGGACTGGATATTTCAGCAACAGCATGCGAAAAAGCAAGGCAGCTTGGAATAGCAACAGAAATACGAGATATTACAAATGGTCTGGGCCTTTCTGATGATACCTTTTATGATTACATACTGTTGTTGGAAGTAATTGAACATACGGCGTATCCGCAAAAGATTTTGAATGACGCAATCAATCATGCAACAAAAGGAGTAATTGTGACTATCCCTAATAGTGCGTATATTAAATGGCGCATTCAGATGTTAAGAGGGTATGTTCCACGGCAATCTTTTACACATTTACACTTCTGGTCTGTAAGGGATTTTGAGATATTTTGTAAAGAAGCGAATATTAAAATATTAGAATTTAGAACTTTTCTGCCCAACCATCTGATGAAATTCAAAAACCTTTTGGCATGGCAACAATGCTGGTTGTTATCTCCGAAGAGGAACAATAATCAGCAATGACAGTGCAATTACTCTAAAGTACAAGACTAGCAACGGGAATTATTTTCTATGAATTGAAGTACGCATTGGTTCATCAAATTTAGAGATTTAGGATGCCCAAATCACTGTAAATTTTGGACAATTGAGAAGCTACGTTTACTGCATCATGTTCGCTGGGCAGGCCGCGACGAAATTGTAATTTATAATCCAATACACTTAGCCCGCAAGCTAGAGTTTGCAGTGCTGTGCTACTTAAATTCTCTAAAATAATATCGTTGACATATCTGATATCGACGTATGTCCTATATCCTCTTATAAAATCAGGAATGCCAGAATACATTATTGGATTCTTGGTCCTGTCAATTACCTCTATATTGAGATTAACCTGGTTCGCCCTGCAAAGGTCCAGGGTCTCTTGTATGTTTGTTACCTCGGAATTTATAGTAAATGCATCTTTCAACTCTCTCTCTGAATCATTATTTGGACTAAAATGTTCTATGTCTATAGGAATAGGAATGTGGATGCTGTCGCTTCTAACCAATGGTAACAAATCAGGTGTAGAGACACATACTGCATCAGCTAATTTCTGAGCTTTTCTATGTCCAATCTTTTTCCTATAAAACATCTTGAGTTTAATCATTGTATCTGATAGCAATGATCGGTGAGGAAGCTCTTGTTTTTTTAATCCGCGAATGTCGGTTCCATGATAATGCAAAATTATCTTCTTTTGTCTGTGGAATTTCTTTCGCAGCTCAAACAGTATATCTATGTAGCCATGCACGTGAATTACATCAGCAGTTTCCGCTTCTTGGAGACATGTTTCAGTAAATTTCTCATAGGTTACATTAATTAAATAATCTCTATAGAAATCATAAATTCCATACTTATCAAAAACATCCCTGTTCCAGATAACCTTGGCATCATGTCCCTGCTTTCGTTGATATTTTGAGTAAATGCACGCGACGCCAGCTGCATCAAGTATGTGCAATATGCGCATGTTTATTGAATTAAACTATCGTCTAATAATCTATTACTTGGCACTTGAGTAACAAATATTCTCATGATTAATTCTTGATAATTTTACAAAACTCAATTAGATAAATCCTCAACAATTAGCCGTAATCCTTTTCTGATCTCAATAGTGGGCCTCCAATTAAACGCCTTTGAAAGCTTTGTGATATCGGCTCTCATATCTGAAATATCAGGAATGGCCGATTTGGGAAATTGAATTTTTATTTTATTGCCAAGTAATCTTGCAAGAAGGTCTGCAACTTGGTTCAGATTGTAGCTCCTTCCATAACCTAAATTATAAAAATTATATTCCTTGGGGAAGTTGTGTAAAATTTTCTCTATTAGATACACAAATCAGTAACAAAAAGAAAGTCTCTTTTAATTTCTTTTCCAGATAATTTAACTTTACGATCTCTTTCCATTTGATTGATGATAGAAAGAATTAGGGAACGATCTCTAGAATCAAGCCCAATATACATAGAATGGACTCAAAGTTACTATTTTAATATTAAAGTGTTGCGAATAACTTTGGCAAATTTTTTCTGCAATTAATTTACTGGTATTGTAAGGAGAATGGGGGATTTACAACATGCTTTTCATCAATCGGAAGATATTGAGGTTCACCGTATACATAGTTACTGGCATAAATCAATTTTTTGATATTCCTAATTCTTGCAAATTCAAGCAATTCAAGCACGTTGAGGGTTCTTATTACATTAGTAAAGTAAAGCTTTATGCGGTTCTCCAAACGAACCTGAAATAGAGGTCTTTGCAGCAAGGTAAACTACTGTATTCACATTTTCAATTGTTGGGAACTGGTCGACATTGGTTAAATCGATAAGTTTTCGATTTTTGGCAGTAGTAACAACATGGAATCCAACTTCCTTTAAACTCCTAGATAATTGTCTTCCAACAAATCCTTTACTTCCAGTGGGAAGTACTTTTTTAATTTTAATTTGGAAAATTTGCTAATACAGCCATAACTCTGATTTGTAGTTTCTATACCAATCGATTAGTAAAGCAAGGCCTTTCTCAAATTGTATCTTTGGTTTGAATTGTAATAGTTTCTTTGCTTTTGAAATGTCTGCAATTAGCCTTTGTACTTCAACTGGCCTGGGTTCGACGTGAATCGGTCGCAAGTTTTTGTCTCTTGCACCATGTTTGATAACCATGTCTGCAATTTCTTTTATGGATATTTCTTTACCGCTACCAAAGTTTATCCCATTTTTACCTGGATTACCTTTGGATCTAAGTACAGTATCATAAGCATACACGGCATCCTTCACAAACATATAGTCCCTGGATTGTTTTCCGTCACCGTAAATAATAGGGGGCTTGTTTTGTAATACTCTATTTATGAATATTGCTATCACGCCTCCGTAGCCTGTATCTTTTTGTCTGGGACCAAAAAAATTGAAACATCGAATAATGTCTACTCCAAGATCATAAGTTTCATTATAGGTATAACATAATCTGTCAGCAGCAATTTTACTTACTCCATACGGATGTTTTGCAGATAGTGGGTGTGACTCGTCCATTGGAGCATATTCAGCAGATCCATAGACTTCGCTTGTTGAAGAAAATAATATCTTGTCAATATCATTCATTCTGGCAAACTCCAAAATTTTCAGGGTTCCACCGAGATTAATTTTAAAAGTCTCTTCCGGATTGACGATTGACCTATCGACATGGATTTGAGCTGCTAAATGAAAAATGGCATCAAAATCATTTGGTAGTTTAGAATATACTTCGTTCAGGGCGATGTCTCCACGAATAAATTTAAAATTCTTTTTGTGCAGAAGAGTGCGGACATTGTTGAGGTTTCCATTCATCAAATTATCCACTCCGTATACCAGATTTTTATCGAGAACATACTTTTCAGACAGGTGACTTCCCAGGAAACCCGCGGCACCTGTTATGAGAATTTTCATAACTTTTTTGTCTCCTTAACATCAAAAATGAATCTTTGCATTTAATCGCAGTAATACCTGTCTCTTTTAAAAATGTAATATTCTAACCTGCGAAAGACTCGAGAAAAATTTAATTCAATTATCAATTATAGATATTTCGGTAAATTCTAATAATTGTAGTAATAAATCAAACGATATATTTGTTATCGTACTGTAGACTTTTTCGCATACAAACTTGTACTGTATTAGCAATAGGATGATAGTATGAAGATTCTTCACCTATCTGATGATGGACTTCCGGATTGGAGGGTTGAAAAATCTGCTCTAACGGCAAAAAAAGCCGGCCATGAAGTATTTTTTGGTGGACGCCTGAACAATAATGCTAAATCTACTATATTTTCGGAAATTCATCGGATCAATTGGACAGCCGGTGCGATGGTAGGGATTCCCTATTATTATCATCGTGTCAAAAGGCAGATTGAAAAGTTGGTGAAACAATTGGTGCCCGATATTATACATTCACACAATATTGGTTCTGCCAAAATAACACAAGATCTTGGACTTCCTGCAGTGTTTGATGACCATGAGTACTTTGGGATGCTCTCACGAGTAAATGCGGAGAATATCAATTTCCAAAACAACCCGAATTTAAAGTCTGGATTTGACAGAATCAAGCAAAATATGAAAGTATCATTCATCTCGCGGCAAAGCATTTCTAATTGGACAAACTGGGAGAAGGAATTGATTCTTTCAGTACCAACGATAACTGTTTCAGAACAGATTGCAAATGAATTGAGAGAAGTGGCTGATGGGAAAACCAAAGAGATAATTGTGGTACCTAATTTTCCTCTGGAAACAGAAATTTCGTTTAAAGAACCACAAGCACATGGACATTTATCTTCTGTTTATGCGGGAGGTGACAGCAAATATAAACAGGTTACTAACAGGGATATCTCTGGATTAACCAATCTATTTGCAGACAATGACATTGGAAATTTGACAATCATAGGATGGGAGAATGCGGAATCATCGGAAAAATACAAGGCAACTGGGTTTCTCACAAGGGACAAAATGTTTTCTGAAATGATCCAAAACTCCATAGGATTGATACCTTGGAAGAAACACTGGTCTCATCCCTTTTTGAATCCAAACAAGGCATACGAGTATGCGCATGCAGGATTGTTTGTCATGTTGACTTCCGATCTTAGATCTGTTGCTAGCACTTTGGAAGATAATTGTTTAACATTTGAAGATTATGATGACTTGGCTTCAAAATTAGAGTATTTTAGATCAAACACTGATGAACTATATGAGAGAAGATTGAAAATATTCAACTATGCTAGAAAGAATCTATTCTGGGAGAAACATGAACAAAAGATTATGGATGCGTACAAATTGATTTGATTTTTCGTTTATATCGATATAGATCATGTATGACTGATGTTATAGTTTGAAGTTAAGAATTCAAAAAACAAACAAACTGATGAGCTGTGAGATTCACAAGGAATATTTTGAACTTACTTCAAATGTTATGTACATTTTATACCATATTTCAAGACTTAATAGTTGTAACATTTTACTTATGTATCTGAGATCACATGTCTCATCTATCCTTTTAATTGAGCGATCATAAAAATCACGGCTTATAATTTTGTCACGAAAAATACTGGCGCTGGACAAAGTCGATATCACAATTTCTTTTGCATTAGTTATCCAAAGTTTTTTCAAATCCATACCAAAACCTATTTTTGTATCAGCTATATTCTTAGCTTCAAGACGTGATAGGATCTCTCTTAACGGTATTTTTCCTATGTTACTTTCCTTACTAAATTTGATTGAGGGAGGAATCCTGAATGACATGTCAATAATTTTATCATCCAAGATAGGGGACAGGCCAGTTACTCCAAAATAATTAAAAAACTTGTCATTGGTAGGAACAAAATCATAAGTTAGTTTACCACTGTAGTCTGCCAAGAAAACTTGGTCTAATGGGTTCAAATCATTATCAAAATAGATTTTTAAAATTTTATAGATTGAGGACCAATCGAATTTAATATTTTCTCCAAAAATTGTTTCTTGATCTGGAACCCAATCCCTCTCATGACATTCTAGATAATGACTCACACGTCGTTTCCAATCGTCTCCTTCATTAAATAATTTTAGAAATTTAGTATATCTAAAAGTATAACCACCAAATAGTTCATCTCCGCCATCACCTGTAAATAGAATGTTAGAGTATTTTTTGGACTTTTCTATGAAGTAGTATTGATACAAATTCCATCTTGGTTCTTTAATTATGCTAATCAAAGATGGTAAATCTTTAAGTAGATTGTCTACAGTAACGTTATAAAAATCTGTATCCTTTGATTCAGCAATTTTCTTAGCATAGGTTGATTCGCTCGTATCATCAAAACTAACAGAAATGCATTTGATATCTAGTTTAGGATATTCATCCCTTATTAAAGATAGCATTAGATTGGAATCAACACCTGTACTTAATGCAAGTGAAATTGTTTTTGACTCAAATTTGGAAATATTATTGTTAATGATCCGTCTCAGTTCCTTTTCTATTTCTTTTGAAGATGGATAGGTCTTGTTTCTCTTGATTTTAACTTGGTCAGGGACAACTTTGGGGACTGATGTCTTAATTTCTATAGTAGGATCATATCTCAAAGTCAGCATATTTCGAATATCAATCAACAAAAAGTATGATATTTTCCTACAATAAATTACTTGGGTTACAGTTCTTAAAATCTTAATGGACTAATTCTTCAAGCTTTAGCAATTTTATTCAATTAAAATGCAATCTTTAGAAATTCTAAAAATTCCGAAAAATAATTAAGAAATCTTAAATTAGCGATTCATGACCAAATTAGCTGATGCTACGGAGGCATAGAGAGACTACTTTATCTTTGATCTCTAGTTTCGAACTTTGTCAAACGTTAATTGAGTTAGGATCGAGCTTGATAATAACAGTAAGAGGCGTAGCTTCTTGCATTATCTTTATGAATAAACTTAACCTAATGGAGAAAATAAATGAATAAGCCAAGACAACAAATGGACAGACTACAAATGGATAGACAACCAATGGAAAAGATAAAGGATCACAAACCGGAATAACTGAACAACAAATTGACATACATTAACAAATATTCCTGTTTATTTGTTTTCTCAGCAGCACTAATCCTTAGACTTATTCCAGAAATATTAGCATATCCATATCCGATTGGATACGACGTAATTAACTATTATTTACCTATATTGAAAAATTTTAATGATTATTCATCAGCAATATCAAATCAATTCCCATTGTACATATCATTACTTTACACAATATCATCAACAATGAAAATTGACCCAAGAATTGTTATAACTTCTGCAGTAGTACTCTTATTCGGATTATTTTCGCTAGTTATATTTTCAATAGCAAATAAACTCTTACATCTTGATAATCTACAAAGTGTCTTCTTGTCAATATTTCTAATATTCCAGTTTTCAGTATTGAGAACGTCGTGGGATCTTCACAAAGACTTATTTGCCATTACTCTTGCGTTCTTGTGTTTTTACTATATTGAAAAATCTCAAAACTGTAGAAAGGTGTTAGCAGTCATTATGCCATTGGGTATACTTGCTGTACTTGCAGATAGAATGATTGGTTTTCTATTCTCTATCAGTCTCATAGTTTCTTCGATTATGAGAAGAGATAGGATATTAGGATCTATTGCGATTTTCATTACAATAGTATTTGGTTTCTTTCTTATTACACATTTTGATCCTATTGCAATTAATTTACAACAAGCAGGGAATAAAGATAAACTAAATGAAATCTATAATCCCGTAAATCTTATTGTACTGTTTTTGGTAATGAATGCTATTTTGTTACCAGCAGGAGTAGTTGGTCTATTGAAATCGAAATCAAAAATGAATATTTTCAAGATCCCCTTTTTTATTTCATTAGTGGCCTCATTTTCATGGGTCTTATTTCCAAATACATCGGCATTTCTGCCTGATAGATGGATTACCATTTTCAGCATTTTTCTCTCTTTATTCTCTGGATATGGATTTGTATTATTAATTGAAAAAGGCTATATCGCAATTTCTAATAAAAAATTAATCAACTATCTCATGATTCTAATTCCGTTTATATTTCTCGGATCAGCTTTTGCAATGAGCCCAAATAATTCTTATCTTAACATCTACGGGGTCTTCCATCCTTATATAAGCCAGTACGGTCCATTGACAATGCAATCTAATTCGATATCTTTACCTGAATCAAGATCACTATTGTCGGCAATTGAATGGATAAACAATCATACTCAGGAGGGTTCAGTAATAATGGGTAGCAAGCATTTGAGAGGTTGGATGGAGCTAGAATTAAAAGGAAGAACTTTTCTGTTCGCTGATAACAACAGCAGACTTTTAGACTCAAACAAATATCGCGAATTGTACTTGTTAGACTTAGATTCTAGGCAGGCAACAGAAATACCGGAAAATTATTTGCAAGCATTATCTTACAATAACGCAGATCTCTCGCTTTATCATTTGAATCGGATTGAATAATGATATTAATAATATTGATTTACTATTGACTTTTTTAAAGAAACAAAATGAATAATTGATGCGATTTCTTACGAGATCTGGCTTCAACTTTGATATTTTTCATCCATTTGCATAAATTTTGATAATTCTACAAGCTCATTGAATTCATTAAAATCAAGCATGATATTTCTAGAATTTCTTGTTGTCCCATTTTTTTTGAGGTAAGAAAATATTGTTTTCATTGCAAATGCAGATGCATACAAACCAGAAAGAGGGAATACGACCATGCTATAACCCATAGATTTTAGCTCATCTGCAGAAAATGTAGGAGTAACACCATTTTCTATCATATTGGCCAGCAATGGGGCGTTAATTTTTTTAGGAATCTCTCTGAGCTCGTCTTCGGACTGGGGCGCTTCCACAAACACAACATCTGCTCCCTCTTTGTAATACAATTTACCTCTTTCTATTGCCTCATCGAGACCTAGGGGTGCCCGAGCATCTGTTCTTGCAACTATGGTGAATTCCTTATTTGCGGAGGCTGCAAGCGCAGCTCGTAGCTTTTGGATATATTCATCGGCGGCAATTACTTCTTTACCTCGCATATGGCCACACCTTTTTGGCCAAACTTGGTCCTCGAGAAATATTCCAGATCCACCATATGCAATCAAATCGTTTACTACTTTCCACACAGTAAGGGGATTGCCATATCCAGTGTCCACATCAACTATTACTGGAACATCAACGGCTCTGATTATTCTTCTGGCGTTGTCAATATTTTCACCTGCGTTTAAAAACCCAAAATCAGGCAAGCCCAATAGCGAAGCGGCAGATCCATACCCCGTCTGAAACATTGCTTCAAATCCAACATGCTGGGCGATTTTTGCACTTAGCGCATCAAATACGCCAGGAAGAACGATGATATCATCTCTTTTTTTTATTTTTTCCTTTAACAACTTTTTGTTATCTAAATTCATAACCTTGTCTAAGGTTTGCAGATTTATTATTTATTCTAACCTTTGTTCATTTCCTTGTTGAGTTATCTCATATGTGCCATCCGACAGAGTATTTAATTTTATCTTGCAATTTCTACATTCATAGTAATTAATTTGCTGGTCGTGCATTATAGAACCATTCAACCATACCATCAGTGTACCGCATTGCGGACAATTCATTGTCATTACATTGGATTAGTTATTCTCACTAATATTTATTTTAAATACATGTCTTTGAAATACCGATATATGGTCACACTTTAACATATTTGATAATTGTCAAGTCCATTGTTTTTTTACTGTTTATTTGGCTCCGGTTCTTTAAGGTTTACTTTTTCTCTTAATTTTTGCCAGTGATCTTGCCATATCTTTCAACTATATTTCCAATGCATTTTGTCGTCTTCTTAATCAAATCTATTCGGGCAAATTCATTTGGCGAATGAATTCTACTATATTTGTAAGTACAACCAATACTCACGCATGGGCATCCCAATATTTTATTAAAATACCACATGGGTCCTGTTCCAGCTGAAGATATACTTTTGATAACTTTTCCATATTCTTCTTTAGCACTGGCTTCGACTAGCTTTACAAATTCGTCATTTAGCGGAATCCTGCATGCAGGTTCCCCGCTCAAAAAATTCAATTGTATGTCACTGAATCCATTTTTGTCAAGATGTTCTCTCAATAATTTAAATTGTTTTTGTGGTATCATATCAGGTACTAGTCTAAAGTCGAGTTTGGCCATGGCAGTACTTGGTAAAACAGTTTTCGAACCTTCGCCAATATAACCTGAAAACAAGCCGCTTATGTTGGATGTAACTCCTCCTACAAGTGCTTTCTTTATTTCCTCAATATTCTCCTGATTGAAAATGTAATTCAACCCATAACTTTTCCTGAACTCTGAAATATCGAATTCGTCTTGCCTAATACATTCGAGTTCTTCGGGTAAAAAATCCCTCACATCTTTATTCCATTTGTCGATTGTAATCTTTCCATTCTCATCGCGTATGGTCTTTAATGCATGAACGAGCCGCCACGCCGGATTTTCAACTATGACTGCTAAGCTGGAATGCAGATCTGCATTGGAAGACTTGGCATGTAATTCTACACAAAGTAATCCTTTCATTCCAAGACTCATTACGGGTACATCATCTTCATCTACATAGCCAAATTCCCAAATTGTTGCATCGCAGGAAAATTTCTCTTTATTCTTGGCCAAATATTCTTCAAGATGAGAGCTACCTATCTCTTCTTCGCCCTCAACTAGAAATTTGACATTGCAAGGAACGTCCCCTGATTCATTGAGAAAATACTCTATTGCCTTTATTCTAGTAATTAATTCACCTTTGTCATCAGAAGATCCTCTTCCAAAGATAAAATTCCCCTCAATTTTACCACTAAATGGATCATCATTCCACAATTCAATTGGTTCGGGTGGTTGAACATCGTAATGATTATAAAATAAAATAGTCTTTCCGTTTGGATTACTTTTGGATTTTACCTCACCATATACTACTGGTGGGATTTGTTTCGAACTGTCTTCTGGCCTTATAATCTCTGTGCTTATCCCTGCTCTGGACATTATTTCAGAAACTAATTCTGCACATTTGATAATCGTCGGCTGTTTTTTTGCAGAGACACTAGGAACTCTAATCAGCTGCCGTAGCTGTGATAAGAGTACATCAATTTCCGAATCAACTCTAGATGCAATTATTGTCAAATTAGCATAAGAATCAATTGAACATGAAATTAAATATTCTGTTTAAAATACAGTGTAAAAAAGATTATTGTAATGTTCTAGAAATCTTCATGACCCTCGAAAACTTCTTGAGTACACTCTGATCTAAAATCAAAAAATGAAATATGAAATGGCTAACACCGATATTGACATATTTGGATATTCCATTTATGATATCATCAATGGTCCCTACAGTCAGCCCACCAGCAATTGATTTCTTGAACTGTTCTACAGTCATTTTTTCTTTCTTTAATTTCTTTGTAATTTTTTTCAGGTCTTCACGTTCCCGAATGAGCATACAAGGAAGAACGATTGAATATTCAATTTTTCTATTTTTGGTATTATAGTCTTTTAGAATGTTTATCTTTCTGCTCATTTCTTCAGGTGTTCCAAAATAAAGGTTATATCTGTCTGCATATTTGGCGGCGACCTTTAACAAATATTTTTCGCCAGATCCTCCCACCATGATTGTGGGATGAGGTTTTTGGATGGGTTTTGGAAAACAGATTGCGTTATTAATGGAATAATACTTTCCTTGAAAATTTGCCAATTCCATTGTCCATAATTTTTTTATAATTTGAAGGGATTCTTCCAACTGCAAAACACGAACTACATTTGAGAAGTAGGAATAACCGTAAGCGTTGTATTCTTCTTCATACCATCCTGCTCCTATTCCCAACTCAATACGGCCTCTTGTAATGACATCTAATGTGGATAGCATTTTTGCCAGAAGCGCAGGATTTCTATAAGAATTACAAGTCACTATCTGCCCTATTTTTATCCTCTTTGTAAAAGTGGAAAGGGCGGATAATAGAGTATAACATTCAAAAAAGTTACCCTTCGTTGGATATCTGTAGTGGGGGATAAAATGATCATAGGCATAGGCCGAGTCAAAGCCATTTTTCTCTGCAGCAATTACAATATCTCTTGAATACTTGAATTGTTCTGGAACCGATTTAGGTGGTAGATCATTTCTCCAGCCTTGTGGAATAACTATACCGAATTTTATTTTCGACAACTAAATTCATTATGCATTAGAATCCATAGTTTATAATAATTATTTCGAGTCGATAGCAGTATAAATGTGCAGAATGTTTTGTTTACTAGTGGTAAGAATTTTTAATGGTTGTTATCTTCTTAATTATTATTATCTTGATTTAAAAGGATCGCTATTATCTTTACCCATGGAAGTATCGCTACTTTCTATGTTTTTGGTCAAAACTCTGTCATGTCCGCTTACATAATTGTGCCAGTTTATGTCTATTACATTGTTTTCGTTTGGAATATATTTGACAGTACCAGAATTAGGATCAAAATTGAACAAGCGTCCTTCGGATGGAGGCGTTATTATTTCAAATTGTAATGGATCCTTGTTCTGATCCTTCCCTTTCAAAGTGATTTCTACTTCATGAGCTGAATCTATTGATACACTTTTACCATTATCTTTTAAATTAGATTCATCGTTTGTGTTTGTATCAAGATTCACATCCACGGTGGCAACATTACTCTCAGCGCCCATGTCGTCTACTGCTTTATACGTAAAACTATCGGTGGATGTAATTGTATTTTCCTTTACTGAAATTTCTGGCCTGTAAGATATTCCTTGGTTTCCACTCAGTTTTTGAGGGGTTGCAAAATCAGAACCATTATCGCTTTTAGTGTAGAATACAAAATTGTTACCTGGTGTTGTACCTACCCAAGTTACATGTGTGTCGTTACCAACTGCAACTATATCGGGATTTCCGGATCCGCCAGGATCATTACTTATGTTCTCTGCCGCACTGAAGGACGCTCCATAATCTGAACTTTTTCTCAAAAATATGTCTTGATTTCCAGTAGCAGATTGCCCCTGCCACACTACATAGACATTGTTACCAGATGATGAAACTTCAGGATTAAATACATTTGAACGACTACTACCGCTCAAACTGAGTGGAGACAAAAATGACTTGCCTCCATCAGTACTTCGAGCAAAAAGAATATATCTATCTTCCTCCTCGCCTCCACTCCATACAACATATTTGTGAATATCAGAATCGGATTCATTAGTGCTCTGATCAAAAGCCAAGGGGGCTTGATTTGTTTGATTGTTTTCTTTCACCTCTACACTCACAGTTGCCACATTACTCTCCACTTCTTTATCATCAATTACCTTGAATGCAAAACTCTCATTTCCAATATAGTCTGTTTCCGGAACAAAAGTTAACGTCCCTTTTGTTGTGTCAAAAT
>JBIOZG010000021.1:0-32041 GCA_044870765.1 Nitrososphaeraceae archaeon
ATTTCTTAAATGTTCCTTTGATGTATATGACATGCATCACTTGGACTGGAATATGAATAAGAATTGTTTGCCTAATGTTACCAAACGGTATGAAAAATGGAATTAAAAATTAAACACTTGTTTCATATTTGTAAGTAGCAATTAGCCTTGCATGGCATACTTTGCAAATCATCATATTAGACAGGCCATAAAGTGAGTTAGTTCTTTGTTTGCAATAGTCATATGTCATGTCGCTAATAGAGTTTGAAAGAAATGCTAGGGACAGTTTTATCTCAGAAAGCAAGAGCACTGTTGGAAAATGCTCAAAGTTTCTTTTTTGAAGCTTCGAAAGAATTGACGTTGGATAGGAGCCTGAATTAATCACTGTGTTTGTGTCTATATTCCAAGTTTATTTTTTGGTAAACTTATTCGTGGAATTTATAAGAGCGTGAACAGAGGCTTATTTAAGATTAAATTGTTACTTAGACCAGATACATGGAAATAGTCATACAACCAGTTTTAACGGGTCTTGATGATAATACACTTAATGAATTAACAGAGGATATATGGACTGAACTTGAACAAATAGAATTAACGGATATTAATCTGGTCCATAATCCTACTATAAACCAGTTCAACAGGGATGTAGCCTTTGAATCTGCATTTGATATTCACAGAAACCAATGGAATTCTCCCCTGTTACTGGATTGGGTTTATAAAAGTTTCAAGCCTAAAAAGGATAGAATAATACTTGTCATACTAGACGTAGACGCGTATTCAAGTGGCTTGAACTTTGTCTTGGGAGAAGCGTTTCCACATAGACGACTGGCAGCTGTATATTTATCCAGAATTAAAGAAGAGTACTACGGTCTCAAATCAAATGCCGAGTTTTTACACGAGAGGATGGTGAAAGAGTGCATACACGAGTTAGGACATATTTTTGGTTTTAATCATTGTCCTAACATGCTATGTGTAATGCATTTTAGTAACTCGTTGAGCGATACAGACTTCAAGACGAAAAGTTTTTGCACTATATGTAGAATAAAGAAGCCAATATTTTAGAGCGAGTAGAATTTACCAAAAAAACGATATTGGAAACGACTATCCGCTTGTGATGCTCCATTCGTATGCAGTTGCACAGAATTCATCAGAGTGGACTGAACCAGCCAATTCGACGACTATAATCAGACTATTCATCCAGGATAAATTTTGGGATTTTGTAAATCCCGTTACAATATTCAATCCCCTAATCTTGCCATCCTCAAGAACCCTACTTTTTTCATGAGACCACCACATGAACTCTTCACCATTTTCCGTCGTCAGCGTACCTTGCCAAGCTGCATCAATTATGCCATGAGGATATCTAGTCATGGTGCCTGAAGCAATATTTTTGCCGCTTGGAAAGCTATCTGTGCCTCTAATCTCTGACCTGAAAGTAACCTCTGTTGTTACTCCTTCGATAGGATGAACCTTTGTCAACCTAAATGCTGTTATTTTGCCAGCTTCCTCAAAGAGTTTTTTTCCTAACCCCATATCTAATGTAACTTGACCAGATTAATATTTGAGACTTACCAAACCTTATTACAGCGAAACGTCAATGCTGGGCTGAGTTCAATGAGGCTAGAGACTATTATTTATTTTGAGAAGAAAATATGATTGCCATGCCCAGCCGCAAGCATGCCGTATCATAGCTACTCAAAAGATTTCGGATAAGAATGTTTTATATTGAATACTTGCAATAGGTTAATACTAGATTAGAAAAATTCATATTTCAAATCACTCATAAATGGTATAAGGTAGAGAATATGTCTGCATCTCAACCAGACCGAATGCCTATTATTCTATTAAAAGAAGGTGCTACTGAAACAAAAGGAAAAGACGCAAGAAAAAATAACATCACAGCTGCAAAATTAATTGCGCAGGTTATTCGTTCCAGCTTGGGTCCTAGAGGCATGGATAAGATGCTGGTCGACCCTACAGGCGATGTAACAATTACAAACGATGGTGCTACCATCTTCAAGGAAATAGAAATTGAACATCCCGTAGCCAAAATGTTAGTAGAGGTTGCCAAATCTGTAGATAATGAGGCAGGAGATGGAACCAAATCTGTGGTTGTGTTCGCTGGCTCTCTAATCGAAAATGCTGAAGAGCTTCTCGACAAAGATGTTCATCCTACGATAGTTGTAGAAGGGTTTAGGCAAGCCTCTAAGAAAGCAATTGAGTTTCTCAAAGAGATATCCGTTGAAATCAATCCAAAGGATAAGATATTTCTGAATAAAATCGCCAAAACTACCATTGCCACTAAGTTAGTCACTACAAATTCTGAACTATTATCTAAACTTGTAATTGATGCAGCTCTGATGGTCGCTGACGAATTGGGAGATAATAAATTTAAAATTGATTTAGATGATGTTAAAGTAGAGAAGAAAGCTGGTGGCTCGTTTCAGGACAGCCTGCTAATACAGGGTATGGTAATTGATAAAGAGGTCGTTCATGCAGGAATGCCCAAAAGAATTCAGGATGCTAAAATCGCGTTAATAAATTCTGCATTAGAAATTGAAAAGCCAGAGTTTGACACCAAATTGAATATTACTTCACCCGAGCAAATGCAAAAGTTTCAGAGCGAAGAGGAGAGAATGCTAAAAGCCATGGTTGATAATGTCGTTTCTTCTGGAGCAAATGTAATTCTGTGTCAGAAAGGAATTGACGATATTGCGCAGCACTATCTGGCTAAAGAGGGAATAATTGCAGTCAGAAGAATTAAAGAGAGCGACATGACAAAACTTGCAAAGGCCACAGGTGCAAAGATAATTACTAACACAGAGGAGCTATCTAAAGATGATATTGGTCATGCAGATTTGATTGAAGAACGAAATGTAGAAAATGACAAGTGGTTTTTTATTGAAGGCTGCAAGAACCCGAAATCAATCACTATCCTAATTCGTGGCGGCTCGCAGAGAGTTGTAGATGAAGCAGAAAGGTCCATCCATGACGCGTTAATGGTCCTCAAAGATGTTGTAGAGTATCCTTACGTGGTTGTGGGAGGAGGTGCACCTGAAGTAATAGTTTCTAAAAAGTTGAGAGAATGGTCCAGCTCACTTGCAAGCCGCAAACAGCTAGCTGTTGAGAAATATGCCGATGCTTTAGAATCGATTCCACTGGCGTTGGCAGAAAATGCTGGTATGTCTGTGGTCGACGCACAAGCTGAATTGCGCACAAAAAGTCAAACGACAGGTAAACCAAGGTTTGGAGTCGATGTCTTTAAGGGAAAAATTGTGGACTTGTCATCAAGAGATGTTTATGAACCGCTCTCAGTTAAAAACCAGGTCGTAAATTCAGGAACGGAAGCAGCATGTATGATATTACGCATAGATGACATAATATCTGCAGGCTCACCCAAAGGTTCCCCGAGTCCCTCCACAGGTGGATACACCGGCATGACTGAATAATTCAGAACTCTCCCGATGTCTTGTCCGAAAAAACAGAATCGTTCCTCCAAGTTCATTTAACGATTTTCCGTTACACCTGCTTCGTACGTATTCAGTTCTTCCCGTACCCTTTAATATGCTATGGTTGACTAGGTCTCATGTTTCTAAACGGAAGAAAAGAACAAGTCAGGCTGGCCAACTGAAACGTCTTATGTAACATCATCTGTTGTTAATTTTTCATGTTGTTTCCTTTTCCTGATATTTTCCAGTTTATCATATTAATTGCTCATCGTATCTGTTTTCTCTAATTAATTTTGAGATATTTACCGCACCTGTTATTGTTCGCTTGATATCTGTCCTCATTGCTGCGCCCTCGTTTGACATCATTGTATTATAATTGTTCTCAGTATCTTCAGCATACCATCCTCTAGTCCAACCCGCGAACGGGAATTTACCAAACACAAATCCTAGCTGTGCCCAAAAAGTTAGCATCTCTCCAGCAACGTGCTGAACATTGTCCTGACCTCCTGTTATTATAAAAGCCGCCGTCTTATCCCGAATTAAGTATTGTTGATTAGTAACTGATTGATTTTGAACACAATTCATCCTTTGAACCATTTGATAATATAGAGAGCTTGCATTTCCCCATCTTATCGGAGTTGAAACAAGGACAACGTCTGACCATATTATTACCTTTTCATAGACTTTTATCATTTCATCTTCTTTATCCATTTCTGAAATCGAACAAGGGAAAATGCAAGCCTTTGCGTTTTTAGAATAATATCCTTCGCAGTGCCTAAATTTCATGTTTCTCAGTTTAATCATATAACTATCTGCACCTAGTTTATTTTTGGCATAATCTAAAGCAAATTTCAGTGAATCTTCAGATGTGCTTTTTCTTGGAGCCACTTCATCATTAGTATTGGTTGTAGAAATACCCAAGACGTGAATTTTGTTATCACTTTGAATTATCGAGTCATTATCCTTATGCGACAAATAATTTCTAACAGAGTCTCGTAGTTCAACATACGCTTTGTGAGGCCTATAGGAAGTTGTTCCTAGCCGTGAAGGAATCAAATCTAGATACAATTTGTTACCAATGAGGTGTATTTTGTAACTATTCACGCTATCTCCTCCTCGATGTGGCGATTGTCCATTAAAAACATTATATTTCCATCCGTGCCAAGGACACGTCACTATACTATTTTCCAAGGTCCCCTGACTTAGTGGACCTCCTTTGTGTGAACAGACGTTGGAAATTGCACAAAACTTATCGTCTATATTAAATACTGCAATTTCTTGCTTAATGCCTTTATCTAGAGAAATCGAAAATGCCTTCGATTCACCTTTTTTTATCTCAGTTTTATAACATAAGTAATACAGGCTTGAAGGTTGCTTGCGCTTAGCTACAAATCTTTTCATAATCTCATATCTACATTATACGTCATAGCCTTTACCATAGCCTCTCTTATCTAGTATCAAAACTCGGCTGAATCCAAGGATACTCTTTTTCATAACCTTCCTACCATAATTCGGAGTTTACTTTATTTTTGACGTAGCAACCATTTCCGATTCAATATTTTTTATTAGTTCTTGAAGTATTTCTATCAATCTTTTCCTTTGTGCCTTGTCAGATGAGCTCCAATTATCCCTTTCAGCACGTTTATGGGCCAGTTTGTATTTTAATCCTATCATAGAAGTGGTATAGTTGTTTGCATCGAGTTTTTTTACATTTTGATTTGCAAGAATGTACCAATGGTACTCTGTTCCCACAGGAACACCTGACCCTTCTGGTGCATTTCCTGCCCTTCTTTTGCTAACACTATAGCTAAATTGCCATTTATCGGGAGTTAATTTTTTCTCTTTCCACTCCCCCTTGTCGTAATACCATTTGTGAGTCCTGCCCACCTTCATTCCCGTGTATTTCTTTCCTTCAAATTCTTTGAATTGACTATAAGACTTTGAAATATCCTTTTTTATTACGTTATTCTTTTTTTGAATACTTTCTTGTCGCATGCAATACTCTGTAAAAAAAAATATTTAATTGTTTTATCTCAGTTCAAATTGAGTAGTTTCTTCTGATAATACTGTCTCAGCGTCGTAGAGTTCCTATCATTCCTGTGAGGTTGAGCCATTATAGTTTCGCAATTGGAATCCATCAGTGCAACTAGTCTTCAATGGTTACAGAGCAACTAATTGGAGGAATTATTGGATTGAGTGATGAACAAGACCACACTCAATAATCCCATCCGCTGCCTGTGTCTAAGCAAACCAATCATGATGGAAAGGTTCGAGTTGCCCTGTCCGATTTTCAATTGACTTTTGTAAAAAATTAACAAACTATAATTGTATTTATTTAATATTTAATTTTTAATATCCACTAACATCCAACAGCAACTCTTCTAGTTAATAATTAGGACATTGCGAAGAAGAAAGGATTGATTGACAATCATCTGGAGGTCTATTTGCGCTAGACTTATTACGTTGGAACTGTGAGCAAATACTGAATGCCAGTAGACAAACCCCGTGTTATGATAGCTATAGAAGACAAAGACGCAATGGCAAACATTGCTGGCCTTTTGTGGTTCAAAGGTTATGAAGTCTACAAATCGAATAGTGCAGAAGATTGCTCGTTGAAAATGAATGAACTTAAAGACCGAAACATGCATGTTGTGATAGTGAGTCAACAAGTGGCATTGGATAGGAGAGCAATGTTAATTGTAAAGGTGAAAAGAAGTAATATTGATACGAAAGTACTGGTCATAGCAGATGAAGATAATGAGAAGACCAAGATACTAGATTATGGAGCAGACGAATTTACTCTCAAGCCGATAAGTCCCGAAAATGTGGCTGATAAGTTATTCATGCTGCTGACTAGGGAAGTAGTTTCTGAAAATAAGTAATTAATAATGTTCCCTGCGATACAATTTCTCTAGAATCTTGACTAAGGCGCTGTATTTTTAGACTAAAATAGTATGTCGCACAAAACAGTTAGGTGAAGAGCACAATTAGTCAACCTAAAGTCTCTGATATTCCTAATAATCTAGTTTCACGATTGCTAAAACTGAAGTTAGGTACTCATTACCTTATTATATATCCAAATATAGAAACAGTTAGGAAAATTTATGCCCAGTACATACGAGTGCTTTTGGAAGAGAATAGAGTGGCAATTTTGTTTTTCCCTTATTATGACACAACAGATAAAGTTAGACAGGAGTTGATGCTCAAGGGTATCGATGTAAAAAAATATCAGCGTGACAACTCTCTTACACTGGTCGATTTTGCCAAAGTAATTGATAACCCCTATCTCGGGATTCCCGCGGCCTTTGGCCTCAAAGAGTTCGTAAGCAAAATCAAACGTTTTCACAGCAAAAAATCTCTAATTGTTATTACAGACATGTCTCTTTATAACCATCTTGGCGATATCGATGACCTCTTAAAATATGAAAGCTTTGGTCATCATGGTTCTGACGCTCTAAATTGGAAACAAATATGTTTGTATCACAAACTAGATTTTAATTTGATGTTTACTAGTAAACAAAAACAGAAAATCTTTGATTACCATAAGGATAAAATTATTATAATTTAGCTTTTATAGGAGCGCGGGAGCTTCATCTTTGTTCTTGTACTTGTTGAATTTTTACTTGATTCTCTACTTCGGTAACTAAATTTTTCATTGTTATGGGCTTCTGTAGGATATAATCAATGAGGTTTCCTTTTTTATATTGGTGAAATACACTGTCTTCAACTTCAAAAGCCGTAATGAGTAATGCTCGAATGTTAGGATTAATAGCTTTTATTTGTTTTATTAACTCTATTCCATCCATACCTGGCATTCTCAAATCGGAAATTATAAGCACATACGAATTCCTATTAACCTTAAAATGTTCTAGGGCAATTAGTGGATTTGTAAATGCGTACACTGAAAAACCTGAAGCTAGTAATGCGTCACGGTAAAGCTGAACAATATCCCACTCATCATCGATTACTCCGATGACTCCCGTCTTGTCTACCAAAGGACTTGCACTTCCTACTGAAATATCCATCCCTGTAAAACAAAGTTAATCCACAAGTTATTTAATAACTTTTTCTGGCGTCTAAAGCAAATTGTACACGAGGTTTTGGAAGAACTTAAGCAAAAGGATTTTGGAAAGGCAAAGACTTAAAGCTTACCTTCTTGATATGATAAGTTAAGAAATCCTCCATTAGAACTGATATCGTCAAGCATCCCTCCGTGTTTCTGTATTTGTCAAAAACGATTAACAACCGTTTCGGCCTGTGACCAATTATAGCCGTAAATTCTTCCACCCATATAGTTTATGTACCTGATTCTCATCGAGATTTTATTCAGATATTTACCAGTGATGGTAACCTTTTAGACAAGCGGAGTGGACAATTTAATAATCCGACAGGAATCACTGTTGGCGCTTCAGGACAAATGCGTGTTGCCAATGCGGGGGTCAATTCCGTTGTAGCTTTAGGAACTGGAGGCAATAACTTTTTCACAAAGTGGCGAGGAAGTTACGGTTCCTACCCTGGTCAATTTAAAGAACCTAACGACGTTTCGCTAGATTCCTCGCGACTTGTCTATGTGGTTGATACTTGGAATCATCGCATCCAGGTATTCTATTGGAAGACAGATGTGCGAGAAACTGGTGGAGCTGTGCCAATTATCTGCAAATCATAATTAGCTCATTCCTTCTTTACCCATTCATCGCCTTGTTTCTTGTACTTTTGCTTAACAGCAGCCCATGCCGCTTTATGAGCGACTTCTTCAGCGCTTTGACTTTTACCTCCTCGTCTTTTTGCAGGATTTTGATACTGTTTTATTGCGCTGGCGTGTGCTTTCTTGAAAATATGTTGGGCGTGCTCAGGTAATGAATCGATTTGCTTTTTTGTTCTGGCTGATAACGCCGTATCTATTTTGGTTTTTTTTCCACTCGAATTCTTTTTTTCAGGCATGTATTATTAAATAGACAAAATCCTATTTATCTGGAAATACCTGCTAATTTTATGTTGATTAGTTATTTTTAATTTTGAATCAGGTACAATTATTGCAAGCGTATTTCAACTGACCACTAACATTCTTTTGCTCTATTTCCACTTTCCCGCGTACCACATACTTCACAAGTTCCTTTCATTTGAATAAAATGACTCTTCAAAGTATTTATCGATTCACAAACGTCGATACACAAAAAAGAAGTTGAATGTGGGGCTCTGAATAATCAATTTTTTTATATTTTGATGCTGTAAAATATAGTATGGTCGTATTGGTCAAGTGTAAGAAGTGTGGCCAAGAATATCCATCAAAATTAATACAAGCAATTGATGAACAAGCACTGAAAAATAATATATTTACAAACATGAGTGAACCCTGTCCAAATTGCGGTCAAATCTCTAGTTACGATAGTCCAGATTTTTACTGGAAGTTATAAAAAACCGACGAAAGTTTACAGATAATTAACAAACGTGGACGTTACAGAATCTGATTAAACCACTCTTTGTGAGCATAACTATACACTTTTTGAATACGTATTAAGAAGCGATTACATACGAAAAGGGACCGATTCAAAAAATGGTAAGCCCCCAGAATAACACAAGCAAAAGTATATTCATCAGATAAAGAACAAACTTCTCACTATGATTTACTTGATGGATTAAGATTAAGTTTGAGGAGTTATAATATTAAATAAAAAATAAGTTCTACTTTGATTGTACTAAAATAGGTTTAGCAAAGTCAAAATTGTGTAATCCATTTCTTATTGCAGTAATCGTGCAGGGAATATTATTTTCCATAAAACTTGACCACATAACCTCACATGTTCTGCACTTAAATTCGCCTGGAGCGACATCTGGTTTTATTGTTCATGCCATATTATTATTATAGACCACGAGGTATATCAATCCTTTCTAATCACATGAGAAAACAAAAACAGAATTCAAAAAAATTATATTTCATCAATCAATTCTTATAGATTTACTTTTTGCCTTATCCTTTGACTTCTTGTTCAAAGTTATTTCAAGCAGTCCATTGATAAATGTGGATTTTACACTATCAATATCTACTTCAGCGGGTAAATCGATAAGCTCATGATACTTCCTTTTCGGGTCTTCTGTTTTTATATCCACCTGACTCTCATTCGCATCTATCTTAATTTGTTCCTTAAAAACGCCTGGTAGTTCTACTGTAACTTTTACTTCTTTATCAGTAGTAGAGACCTCGGACAATGGCTGTCGTTCTGGCAAGATATTTGGTCTTGACCCTGCTCTCATTCGAGGCTTGACGTTTCCGAACTCCCTTACGATGGGCTTCCCATCGGCCCCTATTGTGGTTGTAGAACCATACACTAATGGACCAATTTCCCTAACTTTCGCGCCGTCTTCTGTCACATATTCTCTTATCAAATCTTTAGGTACTTTATTCTCGATATCTCTAAGATTTTCTTCAAATTCTCTTTCCATTTCTCTTCTCATTTCGTCAAATCCTTCAAATAGACTGTTCCTTCGTCCAAAAGGCCTACTACCTGAGAAAAATCGATTAAACCAGTCGAAAGGCTCGATACTCATGGTAATTTATAACCATCATTATATTTAAAAATTAAATTTTTACTTTAAGATAAAAGGACGCTAATTATGGCAGAAAAAGTAAGAGTAATTTTTTTATAATATTTTTATGGTATAAGTATGACTATTCACACTGATGGGAGGGCTTTTTCTATTGGTGTTATGTATGTGGACGAAATTTTCGTCTGCAGTTGTTCCCTCCTGTCAGGTTTTAACTTTCTTATAATTTATTGGCAATATCATTATCACGAACGTACTGAAGGCATCATACGTTCCCTGGTGGAACTATTTTCGTCCGTTATCGCGTACGGCTCTAGTTCCACCAGAGTAACTTTTTAAAACAAAAAGAATTATCATATGATATTAAGAAAATGAGTAAATCATTGGAAGTCAAAGACGTGACAGGCAATACACAAAAAAGTTTTGAACTATTCAGAGACAAACTCATTTGATAATTTGTTCAAAGTTAAGACAGGAAACATTGGTCCAGGGTCTTATAGGTGGAACCACGGGGGAGACTATTCTAGTTCAACTAAACAGAAAAGACCAAGCTGGAAGAATCTCTACAAAATAAAATTACTTTGGTCCTTCAATACAACATAGTAATTAAGGCTTAGTCTAAAGCTGTTAAATATGAAGATAAGCATAAACTATTACCATGACGAAATTTCGAGAGGAATCAAAAGACCCGATGTCACCTGAGAAAATAGCTGCACATGAACCAACGGCAGTAAGAAGAAATGCTAACGACCAGGAAATCGCTCAGGGCGGAAGGACAGGTGCTGAAACTCCCGAAGCAAAAGAGAAACTTAGAAGAAGCGGAATGACAAAACTGTAACCACCCGAAACTCGTCTATTTTTTTTTCAATTATTCAAATACTAAAACAAAAGTCTAATCAAACTAAACTAGGATAGATGAAACCTTTCCCAAAGGGCCTTGACCTTCTGAGTCGGGGCCATTGCGGAAGCTCCCATCAGCTCCTTAACCTTCTAATGCGTTCTTTGTCACTTTCTACTACTCAAAAATCTCGTTACCTTACACCAGAATAATTATTAATTGCTCCATGCAAAATATAGCAGCCAAACACAGCAGCTGATGGGGCTCGGTTGTTTCTTGTTCATTCAACGGGCTTGCCTTCAAACCCATCACTTGCTAACTATTGTTACTTTAATAAGAGTTTCTGATGTGATTACCTTCTAATAAAGTCGATTTTAATGTTACTCTAAGTGAGTTCATTGCAGTTTAGAGGCCTTGTAATAATGTAAATATCTTTATTTCTATTCCACTTACTTTTGCATATTGTAAAAGTTCTGATGATGGATTGCCATATATTGTCAACGAACTAGGTGAGCCAAATTTTTTAAATAGTGCAAGCAACGGTTCACGAATGTTGGATTGATGCCTTAGAACAGCCTTTGAGCTCTGGTACTTTTCGCGAATTTCACACTCAGTCTTATCGCTATTAAGAAACCAATCATATTGAATAGTTTCCGTATCTTTCTCTTTTGCGTGTTTTAAACACTCAGCAGCATGTTGGTTGAATTCCTCCAGCATACCTTTGGGAATTCTAAACTTGGCACTGACTTGTATCTCTGACATAGGTTCACCAATAATACCACGATTTAATTAAGTCTCTGATTGAGTGGTCTTAGATTATCTGCGTATTCTATTTGTTAGACCTCCTTTGACATCCTTTAAGAAGATTCTCTTATTCTATATTACACGAATGTTGAATGCCACTCGAAAACTTGGGCCCAGAATTTGTGTCAATAACAATTCACATCCCCTTGGGCCCAATTTGATTACGACGCTTAAATGTTGGCCAACTGACAAAGAGTTGGGGGAAACATTGCTAGTCCGGTTAGCAAACTATGGTATATTTCTTGTTCCGGAAGGCGAAGTCGAGTGTTGGCTCAAGTTCTTGAATGTTTCTGGCCACGGTTCGGATTGGTTAGTAACGATATTTTCAAAAATTGGACAAAATGAAGATGATTCTGATTACATAAAACCAATCTCTGATAATGTTTGGAAATTCCTAGAAACCATATCCGAATGGATTCAAGATGCGAATAGACTAAGTACATGACAAACACGGCCGATCTAAAGATGGATGTAAATAAAATAAGAATTCTTTACTTTCGTCCCTTAATAGGGCATTATTTGCAGTTTCATAATCTCCCGGCGTTTTACTTGAATTTTGCAGAATAATCAACTATAATTGTACTTAATGTATTAAATCGCAATATTGTCAATCAAAAATATAGGGTAAATTGGTTGGTTGCAATCAAGTAGAGGTAATAGCGAAATAATGAATCAAAGTTTTTAATATGAAAGATGATATTATTATTCGATAATCTGTCTAGATCCCTGGGACAAAAACTAAGTGCTAATGGAAGTAAGACTTATGTAGTTTTGCTAACATTCCAAGCGTAATGCTTGGCAGTAGACGTATCACATTAATTGTCGTTAGTATTACTCTATTATCATTAGTGATCGTAGCTACAGTTTCCGGAGAAACTTTTTTTATTTATGCACAAAATAAATCAAAATATGCAGCAAAATTGATTGGAAAAAGTGTAGTTCCCCCAGTTAATACAACTGCAGCCGGTAGTGGGGAGCTAAGAGGAACTATCAAAATACAAAATGGTAACACAACAACACAAATTGCAAGTAATAATAATACTGACGATGTAAACTCTTTCAAAAATAAAGACTCAAATAGTACTGTTCCTACGAAGGCAACTTCTACTGCAACTACCGGCTTAGCTACCACAACTGATACCATATCAACTTTCGGTAATCCTAATGAAAATAATCTGGTTGATGAATTAGTGAAAACAGGAAACTTTACAGAAGCTGAAGCCAGAGAATTCGTGACTAATGATATGCAGAGTGAAAATGGAACTAATACTACATCCGATACCAACGCAACTTCTAATGCAGATACCAATACTGCTGATACCAACGCAACTTCTAATGCAGATACCAATACTGGAAATAGATCTAAGTCCGATGATACTTCCTCGACCAACAACGAAGACATCAATGATCAATCTTCAAATAATAACAACAATAATCCTAGACACTACGATGACCTTGACGAGTTGGTTAACGACATTAAGAATAGCGATGTAGACACTGAAGAAATATCATTGAATGCTTTCCAAGATTCAGGTGCTTATCAAGGAGCTGATCAAGAAACCCGAGACTGTATAGATCTAGCGGGAAAAATAGGACATAATCTTGGTGATCAGGAAATAGTGAACTGTTCGGAGGATCCGAGCTTTTACAAGAACGAAATATCTAACAACAATGACAACAACAATGACAACAGTGCTGACGACAGCAGCAACAGCGCCGACCAGATCAGCGACAGTGGCAACGACAATAACAATTAATGAAATCATCTAATGATGCTGGTAACAAGGTGTTATATCTCAATTTAGTAACATCTTCATATTTCTAAATTATTATAATGGTAGGTAAATAAATGCATGAAGATGTGTTGCAAAGATGTTCTATCTCTTAGTAACATTGTCTCTGTGTCGAATCAACCGTACTGGGTTATTAATTGGTTAATAAAACAACCAATCAATTTTCAACAGATAAATGCTACCTGTGTTGGCATCTACAACAAATAAATCATTTTTGTAGTCAATACCCATCTTCTCGGAATTATAGAAATTTATCGCTGTTGGCGCAATTGGTGTATTCCAAATCAATTCAGGATCACTATACTTACCAGTGCTATCAAAATCAACCCATTCTATCATCGGCAGTGGGATAAACATAGACTTTGGAAAGACCGAAATCAACAATATGGCTATCAATATTACCCGTATAAATTCTCAAGGTGGCAATCCTTTTATGAACCAGAGAATTTCTGACAATGACACTAAGATAACATATTACCAGATTTCAAAACTAATAGATACCGAAATCACTGATGAAAGAGAAAGACAAGAGGATAGAAATACACTTGAAGAAATAAAAAAGGATATTAATTCTAAACGGATTCCATTTCTTATTTTACAGAAATTAAAGAAATTTGAAAAAATCTATCCAATGGCATTGCCCTGGGTCATGAAAGCGATTGAGCTTTAAATGAATAATGGATCAGTTAATTTATAAAATATGGAGTTGTGCAAAAAACAGGACAAAAAATTTTCAGCAAATGGATCTTTCAAAGTAAATATTGTGGATATCTATCGGGGTTATGCTAGATTTTAGTTCAAGAGTTTCGACAGTCTTACGTAGTTTAAATATCTAAATTCTATAGTTTTAATCTTGAATAACCTTATAAAGAAGTTCTTCATAACTTTGGGAATGTCGAGACTCCGAAGAAACGAAAAAGTGATTATCTTAGGCGTGTTTACTTTAGGATTAGCCGCCATGTTGGGGATACTAATTGCACCGCTAGCCTTCGCGCAACAACCTGGATTTACACCAGCGGCACAATTATCGCATACTATATCAATCCAACCAAATGTTACTAAGCCAATATATGTTCCTATGAACTCGAACGATTACATCAATGGGGGTATTACACACAGCAGCACTAGAAACCCAGCTGATGTAATTATCAATCAAGATGGATCTTACCTAATCGTAGCAGCAGGTCAGGTGGGAAAGACTTCAGGTAGTACAACTTGTAATGTTGATTTGTGGCTTAGTCAGAATGGTGAATATGTAGGAAATAGTAACACTCGCGCTTCAGTCAATGCAGTAAATGATACCATTGTTCTCGTGTCACAAGCAATTATGCCATTGAAGGCGAATGATATCATAAATACAGTAATGTCAGTATCTGCTACCAATCAAGGTTGTGGTCTCATTAATACTGCACCACCTAGTGAACCCAATATTCCTGCTATCATATTCTCCCTTGTAAGGATAGGTAATTGATAAATCGTTCAGTGGCATAGGATCAGTAGCAGACGGCCTAGGTGGAGCCCTCGTTTCATTCCTTTAGCGATCGCTCATCACGCTGCCGTTGCTGTAATGGGGTCCTACAGATTTTAAATACCTAAATTCTAAAGATTTTTATCTACATAAATAATTTTTCATAAATTTGTTAGATGAAAGATCTCGCCTTCCAACTATTATCAACAATGTAATAGTTTTTGTCTTGGGAGTTTTAATAGTTGTTTCACTTTACCATTATCTTAAAACTAAATTTGACAATCCTCAGCCCTTCGTGATTTATGAAGACACTATGGCTCGGGCACTCAATGTAAACGAGAAGTTGATTCTACTTTTTACAGGATTCCAACATGAATTTAGGGTTAAAAATTGGGATAAAAATTCGTGTCAATAACAATTCACTTCCACTTGGGCCCTAACTAGAGTCTTTCTTTATAGATACAGTACGGTATCAAAAAAGGATAATTTAGATGAAGTTAACTAGTAGTAATGCTTTCAGTAGACAGGACTTAATTTTAAAAGGTTATTCGCACTTTCAGTAGACAGGACTTAATTTTAAAAGGTTATTCGCACTTAAAACTGTTAGATATACGGGAAAGAAAAGACTTTGGTGTACAAAGGAATCGGGTCAAAATAGATGTTGTAGTAGTTGATACCTATTTAGAATATGAAGATTGTGGAAAAATCGCCAATTGAAATGTTTTTGTCATCCTAATGGGACTCGACATCGCTCGTAGTGGTACGTGCCAGGTCAGGTAAATGCGATTGCATTTAAGTCTTGCTTAAATTAGATCCTCAAATGCTAATAGTTAAGGAATAATCGATTTTTCGATGAACAAGAAACTATTAGTGAATAGGATGTTCCTATTGGCATCATTTTTAACCATAATGCTAGGCGCCTCAATTGTTGCAGCGAATGGTCACGTGTTTGCGGCTAAAAATATCTGGGATGATGATGACACTATGGAGGAACTTGTCAAAGATATTGACAATGGTAAAGATGATGACAATTCGATGAATTGGCACGATTTCAAAAATTCAAAAATCTTCAAACAAGAAGATCTTGAAACACAAGAGTGTATAAAAAATAGACAGGAACTTTCAAATAATCTCGCAGACTATGAAGTTCTACGATGTTTTGAAGATTCAGATTACGCATACGACAAGTGAATCGCGAGTAATTCAACTTTTCTTATTTCTTCTTTTAGTAACAAAGATGAATATGAAATGAATAATCAATATTCAAGGAGTATATTTAATTACTAATATCATCGCTAGCCTTGTAGCCCCTAAGTTCCTTTAATATTGCTTGTTGGCTATAGTCGAATACGTTTACTAACTTTGTTAAGCGCACTCATAGATTCCGCTCGAATACTTGTAGATCATTATGATTATATAAAGTTTTTAGCTTAATGATGAGATAGTGGGTGACGAATGTATTCTCCATTCAGCATGTAACGTCCACTTAAGTCTTGCTTAATTTAGATCCTGAAATCTTATTAAATTTTAAACCTTATTCATCTTGCAAATCGACATCTCTTCATTGAAACTGGTGGGGGAATCGAGTTTCAAACAGCCCACCAGTTTTACATCGAATGGTTTTCTATTAGCGCTGTAATATTTTCAACCCTTGATTATTTTTTATAACATGATCTATTCTGGCATTATTCGAAATATTTTGCCCTGACCTATAGATACCACGTATAGGTAACCATCTGGGCCTACTGTAAGGTCTGTGACTCCGCCAAATCCGTCGCCGAATATTACATCCTCAGCCCCGACGTTGATGGGGTTCTGAATATATCTCTGTGCAAGGCCTCGGGGGAGCAAAAGGTCATTCCTTTCTTGGTTCAACTTGAAATGATATATATGACCATTATGAACGCTGCCCACGAATATATCGTTTCTATATTGGCTCCCCAATTTATCAGAGTATAAAAATATGATTGCGGTCAGTCCTGCGCTCTTGGTCCATACTAACTTGGGTTCTCCATAATGTCCTCTGTTATCAAAAGTTATGAGTTCGTCGGTGTCAAAACTTTTCTGGGATGAAGAAAATCCATAGATTTTATTCCATCCACTATTGAATCCTGGTTCAACAAGATTTATTTCATCGCCATCTTGTGGCCCGTTCTCCGTGTCCCATAAGAATCCTGTTATGGGATCGAAATTTAATCCAAAACTATTCCTTATGCCATACGCATAATACAATCGTAAAGGCATAGAATCGGAGAGTATGCCTTCATCTACAATTTTCCCATCTTGCGTTAACCTTAAAATTCCACTGCGTCCGTCCGCAACTTTTCCACGGTCAAAATTTTGCGTCTGTGTTGCTTCAAAATCTATTTTAAATGAACCATCCACATCTCCGACTGGAATGTATATGTTCTGGTCAGGGCCGATTTCTATTGCACCACCGTTATGTCTCGGTCCGGGGTAAGCTGGTAAGTTCAAAAGAAGTTTTGGATTTACAAGCTTATTATCAACAAATTCGTACCTGTAGAGGCGGTTTCCAATTGGCGCTGTTCCCTTTCGATCATCCCCATCTTTTCCATCAATTTCAGTAAAGTATAGGAAAACATATGTCTTGAGACCGTTTTTAGAAATTGCAATCCCACACATTCCTCTTTCAACAGAGTTCGCAACATTGACATCAAGAATTGGCTCGTCTAAAATTTTTCCGTTTAACACGCGCATTACGGTGCCCTTATCTTTCTCCAAAACTAGAAAATCGTCAGGACCAAGGAAGGCCATAGTCGTAGGAGTTTCTAACCCATTTACCACCTGTTCAACTTTGAGTCTAGAATCAAAAACATGCGGATCGTCTGGACTTAAGCTAAACGGTCGTTCTCGTAATATTATTTGACCGTATGTCTGAGAAAAATAAAAAGTGATAGTGACGATTATGATAACCGCAATAATGAGAGAAATATACTTCCCCGTCGCCAA
The DNA here is from genome assembly GCA_044870765.1 of Nitrososphaeraceae archaeon. GTDB lineage: Archaea > Thermoproteota > Nitrososphaeria > Nitrososphaerales > Nitrososphaeraceae > TA-21. The sequence continues at coordinate 17,845 of JBIOZG010000021.1, forward strand.
ACGACAATACAAATTTGAATTTCGATTTCAGAGCATGAAAAGACCAATATTAATTTTCGTTAGTAGAAATGCCTACCCAGTACTGCAATCGAAGATGCGCAGTTTGCTAAAGATATTATTTATATCCGGACTACAGTTAATCTAGGAACCTCTTGTGAGCTATATGATAAGGTGAAAAGTAGGTTGGTCGCCGCTTCCTTTGCTTCTTGACTTTTAAAGTATTAAAAGAACATTGTTCTGAATGGGGACACCAACTAAATTATATACTCGAATTTTGTGAAAGAGGGGCAATGACCAACCATACCAAAATCAAATTATCAGGTTCGCTGCTTTTCATAACGATAGTTTTCATGATTTTCTCTTTGAGCTTTATCAATTCAAATCATGTATCTGCCGCAGGAGAGTTTTCAGTGGAGGCTAAAATAAATCTAAAAAAATTAAATCATCCCGATAAACTGAAGGTTGTTGCCTCGGCTAATGGTGATACCGAAACAAAATATCTAACAGGTAACGATCTAGATTCAAATACTGCTATCGTTTCATTTGAATTCAACCAGAAGAATGACATTGTTACTGTCGGTAGTAGGGATGAGTATTTGGTTTGTGCATACGCCATTGATGCTGTAACAGCTCAGATGGAATCCTATTCTTGTGCTGAGGGTAATATCGAGCATCTAAATGGAAAAAACACAATAAGCTTGGGTTCTGGGAGTGCAAAGACCTTGTCCACTGGGTCGTTCCAAACTGTTAGTGGGGGTGAAATAAAGAATCCGACTATTAGAGTCTGGATACCGCTTTCCGATAGAAAGGATGTAAAGGATCTAAAAGTGGTTGCCATGATTAAAGGTGAATTCGCATCAAAGACAATAGATGCACATAAGTTACTCAAAGAATCTGACGACAATACACTAATCATTCCACTAGTATTTGATAAGACTCCTGAAATTGGCGCCATTCAGAAGGGGGATTTAATATTTGCTTGCGTATCTGCCGATGAGTTAAATCCGCCTGAAGGAACAGAATGTGAGCACAGAGTAACATCACATACTGGTCACATCCATAACTTAGTTGCAAGATGAAAATAAATTAGCCCGAGCCAAAATTAATCCAAAAAATAATTGCAAAGCTTAATTTTATTTCTTGACTTGTTTAATGCAAGAGAATTAAATTATTAGATCAAAAAAGTCAAATGTGATAATAATGTATCTATATATCATGAAAATAGAATTCAATTGTTTTGGGTCAAGTACATGTATGAGCATTGTTTTCCTGGTTTTCGTTTTCTCATATTTTTCTTTTTTTCCCTACTCTTTTGCCCAATTTCAAGCAAATATTAGTTCAAACTGTGAAAACGGAAATTGCACCACAACTATTTGTATCGATGATAATCCTTGCAAAACAACCAATTCAAATTCCACAAATATGACATCAATGAATGATTTATTACAAAATAAAACTAATCCAAATCCTAATTTGCCTGGAGAGATTGTTTAATATCAGAATTGCATCTTCAGTTAAGGACGAATTCTAATTTTACTTCAATTCTTTACCAGATTTAGAACTTAGAAGTAATTGATTCTCTAGATGGATCGCATCAATTAAAATACTAAAAACATGTGACGATATATTAGATCACTCTAATTAGATATGAAAAGAAAAATAATTAAAATTCAAATGATATCGCCAATAGTAAATTACGCATAAATCAATTTCTGGAATTATAAAGGCATTGGGAACCGGTGTGATTACCGGCGTTCAGACGATATTCAAATGTGAAAGGTTGATCACATTTGGAATGATGATCATCTCTGGAATTGTAGTGTTGCTGTAGTTAAGACCATATATCTAAATGTATCACTGGCAATGCTTGTTTATTTGTAAAACTGAAATTGAAGGAAAAGATCATGTATTGAACTATAGCCGTTATTAAAATAAAGCCTAAATCCTTATGACTTTTTTTTATTTTTTAATTCTCATAAATTTATTTTAGAGTTAGTAACGAGAAACGATCATTTGGCTACTAATACAGGACAATGGGCGTACGTTACCACACCACCGGCTACGCTTCCTACGAGCATTTTTTTAATTCCAGAAAGACCCCTACTGCCAACGACAATCATGTCTACTTTGTTCTTGTCGGCGTATTCCACAATCTCCTTTACGACTGATGAGATGCCCATAATAACATCTGTTTTTACCTTTACACCTTTTTCTTTTGACTTCTGCTTTACCTTATCCACATGAGTCTCTCCTCTTTGCGTTGCAACCATCATGACATTCTTTAGAGCCCGGGGTAATCTGGGCGTTATTGTGTCTTCAAGATAATTATACCTGATATCCGGCGATATAACATATATCGCGATTAATTCTGCATCAAGTCTTTTGGCTATGTCTATTGCCTGGGAGCTCGCATTAAGAGAGGGCTTGGAACCATCGACTGCTACCAGTATCCTTCGAATTGTCAACTTGTCAACTAGTTTGAGTTGGGATTTATTATTATATAGGTATTTAGTAGTATGGACTGCTTGTGCAAGAAATTTAATAAAGTGCGAGGCAGATCAACACGTGACGTCAAAAACTAAAGTATATAATTTAGAGAGCAAATTGATGTGCATAGAAACAAAATGAAAGATGACCTGCTTATTTTTGTTATTATCGCTGTAGTAACAACATTGGCTGTCATAATGTTCATTCTTTATGCTAATGCTCCAGTATATCCTACTCAATCTATTAACTTTAATCTTAATTCCAATATAAAGAACGAATTTATTAATGGTTACACCTTAGTCTTTATGAAATAAAAAATGCAATTAAAAGAAACAGCATTCAGTTATTCACATAGTTAGCAGAGTTGCGTAATCAGAAAAAACTTTATTTTCCATTCCTTATTCAATTTTTAATATTGAAAACAAATTGAAATGTAGTCACAAGCCACCTGATTGAGACATAGATAAATTATTTGTTGGACTAATTCTAAAGAGGGGGAACTGATTTACATAATAAAAAAAAACAAAGACAACGATTTTTTAAAATTCGCGTAGTATTAGCCCTCGGACTGTCACTTGTAGCTGACCTTCTTGATTATGTGGCAGCACCAATATTTGGAGTACCAATAATAGGTGACGTATTTGATGTTATTGTATCGGGCTTGTTGTTTTCGATAACTAGAAGTAAAGTCTTACTTATAATGAATCTAGCCGAGTTTATTCCATTTCTTGGTGACTTTCTACCAGTGTATACTATTTCTACCTTAATGTGGATACTTAGAGAGCAGGAAGAAGAAAATAAACTCGATCTACTGAAACGCGTCGCAAGGTTACTTTCAAATAAAAGTACAAGATAATTAAATTGAACACAGGAAAAATTTTATATGTTGCCAGTAGAAATTAATTTAAACAATAATTCGATACATTGCACACTATACTAACTTACAGTAAACGATCTGTACGAATTCCATACGAATTCCACCGTGCTTAATGGAATTGTGACGATTAGAAAAAGGCTTCCGTGTCACACCAGGCCAAAAAATTAATCGAATTCTTTTATTTAATGATTGAAGTGTTCTTACATCCGAAAATAAATTATGATCAGAAGACACGTCTTATATGAAATTAATTTCATCTCTTCCAATTGGTCTTTTAAATTGGACAACTGATGGGATTTTGGGCCGATTGAGTGATGAACAAGAAACAATCAAGCACCCCATCAGTTGTTTCTGGTTGCGTTAAAAAGTTGTTCGCAAACAAAGTATAAAAATACTGTAGTTACAATCTTCTATAAGATTCATTTCAGGGACTTTTTATCTACCTATCGGCCATTGCTATCTAACACATTATAACACTATATCGTACTTTGTAATGCCACCTTTCTTATAATATCAGTGGTACCCACAATTAATGAAAAGTGGTAGATTCTGTGATCTATGTAGGAAAGAAATCCCGAACAGTGATGTGATACCCATGGAAATACAAGGAGAAAACTACATTTTTGATAGCTATGATTGTGTCAGGATATTTCACAAATTAAATGCGGTGTACGGCAATATACTTGTTGGAGAAACATCACATTGATAGTATCATCAGGTTCTACCATTAGTAACAACAACTTACACGGCGCTCATTTGAACGGAGTTAAAGATCTCGTATTCTCATTACCGATTTTCGTGTTTTCGTTGATATTAGTTGCAAGCCATCCCGCATTTGCAGCTTCGGCGCTTGACCCATCAGATTCTATTCTAGCAAAGTGGTATGACAAGGCGCTTTCTGTAAACCAGAACAATCTTCCAGCGTTAGTAGAAAAAGGGACTGACCTTGTCACTCAAGGGGATGGAGAACAAGCCATAACATGGCTTGATAAAGCACTGAATATAGATCCAAGCAATTTAATGGCATTAGTGAGCAAAGGTTCTGCCCTTCGAGACATGGGTAAATATCAGGAGGCAATTGTAGTGTACGACAGAGTGCTAACGATCGACCCAAGTGATGTCTACGCAATAGGCGGCAAAGCAGATTCTCTATATGGTTCTGGACAACATGAACAAGCCGTTGTCTTGATAGATAAGGCTCTGGAACTAAATCCAAGCGACGGTAAGATACAGCAGGTTAAAGAGTCATTTCAGCAACCTATAAACTAGTTCAGCAAACAATTTTTTCACCCCGCCACTCGTAGTCTACTACCGGTTTACCTAACATAATATTCGTGATTAAAAATAAGAATCAAACACGCACATTTCTGACACGCACATTTCTGAAGCTGCTTTTACGGCAAGCTTCCGAAAAACCTAGTTGGATCACGATCAAACGTCCTATCCTCAGGTCTTTCTTGGCCTTTAGCATCCCTTATCGGCCGTCTGCGATGAGGTTTTCTCATCGAGTTAATTTCAACTGACGATGCGAATGTTTCTTCAGATGAATTTTCAAAGCCCTCTCTGATAGCATCGAAAATTTCTAACAATTTACGATTCTCCCTAGTCAATTCTAAATTCTCTTTCTCTACCATATCTAACTTCCTTAATGGTAATAGTTTTCTAAGTAGGGATTCATATTCGAGGTTCATGTGCTTGAACGTACGATATTGGCTTAATGCCCAAATTGCTTCCTCGGCTGAGATATCTTCTATTTTCATCTCTCTATACAATGTCAACAAAGACGGCAGGTCCCCTCCAGCTGTCCGATAGAGCCTTAGCAGATCATCGTCATCATTCAGAATCAAATATTCCTTTCGATATTCTAGCATCTCCTTCGCAGACAAGTCCAATTCCATGGCAATATCCACATCCGTTTTACCTTCCCGGATTAGCTTCAGCGCCTGACTTCGTTTGCTTGGTCTGCCAGTGTCCTCATCATCAACATTAAAATATTTTCGTCTGATTTTTTTTATTTGAGTAAAATTTAGGTGCTCAATAGATGCTATTTCTCTGACACCTTTTCCTTGTCTAATCATTTCACAAACCCTCTTCTCTTTTTCCTCCCTGCCTGACGGAAATTTCTCCATGCAACAATACCGTGATACAGACTCATAGGTTTTGCTACTCTCTTGTTCTCTCTTGCTACTATCTAGTGCTGTTTGTTATCTCTTGCTACTTGACTGTTATTGTTGATACCACCTAGCTACCAAATTATTCGAGGATTATCTGTCTAAAGATTTATAATTGAACCACATGTAATTTTGACAGAAAAACTTTCGATAATTTTTGATTAAAAAAATCTCCTAATTTTCAGGAACTATTAAACTAATTTTGGGAGTTTAGACAAATCTAAAAAGAACTCTAGCTCTATAACGCACCAAATCTTTCAAAATCATTAGGCAAGTTTAGAATATTTCATTTTAACATTTACTAACCAGTATACATCACTGCAAGTTTTCGATAACTTTGCTATTCTTATTGCATCTCTAACATCTTTTGAGTTCAAGCGATTCCAAACATTGTTTGCTATTTTTTCGGATATATCGTCATCCATACCGTATTTTTTTCTTAGAATGTTTCTGACAATATCCTCAAATTCTTCATAAGAATATTCCTTCAAGTGTAACTCCAGAAATCTGGATCTTAATGCCTTAGACAACTTGTCAACATTATTACTTGTGGCGAAGATCCATAGTTTCATCTTTTTTTGTCTAGTCTTTCCATTTAGTTTAGTTTCAGAAATAATTCCAGTTTCCATGACATTGAGTAAAGCTGCTTGGTCCTTTGCCTTCATTTTATCAATCTCGTCTATTAACAAATATTTCGTATCATGACCGAACAAGTAGTCAATCATTCCTGCTGATGTAGCGCCAGTTGCATCCACAAAATAAGCATTGCTCAAGGCGTCTCGCATTTCCAAAACAAACACAGTCTTAGATGAGGATGGCGGCCCGGTCAATAATACATTTACCGGTTCTTTTGATACTACAGATTTCAATAATAATTTCTTTATATCTGAATGCCCAACAATATTGGAGAAAAATTTATCCTCATATGTAAGAGGGTGTTCTCGACCATCAAATACTGATATTTTCCTGAATAAGTTCTTGAACACGAAGGACTCGTACATCGTGACAGTAAGATAATAATAAATTGTGTGGAATTACCTTCTATGGCTACACGACTAGGTAGCAATGTTTCAAGATAGAAATAAGTTTCTTTTTTTATGGCAGTGTTCTGATATGTAGAATCAATACAGTATTCGTTGTCATTACTTCCGGTTAGTTAGCCCACGTATATATTGAAATTACCCAGAACTGAAATAATCGAATACTATAATATGTGTTCTATAGCCTTCTGAACGTCTCCTGCATCTATAACATCTCCGTCAATCATTGCTTCTAGCAATCTTAATACGATGAGTTCTCCGGTAGCTCCAGCAATCGTTTGTGGAACAACTACACAGACATCATCTACAATCACCGTAACTTCATCGTCGGCTCCGCCACTCCAATCTTTTGGGATACGTATGTAGAAATTCTCAGAGTCCGCATTCTCATGTGGGTTCTGATATAAAATTTTAACCAATACGAATTTCTCTTAGTTGTAACTTAAATCCTTAGCTCCAGGAAATCATTTGTCAAAATGCTTATTTTTTAAGAACGTCTTGCGACATCTCAGCGTCTAAGTTAAGGAATGTCTTGGTAGCAAATGGTACGGCTTTCAGTTGAGTTTGAAGATTACAAACTAAAACGTTGCCATTACTTTCCAAAATATCTGTTTTAACAAAAGTGATCATATCAGAATTTACATAGGCTTTTATAATACTTGTTTACAAAGTTTTTTTGCACGATGAAACTTAAACATCAACGGAGAGTTGGCGAATTAATTACTATATGCTGCGGTATTGGAGTGGCCGTTGCAGGATTATTTGTCAGCGTACCCCCAGTGACCTATGGTGGTCTGTGTATAATGGGTCTGGGCGTGATTTCTGTGTTTTGGAGATAACATCTTCCTAGAATTTGCAGTCGTCAGTCTTTAATTGAATGTTATATTATTACATTGAGGGTGAGGATTATTTTTACCGCACAATGAGAAATTCCTTTTTAATTCTCTGCCGATGTTAAGGAATACTTTGTATTTGTTAACTCTACCAAATTTTCTTCGATCTTTTGTTTCAGAGTCTTTGATGCGGTATCAAGCTCAGCGATAATATTCTTTGTTTCCTCCGTTCTTGCAATATTTTCAGAACGATTTTTTTCGTTTATTTCGATGTTATTTTTTATATCTTCTATATGTGTCACGTTAGTTGAGTCAACTGACGATTCTAATTGAATAAGTTGTTCATTTAGGTTTTTTAACTTTGAAGACAATGCAGGTAGAGAATTTACAATTTCATCTATTTGATGAATTGTTTTTTCCGGATCCTTAACTTGAATACTTTTATTGTCCACTTGTTTCCTAAGTTCGCTAAATAGTTGCAAGTATTGAGAATTATCCTTGAAAATTTCTAGAGGCTGATTTAATATTGTGGCAAGTCTTCCTTGCGTCTCCTTCGAGGCTTGATAAGAAAATTTGGTTATTGGTCGTGAAAGAATAGATACCTTATTTATCATGCTCTTCTCAAACGTCACGATTTCCTTTTTCTTATCGTCAATTATTGCTAAAGTTTTTGATGTGTTTAGAAATTCTTCTGATTTTCTGAGATCTTCGTATTGTCTTTTTCCTTCTTCAATATTTTTATCAACGGTTTGTGTTTCTTTAATTAGTTCTGCAAGTCTAATCTCCTTGGCTCTTGTTTCATTCATTTTTTCATCTAATAAAATCAAATCCGCCTTACATTGTATGCACGAATTTATTTGATTTTCCTTGGTAGATATTATTTTAGTAACTGTTTTTAGTAACGATGAAAGATTATCGAATTCACTTTTTAATTTGTTTATCTGTTTCCTCATGAATTCGTTGAGGATCCTATTATGTGAATCTCCAACTTGGCCAAATCTATTTATTAGTAGTTCCAAGTTATTTTTGAACTTTATCGCATCTTCATAACTCTTTATTTGGTAAGATTCTATGAGGGATTCCTTTTTAATACTGGTAATCAATATTTTTTTTGAAGTATTAATTAACGATTCAAACTGAGGACTTTCTGCTTTTATTTCTTGTTCTTCAAGTTCATCAGCGTTGTTTCTAAGACGATTTAGGCAATCTAAAACCAAGTTCCTCGTAGGTTCGAGATTATCTATCAAGTCCTTTTCAAGTACTTTTTTTTCGTTTTCTACTATTTCCAATAATTCTTTATTTGAAACGGAGTGAACAGAGTCATCTTGACTTTCTTTGTGATGAAAATAGTCAGGTGTCTTCCTCTTAAAAAAGCCAAATCTGGGAGACAATAGATTATTTTAATATTAAACTACTAAAAAACCTAACACAAATTTCTGACGCCTTGCATATAATTATGTAGCCGGCCGTTTGCACAGTTAATACTTGTATTTTAAATTCCAAGAGAAATTCGTTCAATGACTGAAAATGCATGGCCTCTGCACTTTAAATTCAATGGGAGTGTAAAGTCCATGACTTTGAATTCTGACGACGGTTCTGTAGTTAGATTCCAAAGTTTTTATTAACAAGTAGCCTGCTAATATCTTGAAGATTGTATCATTTGAAAATGCTGGTATTTACAACAATAGGATTTGCTTTTGGCTTTTTTAGTCTTGCAGGTATGTTTGTATCAAGTGCATTTGCCGAACCCAAAGTTGATATTTCTCCTACTTGCGGACCTGCTGAACCAGGATTTAATATTGTAATAAACGCAAATGGATTCAAGGGAAACAGTACTGTTGCCTATAAGTTTGTGGGGTCCGATAGCAAAATTCCACTGTATGGGTATTTTGAAACAAACAGTACGGGTGGATTTAACGACGTAACGTTTGCAGATGATCTCAAGGCAGATAAATACAAGTTGTACTTTGCTGATGATGTCAACAGTGATGGGACATTCGATATTGGTGCCAAGCGGGTATATGCGAATGTATCTATTCCATGTGAAGGAAATCAAAATAATCAAACTGGCAATATGTCCGCAAATTGAGAGTAATCGGTGAGTTTAATTTGTATTCTATAGCCTCTCGCTAAACTTTCTAAAAACAAAAATAGTTGTTATTAATAACATTACCCAGCAGGGTTAGTGGGATTGATTATTATTCGTATTTTTGGCCTTCTCAATACAAAAAATTTATCCAAATTCTTCCTGGTACTCTGCTGGTCAATGTTAATCTTATCTTCATCTCAAATTAATTTTAATTCTGTCAATTTAGCTAGTGCTCAATCAGGAAGCTACCACTATAGCCCGAGTTTTACTGCTACAGGTTCCAGTTTTTTTGATGTGGCTAGTATGTCCTCATTGCAGCTATCTCAATTCAGTGTTGCAGCATGGTTTAAGACATCAGCAGACTTTGGTTCTGATGTCATGATAGTAAACAAGGGTGGTTTTGGAAGCGAGACTGCGGGACAGAATATTAACTATGGTATCTGGATGAATAGTGCTCAAAAAATAAAGGGAGGGTTTGAATCAAGCGCCGGTACAGACTACTATACCACCTCACCTAACTCATATAATGATAACCAATGGCACTATGCAGTGGTAACGTACGGTGGTTCAACTGTCATATTGTATATAGATGGTGTTCAAGTGGCAAGCAAGTCAACTTCAGGTGCATCGCCTGACAGTGCCGGTACAAAGCCCGTAAGGGTTGCAGCCAATTCTAGAACGACCCCACCGACAAGTAATTTCTTTATAGGAGAGGTGGACGAAGTGCGAGTATGGAAAGATGACCTAACTGCAACAGAACAGGCAAACGCATTTGCCGGTACTTCTTTTAACTCCGGTGACCAGGTTTTATATCTTGACTTTTCTGGAGGTGATGGAGGTGAATACGACTATGCACCAAGCTTTACTGCCACAGGTACCAATTATTTTGACGTGGCAAGCTCTCCTTCCTTGCAGCTCTCGCAGTTTAGTGCCGCAGCTTGGTTTAAGACATCAACAAACTTTGCAAGTGAGTCATTTATATTAAACAAGGGAGGCATAGGCAGCGATAGCGCTGGACAGAATCAGAACTACCAAATATCCGTAACCAGCGCGGAGGTCATAAAGGTAGGATTTGAAACAAGTACGGGCGCTGACTTTTTTGTTAGTTCCCCGAACACATACAATGATAACCAATGGCACTATGTTGTAGTAACATATGATGGTTCGGCTAATCTCATATTATATATTGATGGTGTGCAGGTTGCTTCAAAATCAACAGGAGGCGCTTCACCTGAAACCTCTGGAACAAAACCCGTCAGAATAGGAGCTAACTCCAGAGTTACTCCACCAGGAAACTTCTTTACTGGTGAAGTTGATGAGGTACGTATATGGAATGATGATCTAACAACACAACAAGTAACAGATGCATTTTTAGGAAATTCGTTCAATACTGCGGAACAAGTACTTTATCTTTCATTTTCGAGTGCTAATCCAGGTACTGACATTTTTGGAATTAAAAAATTGTATCCTACAAAGAGTAACGGAGAAGAATGGTATATGGACATGAATAATCCCACTGGCGACAGTAGATTTAATCCGCAAAACACAATTACAAAAAATCCAGATGGATCTTGGAAGATGAAAGCGACACAGGTACGAATGGCAGTTTATACTTCCACTGGCTATGATGGAGATGATATCCCAACCCTTGATCATAGTTCGATAGCAACAAAGGGCTACATGTTGAGGTCAAATGATTGGAGAAATTTTGAAATGACACAATATGTTAAAGTGAATACTTCTCCAAGTGATGATAATTTTTCACCAAATGGCAGGGGCGGTAGACATACTGGCGCCGGAGCACCTGAAGGCTGCGAGGGTTCATCGATGAAGGGCGATGTGTTCTTTTCAGGTAAGGTACGATTTGCGAAAGAACAGTGGCATGTAAGCTACGTTTTTACAAATCTCAAAACTCCAACAAGTTCGATAGAGGATAAATGGATTGGAATAAAGTTCATAGTGTATAACTTTGTAGAAAATAACAAAGTAGTAGTGAAGACGGAGCTTTGGCTTGATACAAATAACAGCGGCAATTTTGTAAAGGTTGATGAGAATGTAGATAGAGGCGGTTGGGGGACAGAAGGGACAGAGTGCGGCGGAGCACCAGACCAGATAATAAGTTGGGGTGGTCCGATTACAACATTTAGATGGGACACGGCGACCGACGTTGATTTTAAGAATTTGAGCGTCCGAGAAATAACTGCACCTTAAGACTTTATTTTTCTCGTATAAGGATTTTTCAAAACTCAACCACTTAAATAAGTTACATTAATTGCACAGAATAAATCGGCGGAAGCACCAATATTTTGACACTCTAATAATATCTTTTTTCTCCCAAGATTATTTTATTATAAAAATATTACTTTGTTTCAAGATTAATTACTTTTTATTATAGAACATACAAAAGTTATACGACATTTGTCATTTCAAGCGTTCAAATATCACCTGAATCTGCGCAAAAAAGAATGGTTGCTTTTATTAGTGATAATTCTTGGCGCATCCTTTGTCCGATTGTGGGACCTTGGTGCTAATGGATTTAATAATGATGAGTCAATCTATGGTGGGCAGGCAGCAAGTTTAGCAGGATACGAAGAATTTGAAAAACATTTCTCGATATATCGAGCTCATCCTCTTCTTTTGCAATTTATGGTATCGATAATTTTCGGTAGTTTTGGCGTACTTGATAACGTTGCAAGAGTGGTTCCCGCAGTGTTGGGTATCCTTACAGTCCTAGTTACCTACTTGATAGGAAAACAATTGTATGACACAAAAGTTGCTTTGATTGCAGCGCTGGTTTTAGCGTTTCTGCCGTATCATGTCATACTTTCAAGACAGGTACTGTTGGACGTATCATTGACATTCTTCTTTACATTGACACTTTATTTTCTAGTTCGCTATTTAAAGAGGCCACAGGATATTCAGTGGTTATTTTTAGTGGGTGTGTCAGCAGGCCTTACTTTTTTATCAAAAGAGGTCGGAATATTTGCACTCATTGTTTCTATTGTGTCTTTATTTCTTACAAAGAGCTTTACTTTAAGAAGGATAGGTGTCATTGTTTCAGCGTTTCTCTTTGCGACATCGCCGTTTTGGCTTCCAATCCTGACTGTGCCTCAAGCCTATGACGCTGCACTTGCTTATTGGAATTGGCAGACAAGCAGAGATCAAAACCAGTCAGCAGACTTTTATTTTGGCCTGATATGGCAGGAGGCACTGGGATATGTTCTTACAGGCCTTTTTGTCTTTTCCATTGTTTACGCCGTCAAAACGGGTGCCATAAAGGAGCCCAGAGTATTCACGCTTATGCTTTGGATAGGAATCCCATTAGTAATATTTCAATTCCTTACTGTGAAAGGATACGCATTCTTATTACCAATAATCCCTCCTTTTGTTCTTTTAGGAGTATCATTTCTGTTTAGCGATTGGATGAAGAAAGTTCCTCATTATAGAATCCTTGTAATAATAATTGTTCCGCTCATTTTTGTATTTGTGGGTCCGATGCTACACTACATATTTCAGCTACCGCCGATTCATCTAGTAGGATCAGAAGGAGAACCTTACTCGAGGGCAAGCGCTTTATGGATTAAAGATAATCTTCCACAAGGAGTATTTTTAACACTAGACACTCGAACAGCAAATGTCATAAAGTTTTATTCCAATAATGACGCAGTTGCACTGCATTCAAACAACAATCCGGCATACACGCAAATAGTAAATCCCGACCTACCAATTTTGAATGGAAAAATAAACTATCTAGTCTACGAAGCATTTCTTGCTGACCAATTACCTTATCTTAAACAGGAGGCCAAAGAATTAAACCAGCTAGTTATCAAGTACAATGCAGTTCCTGTTCATATTGAATATGAATCTGTGGATGGTAAAAAGACAACAAAACCAGTCTTGATAATTTATGCATTGAACGCTCCCAATAAATCAGTTGAATGACAATGGATACTATTAACAGTAGCGCTTCTAACAATCTTCATTTTGGTACTATTCTCTTGTCACTGACTGTGCTTACTGTTGTCATATATCTTTTGATTGCACATTATATCATGGTAGCCTACGGTATAGCTGACTCTGATCTGAAATCCAATACTCCAATCAAGCATGTTATAGTCATATCACAAGGAAAGAGGAGTTTTGATAATTATTTTGGAACATTCCCTGGTGCCAATGGACTTCCCCCTAACACAGCAATTCCCTTAAATCCTTTTCCTCAACCCGTTACAAAGTTTACTGTTTCGATATGGTTCAATACGAACAATTCTCTACCAAAAACCGGATTTTTGATAAATAAAGGCGGTATTGGAATTGACACTCCGGGGAAAAATTTGAATTATGGAATCTGGATGAATGCTAAGGGCAATATTATAGCGGGATTTGAAACCAAAAACGGCACTGACTATCAAGTAAGCTCAAATGGTACTTTTAACGACGGAACCTGGCACAACGCTATAGTTACCTATGATGGGAACTCTGTGATGAGTCTATTTTTGGACGGTGTGCTGGCAGATGAGGCTCCTACTGCTGGTGCCATTCCTGACACCAGTGATATCCTCCCGATAAGAATCGGAGCTAACTCGCTCAAACCAGAGGATTTCTTTGCCGGTTATATTGATGAGATAAGAATCTGGAGCAGAGCATTGCAATATCCAGAAATCTTAAAGACCTATAATAATACAGTTGATACAACGGGGCAA
>JBIOZG010000022.1:0-54898 GCA_044870765.1 Nitrososphaeraceae archaeon
AGCGATGGAGATTATTCCTAGACAAAATGAAATCTAAAAGTAGAAGGTATGCAACAAAAATAAAATTCACAGTGAAGGAGATGGAATTCCTTTCGAACAATGAGGATTAGCAGTCTAGTTACTCAAATCTAGTTACTCAAATAAAGTCTGTAAAAAAATTATGGTAGACTTGGTGTAGACTTTAACAAATTAGTGGTAGACTTTAACAAATTAGTGGTAGACTTTAAAATAAAATATTGGCGCTACGCGCGTAGACTTATGTACACTTACAACTGATTGTCAATGTCCAATCTTAGATAGCAACTAATCAATTGACTATACTGAAGAATTTTTTTTGAAATTTGTCTATTAATAACGGCTTTTGTAAATTATTTGCCGGCTTTTTCTAAATCATGTGACGCCGCCAATAGTAACCGGCTTTTAGAAAACAGTTTCACTTTAGAGAAATTTAAAGCAAAAAATTTTCGGCAATCAAAATAATGCAAATGATTGCCCATGCTGTCCATACAAAAATGAACATATTATTGAATAATCAAATATTAATATCTTCTAAATAGTCGATAAACTTAATTATTATTCATAATACTAGTAACTCGATGCTCATTAGTACTTCAAAATATATCACACTTGCCACGGTAGTTTACCTGGTTGCATTTTTTGCATTTGCTTCGGGACTTGTAAATTCTATTATAGAGGGTGCACGATCAAGACAGTTTATTATCGAATCAAGATCAGTACAAACTGTCGGAGAAACCATTGTAATAGTAATGATACTATTTATGGGGATGTTCGGCGCCTATTTGCTATATAATTCAGGGAAAGCTGCAACGCCAAAGAGTCAATGGGCATATTTAGGGTCGGGATTTATTGTTATCACAATTGCTTTAATGGTTGCTTTCTTTATAGTAAAAATTAAGACAGGAGCCTAAGTCCATTTCAAAACCTTGTCCTTCATAATAAAATTTTTATAATCGAGTTTTGGATGCCTGAGAACTGTAATTGAAAGGTCATCAAGATTTCTAATTTTAACGTAAAAATTAAATGAACTTTTCATACTAAGCAGTCTATTACTTGTTACTCGTTCCTTTCCCATATATCGAATCATACTAGTTACCAAAAATGGGATATTATATTCTGATGTATGTTTTAAGATTATCATGAGAACAAAGTAAAGTAACTGATTTAGACTTCCAATATTTATTCTATTATTTTGTCTCAGTACAAGTCTGTCGTAAAAAAGATTATAAAATGAATTTATAGAATCAAAAATAACTAGAGAACATTCACTCATTGATTTTATTATGTCTGTTGTGATAATATCGAAAATATCTTGAGATGGTAGAAAAATTTTCAAGATATTAGATTCAGATTGGTAATAATGATCATTTATTTTCTGTATTTTCATGGTCGGAATTAATCCGGCTTTAGCATACGAAGTAAATGCTGCATCAAAATCTAAATAGAATACCTTGTGATGATTGTCGTTATCATTCTTACATTGGAATTCTGATATAATTGAAGCAATAAGACATATTTTGGCATAAGAATCGTCAAAGATCAAGGTATTGAATCCTCCGTTATCTAGCATTTCTGAAATCATGATTTTTATTATAATGAATTATTAAAAGGGGTTATAATGGATTATCATGATACCAATGAAAATGATATAGACATAATACGTAAAGATTTTCCAGTCACAAAAAAAAAGATCTATATGAATTGTGGCTCATTCGCTCCGATGCCATTATCTACAATAAAATCAATCACTGATTTTCTAGTAAGATGCTCAGAGGAAGGCCCTGACTCGACCCCTGTGCAAGAGTACATTACATCACTAATGAAAGAACTTAGGGTTGACTTGAGCCGACTCATAAACTGTAAGCCCGAAGAAATAATCTTCACTCAAAGTACTACTGAGGGCATAAACTATGTGGCATCTGGTATCGAATGGAAAAAGTCAGACGCCATTATTGCACGGGGCGGTCTTCATGAACACTATGCTAATTACTTCCCTTGGTTGAATATCTCGAAAAAATTTGGTATGAAACTTGAGGAAATTAAAATTAATGATAAGGGATTCTTTGATCTCGACAAGATTGATAAGATTGCAAAGAATAAAAATGCAAGGCTGATAACACTCAGTCATGTTCTCTATAACAATGGAGGAATTATGCCTGTTGAAGAAGTTGGTGAAATTGCAAAAAGACATCAGATGCTATATTCCATAGATGCTGCCCAATCTGTTGGTACTATTAATGTAGACGTAAGAAGAATAGGTTGTGACTTTCTAGCATTTCCTGGTTTCAAGTGGATATGCGGTCCACCAGGCATCGCAATCTTTTATTGCAAAAAAGAATCAGCTCACTGGTTAACTCCAAAGTATATTGGAGGAGAATCCGCAATTATTACTGAAGAAAAAGACCTCGTTTACACGGATTCTCCACAAAAATTTCAAACAGGATTCAGAAACTATCCAGGCATTGCAGGTCTTGCTTCCTCAATAAAGTACATTCAACGCTTGGGTGTTAATACAATAAGAAAAATGAATATGAAAATAGCAAACGAACTTGTTCAGGAGCTAAGAAGAATTCCCGGCATTTCTATCTTTGGACCTGAAGATGAAAAGGTCAGATCATCAATTGTATCTTTTACAATAGACTCAGTCAATCCTAAGACAATAGTATCTAGCCTCGAAGAGAAGGGTATAGTTGTTGCAGAGAGAGATATTGTAGGAGGAGGCAAGAAAAAGGCGGTACGAGCATCTCCACATTTCTTTAATGACCTAAGTGAAGTATCAACTTTTGTCCAAAATATAAAAAATATTCAAAACATATTAGGTTGATTTTTCTTGTCTTTTCCTGTCTGACCTTCTATTACTATCATAGTCAGTGTGGACCTGACTTTATCTATTCTTCTGACATGCCATGTTATGGTTTCTCTTAATTTGTCCATAGTATCTGCAGAAATCTTTACAATAATATCGTATACTCCGTATACACCGCTTACTTCACTTACTCCTGGGAGCTTCTTAATTTCCTGTAATATTTCCTCTTCGGAGCCGAGATCACAATTTATTAAAACATAAGCTGTTGGCATACTAATACAATAGTTCTAGGGAGTATTAAAACTCGATGTAGATTAAGGAATTTTGTACTATACTTCTAGTTTGATCTAGATTAAGGAATTTTGTACTATACTTCTAGTTTGAGACGTTGATATACCAATGTAAAATTTATTCTATTTTCCCAAATTTCTTGTCAACAGCAATGGCTCTTACGGGGGAACCAGATGCTCCAGATAACTTCAAAGGTGTCATTATTAACGTAAAATATTGGTCTTGTAGTTTATCCAAATTACACAGATTTTCCACTATCAATACCTGATTGGATAATAGTATTTTATGTACAGGAAAATTATTATCCGTCCCCCTATCAATGCTGGGTGAATCAATACACACAGCATTTACCTTCATATCGACCAAATAATTTGCGGCATCCTCTGAAAGACCAGGACTATGACTAAAATAATGGTCCTTATCTATTTCGTTCTCCCACGATGTTGAAAATACTATAGTATCACCCTGACCTATTCTTGCATTAGATGCCACTATATCATTTGTTGTTATTAGTTGATCTATTCCCTTTTTTATCCTAATTAGGATAGCATTAGAAATGAATCTGGCGACTGTTATTTGGTCGATCGATGAAACTTCGTTCACAAAATGAGATGGAGCGTCCATATGAGTACCCGTATGAGTACTCATAAAGATAACTTCTGAATGATATTGATGCACATCCATTTTAGTCCAAGTAATAAATTTGGGCGATGGCGAACCTGGAAAGACTTTGGTGTCATTTCTTATTTCTCGGGTTAAATCTATTATCATCCAATTATGACTCTTATGATTTCTTCATATTTCTTTTGCCTCTAAGGCTGGACTTGATAATTCCATTTATGATGATAACACTCAAAAATCCAAATGAACCCATCAATAAATAGAATACACCACTATGAGCTATTTCAGTTAATTCATCAATTATCATATCTAAAGTCAATGAAATTAAGTTAAGTAGCAGGTAAACAAATAAAATATTTGCTATGAATCATATCGTTGTATTCTAATTAAAAATCGTATAACCGGATTGAGATTAGACGATTTTTTAGTTATTTGTTCTAATCACTTACTTTCAGCCAATTCCAAGCTTCAATACCTCTAATCGCACACTGTTTTCTAATAATCTGCCTTGCCCTACTTGCAGCTTCATTTTCATCCATCGATTTTGTTCTCAAAAACTGTATCAATAATTCTTCGTAAAGTTTTTTTGCTCTCTGCTCAGAAAATTCTTTATACTCTCTTTTAGTTCTTGATTTATTTGATGTTTTTCCCTTCCCTAGCCCCTGGTCATCAGGTTGATTGAAGCCTTTTAGCTCGGCATATTCAAGTTTACAATCATAACAGCCTTCAGCAAAAAAATTCTTATGAATATCGCAGGGACACAATTACGTAATATTATTCAAAGTTAGATTTAAGGAAAGTGTCAATCTTAGGTATGAACCAATAAAGAAAGAATAGAGGACTAGGAGATATTATATCGCATTTTTGGCGACCTTAAATTTGAGACGAAGTTTTGTAATTAATAGATATAGTAACGAGGAAGCAATTAAACTGGGAACAGTAGAACCTATAGTGGGTAGCTGCGATACGTAAATGGGCGAAAGCTGAGAAAGTAGATAATATAATAATGCTCCAATAGCCCATGCTATGATAGCAGGATATCCTACTTTAATAAGATTGTTACCATACATCATATCATTCTGATATTTACCATGCTTAATAACAAAATAGTCTGTCAATAAGACACCAAATAAAGGGATAAATAGAGCTCCTATCAATAACAAGAATTGTTCATATCCTTCAATTGAGATGAGAGTAGCCAAAATAGTACTCGCGATAGAAAATCCGATAATTAGATACCGCTGATTTAGATTCTGAAAGATACTTTGTGACGAAATTGCTGCAGAATAGATATCTGCAAAAGCATTATCAATCTCGTC
The DNA here is from genome assembly GCA_044870765.1 of Nitrososphaeraceae archaeon. GTDB lineage: Archaea > Thermoproteota > Nitrososphaeria > Nitrososphaerales > Nitrososphaeraceae > TA-21. The sequence continues at coordinate 5,056 of JBIOZG010000022.1, forward strand.
GACAATCATGACCAATAGAACAAAACCAAATAAAATCGCCTGAATTGAGACTATTATCGATGAAATATCCGTTAATCCAAACAATAATCCGCCAAGATAAAAAATGATATTTGTTAAGGAAAATCCAATTAGTGTTCCCAGGAGGGCTCCCCTACTTTTCTTTGCGAATCTGTTGTAATCCGAAACAAGGGGCATCCAGGAAATTGGCATGGCAATTACAATATCAAGTGCAACAAAAAATGACATGTCTTTACCTGATTCAGCTATGACACTTGAAAGATTTTGAAATAATAGGGTAACTAAGATTATTATTGAAGAACCATAAACTATCCATATTGCAAACTTTGATAGCCACTGTTTTACCAAAAATAAAGGACCAAAAATACCAAACAGAGCAATAATAATTCCAAATAAAATATTCCACACAAAAGTAACGTGTATATTTGTTAGTTGTTGAGCAGCTTTTGAAAGTATAAGAATCTCAAACGTAGTCCATCCAATCAGTTGTATTATATTTAGAATAGCGGCAAGATATGAGCCATACAATCCAAAAGCCGGTCTTATTCCAATAAATGATGGTACAGCATTATCACTTCCTATTTTTCCTGTCAGCGATAAAAGCACGGAGCCGGCAATAGAACCAAGTATGATTGCAAGTAGTGCATGATAAAAAGGAGCATCCGACAAAAATGATCCTGCAGAAAAAACCAACAATCCAACTCCAAGACTAGACCACAAAATAAAATAGTCAAAGGCCCCAAGAATTCTGTGTTTTGAAGGCACAGGATCGATACCCCATTGTGGCAAATTAGGCACCATATTTTGACTACCAATTTTTGTGAATATAAATTAATAAACCAAAAAAGCATTAGAATTCACACATTATAATTAAATTAAAAAACAAACAAAAAACATAAATTTTTTACATAATATTAATAAGTCTAAACTGCATATATTAATATGATGTCTATTTGTGTTATGTGTCTGAAACTTTATGACGAGGATAATGTAAATCTTCAACGAAAAATATTAAAAGACAAAGATTTCTGCAACGAATGTTGGACAGAAGTTATGAATATAGAATAACGCTGTTAGAATCTGCTATTATCTTTCTTTGTTTTGATAAAGTTATGTCTCAGGAATTCCAATTCCTCTTTTTCGCTTCATATTCGTCCCTTGTATATCTAACAGTTGCCGGATGGCCCATTACAACTGCGTCAGGCGGGACATCTTTTGTTACAACTGCCCCCATGGCGACAACGCTGTTTTTACCTACAGTTACTCCAGCCCTAAATACAGCTCTTCCCCCGATTATTACTCCGTCCTCCACCACAACTCCTATCATTTTCGGACTCATTGGATAAGGATCATTTGTAAATGCCGCGCAGGGTCCAATGAATACGTTTTTTCCGATTTTTGTTAAGGGAGGAATATAAACAGATCCTTCAATTCTTGTATTTTCTCCTATTTTTACATTGTAATCTATGTGGACAAGTGATCCAATAGAGACATTGTCGCCTATCTCAGTATTGTTACCAACGTAGCTAAAATGCCATATCTTTACGTTCTTTCCTATCTTGGCAGATTCCGAAATAAAATTTATCAAACTATCACTCTGCTTTTCCATATTTGTCTTCTCTTATAGAGAATAATATACTATATCTATTATTCAAATTCAATTTACCGTTCCTTGGCATTCGTAATCACTTTAAATGCCATGGTTTTGCGTTTTTTGTTATCTTATCTGGGATTTTTTGTTCCCATTTTTGTAAAAATTGAATATCTTTTTCTTTGTCACGCAGATCATCTGGTAGCATAACTGGAATCTCTTCAATAATTGGATAAAACCTCGAACACTCTGAACAAAAAAGTACTCCTTCCTTTATGACCAATTCTTTAACAGTCGTATTTTCAGCGGAATCAATTTGAATCAATTCCAATGGATAATGTTTATCAATAGGACATGCCAGAATGTCTAGCATTGATAGTCTCATGCTTAATGTATTGACTGGTACATCTTATTATGTTATTTTAATTCCAAATAAATTGGCGATCCAGTTTCGCTTGAAAGAAGTGCTGCCTCGGCTACTTTTGTAACATTTGTTGCCTCCACAGAGGTGACTACCGGCTTTTTTCTCTTCCCCTCTATAGTCTCAATAAAACTCTGTAATTCCAATACAAGAGGCTCTTGAAACTGTTGTCTTCTAGGAATTATGGTCGCCTCGCCATGATCAATTCTTATCTCCTGAGTAATAAAATCACCATTAACTGTACCTTCAGTACATACAGCAGAAAAAGTTCTGACCTTTTTCGGTGTAACCCAATTTGATGCAATTATTGCTACCTTTTGATCCTCAAATCCCAACATTATTGTTGCAAAATCCTCGAACAAATGAAACTTTTTGCCCGCTCTAGCAAAGACCATTTTTGGACCTCTACCGAAAAGGAACATTGCGGTATCAATATCGTGAACTGAGGTATCATAGATGACACCTACATCCTTGATGTGTAGCGGCATTCTGTTTTCCCTGTGGAATTCCATCATCAAAAGGTCACCGTAAGTTTGTTCCTGGATTATCTTTTTCAAATCCTGAACAGCAGGATTAAATCTTTCTACATATCCGCATGTTAAAATCAGGTTGGCCTTCTCCGACATGTCTGTCATCTCTTCACATTCTTTGGATGAAAATGAAAGAGGCTTCTCCACAAATGCATGACAGCCATTTTGAATTACCTCCTTTACTACCGGTAGATGGGATTTAGTAGGTGTGCAAACTAAACAAGCATCCAACCCTCTTTCATTGGAAAATAGATCCTTTAATGAGGAATAAAATTTCGTATCATATTTTTTTCCAATTTCTCGCGCACGATCTTTAGACAGATCACAAACTGCTTGGAGGACGCCCATATTATGGAGAACCCTGACATGATTCTTGCCCCAACCACCTACTCCAATTGCACCAATTTTTAGTCCACCGTTCTTGTTTCTTACCAAATGGGCGTTAACCACCCCATAAATTTTTCAACTTTTCCAATAACAATCCTTTCGTAATTTTCTCGTATACTTTTTGTTATGGCACCTTCCCTTCCATTTCCAACTACATTTCCGTCAATCTTTGTAATTGCTATTATTTCAGCGGCGGTTCCCGTCAGAAATATCTCATCAGCCAGATACAATTCTGTCCTTGAGATTGGACGTTCAACAACTTCATAACCAAATTCTTTTGCAATTATAATGGCAGTATTTCTTGTTATGCCTTCTAATATCGAATCTGATAACTGTGGTGTGTGAAGCTTTCCATTTCTGACAATAAAGATATTTTCCCCAGATGCTTCACTAACACACCCATTCGTATCTAGAAGTATCGACTCGTCATATCCATTTCTTCTGCATTCTTGGGTAGCCAATATAGAATTAAGATAATTGCCTGAAGCCTTTGCCATCGGAGGAACGGATTCATCACTAATTCTTCTCCAAGAAGAAATGCAGGCAGAAATGCCATCGCCCTTAAAGTACTTTGCGAATGGAAATATTATGATCGTTGTGTGTGTTGGAGAATTCTTTGTTACGTTTAAATCTATTCCATGGAGGCCAACAAATGTTAGTGGTCTAATATAACATGATTCCTTTATAGAGTTTTTTTGAATTAATTCAACTGTGGCATTACAAAGTTCGTCAACTGAAAATTTTGTTGTAAAGCAATACACATTAGCTGATTTATGGAGCCTTTCCATATGCTCCTTTAATCTGAATATATACAAATTCTCATCAGATGAATATGCACGTATTCCTTCAAAGACCGCGGTTCCATAATGAAGAGCGTGAACAAAGATAGGAATCTTGGCATCTTCCCATTTTAGATGCTGTCCATCGAACCAGACAAAATCAACAGCCTTATCCTTCATAGTGGGAAATCAATAATTGGATAATAAAAGTATTCAAATCCAAATCCTCCGTATTCAGAACGTTAAACTAATTGAGAATACCTTCTGTTGGGAACTTCATCCCAAATATTTTAATGGTTTTGTCAGTTGATTGGGCAAATTTTTCAACTGTGCTCCAGTTATCCATAATTACATTGGCAACAGATTTAGGTACCATTGCTTCCCATGATTCTCTAACTCTTCCATTGTATTGTTCTGTATGTTCTTGATGATTGTTTTGGGCTGAGTGGTTCATGTTATTGTGAGTATTATTGTCAAGTTCGTCCTTTCTTAACTTCTCTATCGCCTCTTGATAAAGTAACTCTTTTACATTAGATGAAGATATCTCAAGTCTCTTTGCTCTGATTGGATGAAGATTATACAATCGCAGAGCGATTCTTTCCGCTCTATCTCCTGTATACGAAATATACTGCTCCTCGAGGACGTCACGTAGAATCCCTGCACGCAACATCCATGAATATGGGGACACAATCGGCGGAAGGTATTTGATATATGGAGAAACAAATTTGTAATTAGGTAGGATCTCTATATTATTATGACCATTGAACAAGCTTAGTAGCATCTTTTTTCTTATCTCATACGAGAATGGAAAAGTTCTTGTATTTACCTCTCTATCTTCTCTTAAGAAAATAACTGGAAAAATATACACATGATATTCTTTAGCTAATTGAGAAATTATTTTTTCATGCGAATTTGTGATTGGATTTAAATGTGCTAGATATAGCGCTGCAGTATTTTCCAATTATCAACCTTGATAGAAAATAATAACAAAAAGTAAGGAGGAAGCCCCTATGCTTTCTTTACTTCGATTTCAATAGTGGAGACATTCCTTGTTCTGCCATCTTCTGCTTGGAGCGTTTCTGAACCAATCCTTACATCACCTATTGCATATCCTGCATTTTCCATTCTCTTTAGAATTATTTGTGAGACATCGACAGCTCTTCCGATACTAAGACCTCTTGCCTTTATGGTTACTGATGGTTGATTTGCCAATTGAATAAGCGTAGAGGTTACATACGCCATCAGAGGTTTCTTGCCTATGTATATAGAATCGCGTGGTCCGTCTCTCTGTGTTTGTGCATTCTGTTGTACTTCAGACATGAAAACCGTTAGTCAAAAGGATAATTTAAATCTAAAAGATGTTTACTGAATTGAAAATATCAATGTTCTGAGGAGTAAGTAACTTGAGTCGATGCAGTTACAGGAAAATCGTGAAGTCAAAGGCAACAAAAAATAATAACCAATTGCCTTTCACGGTTATATATCTTAGTTTACATTTGTAATATTGAGATATGGAGAAGAGAACCAGCGAAAATGGAACAAATGCCGAAGACAATCTAGCTGAATCAAACACAGATACAGACTCAGGCATTCAAGGCACTGATTCTGATTCTGAAAATTTATCTATCGATAATAACGACGATGAAATTCAACCAACCCGAAAAACACCTAGAAGGTCAAATTCAAACGTCAAAATTGAAGATTATGACTTGATAGTGAACAGTCTAAAGGAGGCCACCACATCCTTTAAAGATGTAATTTATTCCATCAGCAAAAAAGCCCAAGAAATTAGAGAGAAGGCTGAAGAAACATTTACAGTAGGAGCAAGGAGAGATGCAAGAGATATCAAGGCACTTGGAGTTTATGTAGAAAGTGTCACCAAGGGTTTCGAAGATACTATGATGGAAATCAAAAAGAATGGTTATGGTGACGAGGAAAAGCTTTTGAAAGGTTATAAGAAGCTACTTGAAGAACAAATTAATCTCATTAACGCTAGAATAGAAATGGTAAAGAGACTTAAATCTAGATGATCAAGCCGTAGTAGAAAAGTGCAATTTAAAGATCTTTATATCCACATTTACCGAAGTCTAGAAACAATATTATTCATTTGATTTGGTACATTCATTTGAATTATTTTGATGTCCTGATTCCTACTTGATAATATTTAAGAGCATCCAGATCACCAATTAGAAAACATGGTCATATTCGATGAGATGAATCACACCAAATTATCAATTGTATTATCAGCCCTTACCATTTTTTCAATTTTTCTGATAGTAGATTACCTGGAACACAATCTTGCCTTTGGTTCATTCCATGAGAATCCGATAATTACTATTGGTTTGGATTCAGAATTCCTGACATATGATGATATTATAACTGGATTTAGCATAAAATATCCTCCTGATTGGGAAAGGGCCCAACATTTGGACAAATCAGTCACATTTCTAGCTCCAAGAGAAAGTAATTCAGATACAAATCCGGCAGGCCTTGGGATTATGGTTATAGAAGTTGAATCGAATAAGTCACTTGCTTCAATCACTCAGAACCAACTAAATACACTAAAGAATCTGTACCCAGACATTCAAATTCTGGAATCAATGGAAACTATATTTCTAGGACACCCTTCCCATATGATTATTTTTACAGCCACTGATAATACACAAAGTATGAGAAAGGCTATGCAGATCTGGTTTAAGGAAGACAATAAAGCATTTTTAATGACTTACAAATCAGATAATCAAAGGTACTCAAAATACCTACCCACTATAGATAAAATGCTAAATTCATTTTACACATACAAAAAATAATTAATGAATGTTAATTGATTTGATTTTAGTGATATCATTTCACATACCTATCAAAAATATTTACTAATTATAACCTTAACTTGTCAAAACCTGAATTTGACAAGGATATTTTATTATTATTAACTTTTCTTTCATTCTTCGGGAAGCTTTGAAATGCTCAACAGATCTTCAATATTTTCTTCGCTAACACCTTTTTTGGCTAATTCTCTTCTCAGTTTCTTCTTGTCCTTTATCTTTTGGGGAACATTTCTTGTATACTGCGTTATATAATCAATGAATTGTAAATCATCTATTATTGCATTGTTAAACTCAGTACTGGAATTAACGGTTAAGGATTCATAGTGAGGATTTATTATTATTGAGTTTGTTAGCTCCGTATGCTTAAGATCTGCACCGCCAAGGTCGACTCCTACTAATCGGGCACCACCGAGATTAGCTCCTACTAATCGGGCACCACCGAGATTAGCTCCCATTAATTTGGCACCCACAAGATGCGCATCTCTCAGGTTAGCCCCCCAAAGACGAGTGCTTATTAGATTAGCCCCCCAAAGACGTGCTCCCACTAGATCGGCACCACCAAGATTGGTGCCTACCAGTCTGGCTCCGCTCAAATTCGCTCCCATTAGATCTGCTCCGCTCAAATTCGCTCCCATTAGATCCGCTCCATCAAGATCTGCTCCGCTCAAATTCGCTCCCATTAGATCCGCATCCCTTAGATCCGCATCCCTTAGATCCGCATCCCTTAGATCCGCATCCCTTAGATCCGCATCCCTTAGATCCGCATCCCTTAGATCCGCATCTCTAATTGATAAAATCTTATATTCTATCGCTCTCTTGTCATTGAATTCATTAATCTTTCCACTCTGCAGTAACTTTACTGCTTCATAGTTTACAGTTTTTCCAGGGATGCCAGTAGGTTCAATAGCCACTTCTATTGCACGACTGTATATGCTCCAATCGCGTATGTTTCTTAAAGTATTTGAATTTTTTACCAAAAAATCCCACAAATCCGAATCTGATTTAAAATCTCGCAACACCTTCCATACTTTCGTATCAATTTCATCTTTTTTTTCTTCGTACAAGTCCAAACTTTTAAGACGAGTCTCGTCATCCATCTTGAGATATTTATCTAGTCCTCTAAAGAAAGATTCATCGGATTTTACTAATATATTATAAAACTTATTCCATCGTAAATGCACAGCTTGTACTACTAGTAATTCCTTTGCTTCAAAATTTTTCTTACCTGAAAAAATGAATTCCTTTGCTTCAAAATTTTTCTTACCTGAAAAAATCTCACAAGCCACAAAAAAGTTGTTCAAGAATCTTTTAATTTCTCTAGGATTATTATCTATTGCAACTGAAATTAGTTCTATATTCTTGTCTACAACATCTTTGAATTTATCATGAATCATACCTTTTTTTATGAGATCCTTTACTAATCTGACGATGTCTTGGTTACTCCATTTAGGTAAAGTTATTGGTACTTGGATCAACTTCTTAATGTAGCGTTCTCCATCAATGCTAGATTCGCTATTTCCAACTTTGCTGAACTTGACTATCATATCATGGCTTAATCCTATTACGTAAATAAAACCCTCAATATCATGAAATACTCTTATCATCTCTAATATTTCAAAAGCTTTCCCTGGAGAACATTTGTCCAAATCGTCAACAAAAATAACAATCCTAAAAGCAGGATTATCTTTTCGCAGATTCTTTATCTCCTTATTTATTTCCCTAAAACCATCAAAGTAGATTGAATCCCTATCTAATTCTGCAATTAATTGAATCTTCGAGTTTAGCTCTTTCTTGAATGTATTTATCATTTCGTGGGAAATTTCATCCTCTTCTGACGCGTACTTTGATATAATAGATGTAAGAATATCCGGAGTTCTCTTCAGAAAATTTATTGCACTTGTTTCTAATTTCTGCTTTAAATTTTCAAATTCTTTGTCAGCAGGTAACGTATAAGCTATATTTTTTAATAATGAAACCAGCGGAAACATTTCCCTTTTGTACCGTGACGCTTCGAGTCTTATTTTGACTAAGTCCCTGTCAGTTTGAAGGGCTTTATCAACAGAATTAATTAAAGTTGACTTTCCAGTCCCCCAATCACCAAATACTCCGATACTAAATTTCGGATGAGAGTTTTTTATAATATTGACAATGGCATTAGAGTATAAATTAAAATCAAGGATTGGATCAATCACCGTGTCGTCTGTTAAGATTAATCCGCTTTGAACCAGTTCACCCTCTCTAGACAAAATCAGATCTTACTTTAACTTGATTCATTTTTAAGTATTTGTTGCTATCCTAGATTTAGCTATAGTATGTTTTGGTGAACTGAGTTAATAAAACGACTTAATTATGTATTACCAACATTATTAATTATCTAATTGGACAAATACAAATTAGACCTTTTGAGAGGTTCATTCAATTGATTTGGACTTGAATTCTTAAATCATTAATTGAAATTTGAAAGTTTTTAAAGATATAATTAGGCATTTTCGTGATTTGGATTTGGGTTTGGATTTGAATGGTATTCTTTTAGACTTTCAATGAAACAAATGATTACTAAATAAAAGACTTGTTAAGCTAATTTTAAAAGGTTTTTTAATATTTGTTTGGTCAGATTCTGATATGATACTAGAAAAGATTAATATTATTCATAGTAACAAATTATTCAAGGTAACACAACAACGCAACAGTAAATTTTTATATTTTAATTCTGCACAGCGACTACCAGTTCTACTATTGTAGAGGATTGATAGAATGTCCTATTATACTATCGCCTTTCAGAATAATACAGCAGGGACACTTTTGATCCAGACAAACTGCTGCCTGTTCATGCTTACATACAGAGCAAATACATTGTTGCTGTTGTATCTTTCCTAACTCCTCCATCTCCTGCATCTCTTTCTTTTCTTTACGTGATCTTTCATCAGCGTATAACCATAAAAATACTACTGGTATCCCAATTGCAAAGAAAATGATCATTGTGCGTACGGGAACTCGTAAAGTAAATAATGCCAAACCAAAAATCAAGGCCCCTATGCCGAGAGCTGCAAGCCAGCGATTCGTGAGATTATCTACATTCAAATTCAAACCACTTTATCTACTGTATGTAGCTTCCCTCTTCATTTTGAATATATCTGTCTTCGTTCGAACTACCATCATTTGATCTAACCGGATTCATTTTCTTTTTCTTTCGTAGCTTTCTCACTTCTTCAAGTATTTCTCTTAATCTATCTTCCGATATCTTTGCTATTCTAGCGTCACATTCTATGCCTCTAGCATCAAGAACCTGCTCTGTTAGACTAATCATCTCTTGTTTATCTCGTTCTTCCTCTTCACTTAACATGTTAGCACTTTTGAATCGAAAGAAGGCAAATTCGCTCATCTCACTATTATAATACTACAACAAACTTATTATTATTATTGATGAGCAAATTGGAAGACGAAATATTACTAAATAAGAAATTATAATACGTGCCAATCTAGGTTTTCTTCTTGCTCATTTCAAATTTCCAACTCCTCTTATAATTTTCATCCCGAAGATTGAATCCTTTAAAAAGCTTAAAGTACGCTTCCTTAATCACCTTTTGATTATCAATATCCGATTGAATCCAGAGAAATTCAAAGATGGATAACAGGGAGTTGAGCTTGATTTCATTATTGGAATATACGCTTAACCCTTTCGCACCTTCTAGGTTTCTACTAAAATTGAAATCTGGGGAAATGTCAAGAAATGTCCTTCTATCAAATATCATTGTTGTCATTCTTGTTTGTAAGGGTTTTTGTAAGTATTGAACAGAGATATTGGGGAAGTTATCATGAAATGAATCTCTTATTTCATCCTTAACTTTCTTGTTCTCACAATAGACTATTGTCCTTACCCTTATGCCATTCTTTGAAGCCTCTTCCAATAAATTCAATATACCTAATTTCTTTGAATGAATCAAAACTTGAAATTCTGAAAATAGAACCAATATTTCATCTATTGATGACGTGATAGATTTCCTTATGATATTGCGTATCTCGTATGACTTGGAAACATTTTTTGTAAAAGATTTTTCTTTATCATATTCGAATTCTTTAATTTTCTCTTTGTAAGGCAACGCAATACTCCACAACGAATTAAATAGGAACTGCTGAGCAGACACGAATGATTTATCAGAAATGCGTAATAATCTTCTCCTATCGTTATTCTTCTTAAGAAACATCACAAATTCTGCGTCGTCTATGAGCATGATATTGGATGCGATTTTATCAAAATGCCTAATCTCAAAATAGTTTAGAAAGCCTCTATATAATGAAGCCTGTTTCACACCTATATTGGAAATCATTCTTAATTTCAATCCCTTCTTTTTAAGATCAAGAAATTTTAGTGATAGGCCATTAGACTCAACGTAGCTCAAAAATTCACTGGCAAGAAAACAGTCAATACCTGCTGTTGCCCTAGACATAGTCTGTAATGTAATTTTCGCAATGGAGCTGGACGCCACACTAATTTCATTACTAGCAGGGTTACGTGACAATTAACACGTATTTACAGAATTGATCATGATATAAAAGATATGTAAGATCAAATTATTGATTGACAAAAACTGAAAATTCTGGTATCATTGAAATTGTTTAATTAATAAAACACAAGCAACTATATCTGTCAATATCACATTAAGTCTTCAACTGGAGCAAAGCCATGATAATAGGGAATCTGTCCTAATTCGTCTTTTGGCGGAATCTCTACAATAGATATCAGGTGACCTTCAGGATCCTCTATTATGGCATGCTTTCCAAAAGATTCTTCAGTTATCTGCTTATGAAATTTGACATCCTTATCTTCGAGTTTTTTACACACAGATTCCAAGTTACTCACACTAAAACCTACTAACATATTTGAAGAGCGTTTCTGTTTGATACGTGCAGGATGCAGCGCCAACACAGCACTTTGACCCTCATTCTGAAATTCAACCCAATCAGGTGATTGGTTTTTTATTTTCAATTCAAGGATATCCCTATAGAAAGCTATGCACTTCTGTAAATCTTCGACTAGAAGTATTGCGGCACCAAGTCGTTTGAACATCTAATCCTACTTATTTTCCCTATGTCCTAAATTTTATTCGGTTCAGACTATTATCCCCTTAAATAATTCGAAATGTCTTAATTTAACAAGATTGTCTGTACAAGGTTCAATTAAAACTACCATGATTATTGTAATCAATTGCCATTTACCAAAAAATGCAATGCTCGTAAAATAAAATTATTAGTTCTCCTAGAACAGAATTATTAAACAGAGTAAAGAAAACAAATCAGTAGAATAACAAGACAATATTTCAGGTTGGTAATTAAAATTATTACACCCAATTGAAAGGTCACTATTTAAGAAACGGTATTATGTCATGTTGTTTTATATACGGTATGTCTGGCAAGCGCCAGCACTTTGTAAACGTAGTGGGTCAATATGAAGATGTAATTTGCGACTATCGTACCTGTCGCCATAAGCTTTCAGAACATGGCTCATCAAATCGTAAATGTAGATGCCGCCATCCTAGTAATAAGGTAATTGGAATAAATTTTTCATAGGTATCAAAGGTGCTGTCAAGTTTTATGATACATGATCGATAAATGAATGCGGCGTTCTCTTAAATGGTCAAGTGAAATGAGCGTAGAAAGAGTTGGATTCTCACTGTTATGAGAGTACTCTGTTTAACAGAGTATCATACAAAAGATTAAAATCTGCTCACTTGAGCTTATTCATCACAGAGTCAACTTTCTGATCCAGATTCTGTTCCTTATCCAATCTTTCGTCAATGTGCACTATAGAGATTACTCTCTGGATTCCAGAAGACTTGACAGCTTCATGGGCAATATTTATTGCATTGAGGATGTCTACCATGTTATTTGATTGAATTTGAGTCCCAAGTGGCGTGAGGGTTGCTTTAAGGTCTTTGATTCCGCTAATAGCATCAAAAGCTAATGCTATTTCCTTACTCATACTCGTGCCAGAGCGTATTCCAACAGGTAGCACACTAATCTCTGCGGTAATCATCCTGATAGATTATTCTCGCAGGGAAAATATTTAAGCCCTCCTAATTTTGAATACCATTCGATAGAAAAGAAAAAAACTATTCTCGATTTAACATAATACTTGTAAGAACTATGGATTACTATTACTATTGTTTTTACATTCTTTGCGATTTAAAGTTTAAACCTTCAAATAATTAGAATCATTATTGTGTTTTATTTAGAACTAAATTATTTGTTAACGAATTTGATAATGGTGAAGTTTTATTCAAATCCGTAAATAGAACAATAGTGGTGATTGATTGAAGTGTACTGTTTGGTAAACTGGTAACAAATTGCTGGAAACCAGCCTTATCAACTTTGAATCCATTTGGAATTGAGGTAGTTTTAATTAAAGTCCCATTCGATGTGTATATTTTCATTGTTGCACTGATTTGCTTACCTACTGTGGCAGGATCAGAAACTAAATATGTAGTAGTTAATTTAATTTGCTGGACGTTCTTGCCTGGCGGTAAATAAAATTGACCATCACCTAACTTCAGTAGTATCTCTTTTCCATGATTTGCAAATAGTGGTTGGTGTACAATTGAAAGAATAAATATGCTAATCACAACAAACAGGACAGTATTTCTGTAGTTTCTTGTTTTCTTATTCCAACCCATTCAAATACTCACCTTTTTAGTCATTGAATATCATTTGAACTTTTAGTTCAAACTCGACATATCAACGGTAGAATATAAAAATTGATGTTAATTAACTGATAGTTTATGATAATTGATTTTATAGCAGAATAAATCATTCATTTTAGTTTCAATACCGGAAGCACCAGTAATATCATTGTCACACCTCCCAACAACCATGCTATCTCATAGCCCACTCGATTCACAACGATTGAAAATAGTACGGGAATCCAAAAAACCCCAAATAATGAGAGACCATTTACATAACTTACAGCAAGAGTCTGATATTGAGATTGAGATTTGTTGATTTCTTTGGCTTTCGCGTATACGATTACAAAACCTGCTGATAAGCATAATCCCCCTATCACGACTGAAATTATGATTATGTATAGTGAGTCTGTGGCAAAACCTACTATGCTGATAGCGCTTATGATACCTGATATAAATAGGAGCTTCTTTGCGTTACCGATTTTATCATAAATTCTTCCAAACAGTGGTGAGGATACTAGAGCAACTACTAAACTCAGACTAGCTATTAGCCCTGCCTCAACTGGATGAATATTCAAATGATTCACAAAATAGAATACGCTAAATGTTAAAATCATGCTTGATCCTGCCTGAAACCCAAGTAAGGTAAAACCGAGAATTATCAATGATTTGTTAAATATGGTTTTTAATATATCCGAAATCTTGATTCTAAAATCCTCTAATAGTTTAACTTCTTCCTTTATCAGCGCTCTGCTCAAAATGAGTGCTGTAGCTATTCCCAAAACACCACCCAGAATTAGTGAGGCCCTCCATCCTAGAGACTCAGCTAATACAACCCAACCAAACAATCCCACAATTCCACCTAGGGCATGCGCAGAGTTCAAGAGTCCGATGCCCAGTCCTTCAGATTCTTTCCCCAGATATCTTGAAACCAGTATAACACTGGGTCCAAAGAAACACGCCATGCCAATCCCAATAAAGAATCGCAAGATAGTAATCTGCGTTGTACCACTTGCCAACCCAGTAACTAACGCTGCAGTTGAAGCAATCATTATTCCATAAATAGTCATGTTTCTCAGACCGTACTTTGCAGCTATAATTCCCGCAGGTACTTGGAAGAGGCCAACACCGATAAGAAAACTAGCGCTAATTATTCCCAACATGGCTATGTCTTCTCTAAAATCCAAAGCTATGAGGTAAAATATTGAAGCAATATTAAACCAGTTAATTGTGTATATTATTCTAGCGAGCAATAAGGAAAGTGTCGCTACTCTGAATCCACCCAATACGATCCCAACTACATAATGGACTTGATTGTAAAAATACTAATTCGTTCCGAGATCTAGAAACTCTACTTCTGACCTAGAACTGTGTAATATTCCTTAATATCTTCAAATGCCTTTATTTTATCTTTTATCTGAATAGTCTCTAAGTTGAATTTTTCTAGAATTTTTTCTTTTGTATATTGTGAAATAACTATTTGGTCGGATTCAGCTATTCCTTCCAACCTACTTGCCAAGTTCACATGTGTTCCTATTACAGTGAACTGATCCCTTTCTTGGCTTCCCATGAGCCCAACTAAAACCGAACCTGTGTTAATACCGCATTTTATTTCTATTCTTATATCAGAATTAGTAACCGTCTTCCATATATCCAGCCAATTTCGCTTAAAAATCTGGAATGCCTGCTTCAGCTTTAGGGCGGCAAGAAGCGCATTAGAAGCTCCAATTGAACCATCATCTTCTTGTTCTTTGAATCCAAAATATGCAAGTATCCCATCTCCAATGAATTTATCTATAATTCCGCCGTATTCGTGTATTATAGGCACCGCCACACCCAAGTATTCATTGAGAAAAACGGCTATCAGCTCTGGATGGTCTCTGAAGATCTCTGTTAATTTTGAAAAGTTAGTAATATCCCAAAAAACAATGGTCAGAACTCTATTCTGGATCAGTGTTGCATAAGGATCGCTTAGATACTCAATAATTGCAGGATCTAGCTGTCTCTGAAGGCGAGTTAATATTTTTTGATTTGCGTTGTCAGATATGAACAAGTTCATGTCCTCTAAGAATTTGGATTTGTCCTGTTCTGTCATTTGGTCCTCTGGTATGGGAAATATTGCTATCACTCCTCTCTCAGAAGGATGTATAGAACAATAGTATGGTATGCTCTGCTGATTACTATCAATCTTGACGGAAGTTGATTCCCCTGGCAACATACTGCCAGTCTGAAAAAAGGGACTTTGCAAAGAGGAGTTTGCATCCCCCGAAATCAAGTTATGTACTTTTGTATCCCGATTAATCCAAGTTATGGAATCGCCTTTGACTATCTTGACAATCCTTGGTTCAAAATACATTATTTCAGTAGTATTCTCTTTAAAACTAGGAATAACCACAAATTGTTTCAATCAATCGTAAATAATTATGAGGGAATATAACCTTACGTACTTCATACCTTGTTTTAGCTTCACAGTTTTACTTGGTGTATAATAGATATGTTATGCGAATCTGAATATTGTTAACCAAGAAAGACATTAATTAAGGTTCTAGAGCTTAACAAATAATGGAAGGCATTCAAAAATTAAAGTGTAGTTCCTGTGGGATTACATTTATGTCTGAAAATAATAGTCCACTTTGTCCAACATGTTCTGAGAATTCTACTGCTCATCATCACGGAGAAGAACATGGTTGTGGCTGTGGTGGTCACTGACTATTTTTTTTAGGATGGATTATCTATTTAGTTCTTATTGAAGTATCAAATTTTTATTTATTCTGAATTCTAAATTTGATTCTAATGCTAGTTATACTCTAGTCATAGTCAGACCAGATTGGAAACTAGAATGCCTTTTTGGCAAAAATGGAAATTATCAAAAATACAAAATGGCGAAGTGCGACTGAAGTGTTTGTCTCGGCAAAACTTTCTTAAACTACGACAATTTCTAACTCGTCATAAGAGTCTTTTACCGAAAGTTCAACCAAAGTATCTTCATAGATTAATAACCAATCTCTTATACCAATTACAGGAAGCTTTCTAACAAATATTTTGCCGGTTTGGATCAAATTTGCCCTTATGTATGCAAATCGTAAAGGATCTTGATTTTCAGGATTCTTAATCTTAAAGAGGCTACCCTGAAGTTCGATCCCTGGTCGGCCCCCCTGTATGTTGAGTGTAACGTTTTCAGCGAATCTGTTTTGTATTTTTGCTGTAACATAACTTTGTCCGATTTCAAATTGGTGAATATTCAGCAATACTTGAGACCTTACATTTGGAGCTTTTGGTAACTCGCGAAACAATCCTTCAGATATATTATCAAAGAACAACCCAATCATTAGTTAGTTTCATACATGTGGCCTATATACAAATTACCACGTTCTTAACGGACAATTTGATTCTAACAATAGCTTCTACGTATCTTAAATCAACTTGTATTTCACACTGTCTTTACTGCAAATTGAGTTCTCTTAAAACTCGATCTTTATAACACTTAATAATATTATTTGATCTTAGTCTACCATCTTTGGTTACTGTCGAGGAGCTACTCCCTTTATATGATTATTTTGGATATCCAGGAATTCTATTGGTAAGCTTTATCATAAATATATTGTTCTTTTTACCAATACCCTATTTTCCCCTTCCTCTACTAGCGGCATTCAACAAGAACTTGGATCCACACTTAATCTCTCTATTTGGCACAGCTGGTGCTGTTGCGGCGAAGATGATAATTTTTTATCTTGCCTATTCTGGACGCAATATCATCACCAGAAAATCAAAGGGAAAAACTATATCACTTCAAAAATTCCTAGGCAAATACGGCTGGATAGGTGCACTAGTAGCCCCAGTAATCCCATTTTCAGAAAATCTCATTTACATTACATTGGGTCTGACAAGATATAGCCCACAGAAATTTGCTGTTGCTGTATTTATTGGAGTACTATTATATAATGAGTTTATTGTATGGGTAGGAATCCTTTTAGGAAGACCATTTGTTGACAGCATGATTTCAACGTTTACAAATACAGATAATCCAGTCGCTATCATAACAGCCGTTATTCTAAGTATCGCTGGAATTTTAATAACCCTGTACTTATTAATAAGAATAAATTGGAATAAGATAATTGGAAAAAGGTTCCCATGGACCAACACCAACACCAACACAAATAATAGTAATGAAGGGTCGTAACTATTAGTTTGCTCTCTAAGTTATGATTATTTAGCCTTCTAATACTCAAAAGTTCCTTTATAGAATATCGAATTAAAGCTACTTTTGAATTTTTCCAAGATTTGTATCGGAAATTTTATTTAGAGAGAGTACTTAACCTAACCATATTGCATTATTGGGTAGGATCATTTTGTCGTATCACAGATAAGAAACAGCGAACACCAATATTTCCTGCAGGGGCAACAGCAGCATCAGACGTCATCAAAATAGTAGCTGATTTAGGAAACCAAATACCTGACAAATCCTGGATGCTCTACCTGTTGGAGTTATTTACAATCCACAATGTGCCAATTGAATTGAACCTTATCTGTCAGTTTGACAATCAGGACTACTTTGAAGCAATATTTCAAGGTGTCAATAGATATAGGTTTACAAAAGTATTACCAATTATTGAACATTCATACCTACGGATGTTGGTGCTGGACAAAATAAATAAACAAATTAAATATTCTATCACTGATCAAATCACAGGAATATCAGAAACCTTTAATTTTTCACTCGGTTCTATGAACTTTGATTATATTGCGGGAAATCAGTTTTCGGGGATTGAGTGGTGGAATAAGATGGGAAACTTTCCCTACTCAATCAGGTATAAAGTAGAGCTATCTCAACTTATGGTTGGTTTTATAGATAAGGATGACCCAGAATCAGTTACTTTCATTCCACATGACTCGTTGATACCAAATAAAGATAACTCTGGAACAGCTTATCCGATAACATTTCAAAATATAATGTTAAGAGATGGTTGTGTATGTTATTCAATCCAATCAGGTAAATGTAATACTGGAATTCATTACAGTATTTAAAAACCATACTACTGAAAGCAATTTTGGCATAAGATTCTCAAAGTTTAAAGCATACATAATGAGAAGTAATTTTTATTGATAGGATGGATTGTACTCATACTGATCATTTTAGTTATTCTTGCACTAATAGGTTTAGGCTGGGATACATTTTTTGGCGGAGTAAAAAGAGGTATCGAGAAAATTGGAGATCTTCCAGAAGTAAAGAATCTGACCAACAAAGCAAAGAATGAATTTGGTAGTATTATTGGTAATTCTACACTAGATATTATATTGGTTATCAAAATCATATGAAATCCCTGAACCTGTAAAAGTAAGTAATAACTTTATGAAAGGGAGTCGCCAGCCCCGTGTTTGGCATCCCTTCCATATTAGTTGGAGCTTGGACTTTCGGTGAACGGAGTCAAAAACCGAAATCCTTTCCCTACTTTGTTGTAGCACAACAAAACATAATAATGATTTATTAGAATCTCAGAAACTAGCACATTTTAAACAGCTTATTGCATTACTAAAATGAAAACGTGACAAAAAATAATTTTAAAGCGCTGAGCAAGAGGTTGAAATTTTGTTTGATATAATAGGTATTTGATACGGCTGAATTATAATCTGGGTATGAGTATTGGTAACGAGCAAACTTAAGTATACCTTGGACATTTAATATTAGTCTTGCTAATACTAATCTATATCATCTTAGATATCATACATTGATAATAACTAAATTCACAATTCAATTAACTGATTGGAAAATAGCGTTACTCATAAAGCTTCTTCGTCCACCAAGTTCCTATATTGTCAACAAGATTGCCTAGCTAATTCTAATCTTCATAAATTACCCAATTTTGTGTAAATCGGGTAAATCTAAAAGAAAAATTAAAGCTCCAAATTATGTGGTAGGAACAAAGTAATTTCCGATAATTTAGAAATCGATAATGGACATCTTAAAAAAAGTCGAATACAAATAGCGTACGCGAGAGGATTTGGACTAAATAAGACAAAAGCACATCCAAGAATGGTAAAAATTAGCACAAACGGCGAAACGAGCTTAAGTAACAGATTTAAATGATGGAGTGGATTATTATACATGTTCCACAACACTCCGAATAATGGAGATGGTTCTTGATTGTCACAGGCAGTATCTGAAGGTAACAATTTAAAATGTCATATTTGTGGTATAATGTTTGCAACTCAACAAGAAAAGCAACAACATATGAAATTAGAACATCAGAAGAAAGAAGAACCAACCGGAGTTGGCTAATTCCAAGCGTTTGTATATTAACAATTTAATTAACAATTTAATTAATATAAGTTCAGCTTATTAGATTTATTGTAGCAGATCTAATTACCATACAAAGTAATGCTCTTAGATTGCCTTTTCTGGTATCATTTCAAGTACTGAATTTAAAACTGATTAATAAATATTATATACCATATTAAAATATGACAGAAATCGGATATTGGGCATCGCAAGAACAATATTCAATGCAGCAATTGATTGATTTTGTAAAGGAGGCAGAAAGGGCAGGTTTCGAGTCAACTCTCACAAGCGACCATTTTCATCCATGGTCGCATACAAATGGACATGGAAATTTCACATGGGTCTGGATTTCAGCCATCGCCGAAAGAACAAAAAAAATGAAATTTATAACGGGAGTTACTGCTGCTGTATATCGATATAATCCTGGATTAATCGCACAAGCTTTTGCTTCCCTAGATGTATTATATCCTGGACGTATTGGTCTTGGTGTGGGATCTGGTGAGGCAATGAATGAAGTAACTTTGGGATTTGATTGGCCCCCTGCAGAAATTAGGGTCGAAAGAACTGTCGAATCAATTCAAATCATCAAAAAATTATGGAACAAAAGTGAAAATAATTTCAACGTTTTAGAAAAGTCACGACGGAATAATAATAAAAAAGATAGTAATAGCAACATTCATTGTAGCGTAGATGAGGATGGCTTTGTAACATTTATAGGAAAATATTTTAAAATCCAAAACGCCAAACTGTACACACCTCCTTCAACGAACATACCTTTGTTTATGGCAGGTTCAGGTACGAATGCAATCAAAGCAGCGGCTGAATATACGGATGGGCTGATTACAACTTCAAAACCTGAAGGAGTAAAAGAAACATTTGAAATATTTGATAGTGCTGCTAAGAATGCCAACAAGGATATTAATTCACTTGAAAAAATAGCAAAACCAAAAGTATCTTATTCTGAGGATTACGATAAAGCATTTAAGGCAACCGAGTTCTGGCGTACTACGCAAATAGACGATGCGTTTGATATTAATATTAATGATCCAAGGGTTTTAGAAGAAAAAGCGAAAAGAGAAGTGTCAGATGATGAACAAAAGAAATCAACTATAATAGTTACTTCCATAGAAGACCTAATTTCTCCGATCGAAAAATATCTTGATGCTGGTTTTACAAAAATTTACATACACAGTACAAGTCCAGATGAAATTGAATTTATTAGATTATTTTCAAAAAAAGTCTTACCTTACTTTAGAGATATGTGGAAGAAAGCTTAGATCTTGGTACAGGACAAAAGCAAACATATTTCGTTTTGTAGATTTCACTAGTTATATGGAATTGAGATTTATTATCTGTAAATTCTTTGTGAATGGAATGGCATCCATCAATAAAGAAGTTAAATCAACAGATTGATCAACCAATTTGCAACTTTATCCAATTACATTTTTTCTAAAAGCTGCTGTTTCATTTTCTGGAATTCAGATTCACTCAAAACTCCTTTTTTCATTAATGTAGAGAGCTTCTCAATTTCATCTGCAATTGAGATATTATCAACACTTATTGATCTATCATCGCTCGATTCTTTCATTCGCCGCCTGATTATTTCTAAAAGTTCTTCAGACTTGTCCTTTGAGAGAGCCTCCATCACACCTTCTTGGTCATCCTCTCCGGATATATTCTCATCAATAAGGCCTAACTTGCTCTTGTTTACCAACGATGGTGCCTTAAATAAAATAGTTGAGGTAAATACACCCTTCTGGAGTTTTACGCTGGTTATTACATCATAGGGAATATCAATAAGTTCAGATTTTAAGCCGAGCATGTATGGGTCTCTCATAATTATTCTTCTATCGGTAGCTATGATAGTGTCTGGTGTTAGAACTGAGCCACCAGGCATCAATCTGGACTGTCTAGCAACTAGGAGAACTTTTTCATCCGAGCTCAATATTTTCTCAACCTTTTCAATCTCCCTCAATTCTTCTTCATCAGTTATATCAGTGTTAAATGAGTGTTTATCAGACGAGACCAAAATTATCAATATTATCTAGGTTTACATATTTTATATAAAAGCTACCCAAAAAGTGATCACAGTTAAAGGAGTAAATAATTTTCTTATGGGAGTAGCTTTCTATGGAGTACAAGTTAATTTATCTAGTGATCCACATGTTTAAGAGTTATAAGTAGCGATATCTATTAAGGTAATGAATTTTAGTCCTAGCGAATTAAGGTACCGTCTAACCATCAAGCATTGATTTTCCCTGGGTAGAATACATGGGAAATTAATTTATGATAACAGGTATTACAGACGAACATATCCAAGAAGTGATTTAAGGAGTGTATTTGCTTTCTACAATAATCACATTTCATCGTTTCCATTAAATTAATGTCTTCATTATAATTTAAATAGTTTGTATAATCATTTAAGCAATTATTTTTCTTGCTTATTTTTCTATATGAATCTGCTGTAGGAAAAAGTCCACACGCACGTACTAAATTAATGAGTACACATTGATTCAATTGATAATACAAGAAATCCAATTGATTATCATCTAGTCTAAATAGAAACAATTAAAGGACTCATTCGTTACTTCTCGATAAAGACTATGAATTTATTTACTAGTAGATTATTGACAATTTGCGGATTAATTAGTACTGCACTCTTATTTCAAATAATGATCTCATCAAATCTTGTTGTTGCAATTGAAAGCTCAGAGTCAAATACGAATAAGATTAGTTCTGGTTCTGAACTAGAATCAATCGTTACTAATGGATCATCGACAAACCAGCTTGCTTATAGAAACTCACAACATGGAATATTTATGTTGTTTCCTTCAAACTGGACTTTCTCCAATAGCGGTCTACCAGAGTATACTCAGGTAGCAGCATTTTATGGGCCACTACAAAATCTTTCCGATCCAATTCCACCTAGATTAACTATAACTGTAATGAACTATCAACAAAACGTATCTCTCAAAGATTTTACAAATATGACACTTTCCTCCCTTAATCAAACAAATCAAGTAAAAATCTTAAGCTCTGAGCCTACCACTCTAGCTGGCCATCCTGGTTATCAAGTTGTTTTTTCAACGTTACCAAATATCGGAAATCCTGTTTCCTTCGAGATAATGCACTCATGGATATCTATGGGCAAAAAGATTTATGTACTCCAGTATAGCGCAGAAAGTTCTAAATTTGATACCTATTTACCCACTATCAAGCAAATTTTACAATCACTGAGAATAGATACAACTAGGTAATTCTCTCAAATAAGACTAATCAAAGAATATTTGTCAGACTTATGTCATGATAACCAAGCCTATTATCTATAGGCTTAAAACACAGATCAGAAGATTAACAATTATAAACTTTATAATTATGAGGAGTAGGGATGGATGAGAACTAGGAATACCAGGTTGTTTATTACATTAACTTTGATTGTCTGCACTTTTGCAATAACCTACTATGTTCCATTTTCAAAGACATCTCTATCAGATATTATGACTATGACAAACTCTGACAAATTTGGAATATTGGAAATTTATCCTACAAAACCTGGAGGCAGAGAATGGTTTATTGATATGAACAATCCTACAAAGGATCCTGGATTCAACGCCGCATCAAATATTTCTCGTCAAATGGATGGTTCATGGCAGATAAGCGGACGACTTGAAAACGGGAAATACGCTGGTGAGGTCAGAATGGAAGTGCTAAGACTCCCAGGATCTGAGGAGTGGAAAAACGTCGAGATGACTGGATACGCAAAGATAATTCCAACAATGAATCCAAATGATTCTCTTGTCTGGTCTGTCAGAGGTGGGGTACATAATGATACTGCTCCTTGTGAAGGAACAGCTTTGAAGGGTGAAATAGATGTTAATGGAACTGTTTCTTGGGTAAAGGAGATATGGCATACAGGTGGCTATACGAGCAAACGTGCAGAAACACAAGTCACTGATCCTATCGTTGGAAGGTGGATTGGATGGAAGGTAGTTGTATACAATATTAATAATGACACAGCGGTAAAGATGGAATCTTATCTAGATGATAAGGCCGATAATCGGTGGTTAAAGGTTACCGATCTAACTGACAACGGTAGATGGTACGCCAACAGCCCTGATAGTGTATTTTACAGTGCAAATTGCGGAAAGACCAAAAACTACATAATAACAAATGGGGGACCGTTAGCTATCTTTAGATCAGATAATATGACATGGAATTTTAGGGGCTTGAGTGTAAGAGAAATTAAGGTCCCTTCATAAGCGTGAACCCTTTCTGTTTCACATCTACAAGATCTACAAAAATCAAGTTTAAATCACTCTCAGAATATGCCTCGGGATAGGTAATCGATCGATTACTGTGGATACTTTTTAAAGGTATTCGTAATATGCATCAGCATGGAATACGAAGATTATGGCAAAAAAATGTTGATTTATGCAAGTGTTGCGATTGTGGGAATATTCTTTGCATTACAGGCTCTGTTCGGATTTCCTTTATTCAAATCATTTGAGAGTGATATTATCAGTGATGCACGGGTTGTAATAAAAGATGCTAGTGGGACTTGCATCCTTGAAGCATCTGATAAAATACCTAGAGTGATTCATAATTGTTCCTATGACAAGGAAGATATTGTAACAATAACGTACAAGAAGGGTTCGCCAGATATAAAAGGACATAGTCCAAAATCATAAATTCAAACTTTGATATTGTGAGAGCGATTATTACTATTAGCAGTAATACACTAATTTTTGCCACAGAAAAGCTTTTACTCTAGTATAGAAATAATTATTACATTTTACACCATCGGTTAAAATATCCTTTATAAATTGATTATTTCATCTAATGCTTAGAAAATTCAACTTTTTAGTCGTATCCAATCATTATATTAAATGTTTTACATAATACAATATATGTCAGAAGACTTTACTAAAATGTCGACTTGTTTATTATGTGATACTAAAATTGATGTAAAATCTGGAATTCAGATTTGTTCTACCTGTGCAATTATAGCAATGCCAGACGAAGATTTTCAAAAACTGTGTTATATTTCTCTCTTAGAGAATGTAAATTCTAAAGAAATAACTGAGAATGAGCGGATGAGGATTTCTGATTTGTATATTCACTCGACTCAACAAGAGCGTCCTATAGTACATCCTAAAAGGGAAATGGACAATAGATGAAAGCAGCCTTAATCAAACACAAATTGTTAGACTGTTATAGCTCCTTTTGGTATTGGTATTGAATACTTACCATTATGAATCCGGCCGATAATATGACATCTTTAGATGCAGTAAACAGGAAATTATAAAATAAGAGTGAGAATAGTATGGTTCAGTCTCTCTTAAAGGCCTTGGCCTCATCTTTAGTAATGTTGAACCATACTTTATTCCCATCATAACGTACAACTTTATTCTTTGGCAAGTAAAACTTGTCTTTATCAACTACTCCTCTTTTTGTAACAACTACCTCTGCGTCTAAATCATGGACTTCGCCCAAATCATAGTCGTCAATTCCTCTTGCTTCCTTTTTTTTGATATCATCCCAATCTGTTATTCCACTCATGTACACTTTAATGCAACATCTAATATAAGACTTAAAATCTCACATCTTTGAATTCTCATTTCAAGTTACTAACTGGATGCCCGAAAGCCTCAATAGCTGACTCCTTTAATAAAGATCAGTGCTATATTTTGATATATTTCTAGTTTGCCGACCAACTATGAATGAGGCCTAATAGATGAGTTTAGTAAGGCAGAATAAAAGGCGGAATAAAAAGGTGGAGAAACGAGATTATTAACACCTCACTTGTTCCTTACAATAAAAAAAGGGATTTTGCATTGACAAGTGAGCCCAAAGGTCGGATCAAAAATTACGACACAAATACAAAGTTAAGAAATTTTGTCGTGCAAAAACATGAAGCAAGACGATTACACTATGACCTTAGATTAGAGTCCGAAGATGGAGTTCTTAAATCGTGGGCCGTACCTAAAGGGCCTTCAATGGATCCTGAAATTAAGCGCTTAGCCATCATGGTAGAAGATCATCCTTTTGACTACCTGCATTTTGAAGGAAGTATACCTGAAGGAAATTATGGGGCAGGAACAGTAATAGTTTGGGATACTGGCAGTTATAGTAGTGATAGCCCACTTTCAGAGCAGATAAATAAAGGAAAAGTAACCGTTGAACTTTACGGAAACAAACTGAGGGGCTTATTCTATCTAATAAGGACTAAAAAAAACAACCAATGGTTACTGATTAAGATTAAGGATCAGTATATATCAGCCGATGACATTACTTCAACGCAGCCCGAATCTGTCCTTACCGGAAGATCTAACTCGGATATTGAATTTAAGCACAGATCTCAAAAGTCTAACAAGAGATATTCAGAAGATAAGATTATTACAAGCGCAAGTACTTCTATTAGTAATAAAAGCGAAATAGAATCCCTTTTCCAGAATATAAGACCAATGTTGGCTTCGCCTCTTGACAAAGCATTTAACAACAAAGATTGGGTCTTTGAAGTCAAGTGGGATGGAGTTAGAGCAATTTTATTCAAGGGAAAAAAAGGAATCAGGATCCAATCGAGAAATGGTAATGACATAACAAAAAGGTATCCTGAAATAGTAAATTCGGCAAGAATTTCTCTTAGAGATTGTGGTTCCGTAATAGTTGACGGTGAAATCGTTGTCCTAAATGAGCAAGGACTTCCGGATTTTAACACTCACCAACATCGAATGAATATACAGGACCCTAATGAAATAATGGCACTTTCCGTAAAGTTTCCATCAACGTATTATGCTTTTGATATACTTTACAAAGATGACAAAAATGTAAAAGGATTAGCATACTTGGACCGGAGACATTTGCTACTAAAAGCATTGAAAACTAATGACGCAATTAGAATATCTGATTATATCGAAGAAAAGGGAATTGAAATACTGAGAAAAAGTAACGAATTGAAATTGGAAGGCATCGTAGCCAAACACAAAACGAGCCTGTACCAGGAAGGCGTGAGATCTAAAGACTGGCTAAAGATAAAGAACACAAAAACTCAGGATTGTGTAATTATAGGCTATACAAAAGGGATGGGGAATAGAGTCAATTATTTTGGTTCATTAGTACTCGCAATATACTGTCCAAAAGAAAAGAAATTAAAGTTTGCCGGCCATGTAGGAACAGGATTTGATGACGAGATCCTTGGTGTGATACATTCTAAATTAAAAAATCTTGAGGCAGATACCGTACCAGTAGACAAAGTTCCATATCTTAATAGGGAGACTAAATGGTTAAGACCCGTACTGATAGCAGAAGTTAAGTTTGGCGAATGGACTAAAGATGACATCCTTAGAGCGCCGGTTTTTTTACGATTTCGTGAAGATAAGAACGCCGAAGAATGTATTATCGAAGCGGATAATGTAACTAAGGATCGTTCCGAATTAGATAATGAAGTAGAAACTAGAAAAAATAGGAATGCTAGGAAAAAAGGTATCAATTGTACTGGTATCGACAAGATGAAGGTTACAAACCCAGACAAGATTTATTGGAAGGCGACGAAAGATCATCAGCCAATATTAAAAAGAGATTTAATAGAATATTATGAAAAAATAAGTGACTATATACTGCCTCATTTGAGGGATAGGCCGCTTTCTTTAAGCAGATATCCTAATGGAATTTACGGCAAGTCCTTCTATCAGAAGGATTGGAACCAAAAAAAACCAAATTTTGTTTCTACGGCCAAAGTTCATTCTGAACATAAGGGCAATATCATCAATTATATCATATGCAATAACATCGAGACCCTTTTGTGGATTACTAACTTGGGTTGTATAGAAATGCATCCTTGGTACAGTAGGATTAAGGATTTTGAGAGCTGTAATAGTTCTACTTTGTTGTACGAAGAAAAATGTGGTTTGAATTTTCCGGATTTTATTGTCTTTGATCTTGATCCGTATATTTACTCTGGTAAAGAAAAAAAAGGGCAAGAGCCAGAATACAATATTCCTGGTTTTAAAGCGGCAGTTGATATTGCTCATGAACTCAACCACATACTCAGCGAGCTAAAGATAAGGTCATATTTGAAAACATCTGGAAAATCAGGATTGCATATTTATGTTCCTATTTCAAATATATATTCCTATGAGCAGACAAAAAGTTTCGCCGAAGTTATAGCCAAAATGATTATTTCAAAATTTCCAAAAAAGGTAACATTAGAGTGGAGCACTTTAAAGAGGAAGGGAAAAATATTCTTTGACTATAATCAAAATGCCAGAGGCAAAACGATTGCCTCAGTATTTTCCTTGAGACCGACTCTAAATGCAACCGTTTCGATGCCCATAGAATGGAAAAAATTAGATTCTAGCTTTCCAACAGATTTCACGATTTCCTCCGCACCTGAAATCATAAGAAAAAATAATGACTACTGGCAAAATGTTCTATCTGATAAACAAGATTTGAGAAAAATAATTTCTCAGGTTGACGAACTTCTGTGAACATTTGAGACGTTCTCTTGAATTTTAATTAGAGCTATAGAACGTCATAGAGTTTACATCTTGAATTGATTATTGAATACAATATATTACAATATCATTCTGAAAAAAGAGGATCTTTCAGATGTTGATGTCGTAATAAAGAAATTCGGTCCTATTTCCTCTTTACATTCTTCCGACTGTTTTTAATATCCTTACCTAACTTAGTAACTTCTTTTACACTGTCAACTTGAATATCATCACTTCCTGTTATAAAAGAGCTTATTGTAGGAGTTGCTTCTCTACCCAGGCTAACAGCCTTTTTACCCTTTCTTAGTATAGATAATGTTAGACCTTTTGAATTCAGTATTTCTCCTAATTTCTTGGCAGTCTTAAGGCCATCGAATATTCCTACACTGGTATCACTTTCTGCCAAACCAAATATCGAAGGATCTTCAATATCAAGAAGAACTGTATTGCCATCTAAAGCGAGCGATAAGGCCGGCCTTTTTTTTATTTGTATGCTAATTTTTCCTTTAATACATTTCAAACCTTCAACTACATTATTCATTGCTGAAGTTTGTGGATCTAAATTTGAATCAGCAGATACAGTTGCGTTCAAATCTATTCCATGCTGTTTGACTTGTCTAAAAGTTGAGTCGAGAAAATGAATTTGCCATTTATCTTCCACTTTGCGCTGCCCAGATTCCTTCCATCGGGACCAGTTGCTTTAGGCACATCGATTTCAAAATTCTCAAAATTATATGTAACATCCATATTCTTACCGGTTAGTTTATCCACAACTTCTTTTAATATGTCAGACCAGTGGGAGACATTTTGCTCGATTTTATCTCCTTTTTGTTTTGTAATCTCTAATGTTTCTTTCGTCGTGTTTTCCATATAAAATTACAATCTACATTCCTTATATCAATTACAAAAAGAAATTACTATGCATAAAAGAGGAAAATGATGTTCTTTATCATTCAAAGACAATTTTAGATGTCCTCTGAGCGATTAGGAGAGTTTTTCGTTCTTTTTCGTTCTTTGACGCATTTTCGAAAATCACGAACACAATAAGCAGTATGAATTCTTAGTACGAATATTGGTAACATTAAAGTGTGCGTCCAAAAGATAAATGGATAAGAAAGGAAATGTAGTAAAAATAATTTTTAATAACTAGTTAGCTGTTGGTTGTTGCTGATCATTTCCCATTGTCATTACCTTGGATCTAATAGAAATCAATGATTGGTCAATTTGATATAGGGCCAGTTTGTCCCTTCCGACTATTTCAAACTTTTGCAGAATGGTTTCAAACAATGTTTCTTCTTCTATCTGTTCGCTAACAAACCATTGTAAGAAAGAGTAGGTAGCACGATCTTTTTCATTTTCTGCAACCTCTACTAAATTATTAATAAGTCCAGTAACCGTCTGCTCGCTTTTTAGGCCAGCTTGGAAAGTAGACTCTAGTGAATCGAAATTAGCCTGAGGTTTTTCTATTGCTGGAATAATCGGTTCTACTCCAGAATTATTGAGGAAATGAATGAACTTTAACATATGTCTATGTTCCTCATTGGCCTGTTCAAAGAAGAATGCAGCACTTCCATCATATCCAGTTCTTTCACACCACGATCCAATAGCAATGTACGCATGGACAGCGGATGCTTCATAAGCTATTTGATTATTAATTGCCTCTGTCATTTGTGATGAAATTCTCATTGATAATCTTGGGATGATTGACATATCTATATTTTTGGAAATTGATCTTAACATCATGAATTTACGCTTTAGATTATTTTCTAAGTGATTATTATCAGAAAATAATTGGTCGACAAAACACCCTGGTCTTTCTGTGTTCCTATCGTGATAGTGAGTCCTATTGCACCTATTACAGTATCTTTAATTGAAATGGCACCATTTACCTCGTTCCTGTCACTGCCTTACCTTTGTGCAGATTGTAAAACATATTCATTGTAAGAATCCCAAAATCTGGAAAAAGTAAGATAAATTAGACCGAAGCCTGGAGGTACTATCCTTGGAAAGAGAAGAGGTCGCTGAATCAAATAAATGTCGTGAATGTAATCACGAAAGAGAATTTCATTTTACTGATGAGCAAGGATATAATGGTTGCAGAAAGTGTCATTGTCTCGGATACCTAGAGAAATAATTGTCTCTTGTTTTACCAATCCTCGGATGACGTTGAGTCTGGATAATTTTTAAATGATGGTATCGTAAATCAATCGAATTAGAAAATCGATCAGCATAATATTTTGTGATTAATCATCACGAAAGAGGAAACGGCAGTACAGTTTACTAAAACAGCTTTATTCAACCTATGGCCAAGGAAGTTTAAAAAAAAGTCGAGATAGTTCATAATTCGCAAGATGGTCTTTCACAAGGTATTAATGATAACTAAACTAATAGTAGTATCAAAATTCTGAATTATTTTAGATATTTTTTTCTTTGAAAACTTAACTATTTTTGTGTTCTAGATAATTTGATGGATTACAAACGAATGCGTCTGATATGTACAACTTTGTCAATTGCACTGTTTATACTAAATATGATGATTCCAAATGGAGCATTACGAACCGAAGCTGCGAAATCAATCCCATCTAACGATTGGTGTTACGTATCGGCATTTCCCGAAGACCGATGGGTATGCTTCCAAGATCATGACGAGTGTAATAAAGCATACGCATTAGACATTTTCAAATTAGATTCCTGTCTAAAAGATAACTACTAAACCAATAATCATGCCCAAATTTTCTGTCTACATAGAAATTTCAAAAAAATTGAAATCTATGGCTGTTAGTGTTCAAAATTTATTGTTGAAATTTCCCTATCCAATATATCATAAAATTGGTAACATGAGTAGCAGACTGCAATAAAGTTGCCCTAAATCAAAATAGCCATTTTACTAGGCAAGGTCGTCTTCCATTAATAATATGGGCATCAACTTATTAGCCTTCGAACACAAAACACAAATTTAGATTCTATATTCAACGATGTGACTTGATATTAAAACAAACGCCACACTCAAATGGATAATTGTGAATAACGAATCAGTAATACATATTAAATCTATTGAGAGCTTTTATTATTATTACCTTGAATTTGGCAAATACCAGAATATTTTTTGTTTTTATTCTAGTCTTTGTTCTTGCCGCTGTCCTTATTAACTCTACTCCATTAGGCTCATATGCATATGCATCGAAAGATGAATTGACAAGTAGGCAACCCATCAATGGAGTTGCCATGAAAGGAGCTTTTGTCAATATGAAACAGCATGACGAGCGCTGGCTTTCGGTTCCACCGAATTACATTGAGAATAGCTTGAGAATGATTTCAGGTGCGGGTTTGAATCATGTAAGGATAGTTTTCTACTGGGAAGCTTATGAAAGAGATCCCGTGGCTTTCATAAAGGAAATACAATCAATAGCCACAGCAGGAGATAAGTACGGACTAAAAATCATTTATGACAATCATCAGTGGCACACTTCTTCATGGCTTGAAGCGAGAGGAACAGGTTTTCCTTGGTCTTTATTTGAAGATTCAAAATATTCCAAAGGAGGTGGTGGTAATACTCAAGATAAAGCAGCTCAACTCTTTTGGAAGGACTGGTGGAACAGATCCGTCAAAGATAAGCAAGGAAATGATGGCTGGACACTAATGGCAGATTATCTAAAGAAAATAGTATTGGCAGTCGATAATCATTCAAGTACTCTAGGTTACGAAATCCTAAGCGAGCCACACGTTGACACTAAACAACAATGGACTAAAATAGGCAAATTTAATAGCTTTATTACTGCAGAGTTGAGAAATATTACCAGTAAAACGATAGTCTATAGCATGAATGTTCCAGTAGACTTGAATAGCCAGATTAGCATCTCACCAAAAAACTTGGCAAAAATGGCACCCTCGTCTAAGGATAATATCGCTTTCAAAATAAGTGTGTACGGAATTCCTAATGGAGATGGGTATCAGGAGAAGAGATTCGACTTGTTTTTGAAAACAAGGGACTTGACTGGAATTCCATTATACATTGGAGAGTGGAATAATGTTGTAAGGACAAAAGAAGGCGGTGTATCCAAACTCAATCCAGATTTGAGTGAGCTTACTAAAACGGATGCGAAAAAAATACTCGGAGCTTTGAAGAAAGAAAAAGTATGGGGAACGGCTTTTTGGAGATGGGATTATCAGCCAGTGATTACGGATAATTTTAACTTGGTTTCTGACAAGAGCGGCAAATTAGTGCCCACCAAATACTTTGGTATCTTAAAAGACACAGTGAAAAAGGTTTATGGTTCTTCTGGCAGTACATCAACCGATTTTACAACTCCTGTCGGAACATCAAGTATCGATCATGGTCAACAAACCAAATTTATTAACGAGCTTGTAAGAACTGGTAAATTCACAGAAGCTGAAGCCAAACAATTCGTATCAAGAATAATCCAGGATGGAGCCAACGATACTTCAATTTCAGATGTTACCGAGTCATTTAATAATCAAACCAATCCTGAAGAGTATGAAAATCTCAAAGAACTAGTCGATGACATAAAAAATAACGTTATAGATATTGAAGAGTTATCCTTAAAGACTTTCCAAGATTCCGCTGCTTATAAAGGGGCAGATATACAAACTCAAAATTGTATAGACCTAGCAGGGAAAATAGGAGACAATCTTGGTGACCAAGAAATCGTGCGATGTTCTGAAGATGCTAACTATTATCAAAATAAACTATTCTAATACCAATGACAATAACAACACTGATGGTACCGGTGTCCAAGAAGATTCACCGTAAAGCCATGATAGGTAGAAATTTACCACACCCGAATCCAACACTGCATGAAGGGCAGTGATTTCAAAATCTTTACCAAAATCAAATACTACATTGATGAATTTAATAGAAATCTCTATTCCTCTTCCTCAAAAGAGATGGAGAATTGATATAGATATTGGATATATGGTAACCTTGGGTTGATTATCAAGTATACCAGAAAATATAGCGCTGGCCATCCCATTAATTTCTCACTAAATCTGTAGGTTTACTAGTAGATTTAAGTAAGGTCATTCATATCAAATCAATATGTTAGGTGAAATAATTGGAGAAATGAAAGGTAACGTATCAGGTCAAAGAGTTACGGATATTGAAGGTCCTACAATTGAAACAAGTATATCGGCAAGTGGAAGCCTTAGAGGAGTACAAGTTACTGAATTACTAACCTATATCGCAAGCCCTTCTTCTAATAGAATGTTGCGTGGAATCGGTAATGGAATAATTAGAACTTTGGACGGAGAAATTACAACGTATACTGGTGAGGGAATTGGGCGATTTAATTCCTCGGGTGTACTAAAATGGCGAGGAGCAATATTTTTTCAGACTTCGGAGGGCAAATTGGAATCCCTTAATAATGTAGTAGGAGTGTTCGAAGCAGAGGTTGACATCGCAGGCAATTTCGTAGACAAGACGTGGGAGTGGAAGTAAACGTCGTAATCTTCCAAATTAAATAAAGGACTATTTTATTCTTCCAAGTGTTTTTTAACCCGAAAATAATCCTCAGTTTATAGGCTTGTCGAATAACTTTCAATATTATATGAAGTAAACGTTACTAATAGCATTCAATATTGAATGAAGTAAACGTTACTAATAGCACAAATAATTTACTCATTCTGCAACAGCTTCATTTTCTGCTTTTCAAGTTGAAATTGACACAATAAATCATTTGGAGTATATTTACATTCTGGGGGAATAGAGTCAGGATTGGGAAAAACAGCTGTAGATCTATTCTGCAAATTCTTGTTTTGTAGATTTTCAGTTTTGAAATAACCAATACCGAATACAATAAAGAAAACAATTCCAAGTATTACAAAAATGAATATAAGTATGACACCCAATTGCAATTTCCTGATATTCCTATATTATCCAGAGTTATAGAATGGGAGTTATTATTCATTATCATGTGTAATTGACCTGAAGGAAAATAACGAAGGTTAAATGGACACTCCGGTCTTTTAACATCGGTCATTCTTCTTGCTGTGTTAGTTTCAGGCGTCGATCAGATTTATTTGGGATTCGTAAAATTGAAGACTTCAATAATCGGATGGATTATGCGGAAAGCGAGCAGCCAAAAGACGAAATAAACCTAGAAACAAAAAAACTTATTGAAGCTGAATGGATTAGACCAAGTGGGTAACTTTATGACAATCACAAGGACATTCTGCTATATTTCTAACTAAATCTTCAGAAGAACTTTCATGCTCACATTTAGGACATTTCATTTTATTATTTCACCAATTACTAGTATCATATAAAATTTCATACCAGACCATTCCGACAATAGTTACTGAAGTAAGTATTGCCAAAACTGAGATAAAAAAGAGGCTTCATACGTATGCTAGAATCTAATATTTATTAAGTCTTTTCTACTCACTAGAATCATATAAATACATGTTCTTACTCCTTAGGATTTAACTTTTTTATAATTTGTTGACCAATATATATCACCGTTATGCAAAATATCATCCTGATGGGCCAAGATGTAAAGCGGCCCATCAGTGTCTTCTAAACTTGCATAATTTAAACAATATTTCCTTTATTTATTTGGCCTTAAATTTCGGAATCTTCATGTTCTCCTATTTTAAATCTGCTTCTAACGCTTTTTACCTTTTCTTCGCCGATTTGCTCTGTTATCAACCAACTTTCACAAACCTTCAATTGTAAAGAACTCCCACAAAGCCCACTACATCAGTACATATTCTTAATACTTGTTGCTCACTCATATAACAATGGCAGACGACGTAAATAAAATTAAAAAATGGATTAAAAAATGGCAGAAAGATAAAGGAGATATCGGAGCAGGAGAAGAGAACCCACCTGTTACAGGGCCGGAGGAAAAACTTCGAGAAGCAGAGAAAAACTTTCGAGAAGAGGCAGCGAAAGTTGACAAAGTTGAGAAGTCTGGCGATACCATGCCACCCGAAAACATAGTAGAACATGAGCTTGCCGAGGTTAAGCGATTTAAAGATAATTCAAAGATAGTTGAAAAAGGTAGAGTCGGTATAAATCTGCTAACACATAAGCCCATAGTAACAATGTTAGTTATAGTGGCAATAGTATTGGGTGGCTTTTTACTTTATTCGCAGATGCAATTAAGTAACCAATCATATAAAATTGAGAACTTTAACGCAAATTGGAACCAATCCTTAGCAGATCTTCGCAGTGGAAACACATCGATAGTTGAATATTGCAATAACCCTGTTCATGATGAGGATCTTTGCAATCAATTTAAGAGTCTACAGTACATGAATTGAAACTACACGAATTGCAATTGCCACAATTGTAGTATTCGGACTTAGAGGCAAAAGGATGTATTAATCCTAATGCGCCTTGTGGAGGAAGTCTAGCATTTAATGCATGTCAAGGACGCTGCGCGTTAACTGCTTGTTTTTTAATTGACAATCTTCTTTACTAGTGATTAGAATCATATAAAATATTCATAATGTATGTATCGTTGGTTTCTCTGAGAGAGCACCATAGTTATAAACAAATGACAGGATTAATATTGTTTTAGAAATGGGGCTGGTCGGATTTGAACCGACGACCTCCAGCGCCCGAGGCTGGCATCATACCAAGCTAGACAACAACCCCTCAACAGTTTATTTCAAAATTCCCTTAATATACTATAATATAATATTTGATGCAGATTAGCTATCATAGAATACTTTCACGAGACACTAACAATTACATTTCTTCGTCTGTTAATGGAGAATCAACAACTTTTCTTGATGTGGGATTTACTATATTCTTTTGAACCAATTGTCTTACAATATTTGCCGCAAAAGGAAGTGCTCCAGTCGCACCAGGCGAATTGTAATTTAATATATGCAACGAAGATTCATTTTCCACGAGTAAACTCTCTGCTGCAAAGTTTCCATTTTTATCGATTAACAAAGATCTAATACCAGATCTACCTCTTTGTTTAAAATCAGATGAATTCAATGAGGGCAAAAATCTCTTTACTCTATTTATCATGTTTGTTTTGGATAAAGAACTAGATAACTCATTCGATACCAATCGTATAAACTCTTTATTTAAAAACAATTTTACAACTCCTAATTTAGAGGATTCAAAAATTTTTGGAACTACATTTTTCAAGTTATCAGCCAAGTTATATGAATACGGACTAAATACTGGAACCGCATTTGGTCCTATTTCACATCTTCCATCAGTTCTCCTAATCCAGTGGGGATCTAAAAAAGGATAATCTGTATATCGCGGTACCGAGTAGATACTTCTTTTGGTAAGGTTACTATATTTTGGTGGCGCTGTCAAATATTCTCCTCTAAAATGTAGGTCAGTAAATTCCTTGGCAAGATCAACGCTATGCGCAATATCGAGCGAATTACCCCCAGCTGCATTTATTACATAATCTGAAGTTATATTTTTGGCAGTCCCAATGATGGTCATTCTTCTCTTTGCTCCTGTATTTTTATTGGAAGAAATTTCTCTGAATTTATTTTCAAATGATGTATTACAACCAAATTTGATTGCGTCTTCCTTTAGTTTTTGATTTATGAGACCAAAATCAGTTGAGGCGTCCTGGAAACACACGAGTCCAGATTCACACTTTACATTAGGCTCAATCCCAAACATTTCACTTTTACTTAAAAATTTTATATCCTCGTTATTCAGTCCGTTCCTGCGTGCCCATTCAACATGTTTGATCAAGACATCAATTTCACTGTCATCTGTTGCAACTTCAACAACTCCATCTTCTATAAACGGTAAATTATGAAGAGCGCAATAACGCTTTATCATTTCATATCCCCTTATTGTGTAAGCTGCAGTGGATGGTTTTTTTTCTGGGTCATAGTAAAAGGGCGCATGAACTTTTCCAGTGTTCCTGCTACTTGTATGCAGACCCACGTTTTTTTCCTTTTCCATTAACATAATTGAGGAATTTGTCATGATGGAAAGGAAATAAGCAATGGAACAGCCTAATATGCCACCACCAATAATCAATACATCATAATTGTCGTGCAAATTATTTCATCTCTTTACTTGATCAATTCGCATACAAAATAATTATTGTCATTTATCACAGTCCAATCAATTACAATACCATTTCATTTTTTATTTTTGTAATTTATATGAAACTCCAATGATTTGTAAAAAGCAACAATCGAAGATGCATTTAATATTTTTCCATCATATAGTAACTTTTTAATTTCATCAATTGGCAGAATCGCCGTCTCTATTATCTCCATCATACCCAAATTTTGTTTCCTTTCGTTAACCAAATCGTAACCCACAAACAAATTGCCTGTCTGTTCAAACATGGTATAATCCAATGTGTATGAACCCAGGTCGATAATATTATTTGCTCTGTAGCCTGTTTCCTCTTTTAATTCTCTCACCGCTGCCTCTAATGGAGTCTCGCCTGGGTCAATATAGCCAGAAGGAGCTTCAATTTGATATGAATTGACCAAATGTCTGTAACTTTTGATTACCAGAATCTCATTATCTGAAACAAACGGTACTATCGTAGAATAGTCTTTTCTTCTTGCCCTTGTATAGATCTTCTTTTTGTTTTTAATGTCCAGAACGTCCTCATATAGTTCGATGTATTTGTTGGAGTATATTTTCCGTGATGATTCGAGCTTCCATCCAGTCGGTAGATTCATAGCTTTTATTCATACTTTTACTGATATTTGCTTTTATGCAAGTCGTCTAATTAGAATAGGATTGCTTAGTATTTCCAAAGTATTGATAATTTCATATTAAATGAATTATGCCTGTGCCAGTCTACAGAAGTCATACTCCTGCAAGCTTGACATTTCCATAAATACACGCGTTTTGCAAATCCTTGATCTCATGAGGTTTATGCTTTCTGATCTCGACTGTATATCCACTCGTAGAATGATAAAAAATAACCATATCTGTTGGATAAAGCGACAGCATTGCATGATTTTCAGGATCAGATGTCATGTGTCTTAGGTGTACTCGTTCCCAGGAAAACAACTCATCGATATTTCCATTAAAATGGAAATTACTGCCACACGGGCATGATGAATCTCTCCAATTTCCTTTGATGTTCTTAAGCCATTTATCCTCTCTGTCAGTTGATTGCAATATCTCTTTGTATTACATCTACCTCAACATATATACTATTAAATCTCTTTTTAACAAAATTTCACTTACAGAATAGCTGATTTCAAACAGGTTTGTTAGGTATTCGTAGTTTGTCGTTGAACCTGTGCGTTGTTTGAATCAATACCATTCCAAATAATTTCATAACCCATTTTTGTAATAAGTAAGGTAACACATTCTTCAGGTATATTACTTTGACGCAGCAGTCTAACTGCATCCTGTAGCTTTCCAATTTTATCAAGCTTTGGTAACAATTCGCTAATTTTATCATTGGATATCATATAATTGTCAACTAATAAGAATTCCCTCAGTTTCTCTGTCATCACTTTTTCTGAATTGTTAGTATTTAATTGAAGGTTTCTAATGGTCTTTACCACTGATTCAATCGGAATATTGTACCTGTCTGAGATTTCTCCAAGTGATATAACACTATTTCTTTGCCTGTCGTGAATTACCTTACCCATTTCTAAAGCAATCGTATCATGCAGATTGACCGATATCTCGTCAATTATTTTATTATCGATATCCTTTAGATAGCTAATTATTGGACCAAATGGAATTTCGTCTTTTCTATAAAAAATTAAATGTTTTTTATTCACAAATTTAGAAAAAACAGAATCGATGGAAATCTTTTTTCCATTTTCAGAAATACAATTATCCATATTTGCAACAACTAACAAATCAGGACCGGTTGAAGTTTCAGTTTCGGATTTGCTGGTCAGGTCTTTTATCTTTTCTAATTTCCTTTTCAAATAGTCCTCAGTCCAGAAACCTACTATCTCTAAATAGACTTTAACGCCATATTTTTCAAATACAAAATCAGGTATGAATGCTTTACCGCTCGAAAGAATCAATGGATCCGGTTCTCTGACTAGGTGCCATCCAGTAGAAAACTTGAGAAATTTATCCATAAATTTTTTTTCAACGCTGCTATCAAAGTACTCCATACTGTAGTTGTCATATGATAATCCTGGTCCTGATTTTTGCTCTGATTGAAGGTCAAAAGTTGACGCATCAAATAGAGGTATATCCTTGCCTGTGCTTGAGAGCTCAAAATCATAGGTCTTTTTCATACCGGAGATAGATTTTCTTAGTATTGTTGCATTAATGGACCAAATTTCACTAAAGATTATTGAAGGAATTAATTTAGCCATTGCCATACCGTATCTATCAGTCAATCTTACAATGCTAAGTGGACCATTAACTGTGCATATAATCTTGTTTTCCTTTTTGTTTTTCAATAATATTTCGTCCCTTTTTGTCTGAGCATTTGATTCTGATCCGTAATTGGATTCACGGTACAAAGAGTACATCAGTCCAAGTTGTTTTATTTTGTGCAAGATTTTCTTCCAACTGAAACCACCATAGATACTGAATTCCATTTTTACACTGTTTAGCAAAAGAGTTTGAAGAGCGGAAACATTGTACCAGGCAACCAATTGTAATGAAGTTAAAGAATCAAAATTTTTCAAATATTTATTTTTCTCAAGGTCATTCCACATTGCCATTTCCACATCATTTACAGATAGATTGTTTTTTGAAGCAACTTTTTGAAGGATATTCTTTCTTTGGTTTTCTGTTACGGGATAACCTAGCAGAGAAGCTATTTCGAATATTTGCCTTCGAAGGTGTATGGCATTCATTGTATCATTGTTCCTTGCATTAGAAAATCCACTTTCGTGAGATGCATATTCACATCTCTGTTCTAAAAGATGACATAGAGCCCTAACAAGTTTATAGTCTGGGTTTTTTGCTTCTACCTCTGAAAGATTTTCATCTACATTTGATTTTGATAATTTCGTATCGGCCATATCTTCATACATTTTGATAATCTTTGATGGTAAGGCTGGTTGGTTATCTTTTTCAGAGTCAATAAATATTGGCTTTATTTGATTCTTCTTACTTGAAATCTGCACTCTTAGTAGCTCAATTGGGAACATTTACAATTTTTACCTCTTGTAATGATAATTAGTAGATTTAAATCATATCATCACCTTAAAAATTTTTCATTTTAGAGTGCTTGAAACCCAATACAATCTGCAATATTAGTTCAAATTGAATGGATTTTGTAAGAGCGTACCACCCACCCACCCTCCTACTAGTGTGTCAAGCCTTAAATGTAATTCGCTGCATGATGTATAGAATGAGAAACAAAAAATCGACTTATTCAAATTCTCACATGCAAGAAGAAAAAGATGACAATACTGAAAATATTTCTAATGATTATGCCGAAAATATTGTAAACGAAGCGGAACAACCAGTAAAAGAAGATAATGAAAATACCATTATGAATAGTGATGCATCATTAGGTACGTTATCAGAACAATCTCAGATTACCGATTTAACTAATCTTGAAATTCAGGATATTGAAGGAATAGGTCCTACAACTGCTAAAAAGCTCAGAGAAGCAGGAATTTTTTCCGTAATGGATCTTGCTGTAGCCGGAGTTGAAGATCTAGCTGTAGATATTAATGCATCCAAAGATAGTGCAGCTTCATTTATAATGGCAGCCCAAAAACTCCTAAGAGAATCAGATGTTCTCAATAAAGAATTCATTACTGCTGATACTGCACTAAAGAAAAGAAGATCTTTGTTACGATGTTCTACTGGCTCAAGTATGCTTGATGATCTATTCCTTGGCGGTATCGAAACACAGGCAGTTACTGAACTTTATGGCGAATTTGGCTCAGGTAAGTCTCAGATATGTCATACTATGTGTATTACTGCTGGACAACCAACCGAATTGGGTGGATTAAATAGCGGCGTTATTTACATTGATACTGAAGGAACATTTAGACCTGAAAGACTGGAGCAAATATCTAGCAATAGAAATATAGATCCAGTACAAGCACTGCAAAATGTAGCCGTGTGTAAAGTCTATAATAGTGCACATCTAGAGTTAATCGTTAAAAATCTTGGCAAATATATAGATGATTACAAAGCAAAATTAGTAATTGTCGATAGTATAATCTCATTACATAGAGCAGAATTCTCTGGTAGAGGAACACTTGCCGATAGACAACAAAGACTTAATTCTATTATGCATAAACTTCTTCGAATTTCAGAAATTTATAACATTGCAATAATTGTTACAAACCAAGTGCAATCTGCTCCAGATACATTCTTTGGTGACCCAACAAAACCTACTGGTGGAAATGTAATTGGCCATGCTTCAACTTATAGAGTATACCTGAGAAAATCCGGTGAAAACAGAATAGCGAAAATGATTGACTCTCCATATCATCCATATAGTGAAGTAAGATTTACCGTCAATGAGAAGGGAGCCGATAATCTAGATGAGAGCAAAAAATCTAAAAAATAAACAACACAATTTTTTTATAATTTGTCTAGGAAAAATAATGCCTTCAAGTATTTTCGCGTTTATGTTTTCACCGCGATTTTCATCAGGTTCGCTATCTAAGTGGAACTATCAATAGCAAATGATATCTTTACGCAGGTTCGATATTTTGATATTTTTCCTGAGCTGGGATCCACATTCGCAGTCATATCGACAACTTCAATACCATGAATTCCATGTAAGGTCCTCTTTGCTTCATCAACTGCAACTTGTGCAGCATCTTCCCATCCTTTATCGGAGCTCCCTATTATTTCAATTATCTTTGCAACATGATGAGTCATAACAAAAGCATAATGAACTGCATTTGTTATAAACTTTATAAAATCAAGTGGAAATAAACACAATTTAGAAACGACAAAGCCAATTTGAAGTTAAGCAACGATTAAAAATGATGTTTACTACAATTTATTATGATTAATCACAATAATCGAAGAGTAAGAGGCGATGGCAACTTTACTATTTTGCTTTTCAGTTATTCGTTAGTGTTGTTTTCTGTTTTATTGTCGATTCAACTAAACAACTTCAAGATATTTGCATCTGATGCTTGGGTTGAAAATGCGTTGTCTGAAGGTGGACAGGTTTGTCCACTTGAATCTGAATGTGATAGACAGAATGAAAATCAAACAGATGCTCATAATATGACTATGAACGTCCCAGCCCCGGGAAAAACTGAAAGTGGACAAGGTTCAATCGGCGACTCTGGTTCAATAGTTAATAATTCAAATTCAAACAAGGTTCAAAATGAAACCAACTTGGCTAATGATACATTCGTTAATGGAGAAATCAAAAATTCAATAAGTGATATAATAAACATTACAACTGATAAGCAAATTTACAATCCTGGAGAGATTGTTGGCATTTCGATAAAGAACTCGGGATCAGAACAATTAATATTTCCAAACTCTGCGTTGGGGCTTAAGATAAAAAATTTGGCATCAAATGAATTATATCCGATTCTATCTTCGCAGGTGATAACGATTCTCGGTCCAGGTGATTCAAAATCTCTTCAGTGGGACCAAATTGGTATTGACGGAAATCAAGCTCCGTCGGGAAATTATTCGGCATCAGTAAATTCAGGCATTAACACAGCGGAAACAAGTTTTTCAATTAAATAAATTTTACTGTAGCTTTTTATTGTAGGTGCCATGCCAACGGGATCAAGTTGACTTGAAATTTCTTTCTCAATAAATTTTCAGTATATCAAAAGCAAATTAAAAAAATATGCATTCATGGGCCCGGAGGGCTTCGATCCCTCGATCTGTGGTTCCGAAGACCACCGCGATATCCTGGCTACGCTACGGACCCTTTGTTTCTAACTTTTAAAATTAGATTCAAACTTCTATATCAATTGAGCTAATTAATATTCAGTATTTACAATAATACATAAAATCACTGAATAACAATCAATTTATTATCTCAAATATTTCTCAGTAATTGTAATTAATTGAAGGTATCCGACAGAATATCCAATGTTGAATATGCTATCAGGGACATAACACTGCATGCAAGACAATATGAAAAAGCTGGAAAAAAAATTATTTACCTAAACATTGGAGATCCAGTAAAATACGATTTTCCCACTCCGGACCACATAAAAAAGGCATTGATTGATGCGGTCGCTAGCAATTTTAATTATTATGCGGATTCTGAAGGCATTTTAGAATTAAGACAGGCCATAGTAAAGAAAGAATCCCAAAAAGGATTATCC
Source organism: Nitrososphaeraceae archaeon (assembly GCA_044870765.1). GTDB lineage: Archaea > Thermoproteota > Nitrososphaeria > Nitrososphaerales > Nitrososphaeraceae > TA-21. Next base: position 48,242 of record JBIOZG010000022.1, read on the forward strand.
ATCACTGTTGAAGATGTTCTTGTCACCAATGGTATTTCTGAAGGACTCGACATGGTAACCGCATCCATAGTGGAACCAAATTCAGAGATTTTGATGCCAGGGCCTTACTATCCGCCGTACGCCTCATATGTAAAATTTTACGGGGGTAAGCCTATTGAATTTAAAATTACAGAAGATGGAACACCCGATCTTGACGATATTAAATCAAAGATTACACCAAAGACAAGAGCATTATGTGTTATTAATCCTAATAATCCTACTGGCGAGGTGTTTGACAATAAGAGCCTTAAACAGCTAATTGACGTGGCTAGCGAACATGATATCTACATTATATGTGATGAAATTTACGATCGATTGGTATTTGATAAGGAATTTACTGGGATTGGTAAAGTTGCAAAAGACGCACCGGTGATACTACTAAATGGATTTTCAAAAGTTTATCTTATGACAGGATGGCGTTGCGGATACATATGTATGAATAGCGATTGTCAGAAATTAGAGAATATCAGGAACAATATTCCTAAACTTGCTAGGGTTCGAATTGCTACTAATCTACCAGTACAAAAAGCTGCAGTTGCTGCTCTGGAAGGTCCCCAAGGATACATTGCCCAAACTGTAACTAAATTAAAGAAAAGAAGGGATTTGGTAGTCAAAAGACTAAATGAGATAGATGGAATTTCCTGTAAATTACCAAACGGTGCATTCTACACATTTCCGAAAATACTTCATGACGGCTGGAAGGATGACAAAAATTTTGTTCTCGATCTGTTAGACAAAACTGGTATTCTCACTGTGCATGGTTCTGGTTTCGGAGAATTGGGTAAAGGTCATTTTAGGATAGTTTATCTTCCAAATGAACAAGTACTTGAACAAGCAATGGACAAGCTTGCTGCTTTTGTTAACACTCGCAACAGAAATTAATTAAATCTTAATTGTTATTATATCAAATTATCCATTTCTTACTTTCATCATTCTTAGATCATCCTGACATCCTAACATCATCATAATTGGAATCCGTCCTACTTCTAAATTTACCCCAATATAGTAATACTCCCCCACCAATCAACATTGCTACTACAAATTTTTCGTTTGTCATTGAATTATTTGTGTAGTTATCAAGATAGAAACCAACAGACAATTCTGTAGAATAAAGATAAAGGTTCCTTAATGCAATGACTGTAGCCATCACAATAAATAATATTCCCATTCCGTACATCCAATTCTTATCGTGCTTATCATCTGCATTCCTAATTTGAAACGGGTTCAAGTGAGCTTTATTCCAGGATGCTTTATCTTGTTCTTTTTGGATGCATTTAATAACATTGGAGTAAGAACTTCTGCTTGATAACTAAGAGACAGTGATCCAAGGTAAAGCGGTCTTAGACCTTTTATTTCTGCTATCAACTGATTTAGTTTTGCAACGGCTTCCTGATCGTCACCACAAACAAACGTATCCGAATCAAGACTTTCAGTGATATTTTTTAACTTGACTTCTGATATTGTATGAAATGCAGAAACAATTTTCTTGCCCGGAAGATTCTCGGCCAAAATATGTGCTGCAGATTTCATAGTTTTTTCAAATGGAATGTATGTAAAACCAAAATCATTTCTTTCCATAGGAACAATTGGGGAAACTATTATACAATCATTCTTTATTTCGTTAGAAATCGAATCACAAGTTAATTTTATAGATTCATAGGGTATTGATAGTATCAATATATCCGAATCTCTTGACGAAGAGATATAGTCAGCACCTTTTATGGTACCTCTCGTACTATTTCCATAAGACGTTAATGCAGTATTCATGTACTGTTCTGCTGAATTGACAGCTTTTTGGGCATCGCGGGAACCAATAGTAATATCGTGATTTACAACCCATCGAAGAGCAAAACCTTCTCCCATTCCACCGGTGCCACCAATTATTGAAATTTTCATATAATCTGTCATAAAGTGTCGAGCATACTAATTAAGGTTATAATTGATACTTTGTTGAACAAATTCATTGATTGATTTTTCCATTGTACTATAAATTAATGAATTGAACTATGAGAGACAAATTACAGATTAAAGAAAACAAAAATTGGAAAAACAAATTTAAGACTTTGTATGTTAATTTGAATGGTTTTGCCACTTATAGTTTTTGTACGTCACGGAGAAGCAGACAATAATGTCAAACGGCTACTTGTAGGTAGACACATAGAATCACATCTCACAGAATGTGGAATACATCAGGTTAAAGACACTGGCCAACATTTGAGAAAATTGAAAATCGATAAAGTATATGTTAGTCCGGTAACAAGAGCCGTTGAAACTGCCAAGATAATTTGTGAGATAAACCATTTAGAATATGAAACTGACGAAAGGTTATACGAAATTGAATTAGGTGATTTAGTTGGCATGAATTATGATGACGTTATAGAAAAGCACGGAAATCTTTTTTTGAAATTCTATACTGGCGACGATCCAATTCTTGACAGTTACGGTATAGAAAGTTTTTCAGCGGTCAAAAAAAGAATCAAGAGTTTACTAGATGATTCTATGAAAAACTATCCTGACAAAAATCTGTTATTTGTAACTCACTTGGATCCAATCAAGGCAGCAATATCTATAATGTTAGGTCTTCCTCCGGAAAGCCTGTATGGATGGCACATCCGAAATGCATCAATGACTGTTCTAAAACATGAAAATAATACGCTTTCACTTTCAGGAGTTAATGTAATGGGCTTTCATAGATATATCGAGGAATGAAATTGATCAGACTTGCAAAAACCTTAAATTAGATAAAGTAATGATTTCGGACAAGGAAATTTGATGTCACCAAGATCAAATATATGGTTAATCCTTTTGTTGTTCTCACCACTCGTTGTTATAGTTCTTTCATCATTTGACAATGTATTCGCACAAGAATCAGAAGAATTTGTTATCAGAAGAGTGGAAATTTGGGCATTATTTTACAGGCTAATGGTTGCAGCCTTTGTCGTTGGAGCTGTTGTTCAAGGTGCCATAGTCTACGTATGCTGGCGGTTTAGAGAATCACACAAGAAAAATAGGTTAAGAGAAATAGAGGGCGTATAAAATGGGACATGCAACAATCGAATGGGTTTACGTTGGTGTTGTTATAGCCTTGCTTACGTGGGTGGGAGCCGAATCTTGGAATGTTGAAAGGTTAGTTGAGCATGTTCCAGCCGAAGCAGAAACAATCAAGGTAATCGGTCAGCAATGGTTTTGGACCTTTGAACATGAGGATGGTAAGAAGGAGACAGGCCAGCTTCATGTAAAACAAGGAGTTCCGTACAAATTTGAGATTGTTTCAAAGGATGTTATTCATGATTTTAATGTGCCAGATTATACAATATTGATGGACGCAGTTCCTGGAAGGGTAAATGTGGTCTGGAATCTTTTTGACGAGCCTGGCGAGTTTCCAATTCAATGCAGGGAATATTGCGGATTCGGTCACGCAACTATGAGAGGAAAATTATTTGTCGAACCACAAACTGCAGAAGCTGCTGAAAAACCAGCTGCAGGTCAAAATGCTACCACAGCACCAGCACCGGCACCAGCTCAAGGTCAAAATGCTACTACAGCTGCAGGTCAAAATGCTACTACATCTCAAGCACCCACTGCAGCAGGTCCACCTGGAGCCGCCTTGACAATATTAGAAGGATCTTCAGTACAAGGAAGTCCTGACTTTGATCCAGATACACTTACAGTAAAGAAAGGCGACAAGATAACAGTAACCAACAAAGATACTTTGCCACATACTGTTACAAGTGGAACAGGACCAACCGATCCGAATAGCGCAAAACAATTTGATACAAGCATTATAGAACCTGGAGCAACAGCAGACATTGAGACTACCAACCTAACACCCGGAGACTATCCATTCCATTGTGCTGTTCATCCATACATGACAGGAAAACTTGTGGTACAGTAGTTTAGCCATGACATATTATATTTCCACTTCTGATAAAAACAGCCAAAATACTTTTATTGATAGAATGTTTGAAATAAGTTCAACTAAAAGAGGTAGTTAGAAAATTGGTTTTAGAAGTTAAACAACCACGTCCTATGTGGGAGATATTATTTTCCACGCATCATACTGATATTGGCTTGTTGTACATGATATCCTCAATAACAGCATTGATGCTCGGTGGGGCACTTGCACTTGCCTTACGTGCAGAACTTTTCCTTCCCGGTTTACAAATTATACAGGATCCTACATCTTTTAACAGATTCTTTACCGTTCATGGGACCACAATGCTCTTTTTGTGGGCTATTCCATTTGCTGCTGGTGTAGGAAATTACCTTATTCCACTCATGGTAAGGTACAAAGATATGGCATGGCCCAAACTAAACGCTGTTGCCTTTTGGATGATTCCTGTAGGGGCCGCTTTGGTATGGCTCGGATTCTCTGATACTGGTTGGACAGCTTATCCGCCATATTCTATTATAAGGGCACCTGGTCCGGCCGCCGAAATGTGGATCTTTGGTTTAAAGATATTAGGAATATCATCGATACTTGGTTCGATTAACTTTATTGTGACAATTCTAAAGTGCAGACATCCTGACTTGTCTATCATGAAGATGTCTCTTTTCGCATGGTCTATACTTTCAATATCATTCATGACAATAGTTGCAGTGCCAACATTTGCAGCATCCTTAATTATGCTTTATACAGATAGGCTTGGCATCTCAGGGTTCTTCAACCCAGCTATGGGTGGAGATCCAATTGCTTATCAGCACCTTTTCTGGTTTACATTCCATCCGGAGGTATACATATTCTTGCTGCCAGCTGTGGGCATGCTATATGAAATAATACCCAAGTTCTCCAGAAAACCGCTGTTCAGCTATCAGTCTGGGGTCGCGGCTTTCGTGTTACTTGCATTAATAGGGTTCGCATCATGGGCACACCATATGTTTGCAACCGGCATGAGCTTCACAGAAAAAACAGTATTTATGGTAGGAACGTTGGCTGCCGTCCCGGCCTCATCAATGCATGTATTTAACTGGATTGCAACAATGTGGGGAGGCAGGATAAAGTTTGGAGCGCCAATGCTATTTGGAGTAGGTGGAATCATGTTGTTCTTTGCTTCAGGAGCTGGTGGAGTAGTAAATACAGCACTACCACTTGATTTCATTACTCACGATAGTTACTGGGTTGTAGGTCACTTCCATCTTATACTGATGGGAACAGTCTCACTCACATTCACCGGATTCATATACTATTTGTTCCCATTGATCACAGGTAGAATGTATAATGAAAGGGCAGCACAGGTACACTTTGTGTTGGCATTTGTCGGTGTAATCTTTGTCTTTATGACTCAGCATTTGTTAGGATTGCACGGTATGCCTAGAAGAGTAGCAGACTATGACGGAACCATACCAGGATGGCTTATAATGAATCAGATTGCAACGATAGGCGCATGGGTGGCTGGCTGGTCTTATGTTATCATGCTGGTTAACTTGATAAAATCTGCAGGAAGAGGCAAAGAAGCAGATGTAAAAGATCCGTTCCAAATTGGAGAAGAATATTATGACTACACACGACGAGAGCCCCATCACTAGAACTAGTTCTAAGAGGATGGCCAAAGGCATCCTCATAGTAGTAATTACCCTAGCTTTTGGCGCTGCCATTATAGTACCTTTCTGGCAGACCATGATTCATCATCCGCCAGTAGCATCAACACTCAAACACGAAGAAGCTCCACCCATAGCTACTGGTACTCAAACTAGTATCGGGACAGTTGATGGAGTTACAAAACAGCAGCAAAAAAGTAGTGCAAACGCAAATGCTACTGCCGGCAATCAGACTTCCACAGCAGCACCGGCTCAAGCACCCACTGCAGCAGGTCCACCCGGAACCCCATTGACAATACTACAAGGATCTTCAGTACAAGGAAGTCCTGACTTTGATCCAGATACACTTACAGTAAAGAAAGGCGACAAGATAACAGTAACTAACAAAGATACTTTGCCACATACTGTTACAAGTGGAACAGGACCAACTGATCCGAATAGCGCAAAACAATTTGATACAAGCATTATAGAACCTGGAGCAACAGCAGACATTGAGACTACCAACATTACTCCCGGAAACTATCCATTCCATTGTGCTATCCATCCATACATGACTGGAAAAGTTGTAGTACAGTAGTCATGAAATTAAAAGTCGGATTCAATCCATAAAAGGCATGATAATAGTCCAGCAATAGTATTATATGAAATGCTCCTGACAAGACTTTCCTTTTCTACATTATCCATATTATTTGCCCTAATCTTTATCGGAGGTTACGTTAGTTCGTCTGGAGTGGGACTGAGCTGTCCTGAATGGCCCTTATGTCCTGCAGGTCTTGTGCCAATGAGAGATTTTATTATTGAATATTTTCATAGAACTGTTGCTGCTACCACCGGCATAATGGTATTTGTAACCATGTTTTTTACTTTAAGATCACAGGAAACTAAAAGAAGTACAAAAATTGCATCAATAATTGCAGCAGCATTAGTAGTGGCCCAAATTACTCTGGGGGCGTTTGTAATAGTTGAAAAATTACACGCGGTACTTGTAACTATGCACCTGGGAATGGGATTAATTCTATTTATTATGATACTTACGATAACGCTAGACACACATCAACTTTCAAAAAGCCGGTTGCAAAA
>JBIOZG010000023.1:0-14473 GCA_044870765.1 Nitrososphaeraceae archaeon
CATGTCTGCTGAAAATACAGGAAACATGTCTGCTGAAAATACAGGAAACATGTCTGCTGAAAATACAGGAAACATGTCTGCTGAAAATACAGGAAACATGTCTGCTGAAAATACAGGAAACATGTCTGCTACTGTAAATCTTACAGAGAAATTTAAATCTCTAGGTGAGTAACTTATTGAAAACGAAGAAGAACAATCATCAACCCATCAAAAATAATAATCGAATTTACAGTAACTACGACAGCTAGCCAAACATCTTATATTAACAATGCTCTAACTAGAAAGAGTATAGCACAATTACATTCATTTAACGATCTTAAATTGTTGACATAATTCGTATTTAACTGTGTGTTGTGTTCCTCATGAGAGATATTAAAAAATCGCAATCCTTTTATTCAAAGACTATTGTGTACTTAAGCAATACTTTCTTTAAATTGTAAATTTAATTGTTACTATGTTTAAATAACTTTACTAGTTTTGCACCAAAATTTATGACCACGAGAAAAATAAACCATGCTATGAATGATCCAATAATTGTTGCCTGATATGGTTCAAAAGAAATCTGCATTAATTGAAAATGTATAGAAACTTTTGATACTGAATAGATAATTTCTGATATTGAGAATATAGTAAATAATTTTATTAGATCACTTTTAATATTTGCATAGTTTTTTTTGCCAGTTAAGGCATCCACATATCTGCCTTTGTTATCAAGATAGTAAAAGATGGCAAATAATGGTATGTATATCGCATACTCTACAATTAAAGTAACAATAGAATTTAAGAAATTATTCTCACTATATTCAGCATACAGTTCAGTAAAAAAAACACCTACCACAAGAGCGGCCGTTCCAGCAATAATGATATTTTTGTTTAAGAGAATGTAATCCTTGTACCTACTGTAAAACCTATTTCCAATATGATTCATCATTCATTAATTGAATACATTGTGTGGTTATACATTAAATATCTTGTCAAATTTTTATAAATGAATTTAGATTTAATCATAAATTTATGGAGGATTTTATTAGGAAACTGACAAGCCCTTCAAAAGGCAGAGAAGACAGGAATTTTTATATTGTTTTTATTCGTATTTTTTATATAATTATCAATAAATGCAAACACACTGAAGAATACTCTATTCCAATATTGATGAAAAATATTATTCGTTAACTGGACTAATAAATTTAGTTTTTAGTTTTTTTCCACTCCTTAACATTTTGAATAGTCTCTTCAGCTTGAATTTGTTATCATTGCATGTCTGATTATCAAAGCATTGCTGTGGAATGTTCAGATTGGGCGACATCTTACCTTTTATTACCATATTAAAGAAACCTTTTATTATCAGTACTAAAAGAGGTAATAAACCGGACCTTCCACCATAAGCGTGACTATTAGTAACTATCCAGAACATTTCGGTTTCATTGTAATTGGGTGGAAATACTATTTTCCTTAATTTTTCACCTTCTTTTGAATAATGTCCTATGCAGTTTATCTGGCCTCTAGAATACTTGAATGCATATTTTGCAAATATTGTACATGACGAACATCTATCATCATAAATTAGAACAGGCCAGTTTGTAATTGAATCCAAGTTTAATTGTTGTTATTAAGTGATGCAATTCAATGTAAATCTTTTGATTCTATTATTTAAAATAAGTGTTTTATAATAAAAAATAAATTTTTTATAAATAAGAATTAAATCAACAAGACTGCTGCACTCAGGACTGTGGTCCACAAACCGTCCTTATGACCTTCAGCGGACTGTGTAAAATTTTGGGTTTTGTATATTTTTCCGGACAATCTCCACTGTTCTTGTCTCTCATCCCATGTGAGGGAAGAGTCATTTGGCAAACCCATTGTAGTTGCCAACATTTCCATTGCCATATCTTCAGCATAGTCCCCGGCCTTTTGAGCGGTTTCACCTGTAGAATGATGCTCTGAGAGATAACCATACTGACCATCGTCAGCTGGAGCAGCAAGACCTACAGAGGCAGCTATAAGCCTGTTGGGTTCGTTAGTGGATTGCCTTGCAATTATAACAAATACAACTTGTCCCGGCACAAGATAATTTCTGCCTTCCTGTAAACTGATAATCTTACATTTTGGAGGCTTTATGCTGGAAACAGAAACAATATTTAGATCAGATATTTTAGCATCACGTAGAGCTAATTCAAAGCTTGTAAGATGATCCTTATGAACTCCTTTACCTTTCGTAAAAAACATAGCTTTTGGAACATACATCATTGGATTTGTAAATGGTTGAACGTTCATTATTTTTTCTGGCATTCAACATGGATCTAAACTAATAAAATATTAAGATTACTTTCTAATTTCATGCAATTGCAAAATAGTATTTATGAGTCAAACGTCGTAACTCATTATATTAAGTCAAGATGCAGTCCAATTTTATTAAAATGGAGAGTTAAAATTTTCATGTTCTTATAGTACTAGTATTTACTGCCAGCTACCTTGACATCTTTTCACAATTGGGCAAACTAATATCTCCTTCTGATATATTCAAGTTAGCTATCGTATCAGCACTAGTTCCGCAGTCAAAATAATCTGCGCCCTTGCCACCGTCAAAATAATCTGCTCCGGGACCTCCAAAGAGATCATCATTCCCATCTTCTCCTGAAATATTATCGTTGCCTATTCCACCGAAAATAACGTCGTCGCCAACTCCTCCCGCAAGTTTGTCACCACCGACTCCTCCATCTATTTCATCGTTACCTTGGTTACCTGTAATGTTATCAAAACCTGCTCCACCATAAATAAAATCATCACCTGGAGTTCCAATTAGATTATCTGGCTGTGATGTCCCGGTTAGGTTGCTAGACTGTGATGCACCAGTTATGTTGCCAGATGCACCAGTTATGTTGCCAGATTGTACCGTACCATTTAACATCAGAGATGATTGTCCGCTAGCCAAAGCGAAAGAGGAAAGGCTAGAGAAAATAACGAATAAGACGATGAACAGATGATGAATCTTCATTCGATTTCAAATGGATAAATAAAAATCGGGTATTTAATTTTACCATTCATTTACCTATAAATTTAATACAAAATACTCATAATAATAAATCTCTGCGATAGCTCTTTTAATTATTGACAAGGATTTCATTAATAATCTATTTAAGCAAAACATTTTGATACTATTGTTGGGAATTTAGCTTCTCTAAATACGGCAAATATTACTTTCTTTGGATTGAATAGAGCCTATCTAGATAAAATGGAAAGGTTTGGAGAAATTCCTTAAATTTTGAAATTGGGACTATGGGAATCTTTTCAAAAAAATTGCAACTGTATTCATGTAAAGTTAATATTATTGGAATAGCTGCATCAATTTCTTTTCTCTTTTCCAAGAAGACGCTTGCCCTTCTAATCTGGTTCAATGAGAATTTTGCTATGTTAAAGTCATAAATTTTCATCCAATGCTTACAGTCAATTAATAAGGCGGTTTTCTGGTAGAATCCAATTACATCTATTTGAACTCTAGGCCTACTCAACACTACATTTCGTTCAAATGTATATCCGAAAGATTCTATGAGTATCGAGGCAAAAATTTCGAAATCTTGCCACAGTAGTTTCTTTGACAATTCGTGCGGATCGTTGCCTTTTCTCATGGCTAAAATAATAGTACCCAATTTGTCACTTTGTGAAAAAGTAACAGAATCACCCGATAGTTTGCCTATTCCTGAATTTACCAGATAACTTAGTAACTCTTTTGCTGTTGTCCTACTTGAAATGTCGCATAATTGTTGAAACTTGGTAATACTCAAGTTGTTAGGCATTGCTACCAGAGATCTAACCAGCAATTCATTGTTTAGTGAAATCATGCTTTTTGCCAAACTAGTATCAAAAATAAACTGCAAGATCAAGATTTATCTATTTCTGGCAACCATGTTATAGTTGATGTCTGACCTTTTCTTACCAAAAGACAAAGATAAATTTTTTCTCAAATGTACAATAGCATGCATAGCGTTACTAATTGGAATACACATTTATCTTTCCATAACTTTATTTGATTCAAGTTCAAAAATGTTTGCGTTATTACACATAGTTATGATTTTAATACTAATGGTGATGTTTCTTACAATTTTGCCTAAAGGGATAGTGCCAGTAGCTATTTCATGTTTAGGGTGAGTACTGCTTTATGGCAGTATATTGATACCCTCTGTCGCCTCTAATTCATTGGGTCCTTTTTACTACAAAGCGGCGATTGGAAATCTGCATTATGAAACATTAGTTCGAGCAGCTCATGGTTTTTTTCTACTTGGTCTGGCCATGATAGTTCTAGAAATGATAGTGGCGTACAAGCCCAACGTTCTATACACACGCAATAGACCCCAATCTGCTGAACATCTCTGGGCAAACTATCCAAAGTGGGAGGAAAATCGTCAGCTAGCGTCTATGAAGACCGAAGCCCTTATTGATTTGCCAGATCTGCTGAACGATAAAGAGAAATACCTACTATGGAGGTATGAGTTCATCCTCGTTATCATTTATGGCACAACTTATAAAGTTCCATCTATTCATTCGTCCCTGAGAGCTCAAGCATATAAGGGACCCAAAATCGCACAAAATTGTTGGTATGTCCAAGTACGGTTATTTTGTTTAGTTCCCACAAATCTCCTCACAGACCTAATGCTCGATCTCACAGAACCTTTAATTAAAGGTAGTTGTAGGATTTTTTAGGAATATTGAGTTGGCAGAACTTAGAAAAGATTACATACTTGAAAAATTTGTAGTTCTTCCTCCTGAAACATATAAAGTAAAAAACGATACTAAACAATGTCCATATTGTCCTGGGAATGAAAGTATGACTCAACCATCCGTATTGTCTCTGGTAGTTAAGGAGGGAATGCTTCAACGATTATCAGATAACGAAGAAAACATTATTGAAAATTGGGACGTACGAGTTTTTCCAAATTCAAATCCAGTTGTAACATCTGTAAACGAAAATAATTACAGAGACAAGCCTCTCTACAGCGAACCGGCCTACGGGTATCATTATATTGTCGTAGCGACACCTCAGCATGATGAAAGTTTGCCAGGACTATCTATTGAAAAGTGGTCCAACGTTCTTCTTGTGTTGCAAAATTACCTTAGTCATCTTTACACAAAGAAAAGTGTAACTTATGTTTCTATTTTCGTAAATAATGGAGTGTTGTCTGGAAGCGATATTGATCATGCTCATTTTCATCTAATGACATTTTCTACCATACCTCCAATAATTGAATCTGAAGCAGAAGCTTCAAACAGATATCTCAATGAAAATGGGAATTGTCCCGCATGTAATATAATTTCAACAGAGACTGGAGGGCCAAGACAAATCTTAGACACTGAAAATTACATCGCTATATCGCCTTGGGCTTCGACGTATCCATATGAATTTTGGATATATCCGAAGCGTCATACGACATCCTTCTCAAAAATATCTCAAAAGGAATTTACGGACCTCGCACTTATTTTGAGGTCCACTTTGGGGGGTATGGACAAAGTACTTGAAAAGCCATCTTTTAATCTAATATTTCATCTCTCGCCAGAAAAGAAAAATAGTAGACAAATTCACTGGCATATAGAAGTTTATCCACAGCTTCATAACTGGTCAGGTTTGGAAAGGGGATTCGGAGTTTACGTCAATCATGTTTCGCCAGAAAGATCCGCTCAAGTTTTGGGATCTGCTGCCAGGAAAGAATTTGGAGATGTAATTGGGATCAAGTAGGTTTAAAACCATATTCAAGGACGATATAAAATGGTAAAACTTGAAACTGCTGTGAGTTTAGCAAGTCTAGGGCTTATAGTAATGTTCATACTTCAGTTGTATTCATTCATATACTTTCTAATTGGATCCATGTCCCAAGGACCTGATATCGTAGTTCAGCCAGAAGGCGTACTAATACAAGTGATTTCGATTTCAGCTGCCCCTGGAATAATACTGGCAGGAATCGCTTATGGTCTCGTTAAAGATTATGGCTCAAAGAAAATTGGAATCATCCTTTGCATATCGGGAACTATTCTACTGATTGGTATTGTTCTAATACAGGGTATGATTCCAAAAATACCTGAGATTGTTTTTGTTCCGGGAATCATTCCACTGTCCTATGCAATTTTAGCAGCTGGAATCGGAATCATCATAATAGGAATTATTGTGTTTATGAGAGAAGGCAAAAGGCAGCGACCCATTGGAGTGGAAAATATTTGAGCGATAAGATACCGATACGAAATATTTACTTTAAGCGAAAGATACTTCCAATTGAAATTTTTCATAATGTTCTTAATGACAGCTATAAGCTTTCTCATGATTTGAATAGTCCTGTTCTTTCAGTTGTGATTGGAACAAAACCTGACTTTTACAAACAAGCTCCCGTGATGATAGAAGCATTGCAACAGAAACTACCGGCGTTTGTAATCGATACCGGCCAGCATTTTGATGATCTCCTTGGATTTGGCATTCAGGAATTTGAATTGCAAGATCATATCGCATGCAATCTTCAAATTAGAGGTGACCTGATGGAAAAAGCAAGTGAGTTAATTCTAAAATTTGGATCGTTTGGAAGATATTTGAAAAAGAATTTCGGTAATTTCTCCCAATTACTTCCAATTGTTCATGGCGACACGCTGGTTGCCGGAATTGCCCCGCTAGCATGGGTCTTCGGAATGGGCCAAAAAGTTGCCCAAAATGAAGCAGGATTAAGATCCATGAGCCCTGAATCCATAAAATATTTAAAGGTTAATGAGGATCCGACAAAATCCAGTGTCGAGAAGTTTGTAGATTCACAGTTTGAAGGTCGATGGTTTTTGGCTAGAGAAGAACCATTTCCAGAGCAAATAGATACATGGATATGTTCTGCAGGAACACAATTTTTCTTTGCACCAACGCAGCTCAATAAGGATAATTTAGTACGTGAAGGATATCCTGAAGAATTTATTCATGTAGTCGGAAATTCAGTCGTAGACGCAATTGAGATTAAGAGAAAGAACAAACCAAAAACTAGTTTATTTGATCAGTACCCAAAACTAGAAACAGGTGAATGGATTAGAATCGATATACATAGGAGAGAAAATTTAACAGAGCACAGATTCTCATCAATAATAAAGAGTATATCTTATTTGATAAAGAATACCGATTACAAGTTAGTCCTTATTATGTTAAATGCTATGAAGTCGGCTTTGCGGTCGTATCACCTTGAACAGAATTTACTAAATCTGGCAAAAGAATATCCGCATAAATTTATGATTACGCCATTATGGAAGGAATATTCTCACGTAATTGAATTTCTGGATAGCGGACATTGCTGGGCAGAAATGACAGATTCAGGTTCCATGCAAGAAGAATTATTATACTTTCCAAATGTTCTGTCACTTACAGTTAGACTAAATACTGATAGACCGGAGACCATTTTTGATGCACGAGGTAATATTCTTATTCCACCCGTAAATTCCTCTTGGATAACTACTCTGATTGATGAGGCATTCAATAGAAAAGAAGGCCTTGGTCTTGAGCTTAAGAAAAAAAGAAAGCTTTACGGTCAACCAGGTACGGTGTCAAAGAATATCGTAAAGATAGTGAAAAAAGAATTTGAGAATGGCGATGCAAATTTCTATCCTTGGCTTCACCAAAGAATTGGTCTTTGGAAAGAAAAGCAGATATTAGACTATATGTAACTATCTTATAGTAAACCTTTTTGGCCGCACGCCGTAATCCTCTCTTTCTTTGCTTGTCATATCAAAAATTGTTTTCATCATGTTTTCATAATGCGTCGACATACTGATATTTCTTCTTGACATCATCCTTTTTTGAAACTTAATTGCTGAGGATCCATCCATTTGAGCATTTTGGGATCCGATTCCTTGACCATAGATAACATAGGAAGGAACATCATTGGCAATATTGCCATAAAGATGTGAAGATATTCCAATTCTCATTCCACAATAAATATTTGTACCTATTGATGTTTTGGACATGTCACCAAAAAAAGAACCTAATTTAGTTATTCCCGTATCTTTTTTTTCATCTCCAATTTTCATTGACACTGTTCCATAGGTCATTTTAAGATCGGATGTAGTTGTATTGGCGCCAATATTCACCCATTCTCCGACATAAGAGTGGCCCAAATACCCATAGTGAGATTTGTTAGTATAATCCAAAATTATTGAAGAATCGATTTCTCCACCTATGCGACAATTATTGCCAATATACGAATTGTTGATAGTCGAATATGGTTTTAGTTGTGTGAGTTCCCCAACATAAACAGGACCAATGATTGAAGATTGACCTATAACGGATTCAGGTCCAATGTAGATAGGCCCACCACTTGCGTCAAGGACAGTACCTAGGCCAATATTAGAAGTCTCGTCCACAAAAATGGGGTTTTTGCCAATAACTTTTACTTCCTTAGGGACTTTATTTTTTAGTTTAAGTTGATGTTGTAATACGTTTTTAAGTCCAGAAATGAGATCCCATGGCCAGCTGTAGAGACTACCACATTCATCCGTGCTATTAATATGAATTATTTCTGCTGTTAATTTACTATTCCGAACATCTTTATCATGAATTACTGTTTCATAGAGATATTTATAGTCTGATTTGTCTAATCTTGCTATTAGAATCTTGTCTCTATAAGAGACCAAAAAATTCTTTCTCTTAGTCACTTTCTTAAAGAACGACATATGAGGAAAGAAAAGTGAATTGACGAATATATCATTGGAGTCATATTCGAATTTGTTTACATTGCAGTTTGGATGTCTCTGCCTGGTCATATTTTCTAAGTATTTTCGTGTTAGAAGTTTTGCTGATTTAATATTGAAGTAGTCAAAAGTTGTCAGGCTCCCAATTTTAAGGTCGAACAATGATCTTGTATAGCTAAGTGGTACAAATTTTTTCCAACTAGTATCTTCAAAGAGAACGATACTCATGATTTAGATTTTTCCCAGGCGCTCCACATATTTTTTGTATGTTTGTAGGTATGATTTTTTATCCCCTATATCAATGAATCCTGATTCTATTTTAAACCCATTTACGAGTTTTTTCATATCCAATGCCTCTCGAACAGCATCATCCATTCCATATGCGTTTGAAGGGGGAATCAAATCAATAAACTCCGGTTCCATAACATAGCAACCTATGTTTATTAATCCCTTTATTTCGGGTTTTTCATTCCATGCGGTAACCCTGTTGTTTCCATTTATGTCAATAAAACCGTACTTTAGTCTTGCTTTGTAGGACAATAAGGCCATGGAAATAAATGCTCCAAGCCTGTCGTGTTCATTTATCATTTCCTTAAGTGAGAACTCATAAATGGCATCCCCGTACACACAAACAAATTTATCATCGATAAATTTTTTTGCGGTTAATAGCTGTCCTGCAGTTGCAAGCGGTCTATCGGATCTTGCATATTCTATCTTTATGCCCAGCCTGCTTCCGTCTTCAAAATAGTCTTCTATCGATCTATGTAAGTAACTTACACATATTACAATATGATCTATGCCGTTGTCATCATTCTTTAACCACTCAATAATGTGTTCTAATAAGGGCTTGTTTCCCAGTGGCAGCATAGGTTTGGGAATGAAAAATGTATATGGTTGAAGACGTGTTCCAAGACCTCCAGCTAAAATTATTGCCTTCATCTAAAATTATAGTTTAATTGAACTATAATATAAGGTAAAAACTATTCAAATATTTTTATCTTTAAGTACTTTTTTAACCTTGTCAACAACTTCCTGAGGAGTCTGCCCAAAAATTATTATCATCGGCTCCTTTCCGATATCCCCTGAATGATATATGACGTCGGCGTCAGGGTTGGCGCTTAACGCTCTACTGATCCCCCATGGGACAGAACTACCCTCTCTACCTTTGATGGTTTTTGGTTCCTGTTTTCTATAGTAGTGAGCTACTCGATATAATCTGGTACAACTTTCTAACACTTTTTTATCATTTTTGATGTTAATTGCTGATCTTACCAGATGGTTGGTTTTCATATATTCCAGTACTGAGGAGGCTACATGTTTTGAAGCACCAAACTTAATACCAGCGGCTGGAACACTCCTTTCTCCGGCGTTTACAATACGTCCGCTGACTCCGGCAACATCGTCGACGCTTTTGGCATTGGGTATTGCGTAGACAATATTTGATTGAGTTTCTGGGATTAATCTTGCAAAATTCTTCATGCTAGTTAATTCCTCAACTGCCTCAGTCAACTCTTTTATCACATTATATCTACAAGATTGTTCATACATAGTTGAAATCGGGTTATTAACCGGAATCCCTCTTCCAATTTTGACAATATTGACAATTGAATTGTGCACATATTGACTACCCATAATGCAGGCTTGAACTATTGGAAATTGCAATGCTATAAAAGCGGTTACTGCAGCAGAAAAGTTGCAACCACTTCCATGAGTTTCAACTATTTTTATTCTATTCTTTTTTAATATTGTGAACTTTCCTTTATAATCTAAGATTGTATCTGTAATTATTTCATCGTCCTTTCTAAAATGACCGCCTTTTACAACAACATTTTTTGCTCCAAGTTTTTGTATTTTTAAAGCGGCTTTTTTAATATCGTCTTCGCTCTTTATCATAATCCCGGACAGCTTTTCTGCTTCGTGTATATTAGGAGTGACTACATCGCAAATAGGTAGTAGTTTGTTCTTAAAATCATTTAGAAATTCCTTTTGAAGTAGTTGCGCTCCAGTACCCGCGGAAATAATTGGATCTAGCACAATAGGGATTTTCAATTTATTTAGGGTATCGCTTACTGCGATAATAATTTCATTATTGTAAACCATTCCAATCTTTAATGCATGAATTGGAATATCCGATAATACCGACCTGATCTGTTTTTTAACTGTGCCAGCATCAAGTGGATGAATGTGGTTTACATTTAATGTATTTTGCGCGGTTATTGCTGTGATGACAGTGCACGAGTATATGCCTAATGCAGACATGGTCTTTATATCTGCCTGAATCCCAGCACCACCACTTGAATCGCTACCCGCTATTGTTAGCGCTGCTCGTACCAACATTGGAAATATTCTGATAATGGATTATTCAGTCTATCGGAATTGCAGTCCTAATTATTTGACTACTCGTAATCTGTAAAAATGCTATTGATGTATGACAGTAATTCATCGCGTAATTGAATTACCTTTGTGCGCTTATCGCCGTCCAAATCAGTATGTAACAGTACATCTAGACCTTGTACTAGATACTGGATATTCGGCAGGGTAAGCAAGGATTTTAAATTAGACACATCTTGATTGCTCAATGAATTACTTTGTAGCCGGTTAATGTTAAGTATTATGGATTAGTTGGCTATGATTTGATTATGAGACTACCTAACAAAAAATTCCTTTCCGTAGGCTATTTCGAATTTCTTTAATATATTGATACAACCAGGTTCGACGAACACATTTCTTTTTTCATCTGTGTGGTATGCAATTAAACTATCTTGATTCTTTCCAAATATCGATCTTCCACAAATTACACACCTGTGGACTTCATCAAACAGGTCTAAGGCTTCGGAACCATAAGCATTTATAATAAATTTACTCCCGTCCATACCTTCAGCTTCAATATAGTAATATTCTATCCCATTGTTCATGTAAATTACTTTTTCTGGCAGGAAACTAAATCTACATTTTTTATTTACAAGGTCGTGAACCAGGTTCTTTATGTCGGATGGGGCAACTGGTTTATGAACTAATTTACTACCACTCAATTAAATTATCCTCCCTTTTGAATTTAAGCAAGTCAATCACACTTTATGTTCCGCTCAAATACAGATAAACCAGATTAAGCTTGGAATATGAAAATTTTAACTAAATTATAATAACTAAGCTTCGGATCTGATGCTTTTTTGTTTGCTTATGATAACCGAAGCTAATGATTGTTAATATCTTATTTAGAATAACTAACTTCGTAAATCAAAAGAAAAAATAAAAAATATTTTTTCTAAAGTATATTATTTCACGTATTGCTTTTGTGCGGATGTATAGAAGTTTGACCATGTATTGGCTAAGTTTGCATTATATTCGGTCACTGTCTCAACTGTTTTACTATACAATTTGATATTCTCCCTACTTGCGTTTAGACTATCTATTGCTAATTGATTGGCAGCATCGAACACATGAAATGCTTGAGAGGTGGCTTCGTTGGATTGTTTTCTATATTGTTCTGAATATGGACCTTCCATTGGTGTAAAGGAATTTCTTGCAGTATTTCTATACCAGGTTTTTTGAATTGCAAAAGTCCTGTTTATCGTTTCTTTTGTCACTTGAAGGTAATCTTGCTGTAGATTTGAAATTGATTGTGCGTATTGTGGCTGATATTTTGCAATTTCATCGACCGTTCTTAACATATTTTGCTTGCACGTGTCTAATAATTCGGCGTTTTCTGCTACATTTTCTCTAGATTTTTCTGTCATTTTCTCTACCATTCAATGGCATTAAAAGGGTATATAAATCTTTGGTAGTCGAAGGGTATTAGCGGTATTCACTACCATACATATACTATAATAGGAGTATGGAAGATAGAGACAATTCGAAATTATTTATATATTATAAACGGAGAAAAAAGGGTATAAAAATTCAATAGAAAAATAAACCCCCCACCGGACAATAACTCAGATTATGCAAATAAGCCACTGTAATTTTCCTGAGGGTATTCTTTATGATTTGGATAATTTCATTTGGATAAAAAAAGATGACCGGGATGAATCTGTGTTTAGCTTGGGTGCAACATCAATTCTTGCAGCCTTGGCAGGAAAACTAACGAAAATTAAACTTAAAGACATTGGCACTATGGTAGAGAAAAACAAAAGTGTAGCATCAATTGAAAGCCTTCGATATTTCGGTATGGTGAGATCACCTGTCAAGGGAAAAATCATTGAAGTTAATAACACCTTATCTAGCAATCCCAAATCTGTAAACGATTTTCCATATGATGATGGATGGTTTGTAAAGATAAAAACACAATATTCAGATGGAACCAATGATTCTGATTTTAATACTGAAAATCTAAAATTCATTAATGATTGTCATGATGAAATTAAAAACCTTATAGACAAGCTTCACATCCGGTGTTTTTCAGCGTTTCCTGATTATGAGATGTTTGAGATTGGAGTAGAATGTGCAGCAACACTTACAAAGCTGGACGAATTAATTGGCAAAATTGATTTGGGAAACGTAGTTCATGTTGTATCTGATGATACCTCTGCGGATCTTGAAATGATAAGATGGTCTGAAGAAAGGGAACAAAGTCTTTTAGAATATAGAAGGGAAGGAACACTTTATCATTTTATAGTAAAGAAAATAAAGTAAAGTAAAAAAATTGAAATGAAAATGACATGGAATTACATGACTAGATTCAAGTCAAATAAAGTGCCATTTGACTACTTTTCAATTGGATTGTCTATCATGTTTCCCCATTCTGTCCATGAACCGTCGTAATTTTTGACGTTAGGATATCCTAGGAGATACTTTAGTACAAACCATGTATGCGATGATCTTTCACCAATTCTACAATAGGAAATTACTTCTTTATCCGGCGTAATTCCTTTTGCTTGGTAAATCTTTGCTAGCTCATCAGCCGACTTGAATGTTCCATCCTCATTTACTGCCTGAGCCCACGGAATATTTGCTGCACCTGGAATATGTCCACCCCTTTGAGCATGTTCTGTCGGATATTCTGGAGGAGCCAATATTTCTCCGGTGAATTCTTTTGGACTTCTGACGTCCACTAACGCCTTACTGCCAAGAGTATCACTCACATACCTTAGAAACACGCGTATGTTGTTGTCAGGATCAGAACTTTTGAAATTTCCTTTCGGATAAGTAGGCACATCCTTTGTAAGTGCTTTGTCTTCTTCCAGCCATTTTTTCCTTCCTCCATTCATCAATTTCATATTCTTGACTCCATAATACGTCAGTGCCCAAAATGCAAACGCAGCAAACCAATTATTAAAATCTCCATAAAGGATTAATGTAGTATCATCACTAACTCCTATTCTTTGTAACAAATCCTGGCTTGCTTGCTTGCTCAGAATATTTCTTGCAAGAGGATCGTTAATGTCAACTTTCCAATCTATTAACACTGATCCTGGTATGTGTCCCAAGACATAGTTTGCAGTAGGATCATAATCTACCTCAGCAATGCGAACTTTGGGATCGTTTAGATGATCTTCGACCCATTTTGTATCAACTAGAACCTCTGGATGAGAATAATTCAATTCATAACACCTACCTTAAATTTACTTTTAGCTTATATTAGTTTTTCACGAATAGATACTCGAATAGTGGTAATATTACTTGAAACTAAAACAATGAAAGTGCTAATTGATTAACCATGATCAGCACCTCTATATCCTATTTTCAATTCCGCATCACCGTCATATTTTGGCTTGATGGCAAGTTGTCCAGGAGTATATATCAGATGCTCTTTTGTAAATGATGATAATTCATAGTCGTT
>JBIOZG010000024.1:0-78817 GCA_044870765.1 Nitrososphaeraceae archaeon
TAGATATTTAAATGTTAACTAAATAAAGAGAACATTACTATCATTAGCACCTATTGTATTTTAGTTTTCTTTCCTGACTATACTATGTTCCTTACCAAAGCAAAGCAATTGTATTAGCTTCCTTTAAATCTTCGAAGTAAACATTCTAATAATATCGCCTGAGATTTGCAATCTAAATTCCCCTGGGTGTTAGATATTCGATGGACAAACTTCCAGTCGGAAGTAACATATGCAGATATACTTAAAGAAAAATATAAAGACTGGGATAAGGAAGAGGATGGGCGCATAGACTTTCTTTGTGTTGGTTTCGGGGATACAATCCACTTGATTGAATTAAAGAGACCAAAGCACATAATTAAGAAAAAAGATCTTGACCAAATTAGAGATTACGTTGCTTTCTTACAGTCACAGTTAGGAAATGATCCCCAGTCATATACTTCCGTTTCTGGATATCTAATCTGCGGTGAAGTAAGCAAAGATCCTGTTGTTAAAGGAATCATTGAAATGAACAAGAATAATAGGATTTATGTGAGAAAGTACCAAGAATTACTTGCAGTTGCAGAAAGACTTCATGAAGCATTTAGTAAAAAGAACTAGGATATGTTATTAGAAACCGAGAGGTGGGTTGACTGAGTTCAAGTATAACGAAACCAAGGTTTTTTATCCTGGTCTGCCATAAGGATTCGTGGATCCGATCTCTTTCAGATAATATTTGGGGTTTTTCAAACAAGTCTGTAGGAAATTGGAACACTTCTGAAATAGGTGACTACCTTGCGTTTTATGTTACATCTCCATTTAAAAAAAACATCGGTTATGGACGGATAACTAGCAAATTTGACGTGAGGAATTAACTTGGCCTGATGAAATAGCATTTAAAAAATCAATATGGAGATATAGGATACGCTTTAATAAGCTAAAAGTGTTGGTTCCCCGCTGTAAACTAGAACATTTGCTGCGATTATTTTACTTTCCCTTTCGATCGGCGTAACGTGTTTCCATCTTAAGTAATCCCAGGCTCCACTTCTAATACCGCTTGACGCCATTACAAGAACAATTGGCTTTATTCTTCTATCGGGATATTTCATGAGTTGGGTTATTTCATCAAATGTAGGGATTCTATCATCCCCATACAGTTTCTCTCTTAAGAGGCCTTTTCCAATTTTTTTCCAATTAACTACGTTGTCATTCATCTCGCAAAAAAGCTATGCAGCTTTGTAGTAATTTCTGACAGTTCCAGGGGTAATGTCTTTTTTATCAACTCTCTTATTTTGGGAAACGATAAAGTTAATGAAAGCATGATAAACAAACTGATCATTTGTTTTTGCTTCACTAAGGAATTGCAGGGTTTGAGATTTAAGATTCATTTTTGGGAACAATGCATCAAAGAAAAATTTCAATCTTTGTGGATACTTCCTTTTAGCTTCAGGCGCTCTAAGTGCATATAGCAAAGATTCCAGTGGATCATTCAATTCTAGCGAAATTGGACTAGTCAATCAACATGAATATAAAGGGAGCCATATTTATGCGCCATTATCAAAACGGGCCGTCGGGATTCGAACCGGCATATATTAGATGTTGTCATTTAGCTTTTAGCGATGAAGTGGGAATTTTAAATTATTAGAAGTGAATGTAAACAAACGACTATTTAGTTTAGTTTTAAATTAATTCTTAAAAACCGACCGTAACAATATATATTCGACAAATGAAAATTTTTATTTCTATTCCTGATGTCTAGACAGTTTGCACTTGCCCCTGATACATTTTCACCGAAAGGTGATCAACCAACCGCAATAGAAGGTCTTGTAGACGGCTTAACACGCGGCAAAAAGATCCAGACACTTTTGGGAGTGACTGGCAGCGGGAAGACGTTTACGGTAGCAAATGTAGTTGCGAGTACAAACAAGAATACCCTAGTTATATCGCACAACAAAACACTGGCAGCACAACTGTATTCAGAGTTCAAGCAATTCTTTCCTCAGAACAATGTAGGATATTTCGTTAGTTTTTATGACTATTATCAACCTGAAAGCTATTTGCCCCAGACCGATACGTATATAGAAAAAGACACCGAGGTGAACGAAAAAATTGAAAAAATGCGCCTTGAAGCAACAGCTATGCTGATGTCAGGCGAACCAACAATCATAGTATCGACTGTTTCGTGCATTTACTCTTTAGGCTCACCCATAGAGTGGGATGAAAGTGCTATTACCCTGTCAGAGAATATGGAAATTGGCAGAAAAGAGCTAATTCACAAGCTAATCGAAGCTCGGTATGAGCGAAACGATATAACCCTGTCGTCTGGCAGTTTCAGAGTTAAAGGAGATACTATTGATATTATACCAGGTTATTCAGATGACGTAATTAGAGTATCCCTCTTTGGAGATCAAATAGAACAGATTAGTATTCATAATAGCGTTACTATGGCAAAGAAACGGACAGCAGGTACAGTCAAAATATTTCCCGCGAAACACTACATAATAGGAGAGGATGCAAAGAATGGTGCTGTAGCGTCTATACAACGAGAACTTGAAACCTGGCTTCCAAATTTGCCTGGTGAACTTGAAAGGCAAAGACTCAATTCAAGAACTAATTACGACCTTGAAATGATACAAGAGTTAGGTTATTGTTCGGGAATTGAAAATTACTCTAGACATTTTGATGGAAGAATGCCAGGACAACCTCCGTACTGTCTACTTGACTTTTTCGGCAATGATTTTTTACTAGTAATAGATGAATCCCATGTTACCCTACCTCAGCTTAGGGGAATGTATAAAGGTGATTATACTAGGAAAAAAAGTCTCGTAGACTATGGATTCAGGTTGCCTAGCGCATTTGATAATCGACCGCTTAAATTTCCAGAATTTGAGAAATATCTAAAGTCGGCGTTGTTTGTATCTGCAACACCAGCAGATTATGAAAAGAAAAACAGTTCTGCAATTGTAGAGCAGCTTGTAAGACCCACAGGACTCGTAGATCCAATAGTAGAGGTTAGACCAACACAGAACCAAATCAATGACCTAATAGATGAGATAAGGTCTCATGTTCAAAAAAATCAAAGGATTCTGGTCACTACACTTACCAAGAGAATGGCCGAAGACCTCGCAGAATATTTGGCCAAAAAAGAAGTAAGAGTGAGATACATGCATTCAGAAATTGAGGGCCTTGAGAGAACGGAGCTTATTAGACAACTCAGAATAGGGGAATTTGACGTACTAGTCGGAATTAATCTATTAAGAGAAGGTCTTGATATACCAGAGGTCGGGCTTGTAGCAATACTTGATGCTGACAAAGAAGGCTTTCTGCGCAATACAACAAGTCTAGTTCAGACGTTCGGAAGAGCATCAAGGAATATTGATGGGACCGTAATAATGTATGCAGATAATATTACTCAGTCGATGAAAGAAGCTATTTCTGAAACGGAAAGAAGAAGAAAAAAGCAGATATTGTATAATCAAAAACACGGCATTACACCAAAGACTATAGTAAAAGCAGTTGCAAAGAGGGAAGATGATGCAGGAATAAATGTCGAAATCAAATCCATGTCTGCAAAGGATTTATCAAGACTTGCTATTGAAATTGAGACAAATATGAAGAGATACGCAGAAGATTTGGACTTTGAGAAGGCGATACAATTAAGAGACCAATTGACGAAAATAAAAAAGGTGTTAGACAGTCAGATTGTTGAAGCACCAACTAGATAGCATCATGTAGGTGAAATGGAAATTGAATAACGTAAACAATAATTACATTAACGACAGAATAATAATAAAAGGGGCTAGGGAACATAATCTAAAAAACATCAATGTTGAAATTCCCAAAAACAAGCTAGTTGTTCTAACTGGGCTTTCTGGATCGGGTAAGTCAACTTTGGCCTTTGATACTATTTATGCAGAGGGTCAAAGGAGATATGTCGAATCTCTCTCAGCATATGCAAGACAATTTTTAGAAATGATGGATAAACCTGATGTTGACTCTATAGAAGGTTTATCACCTGCCATATCAATACAGCAAAAGACGACAAGTAAAAATCCTCGCTCGACAGTAGGTACGGTGACAGAGATTTATGATTATTTGCGACTACTTTATGCCAGAATAGGAGTGCCTCACTGTCCTCAGTGCGGTAGAAAGATTACTGCACAGTCAGCAGATTTTATTACTGATACCATTATTAAGACTTCAAATGGAAAAAGTGTACTTTTACTGGCTCCTATAGTAGAAGCAAAAAAAGGGACGTACGAAAAATTATTCCAAGAGTTAAAACAAAATGGATATACAAGGATTAGACTAGATGGGGAGATTATCAACCTGAGTAGTGACAATGATGAAGAAAATACTCAAGGTGTTATTAAGAAAGATATCAAAGATCGAATACTTAACAAATTTAAGAAACATACGATTGAAGTCGTTGTTGACAGGATAAGGCCGTCACTTGAGGATAGATCTAGGCTGTTTGATTCAGTACAAACTGCTCTGAAGACAGCAAATGGACTGGTCAAAATTTTGATACCCGACGATAATAATAGCGAAACAGTGTATTCACAAAGAAAAGCTTGTACCAGGTGTGGAATAAGCATCCAGGATCTTGAACCGCGTTCATTCTCCTTTAACTCACCATTTGGAGCATGCAAACAATGTAATGGACTTGGTATCAAAGTTGAGTTTGATCCAGAGCTAGTTATTCCGGATAGGAAAAAGAGCATTTTAGATGGTGCAATAAAACCATGGGCAGGCCACTTTGCAACATTCAGGTCTTCAATGTTGCGCGACGTGGGTAAGAAGTTTGGGTTTGACTTATATCAACCCATATCAGCTATGACAAAAAAGCAATTAGGTGTTATTCTTTACGGAACAGATGAGAATATACATTACAAATATGAATCTAGGACATCTGATTCTACCTGGGAGTATCGTAGTTCTTTTGAAGGAGTTATACCGAATTTGGATAGGGTATACGCACAAACAGAGTCTGAAGCAAAACGGAGAGATTTAGAGCAGTTTATAAGAGAGCTCCCGTGTGAACTATGCAAAGGCATGCGACTGCGTCCTGATTCTTTGGCAGTCAAGATTGCTGGCAAATCTATTATGAATGTATGTGATTTGTCGATTGACAAGTGTTATGATTTTTTTATTAGTCTTTCACTTTCTGACACTGATAGATATATAGCAAAAAATATACTTAAGGAAATTATTTCTAGACTGGAATTTCTCAAAAATGTTGGACTTAATTATCTTACTTTGAACAGGATGACCTCTACGCTGTCAGGTGGGGAGTCGCAGAGAATACGTCTTGCCACACAGATTGGCTCTAACCTCACGGGCGTTTTGTATGTTCTTGATGAGCCAACGATAGGATTGCATCAAAGAGATAATAACAGATTGATTGAGACATTAAGAAAATTAAGAGACCTTGGTAACACGCTTATAATAGTGGAACACGATGAAGAAGTTATCAGAAGCTCAGATTGGATTATCGATATCGGAGAAGGTGCCGGTATTCATGGTGGGAAGATAGTTGCAAGCGGATTTGTCAAAGATATCATAGATAATAAGAATTCTATAACTGGAAGATTCCTTAAAGGTGACGACAAGGTTTACCACAAGAATGCGGAAAGGGATCCAAAGAGCTGGCTCACTCTTCATAATGCTAGAGAGAACAATCTCAAGAAAATAACAGTAGATTTTCCTCTTGGTTGCATGACAACAGTAACTGGTGTGTCGGGATCTGGAAAATCAACTCTTGTAAATGAAATTCTTTTCAAATCACTATCGAATCACTTTTACTCCTCAAAGGATAAGCCTGGGGCCCATGATAGGATTACTGGACTTCAAAATTTGGACAAGGTAATAGGAATTGATCAATCTCCAATTGGCAGAACACCCAGATCCAATACAGCAACATATGTGAATGCTTTTGGTCCCATACGCGAGATCTTCTCAAAAACACTCAAAGCCAGAGAAATGGGGTATAAACCAGGTCGATTTTCATTCAATGTTCCAGGTGGCCGTTGTGATTCATGTGAGGGCGCTGGAGTCAAAAGGATTGAGATGCAATTTCTTGCAGATGTATATGTTACCTGTGATGAATGTAAAGGTAAAAGATACAATTCAGAAACCTTACAGATAACATACAAAGGCAAGACAATTTCTGACGTGCTAGATATGACTGTGGAAGAAGCACTCGATTTCTTTGCAAATATCTCATCTATCGAAAGAAAATTAATGACGCTTTATGACGTCGGATTAGGATATATAAGATTAGGACAACCTGCGACAACACTTTCAGGAGGAGAAGCTCAGAGGATAAAGCTATCTTCAGAACTTGCAAGAAGGGACACGGGAAGTACGCTATATATTCTCGATGAACCAACTACAGGATTACATTTTGCAGACGTAAAAAAACTACTTCATGTTTTAGACAGACTTGTAAATATAGGTAACACAGTCATACTGATTGAACACAATCTTGATGTAATAGCAGCCTCTGACTGGATAGTTGATCTTGGTCCTGAAGGAGGAGATAGTGGAGGAAATATTGTTGTTACTGGCACACCAGAACAAGTTTCAAACCACATTTCAAGTCATACTGGAAAATATCTTAAATCCAAATTAGTTGTTAGCCAGACAATAAGAAAAAATAAAAGTGGTGTACGCATTTAACTACTATTATATCAAACAGAATCCTGCACCAATCTGATAGTTTTAAGGAGCTACGAAAAAAAGTACTAACGCTTCCTTATGAACCAGGAGTGTATATGATGAAAGATAAGGAAGACAAAATTATCTACATAGGCAAAGCAAAAAATCTCCGGAAACGTGTACTTTCTTACTTTAACTTTAGAGAGAACCATGATGCTTCCAATTGGAAGACATTTAAACTCGTCAGCAAAATTCAGGATGTTGATTTCCTTGTTACAGATAACGAAATTGAGGCCTTCTTGTTAGAATCGAACTTGATAAAACAATATAGGCCACTATTTAATATTGATCTTAAGGATCAACAACGGTACACATATCTTAAAATTTCAGATGAAAAATTTCCGAGATTGCTCGTAGCAAGAAGGAATAGAGATGGCAAGTTCACAGGTACTAAAGGTAAGGTATTTGGGCCCTTTGTACATGGAAGCTCAAAATTACTAACGATAGGTTTATTGAGAAAAATCTTTAAAATCAGAATTTGTAACACGCTTCCAAAGAAACCTTGTCTTGAATACTTTATCAATAACTGTGATGCCCCATGCATAAATAACGTTACTCAGAATGAATATATGGCAAATGTTCAATCGCTAGAAAATATTCTTGCTGGAAAAAAAAGCATTGATGACTTTATAGAAAAAATGAAGGAGGACATGAACAGTGCATCGTCTACCCTTGAATATGAAAAAGCAAAGGCAATAAGGGATACTGTAAGCAGATTAGAAAACCTCAGATCAAAACAAAAAATAGAACAATCAATTAGTTCAAGATCTGAAGAAGAGTATGTTGGTATCAAGTATGACCTTTTGCAATCGAAAGCACATATTTTGATCTTAAGAAGATATCGCGGAGTAATCAGAGATAGAAAAAAATACCAATTTGACTTGGTTGGGGATAACTCATTTTCAACTTTTTTGTCGCAATATTATTATTCCAAATCGTCAGTACCACGATTTATCTATGTCAATGAACAACCAGATTCAAAACAGGTACTTGAAAAGTCTTTAGAAAGGATTGCGTCGCACAAAGTGAACATTATAACGCTATCTAACAGAATGGATGTTGAAAGAAAGCAATTAATGAACTTAATTATTAGAAATTTATCAACGTATATCTCGAAAGGTTTTGAACCTGCATTACTTGACCTAAAAAAAGTATTGAGTCTTAAGTCACTTCCCAAAATCATTGACTGTTTTGATGTTTCAAATCTTGGCTTATCGATAGCTGTTGGCTCCTGTGTCAGATTTGTTAACGGAATTCCTGAGAAATCATTTTATAGAAAATTTAGAATAAAAACAATAAAAGATCAAAATGATTTCGCAATGATAAGCGAGATAGTAAGTCGTCGATACTCAAAAGAAGATAAACTCAATTTACCAGATTTAGTATTAATTGACGGTGGAAAAGGTCAACTTAATTCTGCACTTGAGGCCATATCAAAATTAGATTTAAAAGTCCCGTGTATATCAATTGCAAAAGAAAGAGAAGAAATTTTTGTTCCTAATTCAGTCTTTCCAATACTCATTCCCAAGAATAGCAAATCACTCAAAATATTACAATATCTGAGGGATGAAGCTCACAGGTTTGGGCTCAGCTATAACATAAAGTTGCGTGACTTGAAATAGGACTATGTGTCCCACAAGTACCACGAATAGGATGTTTGCGAATTATAGATTCTAACTTATATTTTTGAACATTATTATGGCCTAGCCCCTAACAGCTCCAAGAGTCAAACCTCTTATCATTCTCTTTTGGGAAAATAACATCAGAACAACAACAGGGATGAGTGCAATGTTTATGCCTGCAGTTAGATAACCCCAGTCAATTCTATAAAGTGAAATGAATTGATACAATGCAACCTGAAAGACCATGACATCAGGTCTATTTGAAAGGACAATAGGTAGCACAAACTCGTTCCACGAAAATCTAAACGATAGAATAGCTGCTATTAAAAAACCGGGGATAGAAATTGGTACTATGACGTGCCAAAAAGCTCGCATTTTTGAACAACCATCTATAAGTGCTGCTTCCTCCAGCTCTTTTGGAATTGTTTCAAAATAGTTCTTTAATAAAAATATGTTGAGTGGTATAATGAGAATCTGAAATGTCAGTACCAATGCGAATAGAGAGTTAAGAAGACCTATGTTGGCTAACATAATGTATAATGGGATAATGTTAATGACAACAGGGATCATAAACAATCCCAAAATTGTGCTAATCAGCAAGTTTTTACCTTTAAAGTCAAACCTTGCAAATGCGTAGCCTCCAAGTGCACTTACAACTACACTCAAACCAGTACTTGCCAAACTTACCGCCAAGCTATTGAAAAGACTTGTTACAAGTTTTGGATCTGTTAGTACAAAAAGGTAATTATCTAGTGTAGGTGAATCTGGCAGGAATTTTGGAGGAAAGCTGATGGCTTCTGAATTTGGTTTAAATGAGGTTGAAAGTACCCATAAAAGCGGCGCAAATGTAATAAAAAGAAAAGTAGCGATTACAAAATAAATCAGAGTCTTTTCTATCAGCATAATAAAATTCTCATCTTTATCAATGACTCGTAGTTTCGTTTAACTAAACTTCGGCGATCCCCATTCAATTCTCGTACAGCTTTTTTATCATTGTCTGAGCTCAACTGTTTTATCTTGACTCCTTAATAGTTTGATATACGTATATGCTAATACCAAGTTCATTGCTATCAACAAAAATCCTACGGCAGCACCCTTGGATAGTAGCCCAAATTCAAAAGCCTGTCTGTACATGAACAGGGATGACGTGGTACTTGAGAAAAGTGGACCACCATTTGTCATGACAAGAATTAAATCAAAGAAATTCACTGACCACATTGTGATAAGAATAAGATTTATGATGATAAATGGTCTCAATAGTGGGAGCGTTATGTACAAGAAACTTTTAATTTTCGTTGCACCATCTATTCGCGCTGCTTCATAAACTACTGGACTTATCGAAAATAGTCCTGCCGTTAGGAATATTACAGTGAATGGTGTACCATGCCACACGTTGGCGAATACCAATGTCCATACAACTATTCCAGGATCTGATAACCAGGCAACAGGCTCTAAACCCATTTGAGCAAGACCATAATTCATGATTCCAAAACTATCACTGAATATGAATTTAAAGGAAAAACCCGTTATGACTGCAGAAACTGTCCATGGTATTATGAACAGGGCTCTAATGGTGTTCGACCCACTAATTTGTTGATTCAAAACGACTGCAAGGACCATTCCAACAAAAAACTGAAGAGCGACCGAACCGCCTACAAATACTAGACTCACCCGAAGCGACGTGTGAAAGTCATGATCATGTATCAGATTGTCAAAATTCTTGATCCCGACATACTTCCAATCTCCCAGAATTGTAGTTAATGATACATCATGCAGTGAAAGATATATGTTCCACATAAGTGGAAACAAAAGGAACCCGATTAGTATCGCAAGAGCTGGCGCTAGAAGCAAGTAGGGTTGGATTCTACCAGTTTTCGCCTCTAGTGTGACTTTCATTAAGATTGCGGGTTATAATGGAATTTGTATTTCCTTAGTTATTAAGACCAACCGAGTACTTCTGCAGATTTCTTGGCAGCATCATCTAATGCTTGTTTTGGTTCCTTTGCTCCAAGATAAACTTCGTCGATTGCCTGTCTTATGTTATCAGCAATTTGAGGATATTCAGCTATGCTGGGTCTGCTGTGCCCTAATGATAACAGTGAAATGAGTTCCTTGTAATATGGTATCGTATTAGCAAGCTGACCTGAATATTGACCTTCAGCTATCGGTTTCTGAGTTGGGAGATATGCGTATTTTTCCAACATAGGCGCAAGCACATCTGGCTGTACCATTATTGTGAGTAATTCCCATGAAAGTGCCTTATTTGAGGAAGTACTAGGTATTCCGAGCATCCAGCCACCCATCATTGTCGCACTAGTGTCACCAGCTTTGGGAACTGGAAACATCGGAATCATGCCAACGTTTTTGTCAAGGGTATGCCATTCAGTGTTATTGAAGTGTCCTAGTAACCATGAGCCTTCCAACATCACAGCAAATTTCTTGTCTGCAAACTCTTGGCCCCAGAAGTGGTTTATCTGAGGCTTAATTCCTGCATTTACTTGATCTCTCAAAAACTCGAGGGCTTTTACACCTTCTGTACTGTTGTAGGATGGAAACCAGTAGGTGCCTTTCTCTGGATGACCACTTTTTTGTTTGACTATCTCACCACCCTGCATCCATAGATATGGATACCACATATCTGGAGAATGGCTGGCCCCTACAAGATGCATGGCCTCAATTCCTTTCCCTTTAGTCGAGTTTTCAATCTTCTTCGCTGCCTCAAGGTAGCCAGCCCATGTTTTAAGCGATTCAGGATTCACACTGCTTTGGTTTAAGAGATCCTTCCAATACCACATGGTCCTCACGTCTGTCCATGCCCAAATCCCGTATACTTTACCATTGTAGATACCGCCATCCCAATTAGTTTTATACCATTCAGAAGATCGATTCCATGAATTTGTTAATTCAGTAAGATCAGATAGAAACCCACCTTCAGCAAATTCGCCAAGCCAGATCTGATCAACTGAAATGAGATCAATTGGTGTCTTTCCAGCCATTGCAGTTAGAATTTGTTTTCGCGTATCTGCATATGGTAACACACTATAATCAATGTTTATAGTCATGTCTGGATGTTTTTCTCTTAATTTAGCCAAGGCATCAGCAAACAAAGAATCCCATCTTTCTTTTGGCTCTGCCACAATAGCTGTAATTGTAACTTGATTGGGTTGTTGCGCTTGAAGCACTCTAAGGGGAGACAAGCTTGGTGTTATCAAAACAACTGCAACTAATGTCAAGATTAAAATTAATTTAAAATCTTTGCAGAAAAATTCATGAACTATATTTTTGCTAAATTTGATATTTCCTTCAGAAAAATCTCTTCCAACATGACCGGCTTTTCTCATCAGTAATATCTAGAATGTGGTGCTTTTAAGTATTGACGATCCGTGAACGAGAGCCAAGTTCTCTTATATGCATTATTTGTCCTGAAATGCATTCTTGCGAGACTTAAAATTTCTCTTCTGCGTACTGTTGCTACCTACAAAGAGAAATATGAATGAGATTTTGTAAGAATTTTCTAGGCAACTGATTATCATACGTCCAGAGTGAACTAAAATTAATATGATATGCTAATAAAATCAATTCAAATAGAAGCGATTATTTTGACAACTCTCAGCATAAGAAATCTAACCAAAAAGTATGGACATTTCGCTGCACTGGAAAACTTTTCGCTCGAAATAAGCTCTGGCGAGTTTATGGTTCTACTTGGACCTTCAGGGTGTGGTAAGACAACCGTACTAAGATGTATCGCCGGTCTGACAGACATTACTAGTGGAGAGATCCATATTGGAGGAGAATTGGTGAACAAACTTCCCCCAAAAGACCGCGACGTAGCCATGGTATTTCAAAATTACTCACTTTATCCCCACATGAATGTCTATGATAACATTGCCTTTCCATTGAAGATGAGAAAGGTACAAAAAAAACAGATAAATGATATGGTTCAAAAAATTGCTGATCTTCTAAACATAAGTAACTTACTCCAAAGAAAACCCAAAGAAATTAGTGGAGGCCAAATGCAAAGAGTGGCTCTTGGCAGGGCTTTGGTGAGACAGCCAAAAATCTTTTTGATGGACGAGCCACTTAGCAACCTTGATGCCAAATTACGTACTGAAATGAGAGTCGAGATAAAGAAATTGCAGAAAAAAGTAGGCGTAACTACACTTTACATAACACACGACCAAGCTGAAGCAATGAGCATGGCCGACCATGTAGGAATCATGAATTCGGGAAAAATGCTTCAACTTGATTCTCCACAAAAAGTATACAACGAGCCTGCCAATCAATTTGTGGCAAGTTTCATGGGCGTTCCTCCCATGAATTTTCTAAAATTTAGAATAACGAAAGAAAAAAATTTGTTTCTTAAACTTGATGACGGCACTGCCGACAAAGATAATATTGAATTTATCATCAACAACCCTGATGTACTTTGCTCTAATATCGCCAATCTCGGCGAAGAAAAAATAATCCTAGGCATAAGACCAAAGGACATGATATTTTTAGAAACTGATGAAAAATTCGAAGGTTTAAGGCTGAAAGGCGAAATAACTTATGTTGAGTCGCTTGGTGACGAATCGATAGCAGAATTAAGAATGGGACAATCGTCATTAAAGGTATCTAATGTTCTATCTAGAATGGATAATCTTATTGTTGGAAAAGAAGCTACGTTTGGTATAAAATATGACAAGATAAACTTATTTTCCAGTTCTGGTGAGAGTATTCAAAAGTAATGTAGTTCTTAATCGTTATTTCCGCTTCACTACAACTGACGTTTAAATTTTTGTTATTAATTTTGTTACTAAAATAAGAAATTCTTAAATGACAGATTAATGCGTATAATAATCTGCCAACTTCTATGAACGTCTATAAAATTTCCGCAGTTACGTTATTAGTTAAAGATATGCAAAGATCTTGTAATTTTTATTCTAAGATTCCCGGCTTTAAACTGATTTACGGTGGATCTCATGATGAACCCTTTACCACGTACGAAATCGGAAAAAATTCCAATGTTTATCTTAATCTGGAACAAGACAAGCTGACTAATATCCAAGATAGATATGTAAAAAATGATGCGAAAATTATTCTTAATACGGAGGACGTTGATAAACTGTATACTTATTTTAAAAATGATCAGAACATATCTAAATTAATATCATTTGAAAATGAGCCAATTGATGCGTCTTGGGGAGAGAGGTATTTCCACATACGGGATCCAGATGGTCACCTGCTTTCATTTGCAAAGACAATAAAAAATCGAAAATAAAAAATTCAGAAACTCGACACAATACGAACGTTACGTTACTAATCTACTATACTACTTGTTTTAAATAATATTTTCGGTCTTGGTTCAGTGCTTATAGTTTTTGTTAAACATATGTGAAACTAAATACAAGCGACGATGCGTATTAATTAACGTGACTTTTTCTATACGGCCCTCGAGTTCTCTTTCGTGCCCTTTCAGCCTCTAATTTTCTTTTAATTAATTCGCCCTCCTCATCAAGCGAGTTTATATTAGAAGTTCCTTTTTGATTTTTCTTTGTATTAATTTCGTGATTTAGGATTTGAGCTCTATTGTTCTTACCCTTACTTGTCACATTAGCGTATGTGTAAAATAGGATAATAGTGTTTCCAATCTACGGCAATAAAAATGTTGGACACTGCACCTGTTAGTTTATTACGTATGATTACGTAAATACTAACATTATACTTTCTGGAGGACATAAAAAAATATTGGTAACTAGGTCAATAGTACGTAGAACAATGTCATTGCAATGGCATTACCACTGCCAATTGAAGCATACTTTATTTTTTCAGAATTTTTGGATAACTTTTCTCTGATTTTTTTAAATTTCGTTGCCACAACTTAACTTTGAAAAATGTATTAAAAAGGATTTTTCCAAATTCAATCCAAATTAGTACCATGATTTAGTAGACATGAACTCAGATTGAATCATTGGGTAAACAATTGGGCAATCTTTCCTCATATTGTAACTGCCCCTCTTGAAATCACCTCTGAAAGTGCGGGATGTATGTGAACTGTTTTTGAGATATTATCAATACTTCCGTCACCGTTTTTCATTGCCACAAGAACTTCATGAATGAGTATGGAAGCTTGACTTCCGATTATATGACATCCAAGAATTTTTCTGTTTTCTTTACTGACCAAAAATTTTACGAATCCCTCTCTTTCTTCTATCGCCTTCCCCATCGCAGTATCGATATAGCGGTAGATGGATTTATCGTATCCCTTTTTATTTGTCTTTTTCAAGTCTTGTTCTGTGTAGCCAACTCCCGCAACCTGAGGAGAGCTAAAAATTGCGTGCGGCATTGCGCTATAATCTACTTGAATTTTTTTCTTTTGATTGAATATATTGTAAAATGCGTATTGAGCCTCCAAATTTGCACTATGCCTGAATTGGTACCTGCCGATTATATCACCCAATGCAAAGATACCTTCTACGTTGGTTGCAAGAGTTTTGTCAACTTTAATGAATCCATTTTCATCGACATCAACTCCTGTCCTTGTTAATTCAAGTGTATCGGAATTTGGAATACGCCCTGTTGCTATTAATAGTTGATCAGATTCAATTTCCAAAGTTTTATTAGAATCTGAACGCTTTGCAAGTACAACAAATTTGTCACCTTTCTTAGTTACTAGTTCGGCCGTACACATCAAATGTACGTTGTATTTCGTAGAGAAAATTTCAGTGAATTTTTTTGATATTTCCTCATCCTCATTTGGTATTAAAGATTTTCTCTTCTGGATAATGTTGATTACTGTTCCAAGAGATCCAAAGTAGTGCCCAAGCTCAGCCGCTATAAATCCCCCTCCTATTATGGTGAGGACGTGAGGCTGTCTGTCAAGACGAAGAGCTTGATCGCTGGTAAGGTAATTTGTTGTTTCCAAGCCCTTAATATGCGGTATGAATGGCCGGGTTCCTGCGGAAATTAGTATTTTGTTTGAATAAATTTTCTCCTTGCCTATCAATAAAGTTTTTTCAGAAACAAACATGCACTCAGAAGTAAATAATTTTGGATTTTCAGAATTATCAAAAGAGTTTCTTATATCGCTTGAATCTGAATCTATAAGATTATTTACTCTTTGGACTATTTTCTGAAAATCAATGGAATACTTTTCGACATGTATGCCGAACATATGAGCTGTCTTTATTGTCTCTACTATGTCTGCACTGTGTATTAGAAGCTTGGATGGAATACAACCTCTATTTAGACAAGTTCCGCCCATTTTGCTTTTTTCTACAATTGCAACTTTCAAGCCACTTTGTGCTGCTGCATGCGCAACTTCAAGCCCGGCCCCACTTCCAATAACTATGAGATCATATTTTTTGATATTATTTGATTTGGAACTGGATTTCAATCACAAGCTATACGACAAGATTGTATATATGATTTGAAAATTTTTGTTACTTGCTGGATCCATTAACAACATGAGATCATATTTTGACCTACGGACACAATCATGGAAGGTCGAAATTTACTTACAAAAATGAGAATAAGAAATAAAAAAAGGGCGCTGAAAAAAATAAAAAATTTATGGTAATACGACGAGTTGTCCTTCCATGACAGGTAGATGATATTTGCAATAAAATGGAAATACACCTACATTGTCTGCCGTAAATGTAGCATTACCACTTTCAGCAAATCCGACGTCAATGTTTACCGCATATGGATCGCCTACTGTGAATGAATGTCTTTCCTCTTTGACGGGATCTACATTGTAGAAATTAACAGTCACTTTGTCGCCCTTGTTTGCAACAAGCGTATTTACCGAGAACGCATCTCCTGCAACTTTAAGTTTCTCCTCATCAACACCCTCAATTTCACTAGTAAATATATAGAATGCTTTTTCTCCTGGTGTTGACAGTGACGGTATCTTGCCTCCACTAGACATCTTTGCATTCATCATAGCCATAGACGAAGTTTCATTTTTCGGGGCAGTTGCATTGTCCTGCCCAAATGTGACCATCTGATTTGATGTTGTGTAGAAGCTGACTATCAAAAATGATAATGTAGCTGCTACAGTACAAACTAATGCCAATCTTGAATTCATTAAACTAGAATACTTAGACCCAGATACTTAAATGATCTTGTAAACAGAACCAAACGTCTTATTGAAGTGTATTATTCAAATTACGGAACTAGAAAAAGGATAAACTACTTTCAAACCGATTTAATTATCCTCAACGGGAAAATTTCTGTTATCGTGCAAATTAGATTTCCATTGTGATAAAGCGAGTAAATTTTGGAGATGTGTGCTCTTGGGACATATCCTATTTCAGTAATATTCTTGAAAATATCTAGCTTATGGTATAGAAGTATCTTACCGATGCCTATCTTACATTCACGAATTTGTGATAGTATTTTAGATGGTAAATATTTACAATATATTTTAGAATCAGCATACGCTAGAATCTTATTTGTTGAAGAATGTATAGTTGACTTGCGCGCAATAACACCCTTTTTTTCGATCTGCGAAATTACCCTCACTGTAGTTTCTGTTTTATTTATTATCTCTAAGAGTTGTTGAGTATTTCCTAAATCAACTAACATTATTCTTTGAACAAGATTAAATTTCTTATTTGCAATAGTTTCAAGCCTTGAAACATCCTTACTTGTTAATGACTGAAGACTGCTGATTCGATAGACACTATGCATGATGTTTTGGTAAGGAACTAGAAAATTAAAAAGTGATCTGAAGGGCTCTGAGAATTAAGAATGCAACCGTAAATATTATTGTAGATGTACTGATGATTATTAATCGGAGTTCCATGCTTTTCGATTCAGATGGGTGAGTTTGCTTAACCACTTTATATTTTCGTGATAGTTTTATCTCGGTATAGGATATGAGAAAAGGCACTACGGATATCAATAATACTGTATACGACAGAGAATTTGTTTGCATGATATATCCGGCCAAAAGTGGCAAACTGCCCCACGATATTGCAAACCACATGTTATTATGAAAAAATCCATTCCAAAATTCATAGTTATAGGCAAATAGAAAGAAACCTTCCAAAATTGCTATAGGTAGTAATAATGGAACAAAAAAAATAATATAGTATATACCAATGCCATAGGCTATTACTAATCCGCTAATGAGCAAAATTAGCAATTCCAGATTAGAAAAATAATTTCCCCATGGTTTATTTTTTTTAGAACCTATACTATCTGCAGCATGTGCGGAAATACCCAAAGCAGTAAAGTAAATCAGGATAATAGCGACTATCCTATCCCAATATATTGTTCCTGGTGAAAGTAAAGATCCGATTATTGAAAAAGAAATACACATTCCAGTATATGGAAGAAATAGCATTCCAACAAAAATCCTGAATTTCAGAGGACCAAATTTTGGAACATACCATTCGTTAAGACGGCTAACGTGTTCTTTCACTACTTTATCGCCCTGACTATAGCAGCAGTACCATGAGTGTAATAATTTTTTGATATAGATCTAAACCCAATCATATCAAGCTCTCTAACAAGATTGTTTACCCAAGGGTTTAGCTGAATTAATCTGTCAAGATTAGAAAACACATCCTGCCAGGAAGTAATTACTTTTCCAAGTTGATTCAAGATGCGGAAATATATATGCCACAAGATTCTTACCAGATTAGAATTAGGATATGTAAAGTCATGTACTATAATGATACCATCTTTTCTTAAAACTCGCCAATGCTCCTTTACCATTGCAGCTAAATTTGTGTATTTAGCCAAATATGACGAGATTATGACATCAAAACTATCGTCTTTGTAAGGAAGAAATTCTGCCAGAGAATTGGTCAACAACACGTAGCTTTGTCTCTTTTTCGCTAGTCTTAGGTATTCAAATGTTAGATCAGATCCAATAATTTTTGAATTAGCAGTTCCATTTGGGATGAATGTTGAAAGAATACCTGTACCGCAAGCTAAATCAAGAATTATTTTATTTTTCCCACCAATAAAGCGTACCATCTCTTTCTTCCAAGCTGAATCTTTATAGAACGTCGTAAATCGAACAATACTATCGTAGCTTGACGCGTTCTTTGAAGAAAAAAATTTCCTTGCAATTAAGTGCCCATTTATCTCCAATATTGCATGATTTTTGCATACCGTTGAATATTAAATCTACGCATTCACAATATTCTCAATGCATACAAAGGACTAATTCTCTAGATTCTCTTTGATGTGGACGATAACGATATTTGACAGGATTAACGGTGTACCCGGAATTTTTCCTGAATTTGATATTAAAGATTACTGTCATAACTAGAAAACTAAAAATTAATCATCTATACGAAAAATAATCAATTTCTATTGCATTTGCATTATGTGATACGTTCATGCTATTTTGTGCAAACATTATCTCTATGGTGGTTGTAGTTGAAAGATCTTTGAAATGGACTCCATGTCAATTTAGCATATGCCTCAAATCCTAACG
Source organism: Nitrososphaeraceae archaeon (assembly GCA_044870765.1). GTDB lineage: Archaea > Thermoproteota > Nitrososphaeria > Nitrososphaerales > Nitrososphaeraceae > TA-21. The sequence continues at coordinate 18,754 of JBIOZG010000024.1, forward strand.
ATATCCCTATTAGTAATAATGCTGCTTTATTGTTCTTGTATGTTATTCTTTACACTTGTAATGGCAATTCTGGATATTGACATTATAATAGATTTGCCCTCTACGAAACATTGGGCTAAAATAATAATATATTATATAACCCTTGATACAAATATTATTGATTCTTTTGACTCGAAATAATTTTCCCATGAAAGATTGGCATATTAAACATATGGAAAACACAGTCATTAAGCATGTCAAGGGTCTGTCTCCTGACGCAACAAGGTATCAAAAAAAGATGCATTACAAATATGGAGGAATCGTAAAGATATTACGATATATCGAATATGATAAAAAACACGGCGTAACCAATGACGATATAATTGCGATTTTGGAAAAACTCCGTTCAGATTCTTCGTATGAAGAGTTACGTAGTAATGAGGGATTCCTTGATAGATTAAAGGAAATAGAATCGTCAGTTGCGAATACTCCTGCAACAAAGATTCTAACTAAATAATCAATCCAGGCGCTTAGTATGAGTGATTTTCGACTTTATGCTCATGCAAAGCTTTCCATGTAGTAAATGAAGTGTTGCACTTTTCACAACTATACTTTATTTTTCTACCATAGACGAATTTGTTTATGTCGATTGACTCGTGGCCCTCCTTATAGTCGTGTGACAAATTAAAGCGAAGAATTCTTCTGGATACTCTAACCAAAGGCTACCGTTAATTGTTCATAAAAACAAACTAATTTAAACTGATCACACAACAATATCGCTTTAGATTTCTTCAAAAAAATTCACAATTCGATAAATGATTAATTATCGACGATAATAATATAGCATGAGCTACTGTAACAAGTGCAGTAAAAAATCAGAATCCCTTAATACCTTGTGCAACAAGTACGGAGTAACAGCCAAGTCCGCATTGTTCACATATTGGCTTTAATCCTTTTGCTTCAGAACTTCCTATGCAACAGGGTTGCTTAATTCTACCTTTGTGGTCCAAGGAAAGTATTGCCCATGTAGGACACTGGACTGGCACGGTGCCATTGCCGCCCCAATTTCCTTTCATCAGTGAAATTTGTTTCTCTGTATTTACAATATAATCAGGATCTTTTTTCTTAAGATTAATTATTCTATCTACAACATCATTTCTTGTTTCTCCAAAAGGTAACCATAGTGGATCATTCTTCATAAACGGAGTATGAAATTGGAATCCAATCTTGTTGATTTTTCCCTTCCATTCTTCAGCCAAATTGGTAACTGTTTGATAATTCAATGAATTGATAGTCATAGTCAACCAAATATCCTTCCAAGCCGGTTTTCCTCTGCGAGGTGGTCCTGAAATATATTCTAAAATAGTATCACGCGTCTTACTATAGGAACCCTGTCCTCTTATACTATCATGTACTTTTTCAGTCCCATCCAACGATACCCAGTAAAAATACAAGTTTTCAAACCTTTTTAGAGGAAATGTTCCATTGGTTACCACACAAACCCTGCCAGGCATTTCCTGGCAAAAAACTTCGATTACGTCGGGGCGCATTGTAGGTTCACCACCCACTAGCGTGACACCAAAAAGGCGTTGTTTCTTGAATGTGTTTTTTATTATCGTTCTCCAATCTTCAGCGCTGAGTTCATTGTTTTCGTCTTCCCGGTTGAGCCACCAATAGCAATGTGTACAATGGAGATTGCATACATTGATGATGTCTGCAGAGCCATACAATGTCCTTTTTTTATGAAATAATTTGATATCAATGATGTTATGGAAAAATGTCATGTAAAGAGGAAATTCACGTACTAGATCGGTTATGCCCCGCCCATATACGAGATCAACCATGTCTTCATATGTTAAATATGATAATTAAAGGTATTGTGTATAATATGATATGCTGACAACCATTAGTTGAAGTATTCAGCTTTGAGTAACACTGAATATCAAATTAATAAGAGATATAGTGTCGTTGGCCCAACTGCAATTAATTTTTAGGAAAATCAAGAATTATATTGAGATAATCTATAAAGAAGTAAGATTTGCTAAATGTAGGGGTTATAATAAAACTAGAACCTGATTTTTCGGAAGGCAATGTAAGTTATAATTCTGATGGAACACTAAATCGTGCCGAAACAAAAAACATCTTGGGCCCACACAGCGCAATTGCCTGTAATGCTGCATTCTATTGTAAGGTAAAATACGGTGCAAGGATTTCCATAGGTACAATGGGCCCGCCCATAGCAGAATCTGCCCTAAAACAAGCCCAAGTGTTGACTGACGCTGAAGAATTAAATTTATACAGTGATAGATTGTTTGCTGGTGCTGATACCCTCGCAACTGCTGAGGTACTTAAAAATGGAGTTGAAAAGATGTTCGGCGCTGATAAAATGGATATCGTTTTTTCGGGTCATCGAGCTTCTGATGGGGAGACAGGACAAACAGGACCACAAACAGCTTGGAAATTGGGTTACACTTTCCTTGGCAATGTGATGGATTTTGACATAGATTTGGACAGAAAAGTGGTAGTTGCAAAAAGACTAATATCGCTCCAGGGAATGGATACTATTATAGAAGAGATAGAGTCTCCTCTGCCCGTTTTTATAACTATCGACCCTTCCTACAAGTCGGCCTTTAGTACTGTTTCACAAAGGCTCGGAGCAAACAAGTACAATAAGAAAGCTAGAATAAAGTCTGAGAATTATGCACAATTTTTGAAAACTTATGATAGTCAAAAATTAGGCCTGGACCCGAAACTGGTAGGGCTCCCGGGTTCTCCAACCATAGTATATAGAGTAGAAAAAATCCCCAGGGCAAAGACCAATCGTAAAACAGTGATAATAGATCCGTCAAACCCAGACAATCTAACTGCAGTAGTTACAAAAATAATCGAAATCTCTAGAGGTAAATGAAAATGTCAAACTCTACAAATCAAGAAATTGGCGCAAATAAGGACGAAAAATATAGACATATCTACGTGATAATTGAGCATTTTGAAGGTCAGGTGGTACCGGTAAGTTTGGAAATGCTGGGCGAAGCTAGAAGATTGATGGATGATTTTAACCAAAAATATCAACTGAGAGAAAAGGTAGTTGCTGTCTTACTTGGTAGTAATGTCAGAAAATTATGTGATGAATTAGTAACATACGGAGCTGATGCAGTTATTTATGCTAACCATGATGAATTAAAGTATCCTCGAAATGATATCGATACCCGAGTGATAGTCCAGATTTCAAAGGATGCAAAAATCACCAAGGAAATAGAGCCTGAATACGCAGGAGCATTTGTAAAACCAAGATACATGTTTTTTGCTGCCGATAATATTGGCAGACATCTCTCTTCGACCGTATTAGCAGATCTTGAATCGGGTTTAGCATCAGACATTAACAAGCTTGTGATAAGTGATCTCGATATTAGACATGAGCACAAAACAAAAGGTCAAAGTGTGCGATATGAAAAAATTCTAGAAATGTATCGTCCAGACTTTTCGGGTTTTTTATGGACAACAATACTATGTCTTGATAACAAGAATCCCGAAATTCAAAGAGAATATCATCCGCAAGGATGCAGCATTATACCGGGTGCATTTAAGCCTATGGAGAAGGATAATTCAAGAAATGGCATAGTTATAGAATATTCCCCTAAAATAGACCAAGAACCGAAAATCAAGATAATAAAAAGAAGCTTCATTGAAAAAACAATCGATTACGAAACTTGCAAGATAGTAGTGAGTATGGGACGCGGAATCAAAGATAATCCAGAACAAAATATTAAGCTGATTGAAGAATTTGCAGAATTACTCGGAGCAGAAATTGGCATAACTTTGCCGTTATCAAAAAAACCATATCAAGTAAGCCAAAGTATGGATTCAAAGTATATGATTCCTGACAGGGTCATAGGAACCAGTGGTAGCAAGATTGCGCCAACTCTTTACGTTGCAATCGGCCTGAGTGGTGCTGTGCAACACATAGCAGGTATGAAAGAATCCGAAATCGTGATTTCAATAAACATAGATGAAAACTCCCATATCGTAGACGAATCTGATATTTTCATAAAGGGAAGAATGGAAGATGTTATTCCAAAACTTGTTGACAAAATAAAGGATCAAATGCAAGCTATTTCTGTTAGGAGTACCTAAATTTGGAACAATTCGACGTAGCTATTGTAGGGGGAGGTTCTGCAGGGCTATCAGCATTAAAAAAATTATCAGATCTAAACAAAAGTGCCATTTTAATCGAAGCAGGTGATAAAATAGGAACCAAAAACGTTTCGGGTGGAATTTTGTATTCTAAAAATGATCCCCCTGGAAGGATCTTCAATGTCGAAGACGTTTTTGGAGAAGACTTTGAATCGAGTGCACCAATAGAGAGATTAATAAAGAAATATTATCTTCATGCTACATCCGGCAACAAAATCTTTACAATGGATTTAACTCCACTTCACGAGTACAAGACGAATTTCGGTTTTTCTGTTCTTCTAAATAGATTAAATCCATGGCTTGCGGAGAGAGCTTCTGAATCAGCTGAGAAACAAGGTGGAGGAATTATCACGGGGGTACACGTTTCTGATATACAATGGATAGAGAACAAGACCATCGTTACGACAAATGAGTTGGAAGATTTCCAAGTAAAATCAATAATTGCAGCTGATGGAATAAACTCTGAAGTAGCGGAAATTACCTCGGCTAGAGGCAAATTCAATCCAGAAGAAGTTTACTTTGGTGTTAAAGTAATAATAAAACTACCCGAGAAAATAATAGAAGAGAGATTTCATCTTGATTCGTTAGAAGGAGCTGCACATCTATTTGCAGGTGATATTACGTTGAATCATGTGGGCGGCGGGTTCCTCTATACAAATCGCGAAACATTATCACTTGGAGCCGTGTACCATCATAATTCGCTTTTATCAAATCCTGTTACTCCAGCTGAGCTAGTTGACGAATTAATCAAGAATCCGCTGGTTAGCGAATATATCAAGGACGAAGTCCCAGCTAGAAGCGAGAATAACGATCTTTCAAAGGAAGATCAGCTCAAAGTTCAGCTCAGCGTAAGCAAACTAATAAAGACATACAACGACTTGAGGTACAAATATTTTTCCAAAAATAATGGTGCGCTGATAGAATCTGGAAGATTCAATAATACAGAGGAAATCAAATCAAGAATCGACAGTATAAAACAAGATCTAACTGAAAAATATGGCGTTCAGTTTGTTAATAATTATGTTGAGCTTGAATATAGTGCTAAATTAATTCCCGATGGCAAAAGATGCGTGATGAAAAGACCCTATTACAAAAACGTTTTATTCATAGGAGATGCTGCTGGTAGGGGTATCTTCATAGGTCCAAAAATAGAAGGCATCAATGTTGGTATAGATGATGCAGTAAGGGCCTCTATTGCTATTTCACGCTCAATAGAAAATAATAATTTTGATTCAGATTACTTAGGAAACTACTATCAGTCCATGATTAACGAGAGTCCATACACTAGACAAATGATTAAAATAGACGAGGGATATTTGAGTTTGTTTCTCGATTTAGTAAAAGATATTTCCTTCGGTTCTGCCAATCCGGGATTTGAATTTGGTCTACGGATGATGAAAAATAAGAGATTCAGGGAAACCGCTCTTCGACTTGCAAATATATTGGGTTATAAAAGGATTTTACCAATTATAGAATCAGAAAGGAGCTATGTTAAAGTACCGATGCAATTGGCAGACAGACTTGGCAAAGTAGTCACCTCGTCATACATGCCGGAAATACCTACACTATCCGAAAGAATAGCAAAATTGCAGTACAATGACGATACTGAATCACACATTACTGTTAATGATAAGAGGAGTGAATTTATGAAAAAGATGATATTGTTATGTCCTACAAAATGCTATAGCCTTGAAGAAAAAGACGTAGTGTTACAACATGAAGGTTGTGTGGAATGCGGGACATGTTCGATTGGAACTCTATGGAGACATCCGAAAGGTGAAATGGGAATAAGATATAGATATGGTTAGTTAATCTATCTATGTTTTCCACTTAATAGAGCAACCGATTGATGGATCAAAGTCTTTTTCTATTGGTTCTCCGTTCAATACTTTTTTAATATTATTTTCCATTACATTCATCTGAGGAGTCATCTCAGGTTCCATTGCGTCGTTTATCTTTCCGTGAAAAACGAGCCTTCTGCTTTCATCGAACAAGAATGGATCTGGGGTACACACTGCTCCATACGACTTTGCAACTTGTTGTGAATCATCTATAAGATATGGAAAATTCAAGTTATGTTCTTTGTAAAACTTGACCATATTTTCAAAACCTTCGTCTTGATATGACGGATCATTACTATTTATTCCTACTATTTGTAATTCTGATTCTGGAAACTTGCCTTGTAGAGCTACCAGATCTCCTATGCGAGCCTTAACATAAGGACAGTGATTGCAAATAAAAACTATCAAAAGGCATTTGCTTTTGAAATCTTCAAGTGAATATAATTTGTCATCTGTTCCCTTTAAGCTGAAAGTGGGAGGATTGTTATTTTTTTTCAGAGTCTGATTTGATAGAGTTTTTACCATATCTATAGTTCCTAACTATGTTTAATAAATTGTTCAATTTCTCATAACCGCTGAAAGCGAAAAAATTATCAGTCAACCAAGAATGAATCTAAAATTTTGTTCCACGCAAAAAAATTTCATTCATATTGTAAAAGATTCGAAGTGTTAAAAATTATGTTAATTTCTTCTATTACATATTTATAATATTCTGAGTAGAACTAAGATAAGCATAGTAAAGGTAGATGACAATAGATAAATATTAATAGCATACCATTTGTTTCAAATTTTGGAGGCTGCAAAGGTGATTAATCATACCGAAGACGAAATTTCATTTGAAAAAATTTTAGTTATAGGATTGGGTCAACTTGGTCTGCCTGTTGCAAAATATGTCAAGGAGAAAGGGTTTGATGTTTACGGATATGACAACAATGAGCGTGCCTTGGATAATGCTGAAAAGCAATATGGCATCAAAAAAATTGACAATTTTAGCGACATTGATGTGTTTATAGTATGCATCTCGACTCATAGAGAAGATGACATTTCTTCGCCACAAATTGACGGATTGATGGCTATTACAAGAAAAATCGCGAAAGAGGCGACAAACGGAAAGCTAGTATCCATCGAAAGTACCGTACCACGAGGCACAACTAGAAAAATGTTTGAAATTCTGGAACATCGTTTTCACGTAGTTCATGCCCCGCACAGGTGGTACGCTTTAGAGGAAAATGTTCACGGCGTAAATCAATTACGTGTGATAGGCGGTGTTTGTGACTGTTGTCTTCGCACCGGTATCAGATTTTATGACGGAGTAGAGCACGCAGAGGAAAAGGAGAATTTAGGATACTACAGGGGCAATAAATCATACAAGAGTCTTGGAATTCCCATGTATTCTGTTTCAACCGTAGAAATCGCAGAATTAAGTAAGATTGTCGAAAATGCTGACAGATACCTGCAGATTGCATTTGCAGAGGATCTGTATATGTTCTGTAAGGCAAATGGCATATCATTTACAGAATTAAGAGATGCGGTAAATACAAAGTGGAATGTAAATATTCTTGAGCCGAGGGACGGGATTGGCGGTCATTGTATTCCTAAGGATACACGAATGTTTTTAGAATCCTCGGAAATTAAGAGTAAAATATTGATTTCTGCTCAGGAAGTTGATAAAGATTACAGAAAATATATTGAAAGAATGATTAAAGACGTCAATCAAATAAACCATTAACTTTTCTACAATTGCTTTTGGGCGACTGAGATCCTATTACTTTTTTTTCAGCCCACTGTCGTTGAATGAAAAATCAGTTTTATAAAATTTGATTTAAATATTCAGAATATTTTTGTATTATTATGAGTAATGATAAATCAAAAGATAATCAAAGTGGGACAAAGAATGACAGAGATAGTACCAATATTCCCGCAACATATCTGAACTTTTCATTTTACAAAGTAGATTCAAAATGGAGGTGGCTGAACGATATAGGAAAGGATGAAGCTGCTAAGGAGTTTTCTTCGTTAATAGATGTCGCCAATACAAAGATGAAGGTTAGAACTTACTCCACAGTGGGTTTGAGAAAGGAATCTGACTTTATGCTATGGAGTATTTCAGATTCTATAGAAAAAATTCAATTACTAACTTCAAAAGTTTACACTACCGTGCTTGGAAAATACATTGACGCATCAGATGTATATCTATCTGCAGCACGTCCATCAATTTATTCGAATAAAACTACTCCGGGTTTTATGGAAGATGAGTTGCCTTTGAAATACAATATTGTCTATCCATTCATCAAATCAAGAGAGTGGTATCTTCTTCCATATGAAAAAAGAAGTGAAATGATGAAAGAGCATATTAATGTAGGTAGGAAATTTCCACAGATAAGATTGAATACCTCTTACTCATTTGGGATAGGGGATCAGGATTTCATGCTAGCTTTTGAGACGGACAATTTGATGGACTTTCAGGAGTTGATCATCAAACTTCGAGAAACACAGGTAAGTAGATACATCGTGAGAGACACACCAATGATAGTCTGCGTTTATAAAAAAATCTTTGACATCATTAAGAGCTTAGGTTGAGAATGCTAGCGCTTAAAGAATGGTCAATAGTATGTAAGGCCTTGGAATCGGGCAAACAATCAATATTGCTGCGTAAAGGTGGCATCTTAGAATACAAAAATGGGTTTGAGGTTAGTCAAAAAATATTCTTATTATATCCTACATTGGAACATCAAGCCGGGGAATATGTACAAGCAAAATATCTACGAGAATTTGAAATTCAAAAAGCAAATGATGTGAATATCAAAGAAACAACAAATACAATTAGTATATTGGCAAGAATGGAAGCTATACAAGAATTCGACGATGATTCGGTATTATCAAAATTAGAAAAGTATCATATATGGAATGAAAAGTACGTTAGAATGAGAATGAAATATAATCCAAAGAAACCAATGAGTGCTCTCTTATTGAGAGTCTACAGGTTGCCTGAAAATATTTCAGTAGACGTGCGGCCAGAATGGGCGGGATGTAAGTCATGGATTGACATTGAGTTGTCAAAAAAATACGGAAAATCATATGAAGACGCTAACGAACTGTTGGATCAAAGTAAACCCATAATAAAAGACGAGGACTTTCGAAGGATTCATGCTAATTTCTTGGGGATTTGGAATTGAAATACAGACGACTAGGAAAAAGCGATATTAAAGTCAGTGAAATTGGGTTTGGAGCATGGACGATTGGTCTGGATTGGTGGGGTAAAAAAATAGAAGATGATGAAGCAATTAGTATGTTAAAAAGGGCCTTTGACAAGGGTATCAATTTCTTTGATACTGGAGATATGTACGGGAAGGGAAAAAGTGAAAAGTTAATGGGGATAGCCTTCAAAGGGATGAGAAATGATGTAGTTTATTCATCAAAGTGGGGATATGATATGTATAACGCCGAACAAATAGGACATAATGAGTTACCTCAAAAACATAACGTTGAGTATTTGCAATATGCTTTAGATAAGAGTTTAGAGAGACTTCAGACAGACTATATGGATGTCTATAGCCTTCATAATCCAAAAATGCAAGCTGTCACAAATAGGGAATTATTTACTGCACTCGATGGGCTTGTTACCAATGGTAAGATAAGAAGTCATGGTGTCGCTCTGGGTCCTGCCATAGGTTGGAGGGACGAAGGTCTGCATGCAATTAAGGAACATAATATTACCTGTTTGCAAACAGTTTATAATATCTTAGAACAAGATCCAGGAAATGATCTATTAAAAGCAGGAGAGGAAAAGAATGTTGGAATAATGGCTAGAGTACCTGACGCATCAGGAATTTTGACTGGTAAAGTTAATGAGAATACGACGTTTAATAAAAATGATCATCGGAGCGTGAGAAAAAAGGAATGGATATCTGAAGCGCTCAAGAAAGTTGAAAATATGAAAACAATCGCAGATAAGAAGGGATGGGACATCACTGAACTTGCAATTAAATTTATTCTGTCTCATAAACCAATTTCAGTTGTCTTACCTACCATGATTAGTATAGAAGAAATTGATAAATTCTCAGAGATATCAGACGGAAAATATCTAGAAGACCACGAACTGGAACAGGTTTCCGAGATGTATGTCAACAACTTTTATGTAGTCCCTAATAGTAAATAGTTGAGTCAGATCTCGAAAACAACATTGTTTCATTCTAGCGAGAAGCCAAAAATACTGATTGTTGAGATCAGAGGTGTATCTTATTATCATTGGTTCTGCTCTACACCGTGCCTAGCTACCTAACTTAAGTCTAATTCATGAGAGTAAAATAAAAGAGATTAAAAAGTTCACCCGTATTGGAGCTAGCAATTTTATAGTAGATATGTCAGGTGTATTTCGTTATAGTAATGTTCGTACTAAAATTTTACCTTAATTAATGTACTAGTAATTTTACCTTGATTATCATACTGCAATTCGTTACCTAATCCAAATATACTTGCTAACAGCTAAATTGAATTACTGCAGGGTCATGATAGGTAGAATTATTGCTCTTATTGTAATAAGTAGTATTTTATTCGCAGTGACGTCTATGCATGGCCATGCGTACGGAAGTTTGATCGTGAAATCAAACAACGCCAATAACATTCATCCTCAGCAATATTATACAATTGCTAGTCTGATTAATAATCAAACTACCAACAAAGAAATAATGATTGCACTCAAAACTCAAATAGAGAAATCCGATCCATTTGAATTAAGAGGCATCAATGATGAAAAAGAAGTTCTCAATACAACTTCTATTAGACCTACCGACTCAAATAATCTTGATGTAAATGACCTTGACTCAAATGTCAATTCAAACTCAGACGACACGAATGACACGCCCGATGATGATGGTGATGAATGTAAATCTGATTGTCCTGGAAATTTAAACCCGACAAGGGAAGACATTCCATTTGAACTACCAAATATTCCTTTTCCTTAAAAAATCAACTGGGTAATATATGAAAAGTGATTTGTTAGTCGCTTGAATTGTACTAAAAAAATATAAAAAACAAAAATAAGGGGAATAAGATAGACTAGAATATATATGAATTTTGAAAGACCACTTATTTTTGACTTATCAGGAACACTTGTATTATTAATAATGTTCATCACTATCGAACATGGCGTTTATGCTATATCGATAAGTATAGAATCTCCTCTCAGCAATCAGCAGGTTCCTGTGGGTGAACTTAAAATATCTGGAACTTCTTCCGACAATTCATCTGCACAATGCCAGGTTTATGTAGACTGGAATAACTTAAAGCCCTATCAGCTCGCGACGCCGACGGGTTCGAACGGGACATCTGACTTTTCGACGTGGAGTTTCACATATACTTCCAAATATCATCTTATTCAAACGGGACTTAATGATTTGACATCAAAGATTACTTGCTTGGTTCCACCTGCCGGCCCGGCTGTTACTAAATGGTTTAGCATCAATGTAACCGGAAGTTCTTCTCCTAACCAAACAAGCAACGTACAGTTACCATTACCAACTGCTAATAACAAAAGTCCAAGTTCTGCAAGTCCACAATCCTCTTCCTCACAATCAGAAATACCTATTGATACAACTAATACATCTTCCTCACAATCAGATACACCTATTGATACGACTGATACATCAAATTCGGATAAAATATCTCTCGATCTTAGCGTAGAACATAATCCAATTTCAGCTGGAGACAGACAAACAATTTCTCTTACTGCGTCAGATCCCGTTTCTGGTAATAGCCTTGATAGGGTGTTTCTACGTTTAACCGTCAAAGATCCGTCCGGTAATATCGTAAAGGATTATACAGATAATGATGGTACACTTGAACCCTCCTTTAGAATCGACGAAGACGTAACTGGAACATTTTCAGTATTGGCAAGCGCCTCACAAGCAGGTATTGAAACTACAAAGTCAACGACCTTTGTTGTTCAGTAATGTATATCTCTATGTCTGTCAACACCTGAAATACTTTATAGATTTAGCCATTGAGCACGATAGTGTGTTCTCATAGAGCCAAGATCGTAAAATCAAAGCAATATATCAATTCCAAATTTTTTCATTAGAAAGATATCTCAGATTATACTTAACTAACTATTTATAAAATTCAATTTTAGCTTGCCACATTTTTGAAAGTATTTAAAAATTGGCGTATAACCGTCTACGAATCGATCCATTCGTCGCTAGAATTAAAAACTAGACAATATAACATGCAATTAAGACATTATATAGTAGGTAATCATCTCAGGTTACGTCATGATGAGGAGGCAATTCAACCGGATCTCCTCTTACATCAAAAAGTCCCATCCAGCCTAAATCCGTGAAGTCTGTCTGGTGTGCGTGAAACATATAAGTTCCTGGATATTGATATGTGAACTCCATAATGCCTCTGTCTCCCTGTGACATGGTTACAATGTCTGTGTTATAATCGGGGGTTTCATCAGTACCAGCAGTATAATAATTAAACATGGCTCCATGTATGTGGAATGAGTTGACCAGGTCAAATTCTAGCATATTGACAACATAGACACGATAGGGCTTGCCTGTTTGCAATACTATTGGATTCATCATATATTCAAATGCCTTCCCATTTACTGTGTAGATTTCGTTTCCCCGTGGTTCCTCAGTATCTAATTTTGGAACATCCCCAGCACTAGCTTCACCACTTTCATCACCTGTATGGTCCATCGTTGTTGAAATTTGAGTTAGGTTGGTTTCAGTGCTAGTCTCGTTACTATCTGTACCTCCAGTCATATTGGTAACGGCATCAGTTTGATTACTGACAGTGCTATTAGTCATGGTCATGTTCTCCCCAGTAGTATCGCCTTGCTCAGTTGTTTGAAATAGGGCGGCTGGAGGTAATTTAACTGGTCCCTCCTCATCAAGATCCAGGTCATAACCATTAAGGAGCATTGCCATCTCCGTCATTTGAGGACGTGGTTCTTTAGGATCTATAATCATCATTCCATATAGTCCCCTGTTAATATGATCGGCTATTGGGTCTACATGACAATGATATGGATATACTCCATAGGGTTGGGCAACAAATTCATAGGTGAAACTCCTACCTGGTGAAATGGCGCCTCCTGGATATCCACCCATTGAAACACCATCGTTCTTGGCGTAATGAATAGAATGAGTATGAAATGAGTGTGGGTTTTCATTCTCATTACTATTAATAACTCTAATTCGAACCAGATCACCCTCTGTAACTCTTATAGTAGGCCCAGGTATAGTGCCATTAAATGTCCAAGCGTCAAAGACATGCCCTTCATATGAAATAGGTATTTTTTGGTTTTCTTCAACGATAATTGTGAATTGTCGAACAGTCCTGCCAGTTTCGTCCTTTGTTACATGACCGCAATTAAAGTAGGTAAGATATTCTACTGGAGTTGGCTTCTTGCTAAGTTCTGTAGTGCAATTCTTAATTTTATCGTATTGCGCCTGAGAAATGTGGTTTGCTGGAACCTGGCCAAAAACAGGAAGTGTTAAAATAGGAAAACTGAAAGAAGAAAAAATCAAAATACTTGACAAAACTGATGCAAAAAAATACGCATTTGGCCTAAACACGTTTAACAAAGATGTATTCTTTGATATAAAAACGTTAATTATTTTCAAATTTCTACGACTGCAGTAAACAGATCGATAATGAATTTCATTTTTTGTTCCCCAATGTAAGGATTTTGAATAATTAAACTTGCAATAAAAGAAAATCCTATTTCCCAATAGACCTAAAAATAGGAGTTGCTCTATGAACTATTATTTTGAATATTTTATTTGGAATATTTTAAGTTTGAAACAACGAGTAGTCTAGGAAAAAAGTTTTGCATATCATGCGGTGTAACACCAATGCCTTTATTTGAGATTTGAAAAACAAAAAAAGGCTCCTAAATTCGTATTAACTCAAAGAAAATAGCGAATCAGATATCAGTAAAAGATGCTATAACATGATTCAGAAATATCTTACCTAGCTCTTAAAAGATATAATCCTATAATCAAATCCAATGGAAAAGTCAAATGGAACAAAGATAATGGGAATTCTGTTAGTTTTTGGTTTAGTAGTTTATTCAATTTACTTTGGTCAGATATCATTTGCAGAAGGGGTCGAATTAAAGACAGTAGGAAAGGGCGCTATTTCCTGTGGAAATGGTGAGGAAGTCAAAGGAGTCAGAATAAATTTCTTTGTGTCCTATGATGAAGAAACGCCTTTTGCAGAATGGAATATGGACCACAAGGAACTGGGTTCTGCAGGAGGAATGATTACTAACGTAAAGACATCGTCAGATAGTTTTGTCTTAAAGGGCTTTGAAGCATTTGACAGTATTTGTGATGTTGAAACACCTTCAGATGTAAAACTTTCAGGAAATTGTGGGGAAGGAACAGTTAGGCTTGTATCCGATAATGGAAACAAGGGGACATTTGCATCTAATGTAAAATGTGGCTAGAGATTCCTAAAAAATGATAATGATAATGAAATATTGAAGAAACACCACTTACGTTATTTGGCAGAATTTCCTTGATGTGATAGTTAATTTTAAAAAGATTATAAATAGAACAGTATTAAACTAGATTGAGCTTGAATGCGTCTTTAAAAAAATGGTTGCCTATGATCGGTATACCTGCTGCGATCCCAATCATCACTAGTCTTATTTTAGGCCTTCCCATAACATTAGCTCTCGTGACCTCAGGTTTTATTATCCTGCTAGTTGTAAGTGGGTTTATGTTTAGATCTTATGGACGTGAAAGAAAGCCTGATTTTCAAAATCCATAGCGCTAGTCAGAATCTGGTTCCATCATCAGTCAGTTTTTCAATTGGAGATATACTAACGACTTTTTCGTCCAAGATGCTGAGCATCATGTTGTAATACTGCAAAAATGAACGACCCTTTTCAGTTGCGCGATAAGTTAGTACGCCGTCATCGAGATTTTGAATAATTAACTCCTTTTCCAAAAGTTCGTACAAATATCTGTTGATTTGTTCATAACTCAAATTTCCCTTGTACATAATGTGAGTCTTTCTTATGCCCGCCTTACACAAGTCTACGATGTCCGCCATTATCTGAATTTTTCCCCTATTATTTTCACTTTTGCATATTGTTTTGCTCATTGGATCATTATGAAGAATCATGAGTAAATAAGGGGAACCCTGAAATTCCCTGCTGGAACGGTCGTTCCAACTCATGAAAAACTAAGATATTAAACTGGAGAGATCTGAATTTGATTTTCTTTTGAATCTCGGCCAAACCCCATGGTGAAAGAGGCCAAAAAAGAATCCCTATAATAATACGATGATTCATTAAAAATTCAATTCATGAAGAAGCCAGTAAAAACTGAAGTATTAAGAATTAATTCTCAGAGACCTAATGACAGTATTATTGCAAGAGCATCCAAATTAATTAGTAGTGGAGAAATTGTCGCATTCCCAACCGAAACTGTATATGGATTGGGAGCAAACGCCCTAGATCCTTCGGCGATTTCAAAAATATATCAAATGAAAGGCAGGCCTTCTGATAATCCATTAATCGTCCATATAGCAGAAATGGAAACGCTGAGTAGATTGGTAAATGAAATATCCCCAAGAGACATGATAATTATCAAAAAATTTTGGCCTGGTCCGATCACTCTTGTTTTAAAAAAATCAAAAATTGTGCCTAAAATTACTACCGGAGGTCTCAGTACAATAGCTGTACGAATGCCTCGAAATAAAATTGCTCTCGCACTCATAAAAAGGTCTGGCTTTCCCATTGCTGCTCCATCTGCAAACATCTCAGGAAGACCAAGTCCCACCAATGCTAGTCATGTGAAAGACGACCTTGATGGAAAAGTAAAATTGATTTTAGATGGCGGTAGCACTGAAATTGGAATTGAATCTACTGTAATTGACATGACACTACGTACTCCAGTAATTTTGCGTCCTGGCGGAATTTCAAAGGAGTCGATCGAAGACGAAATTGGCGAGGTTCATTTTCACCATTCACTCCTAGGCCTTCGCAGAAGAACAAAAAAGATTAACAAATCACCGGGTATGAAATACAGACATTATAGCCCCAATGCTCGTGTAGTAATTGTGGAAGGTTCTAGAATACGTGCAAAGGCAAAGATCATTGAACTGACTGAAAAATTAAAGCGTGAAGGAAAGAAAGTTTCTATCATGACTGCCAGCAAGTCACTGAAGCCAAATGCAGATACTGTTCAGTACATGGGAAACACTTTGGATACGATTGCCAGGAACCTGTTTGCAAATCTTCGCAAAGCTGATAGCGATCACATCGACGTCATAGTAATCCAAGGAATTAATTACAATAATACGGGCTTTGCGATTATGAATAGGTTAAAGAAAGCAGCTGCTGAAACAATAAAAGTGTGATTCGGATATCATCGTAACTATTTGATTTTTGACGAGGATGTTATGTACTTGATTAATTCAATATCCCGAAGATAAGATCCGATTTTCTTAGAATTACGTTTATCCATAAAAGGAATAACCGATAGTGTCTTTGTCTTGGTTAATCTTTCGATATAAAAGGGCGTCATAGATTCTACGATATTAGGACGAATTGGCATCTGATTAAAAATTATTCCTACAATAGGGACCTTAAATTCTCTGCAGGCATTTATGGTCATAACTGTATGATTAATAGAACCAAGTTTAGGTCGTGACACAATAATAACTGGGAGGTTCATTTTGCGTACAATGTGCAATAATGATACTTTATCCGTTATAGGAACCATGACTCCCCCAATTCCTTCAACTACAATAAAGTCGTATTTTTTTTTAAGAAACATAAATTTTTCAATTACCTTTTTTAGATTTATTGGCTTGTGAGAAATCTCAGCTGCCATTAAGGGGGAAGCAGCCAGTGGAAAGAACACTGGATTTAGTGTTTCGTCTAGATCTCCAACACCCGCAGCTTTGGCTAGTTTGGCAGTATCTTGTGATTTGTAATCCTTCGAATAGATTTTAGATGAAGTCGCAAATGGTTTCATTACTCCTACCTTTATTTCGTTTCTTCGAAGAACCCAAGCAAAGCCACATGCTATTTCCGTCTTTCCGATTTCAGTATCAATGCCTGTAATGAATACTCCTCGCAGTTTTCCGTGTGACATTTGTTAAGACCTTTTTGTATAAACCTAAATCTTGTATTATATAGATTTCTTGGCTAACTTTTGCGGTATTATATAGCGTTGATTTGATGAAGGTTTGAATATTTCAGACAAGGGATCTATGTCAAGTGATACATTATTCTGCCTAAAGTAAAATTAAAATGCAATTGAGAACCATTGTTCCTCAATTTGGATACAAAAAACAAAATATTGATTGTTGCTTTTCAACTCGCAATATTATCCTTATCATCTTTTCAATTAAATGCCACTGGGTTGCAAAATAATACCAATATAGGTGGGGATAATTCGGACTTTTTTCCAAATTATGAAAAAAAATCAGTTTTAATTAATGGATTCAAAGTCTTATTGGCCGTAGCACCTAACGACGAACTTAGAATCAAGGGTCTTTCTGGATCCGAAAAGCTGAATGAGAATGAGGGAATGTTATTTTTGTTCGACAAACCGTCAAAACAAGGCTTTTGGATGAATGAAATGAAATATCCAATTGACATCCTCTGGTTGGATTCGAATAGTAGTGTGATTTATATTGAAAAAAATTTGGAACCATGTAAGATATTTCTTGCCTGTCCGGTCTATAATCCGCAGGCAGATTCATTATATGTAATAGAACTAAGAGCAGGATTTGTTGACCGTCATTCAATTAGGAATGGTACGATTATTGATTTGAATTAATATGGCCAAATTAAGATGTAATTATGATAATTAAAATTGAACGATATTTAACATAAAATTATGGGAGAAAATGACATCCTCATAAATTTTGACAAGACGGAAGTTAGACCTAAAGAGGAGATCAATGGAGTCATAAAAATTAATTACTTGGGCCGATTTGACAGCATCGTGATAAATTCACAGATAGAAAATACAAATGATATTTTTACGTTCATAAAACTAAATGACAAAAAAATCAATTACTCATATGCAAGGATGCCTGTATTAAGACAGGATTTAAAAGATGCAAGCGAAATAAGATTTGTTGTAACAACTGATCATGTTCCACAAGTAACTTCAAATGTCAAGTTCAGAGCTTCCATAATACAAGAACATAAAGAAGTTGCAAATCATGTTGCATTCCTCAAGATAGTACCATGAGGAAATATCAATTTCGACTAGTTTTTAGAGTGATGAGATTGTATAGTGCCGCATTATCATAACAAGCAACAATCAAAATAATGTAATAAATGAGGAGAGGTCAGACGAAACTCTTTACTATTACGACTTTACCTGTCATCCATGGATGAGGTTCGCAGTGATAAGCATATTCACCATCTTTAGTAAACGTGAATTCAAAAGTTTTTTGAGGCGGTATTAAACCAATGGTGTCTATTGAATTAAACGGGCCGTTTATCTGATCCGTATATTGCGTGTCAGTAGTAACAGTATGGGCTGTAGTATCAAGGTTAGTCCAAATCACCTTATTATTGATTCCCAGGGTACCCCTTGCTTCTTTGGGCTCAAAGTTTTTCTGCTGGGACTGCTGTGATGAACCTTCTATGATAGACACTTTGACATTATCTGGAGGATTCAGAACCTCTTCAGCTAATTGCGGTTTTGCATTTGCTTCTTTAGTATAAACAAATTGATAGTAAGCCATGCTTGCGGCCACAGCAATAATAAATGCAATGATACTGATCCCTGCAGCACTATTATTCATTTATCATCTGGTTAAAATTCACGAATATATATAATATTAAGATTAGTCACCCTCAGCATTGTCTTTTATCAGACTTTAATATGACAGATAAATCGTACAAACCGTTAAGGAAAAATCTATTTTTTTTCATCTGAAATTAATTTATGCTCGCCAGTGTCTAATGTGGCAGAGTCTGCTTTGTTCATAGATTGACTCGATTGGGAGGAGGATGATCCTGACTTTGTGGAAGCCAAAGTTTTTTGTTTTGCTGCAACGTCTTCAAGTATTTTTGTGCCGTCGGTAATCTGCCCTGTTTGAGCCTTACCAGTTTTTGTAAGTGAAGGAGCCTTCGCTTTCATTGGCATAGGTGGCATTGTGGGCTTTGGTGTCGGGGCTTTTTGCAACGATCTTGCGTGTCTAAACACATGGAACATACCAGCGAATACAAGCATCATAATGCCTACTATAAAGAGCGAATAGTTTTTCATTCCGTTAAGTACTGCGTAATAAGCTGCAATATTGAGATAAACCTGGAATGCCAGGAGAGCAATAAATATACCATATATCCATTTTTCGGTTAGGTTTATCGAGCTTTTTCCTGTCGGCTTTTTGGGTTGAATCTTTGCATTTGCTTCCGCATTTTTGGCTAGTTTTATCATCATATAGGTGAAACCAAATGATAATGGAACTAGCAAAATCATAACAAGATAGAGAAAAATGGGATCAATCACAAGTCTTTCCAATAACGACTTGGTCCTATCTGGATCTATATAAAATCCCCAGTAAGTAGTGACTATAATCTGAGCCAGACTTGTAATACCTATCGCTGTTATTATTGGTCTATCCTTCCATGAAAATTTCTTGTATCGATCGATAAATGGTACTATGAGCAATGCAAAAATAAACAAGCCTGGCCAAGCCACACCGGTAGTAAATTTATCATACGCACTACGCAGGAATGCGTACAGTCCGGTCAAATACCATTCAGGTACAGTGATACCGGGTGGAACATTAGGATCGAACTTGAGTCCCATATCAACCGGAAATACTCCTCCTGTTAGCATGATAGCACCAGTTATTGCCATTACCATAGGAACATCAAATACTAGGAATCTCGGGAAGTGTACAACCATTAGACCCAACATAACTATTGGTAGGAAGAAGACATGAAAAGCATAAAATCTCAAAACGAAATCATGGAAGCCGGCACCAAAGAATGCATCTCTCATCTGTGGTCCCATTATGGGGATTGAATTGGTAAGGGAAGCTGCGATTGAAATAGCTAATTCAGCTCTTTCGCTGAAAATAATATCGTAGCCAGTAAAAGCCTCCAGAATTGTAAGGACTCCCAATATGATTCCGGTGACCCACAGTATTTCGTTTCTAATCTTGTATCTACCGCTGAAATACTGGTAGTACATGTGAAGAAGAGCTACCATGACCATTGCGTTTGATGCATGATAATGAATATTTCTTAAATGAAACCCGTAAGGGATGACATCGTTGATTGTCTTCACACTGTTCCATGCTCTGTCTAATATAGGTTCATAAAATAGCATGAGTAGTGCTCCAGTAATTCCGAGAATAATAAAAATCACAAATGTCAGCATCCCCAAAAATCCAAGTGGACTTACAAATCTGCTTGGAAATGTAAATTTCATTCCCATAAAGAGAGTTCTATCTACGCCAGCATATGTCCACCTGAGAAAACGAGTCAGGCTATTTTCTCTATGTAAGGAAACGCCCATACCCCACTACCCCATTTCCGTTAACACTCCAATTTGGAGGTTTAATCCATATGTTACCATCTGCAGAGATCTCTAGATCTAGTCTAGGTAATACGTTAGAAGGAGGAGCCTGCAGTGAAGCAGGCCCTGCAAATGCTTTACCAGTAAGAGGATCGTACATACTCCCATGACATGGACATTCACCCCTTTTTCTTCCGTCCTGTGGCCAATATTTCCACAGACACCAAAGATGAAGACAAACCATGCTATACATTCTGAAAGCAGCTACGTCATTCTTTTTCCCACCGAGTTCTTCAGGTAATCTGATAAACTGCCACGTTCGAAATGCTTCTTTATTTAAAACTGGATCATCAGATCTAGGATAAATTACAGCTTCTGAGTGATTAACTTGAAAAGAATTGACATTGGCTTGAGAACCATCCGGAAGTTCTACCTTTTGTCTCTCGTTTGACTGACCCGTTGGATTTGGCAGAAATTTTCCCCAGTCAACAAAGGTCGCAAATGTCATTACAGTACCTGCAGCAGCCATGAGTTTTAAGAAGTCACGTCTTGATACCTTACCTCCACTTTTCGAAGGCTGCTGAGCCATACAAATCTACAGACTCGAAATATATCATATAAACTTTTATTCAGTTACCATTGAACAATTTGTCAAAACTAAAATTATTTTTCATAATTGAAGATAATGAATCTATATTTAATCAAATCTAATGTTTTACAAATTTATCATTACGAAGTTTCCAATTTTTTTAATTTCTTGTTAAATCTTTCCCTAAATTCAGGGACATTAATGACAGTTCTTTCGTGCAGTCCTTCGCCTATTTTTTCAATCTTATCAACCGCATCTACTTCAAAAGTTACTCGCCTGTCTTTCACATCGATTACTCTAGCTTTTAATTTAACTTCTGTCCCAACCGGAGTTGGTTTCAAATGCCGGATATTGACCAAGGTACCTACAGAATCCCAGTCTTCATCTTGCAAAAATTCTTCTTTTAGCAACAACCTACACGTTTCTTCCATCTCTGCAATCATAGAGGGGGTTGAAAAAACATTCTCTCCGTCCCAAAGGAAGCTTGTAGTTTGTCCTGCACCAACTTTAATTTTCCTTTCTTTAGTAGTATCAGTTCGTATTTTTTTAATCATAATGATAAGTCAACTTTGGTCTTAATAAAAAGAAAAAAAGTCGGTAAGATACTACTTTGACCTTCGAACTGCTGATGCTATTGCATAACCTAGACCAACAGCCAATCCGAATGTGAGTGGTATCCATACTCCGAAACTTTCCCAATTTGCCGGTACTATTTGTAGAATTACGCTTTCGAACATTATTATTGTGGTATAAAAGTAATCAGTATATTAGATTTTCTCAAGCTAATAGGCATAGCTAAGATTCTCTTAGGTCAAAACCTGGAATTTCCTTAAAAATGCATTCTTAGTGCCACGTGGATGAGTAGATGTACGTTTCCCTTAAATTACCCACAGGCTGCTATTTGAAAATATGAAGATGCAGAAAGAGTTGAAGAAATTCTGTCCAAAGTGCAAGAAGCATACAACTCAGTCTGTGGCTATTTATAAGAAGGGCAAGGATAGAAAAACGGCGATAGGGGCAAGGAGACACGCAGAGGATAAGAAAGGATACGGTGGACAAAAATTTCCAGAACTCAAGAGAACTGCTAAGACGACAAAAAAGATTACTCTAAGATATACCTGTAAGAATTGTCATCGTAAAACTATGAAAGAAGGGATGCGTATGCGTAAATTGGAGATTCAACCTTAATAAGGTGATATGAAATGAAAAAAGAAAATATTCTGATTCCAAAACCAAAAAGTAACTTTTTGTCCGTACAATGTACCAGTTGCCAGGAAAAGCAAGTCATTTTTTCCCACTCAACCAATGACATTAATTGCAAATCATGTGGGAACCCAATATTGAAAAAGACTGGCGGAAGAGCGACAATCCTAGGAGAAATCATCGATACGCTTGATTGAATTCTCAAGTAGGAAAAAATCTTCTTTTGTATTTATGTTAAATGCGATTCTTTCGTCGTTAAGTCTTAAATAATATTCTTTAATTCTTTTCCGAGTGTTCATTGTGGACGTATCAAAAATTGTTACTCCGGAGTGAAAATATTCTTTGTTTCCTTGTTTTACTTTAAAACTTGGGAGCAGGCCAAGATTTGCAGTGTATTTCTTGTCCATTACTATTGAAATACACTGTCTATCTCCTTTCCATTTAGAGACTATTCTCTTAATCAGGTCAGGAGTTACCAATGGCATATCGGAAGGGAAGACTAAAACAATAGAAGGTTTTAATTTTTCCAACGCATACGTGAGATCCGTTGAATAATTCAAACCAGTTGTCTCCATGATCTCAAGTGTACCGCTGTGATAGTAATTGTGATTTTTCAAGAATTCCAAAGTAACTTTGCTATTGCGACTTGCGGCAGCGTAGATTCGGTCAAACTGCTTAGAAGTTTTCAACGATATCAGAACGTGTTCAATTAATGGCCTATTATTAAACTTCAGCATAGATTTATCTGAACAAAAATCTTTTATTCTCTCACCTTTACCACCGCACATGATCAAAGCGAACATGTCTTGTGTCATTTTCAAATTGTTATTGTAGATAATATCATTAATGATGCTAAGCGGGAAATTTCATTGGAAGCACCAAAGACATCACCACTCACTCCCCCAAAATTCCTGTAAGCCACACAGTAAATGATGAAACCGATAACTATTACGATTCCCAAAGTTAGTAGACCTGCAATACCTTGTAACAGGAAAACCAACACTATTGTGAGAATGATTGATGTGATTATTTTGGATAATTTTTTCATTTCAATTGTGAATGGGGAGCTAAAACCAACCCATGCAGATTCACCCACAGACGCCTGCATTACCATGACATATTTTGCTATTACCTCCGATACAATAATAGCATAGAATAATCTGGTGGATGATTCAAAGTTTAATATGGCAATAAATAAACCTATGAAATTAATAATTAGAGCACTAGCGCCTGCAGATCCTACTACCGGATCAGACATTGCTCTTCGCTTAGAATCTCTATCTCCTTTTACCATAACTCCATCAGAAAAATCAGCTAATCCATCAATGTGATGAATGCCAGTAATCAGAACAAATGTTACCAATATAATGAAACTAGCAATATAATCTGGCAGGAATATTGACGCATAGAATCCTACTATTCCTATGATCAATCCAATCACTGCGCCGCAAATCGGAAAAAAATACATATTCCTTGCTATGACTCGTAAATCAAAGCCATACCTTGAAGTGGGAATAATTGTCAAGAAAGAGAGAGTAGAAATCAATGGCTCAAAAACCATACAAGAAGTCCCACCATCCGACATAGCATAAAAATAGTACCATTGGCAATGATATTATAATAAAAAACAACAAAACTGATAACTTTACCATTGTTAATGCATTTTTGCATTTTTCAATTGAAAGCGGCTCTATATTTATACCCAATTCATAATAACCAACTTTTTCTAATCTCACTTTTAGGGCCCCGGCCAATGCCGACATTGGATATCCACCATTAACACTGGGTGTATTTTTGTGATCCTTCCGCATTATCTTCATTGAGTTTTTCCAGTCACCTCCAACCATCTTGGACGAAATAATTAACAATAACGCACAAATTCGAGCTGGCAGATAATTTGAAATAGTATCAAGCTTCGCTGCCATCCAGCCCATATGTTTGTGATGACTATCGGTATAACCAATCATGGAATCAAGCGTATTTATAATCCTAAAAGCAATCGCCCCCGGAGGGCCGAACAACGAGTAATAAAATAATACTGATCCTATTCCATCAACCATATTTTCACCTATCGATTCTATCATGGCAGATAATATATGTTCTCTATCAAGAGTATCAGTCTGCCTTCCTACAATCAGTGAAAGAGTCTTTCTTGCTCCATCCAAATTTTTTTCTTCAAGTTTACAAATGATCGCTTGAACATGTCTTTCCAAAGTCAATATCGCCATAGTAAACTTTAGTACCAATATCGAAAATATTATCAAAGCAAATATTCCAAATAATTTGTAAATGATACTTGAAAAATAATATGAAGCTAAAGAAATACCAATTGCCAGCGTTAATGAAAAAATTATCCCGTTTAGTTTTTCTCGTTTGGGGTTATTGTCTTTTAATTTGGGTGTAAAATAGCTTACCAGTTTCCCAAACCATGAAACAGGATGAATCTTATTGGGAGGATCTACAAAAAGGAATGAGAGGCCAGTGCCAGCTGCAAGTGTTAATAAAATGAATTCAGAATCCATTAGTCATTTCATTTTTAAAACATTTAGGAGATATTGTATGTCGATGTTATTTTTAACGGTATACGCAACGAAGTCAATTTGTTCGTCAAGGTAACTCTTGGTATATGATGACTTTGATCTCTTTTGATCCAATGAATCCTCATTTGGAATATCGAATTCTGTTTTTGTAATTACTCCCAAGACTTTTTTTCTGGTCATCTTTTCGACTGAAATGATGCCTTTAGTTAATATAGATTTTTGACCCAAAAACTTGTTAATTATCACTCCTCTTACATATTTCCTTTGTCTAGAGGGAAGTAACTTTATCGTTCCTACAATTGAAGCGAAGCATCCTCCACGTTCAATATCTGCTACCAAAATTACGTTTGAATTAGTTTTCTCGGCAAGAACCATGTTTGCAATATCATATTGTGATAAATTAATTTCAGCAGGTGATCCTGCACCCTCTATTACAATCAAATCATTGTCCTTCCGAAGACTTTCTAAATCTTGCAGAACTTTTGGAAATCCTTTTTGGAGAACGAATCTACTGTAGTATTCGTCTGCACTCAAACACAAATTTTTCAGTCCTCCCAAAATTATTTCGCTAACCTCATTACCAAGCGGTCTCAACAGTATTGGATTCATTTTAATATCAGGTTCGATTCTAGCAGCTACTGCTTGAACAGCCTGTATTCTTGCCATTAATTTGATTGATTTTTTTTCTTTAAGCAGGTAGAAATTGGAAGTCATGTTTTGTGCCTTAAATGGGCAAACCTTGTAACCCATGTCGGAAAATATTCTGCAAAAGGCTATTACCAAAGTACTCTTTCCGGCACCCGATGAAGTCCCTTGTATCATTAGGAGTTTTGCTGTCATTTGTCAATCGACTCCAACGAATCAAATAGTTCTAAATTTTCACTGTGTGTCTTTACGGCTACTCTAATGCACATGTTCTTATCTTTCAAGCCAGTGAAGTTACTGCAATCCCTAACGAGTATACCCTTTTTTTCGAGCAAAAAATCTCCAAGTTTCTTAGAGCTAACATGATGCGACTTTATCAAATAGAAATTTACATCGGACTTACTTGCGGAAAAGGAGCTCAGATTATTATTTATTCTAGAATACATGAATTCTCGTTCAGATTTTATGATTTTTTTCGCAGCCCTTAGATGAGAAAGATGATCTAGAGCAGTAACGCCTGCTAACTGCGCTAATCCGTTCACATTCCAGGTTATCTTATTACGCGAAATTCTACTTGCAATGTTAGGATGCGAGACACAATATCCCAACCTCAAACCCGCAAGCCCAAATGATTTTGTCAATGAACGTAAGACAACTATATTTTGAAATTCATTAACTTTTTCAATAAAACTCCTTGGGTGTTTACCCTCATCAACGAATTCAATAAAACTTTCATCAACGAGTATCATTTTGGATTTGTCTATCTTTTCTACTAACTTTTCAATAATATCGTAGGAAAAAAGACCTGTTGGATTATTTGGATTGCAGAAAAAGATTGCGTCAGAGTTCTTTGATTTTTGCAACACCCTTTCAATGTCTAGTTGCCGATTATTTATGGCGACGTGTTTTATTTTGGCCCCAATCTTCCTTGCTGCTACCTCATACTCGCAAAATGTTGGTGATTGTATGACAACTTGATTGTGGACGAAAGTTCTGACAAAATTATAAATTAATTCAGTAGCTCCATTTCCAATGTTAATAGATTCCTGCGATATTTGGTCATCAAGATAGTCGACTATTTTTTTTCTTAAGGCTGTATGTTCATTATCAGGATATATTGATGAAATTCTTGGAAGGTTTTTTCGCAACACATTCAAAACTTTTTTCGATATTCCTAATGGATTGATATTGGAACTGAAATCAATTCTTACTAAGCTTGGGTTTACAGTGTATATCCCGCCATGAGTGCATGAGTATTGAATCATTTAAAATCCATATGCGGAGCTATATAACAGGACTGGATAATATTATGTTTATTCTGAAAACGAATATTAGTTGCGTTTTGATTAACGGCACATTATGTTAAAAGTTGCAGTAATAGGAGCTACAGGAGCTGTAGGTCAAGAATTTGTAATTGCTCTCAATAAACATCCATGGTTCGAACTAGTTCAAATTGCATCCTCAGAGAGATCTGCTGGGAAGAAATACATCGATGCGCTCAGGGATCCAAATACTTCGCTCCTCAAATGGCATAGCAAGGAAAAAATTCCTGACACTGTTCGAGAAATGGTTCTTAATCGAGTTGATGAAATAAATCCAAAAAATCTAGATTTGATTTTTACCGCACTAGAGTCAGAAGATGCTCAGATTATCGAACCAAAGATGGCTTCTGCAGTCCCTGTAATAAGTACGGCTGCTGCATTCAGATATGAAGATGATGTCCCCATACTCATACCAGGAATTAACGACGATCACTGTGATTTGTTGAATATTCAAAAGAAGAATAGAAAATGGGATGGCTTTATTGCCCCATTACCTAACTGTACTACAACTGGTATGGCTATAACCCTCAAACCGTTATTGGACGAAATGGGCTTGCAAAGTGTATTTATGACATCAATGCAGGCACTGTCTGGAGCAGGCAGATCTCCGGGCGTGATAGCGTTGGATATAATGGACAATGTAATTCCTTACATTCCAAAGGAAGAGGAAAAAGTTCAAGTCGAAACAAAAAAGATCCTGGGAAAGTTTGATGGCAATTCGATAATCAATGCACCTATAAAGGTAAGTTGTACGTGCACACGTGTGCCTGTAATGGATGGACACACTGAAACCGTTTTTGCTCAACTTGAAAAAACTGCATTACCTGACAAGGTAAAAGAAACTATGATTAATTTTTCCAAATCAGTGTCAATAAGGAATCTGCCTTCCGCGCCAGAAGAGTACATCATTGTCCATGATGACCCTACTAGACCACAACCGAGAATTGACAGAGAAATTAACGATGGAATGACAACAGTTGTTGGAAGATTACGAAAGGATACTGTGTTTGAGAATGGTATAAAGTATGTTCTCCTGACACACAATGAAAAAATGGGCTCTGCAAAGGGCGCTGTACTTCTAGCTGAGATGTTTAAATCGAAAAAAATTATTTGAATATAACATTATTGACAAAAAAATTGTATAAAATTGAAATTAATACATTTATTAACCTCAAAATTTACGATATAATTAGTGGTTTCTATGTATAAAATAGACGATTTAGATCTCAAAATTTTGGAGGAGCTATCAAATGACGCCTCTATTTCGGTTCCTAGGCTTTCGAGAAAAATCAACATCAACGCGTCGGTAGTCTACAGCAGAATAAAGAGATTAGTAAAGAGAGGAATAATTCGAAAATTCACTATATTGATGAATGATGAGGCATTAGGATTTAACGTAAAGGCACTTACAGGCATAAACATGGATTCGAAATTAAGAGATAATGTATTGAATGAATTATTCCGGATTCCAGGCGTAACTGAAGTTTCCGAGGTTACAGGCAGATTCGATATACTAGTAACAATGAATTCTCACTCTCTGGATGAAATGCACCAGTTGATATCAGAACGAGTTGGGCGCATTGAAGGAGTCCAAAAAACAGAAACATTCATTGAAATGAGAAAAACGACTAGGGAAATACCTATTCCACCAAAAGAAGAAGAGGAAGACGAATAGGAATTAGTTCAAATAATTAGTCAAATCCTAACTGCAAATATATTTACCAATTATAGATACAATTATGCGTCTTGATTCTAATAAGTGCAGTTTCGAATATATAGACGTTGTTCTAAACGTTGGAAACTAAATCCTTTAATTGGAACAAACGTCTGTTACAGCGTAATAAAAACCATCAGGTATTTGGTTTAGTACCCATGTTTCCAGTTGGTCCTTGTCCCATACGAATCATCTCGTTTATTTTGTTTTCAACTTCCTTTAGATTCTCTTTTACTCTTGTTTCTTGTTTACCGAGGACCACAAGCCTAGTGTTGGCAAGATCTTTCTTTTCATCTAGCTCCTTTAGTGTTTCATCTTTTTTGGTTTTAATTAATAGTGGACCAACGCTTTTGTAAACTGCTTCATCCTCCTCTGATTTCTTGAGTTCCTCCGTAGCTTTCTCTATCTCTATAGATTCTGCTTCCAGTTGTTGTTTCTGCATCATTATTGCTTGCAAATTTTGTTGTAGTTGTTGCAACCTGGTAAGTTGTTCTCTTAACCATGGGGGTAATTCCTGTTCACTCATTTCTGATTACTTTTAGCTTTACCACCATAAATCTATAACGTTTCATAAATTTAGAGACAAATACGATAGATTCAACAATCTAATAAACGTGTTAACAATGGCTCGCAATGATTGTATATCTGATGCACTGATATCGACAAAAATTGCACCATTCCTTGCATAAACTCTTATCTCTTCACTGCTGGTTAAAAATCTGGTTTCAGGTTGCAGTGCAGAAGTTATAGCATTTCCGATTCTAAAAGATAATTCGGGCGAAACGTTATCTATTGTGACCTGTATTCTAATATTTGCTCTTGGCCCTTTCAAAGTTTACATCATATGTGCCGGCAGCTACTTTATAGTTGCATTTTGTACAGTACCAAATTCCCATTACTATCCTATCAAATTTTACTGATCCGCATTTAGGGCATAGTCTCTTTTTCTTCAAGACCCTGTAAATCTTTCCATATCTCTTCCTAAGCGTGGCACCATATTTTACACCCAAACCTTTAAGTCGGGCTATTTTGTGTTTATTTCTACTAACCAAGATCAATCAATCCCTTTAATTTCTCTCTAACTTCTGCGCCCTTGATTCTTGCTCTTTCTGCAATACTCTTCACCTCATCTACCGAAAAGTATCCTTTTAATCCTTTTTGCATTGCAACTATTGAACCATTTGAGTTTGTGTTAATCGTTAGTCTTGCATCCATACACGCTTCTTCCTCAGTATCTGGATCCAATAGCAAATTTTCACCAATTTTAACTGTCGTGACAGAAACGGGTATAGTAGTAATTGGGGGGTCCTGAGTTTTTCCTGTATCGATGACTTTGTCATCTTTAATTTCAAACACAGGTAATTTACAACTGGTTAAAGCAGCTACTACGGCATAAGACGTTGCATCAAAAAGGTTACCATCTACGTTGATAATGCTGCAGTCCACGAAAATGGTGTAAACAACTTTTCCTGGAATCAAGACCAACTTACTCAAGTCTAACATTTCGGATTCTCTAACTCCTCTATCAACTACCCTAGCAAGCTCAATAGTCTCTTCGTCAGGTGGACCTGGTTCAATGTGAGGAGATGCTATTGGGAGCACTTCGGCAGTAATTATCATAGCACCACTATTTTCTAGTCCCTCGAAAGGTTCACCAGTCTCTACTTTTATACCTGCTACAACTTCTGTTTTGCCTAATTTTACCCATGCTGATCCGCTGGCCTTTTTAATGACATCTAATTCAACCTCTAGTGGCCTTATTTCATCTAAGCTACGCCCATCCAACCGCTTGCCAGATGAAATAGATTCTCTCATCTGTCTTTTCCGTAGATTTTCTACAATTATGGTAGATTTTCTTGATATACTCATTATTCTTTCAACCCCTTTTCATCGCCAAAGTACTTTTCCATTAAAGAGGAACGTTGTATTTCATATACTTTCATACATCCGCGAATTCCTTCATCCAAACAAGTATTAAATTGTTCAGGAGTCAATTCTCCATCGAGTTGAAGAAGTGTGATTTTCTTTAAATTTGGCATAAATGCTACCGGCATATCAGCTCCTCCCTCTTTATCTTCTGTGTCATTAATATCAATCACTATCTTGTCATCCACCTTTCCTGCGGCGCAAGCTGAAACCATATCACGCATATTTATTCCTGCATCTGCCAATGCTACAGAAGCGGCCGTAATGCCGGCACATCGTGAACCACCGTCTGCTTGCAAAACTTCAATAAAGACATCAATAGCAGCTCGAGGATAATCTTCAAGAATTAAGGCCGGTTCCAACGCCTCTCGAATAACCTTTGAAATTTCAGTTTCTCTTCTAGACGGTGCCGGACTTTTGCGAGTGTCTGTCGAAAACGGAGACATATGATATCTACATCTTACAACGCATCGATCAGACAATGCCATGTGCTTTGGGTGAACTTCCCTAGGACCGTAGACGGCTGCAATAATCTTGTTTTTCCCGAATTCTATAAGCGCAGAACCATCGGCATTCCTTATGATTCCAACGTTTATCTTTATCTGCCTTAATTCATCAATTATTCTTCCATCGCTTCTCTTTCCGTTTTTGTCTATAAGGGTTCTACTTTGAACCATTTGGATTCACCACTCCCATTTCACTATTAATATTATTCGAAATAGATTTTTCATCTGAACCTGTTGTTTCATTAGCTTCGTTGCTAGTCTGAGAATCATCATCCCCTGCAATCTCTGATTCTGGTACATTCAATAGTTGCTTTATTCTCTGCGTTAGGTTTGATGTATGTGCTTCCACTTCTACAATGTGAATTGCATTTATCGCAAGTGTAACACCTTCCTTATCCTTCCCAGATACCACAATTATTCCATTTTGACCTATTGTTATCCTTGTAGAACTTGCCTGTTCGATAGTTTGAATCATTGATCCTCTTTTTCCTATAAGTCTAGGCACACGAGTTGGTGATATTTTTAACAATTCACCTGTTGGTATTTTCCCCAAGTCTTTATCTTGAATCGTTAGAATCGGATCTCGCGTCCTGTCAAAAATCGCAATTCTAGCAACAATTACATCACCTGTTGATAACTGAAGTCCCATGTCATCATGTGCAGGAGAAAAATCTCTCCCGAATATATCTTGTGCAGGCAAATGGGCAGCAAAACTTGAGTTAATATCGACAGACCAAGAGAGCGAAGAATGATCTAGTATTTTACCTATTACGATATCATTTGCCCTCGGAAAATAAATGCCCGACAACGGGATTACCTTGGCGCCCTCATTATTTGATTCGGTAATCCCAATTCGCGTTGCTACAATTGAATTTCCATTCCTAAATACATTAACCAGTGCTCGTAAATTTCCTTCGGCTACAATATCGCCCGGAATAACGTATTTTCTTTTAACATCCTGCATAGAGTAATCCTCCAAAACAAGAATTCAAAAATCCCTTATCCATAATTCTCCCTTTTTGGGAAGATAGCACAGACTTATATTTTAAGTGTGACGAAAGAAAATAGAGTTGTCATTTCTCTATGACCTGGGCTGAACCCTTGGTTGCGGTTCCAATTCGGTCGAGAAATGAGCTCTTCATGCCAGCGTTGATACTTAAAATAACCTGTAATGAACCATCAGAAAGCCATTGTTCTGATTTTATTTCGCCAATGGTTTTGAATACACTAAAGGATTGTCCCGAAAATTGAGCAGGTACGGTTACAGTTAGTTCTAATATCTCAGATTTTAGGGGTATTATTTTTCTTAAAGATTCAATGATATTCTTGAGTTGATCGTCTAATCTTTTGAACGGATCAATTGCTACTCGCGCCTCATCAAGCACGGCGTTAATCCTAGAGATCGGATGCGGCATGTGGCTTTTGGGGTCTACAAAATTCTTGTTGATATATTCAACAATCTGTCTCTTCTTCTCTTCAATCATCTTTCTTCGTTGATCAGTATTCAAATTTAGATCCCCTTTGTCCATGATTTGCTTTGCGATTTCTAATTGATCTGTTGTCTTGAAATGCTTCATTAACTTCTCAGAGGAGCATCTAGTCCCTTTATTAGCATCTAAGTATATCTCATCTGAAATCATAATATTTGAAATATCCATTTTTTTACCTAGTTTATACTCTAATGCAGAGTCGGGCTTAACCAAGATTTCAAATTTATCATTTCCCGTACTATATCTGACGATTGTAAATTTATCGGTCATGTTAGTGCTATTATTTGAATATATTTAAGCCTACAAATGAAAATTTTATTATTATATTGAGTGAGAGAAAAATAAAAAAATTGGAAAAAAGAGAAAGTTATTCGCTTACGTAAGCTCGTTCGCCGTGTTGTGTCAAGTCCAAGCCAATTTCTTCTTCTTTTGGAGTGACTCTTATGCCTCCTGGCCACACTTTGTCCATCACTTTGATGATTAATGCAGTTAGACCCATTGCCCATGCCAAAGCTGCAAATGCACCTACGGCATTCTCATACAATTGAGCTGGATTGCCGAATACTAGTCCATTGTCTCCCCAAGGAGTAAATCTCTTCTCTGCAAATAACCCTGTACAGAGAGCCCCTGCAAGTCCACCAATTCCGTGCACACCCCAAGTATCCAATGCATCGTCCCATTTTCTGCTATTCTTGAACATAACTGCTGCGTAACATGCGACTGAAGCAATTATTCCAATAACAAGTGCCGACATTGGCGAAACAAATCCGGAAGCTGGCGTAATCGCTACTAGTCCAGCTACAGCACCAGAAGCGGCTCCAACTGTTGATGCTCTCCCTGTGTGAGCCCATGACAATAGCGCCCAAGTCACTACGGCCATTCCTGTAGCAACCTGTGTCGCAACAAAGGCGCTTGTAGCGTTTGTGGCTGCTGCAGCTGCAGAGCCAGCATTGAAACCGAACCATCCGAACCACAGCAAGGCGGCTCCCAAAACAATCAGCGAAATGTTGTGTGGTTCCATCGGTACTTTGCCATAACCTATTCTTCTACCCAGCATCAATGCTATAACAAGTCCCGAAAACCCTGATGTGATATGAATGACAGTCCCACCAGCAAAGTCAAGCGATCCCAGTGTACCGGTCCATCCAAAGCCCGAATAACCCGGATTCATTCCATAGTTACCTGAGTCTGGTGCTGAAATCGACCATGTCCAATGAGCAGCAAAGTCATAAACGAAAGTAGCCCACAGTATGATGAAAATAATGAATGCGCTGTATTTCATTCTCTCAGCGACAGATGCCACAATAAGTGCAGGAGTTATGATTGCGAACATCATCTGAAATACCATGTATGTTTGATGTGGAATAGTATATCCAGTTATTCCCCCATAGGCATTTGAAGGAACATCATGAAGGACATTATTTAAACCAGCCCAATCTAGTGTCCCAATAAAACCATAGCCACCTGCATCTGGGCCGAAAGCTAAGCTATATCCCCATAAGACCCATTGTACGGCGATAATTCCAGTAGTCATAAATACCATGTGAAGTGTATTTACAGCATTTTTTTGTCTTGATAGCCCAGCATAAAATATAGCCAAACCACCAGGAGTCATAATAAGTACTAGAGCAGAGGCTGTCAGCATCCACGCGTTGTCACCTGAATCAATCTCACAAGGAATCAAATCCCCTTCTGCAGTTAAATTATATTTTCCATTGGCATCAGCTGCAAAGCAGTGATATTTTGCAGCAGGATCATCAGGCTTGTAAGCTGAAGCGTTCATTAGGAAAGCTGATGTTGCAGTGATTGTTGTCAAAATTCCAACTAAGATAAAGATAGTGAGGTTCTTCCTAAACATTATTCACCAATATTTTAGAGAAGTATAAAAAATATAACAATATAATATGAAATTCTAATGATTCTAATATAAATTCATTATAATTATAATTAATCATAAAATTGTTATTTTATGCAAATAACATAAACAATAGTATTAGACATTCGAGGACATATTGAGCACAGATATACCCCAATCATCGATGGTAGAAAGTAAATCGAGAATTTGATAATCTGTGTCCTATTACATCAGCTCGGCATAAGAGAGATATCGAATCATATTTTGGATTATTTTCGTTTAACATCATTATTTCCAACAAATCAGGTATATTATTCAGTCCGATGGAATTTCATGTGGACAATTAATGTAAAAGGGAATAAAAGAAGTCATGATATCTAGTTACCTGATATAGAAATGCATGGAAGCATTACTAAAAAGTGAATCATATTGTTAAGCGTCTTTACGAATTTATTCTACTTCAGATAATAAACTGGTAAGATAGTCACTGAATATGGTAACAAATAATTTTTCATTAACATGAATTTTGGCTTAGATTAAATATTCACGCACAAATGGGGTCATGATCTATCGGGACCTTCTCAAATTTGATATTGTTAATTTGCCGTATTATATTCGATAATGCGCTATTTTTGATTTCAGATATGATGGCTAATACGGAACTAGACAGACCCCGTAGCTGGCCCTTTAAATTTTCGTAATCGATTTTATAGTCGAAAGGTTTTTGATTTCCATTACGTTACGCAGATACGATATCGTATAAGGATAGGGCAGGTCCAACGTCTTGTCTAAAGGAATATTAAACAAGATAATAACAATGTGTTATACATGATACGAACTTCAAAAACCCTTCCGCCCAATGTACGATTGATAAGAGTCGGATACAACGGGATAAATGTTCCGATGGATATGTGTTGAATCAGGGAATGCTAGCTGTCCAAATCTATTTATTTTGACATCATTAATCAATATTGATGAGCAGATTCTTTAGAGCCAAGGACAAGAATGAAAATGCTTCTAATTACGAAGAAACTAAGAACACAACAGACCATCGTGACTTCCAGGTTCGTGACCTGTATAAAAAAGGAATAAACCATATGTCTAACGATAAACTAAGCGATGCAATACGCAGCTTTGAACTAGCTCTAAGATTAGATCCGAAATTTGTTGAAGCGTGGATTAAAAAAGGATATGCTCACTTCCATTTGGGAGATTATTCTTTCGCCATTTCTTCGTATGATATGGCATTGAATATTGATCCAGATAATCATGAAGCATGGAATCTGAAGGGTCTTGCATATTATAAAATGAATAACTATTCCAAAGCCATTGAAAGTTGTACAAAAGCGATAGACGCAAATCCAAATGATGGGATGGTTTGGTACAACTATGCATGTTATCTTACTTTGGAGGGCAAAGTAGATGACGGAATGGAAGCTTTGAAAAGAGCCATTGAGATAGATATTTCCCATGCAAAAAAAGCTGTTCGGGATAGGGATTTTGAAAACGCTCGTGCTGAAGAAGGATTTATGAGGATTATTGAAGTAGTCGTGCTAGAGTCCCTGCGGCAGGGCTACGACTATGTCGGTAAGATTGTTTGGGCAACTGGCATGGATAAACAGGATGTTGAAGACGCTATTTTGAGACTAAGCATGAAGGGATTGGTGATAATTAAGCAAAAGAAATCACTGACAGGAAAAGAAGAGTATTACGAACTATCAAGAGACATCTCTGATAAATTAGGAGAAGTAAAGCGATCTGGATTTATAAAGTCCAAAGAGTATTCTGCCCCTATTCAAGAAATCAAGGATATTATTGAAATATTAGATAAATCAATTGAATCCATCAAGAATGGAGACTTGAGTCAAACAATTGAAACATTTGACCAATTAACAAGTCCAACCAAGCATGGAAATACCATGATTGAACAGTTCTTCGATCAGCACCGTGATTTGAGAGTATATCTGGTGAGACTGAGTGACAAGGGTCAAGAGTATCTCGATTCCCACAAGGCTGAATTAACCAGTCTGCTTGAAAGCATAATTGAAAAGGTTAGAAACGGTCCCTTATCTAGAACAATATGAAACTAAAATATCCAATTCATTTGGATTTAGAAACTAGCTATTGTTATCAAATTTTATAGATTTTTTGATTTGCTGATTTTGCTTACGATTTCCTTGTATGTATCAATATTAGATTCTAGATAATTGGAAACAAAATACATTATTCCGTATTTTTCACCCATACGAGAAATCAAGTTATTTTTTTCTAACACATTCATATGATGTTGAACTGCCTTATAATCAAGATTTAGAACTTCTGCCATGCGATTTATGTTAAGGGGAGTTTCCTGTAACAGGTTAATGATTTTGACTCTATTTTCACCTCCCTTTGAGCCCGCAAATAAATACCAAAAAAGTCTTCTGGCAGTTTGGTCCGGCATAAAAATATCACTAAATGCTTTTAATTAAAATTTCAATGCTACACAAATCTAAAACAGTCCGATACATATAATATTAATACAAGATAGAGCGTTAATTCAGTTATGGAGAAAATTTTCAGCGAGGCAAGTGAAAAGGAAATTACGAGAACTATAGCCCAAATGTTCAATGAGACGTTGATGGAGTATAGTGATTGTGATGTAATTATCATTGGTGCGGGTCCAGCAGGGCTTATGGCTGGAAGAGAATTATGTAAGAATGGAGTTCATACACTTATCATAGAACAGAATAACTATATCGGTGGAGGGTACTGGGTAGGTGGATACATGATGAATCCTGTGACGGTTAGATATCCAGCTAATAAAATTTGGGACGAGCTTGGAGTGCCTTATAGAAAAATTTCGGATTCATTGTATGCTACATGGGGACCGCATGCATGTTCAAAACTAATTGCTGCCGCCTGTGATTCTGGAGTCAGATTCCTGCAACTAACCAAATTTGATGACCTAGTGTTGAAAAATGAAAGAGTTGGAGGAGTAGTCGTAAATTGGATGCCTGTTTCTGCACTTCCAAGAAATATAACGTGTGTAGATCCTGTTGCTCTTGAATCAAAAATAGTAATAGATGCTTCAGGACATGATTCAGTTGCTGTAAAGAGACTAATGGATAGAGGATATGTAAAGTGGAAAGGAATGGAACCGATGTCTGTAACAGGGGAAGATGCTGTGGTGGAATACACTGGCGAAGTTTATCCGGGACTAATCGCGGCTGGAATGTCAGCAACTGAAACCCATGGGTTGCCGAGAATGGGTCCTACGTTTGGATCAATGTTATTATCAGGCAGGAAGGCTGCACAAGTAGCAATAAGCAAACTCAAGAAAGTACCAAATCCAGACATAAAAGCTAGCTAACGATACAAATAGTGATATACATATGAAGGTATCACATGTACATCTCTACTCTTCTTGTTTCTCAACTCCTCTAACAACTGAAATTTCAAATCAATTACAAAAGATGTTTCCTTTTATCAAAATTGACCTGAGATCGTCCTTAGATTATTTTAGTAAGAGCAGTATCGCAGATGATTTTGGAAGAAAATTGGTTACTCAATTGCCGAGAGATGTTGTTCAACAAACTGAACTTCGAAATTCATCAAGTGAGGTTGAGAAAACCATTATATTCATTGATGGTTTTTACCTTCAAAGAATTTACACCAACATAATTGATAAAGATGAAATTCATCTAGAGCACGTAAATATCATCTTTGAAGACAAACTCGTATGCACTTTCGACGAAAACGACAGAAGATTTCATGCAAGGCCAATAATTTGTGGTTCCCCTACGATAATATCTATACCTAGTATTGTTGAAGGCCCTGCTAGACCAAAAGCATATTATTTCAAACAAATGTTGAAAGATTTGCTCTCTAAAAATAGTAAAGAAATTGATAATGAATTTGCCAATAGATATGTAAGTTATGGTGACCCCAGGCTTCCAGAGGTAGTGACAGGTTATGCTATTCAAGCTGTTTTTTTTTTCTTACGAATGGTAACCCCTTCTGTTCAAATTATCCTTGTAGATTGTTCAATTCCCATTGGCAGGAGGAATTAATTTATTCACAGGTACTAAATCCAGTACTGTGTGAAGAACATAGAGGAATATTAGATAAAGCCGGGGAATAGTGTAGAATGCAAATCAGCCTAGTTATTTATCATCAGACCAAGCTTTATATTGTCTACTTTAATTCCGAACAAATTATTAAATGGTATAATCTTCTTTCCTCCAGTTAATCATACATGTCAAAAAATGCAAACCATGGCTCCGATGAGCCGACATATGCAAAGAATTTTTATGATGTGATAATTATTGGTTCGGGACCAGCAGGATTTACTGCAGGTATTTACACCTCGCGTGCAAAGCTCAAAACACTAATAATTTCTGGATCTCTACCAGGTGGTCAGCTAATGACAACTAGTGAAGTTGAAAACTATCCAGGTTTTCCTAATGGAATTTTTGGACCAGAGCTCATGATGAATATGAGACAGCAAGCTGAACGATTTGCAACCACAATAATCGATGACGAAGTACTGAAGGTGGATTTCAAAAAACGTCCTTTCCTAATATCAACTCATTCTGAAACTTATGAAGGAAGAGCAATATTACTTTGTACTGGAGCATCACCGAGGAAGCTGGGTATTGATGGAGAACAAGAATTTGGTGGAAGGGGTGTTTCTTATTGCGCCACATGTGATGGGCCATTTTTCAAGGGTGAAGAGATTGCAGTTATAGGAGGAGGCGATACTGCAATTGAAGAGGCAACTTTCCTTACTAAATTTGGTAAAGCGGTCAAGATCATACATAGAAGAGATTTTCTTCGAGCAAGCAAGATTCTACAGGAAAAGGCCTTTGAAAACTCAAAAATTCAATTCGTATGGAATAATGTTGTAACTAGAATCGCTGGAAATAAAAAAATAGAAAGCATCGATCTTAAGAACTTGACAACAGGCAAGACCCAAAATCTATCAGTAGGAGGATTATTTGTAGCAATTGGTCATGAGCCGAATACCTCGATTTTCAAAGATCAGTTAGAGTTGGATGACAAAGGTTATGTCGTGCTTAAAGAAAATACAAGGACTAGTGTAGAAGGAGTTTTCGCGGCTGGCGACGTTCATGATTATCGTTACCGACAAGCCGTCACGGCTGCTGGATTTGGATGTATGGCAGCACTTGATGTAGAAAAATGGTTGAGTGAAAATAAATCTCACAAATGAATTAATTTTTAATATACAATTCAGGTAGTTTCTCCAACGCAGAAACATAATCATTTTCTGCTACAACATTTTGTTCTTTGTATAGACTCTTGAATTTCCTGCCATCATCAGCAAAAATACCTACGATGAAGCCTTTATCTATTTTCTTTGAATGTTTTAGCATACATGACATTACAGAACCCGAAGATGGTCCTACGAACAAGCCCTCCTTTTCAAGTAATTCCTTTACAGCATTAAATGAATCCTGATTTGTGGCAGTCATCCAATCATCAACTATACTCTCTCTGCGTTTGAAAAGGTCTGGCATGGATGATTCCTCAAAGTTTCTCAATCCTTGAAGTAAATGATTCTGTTGTGCTTGAATAGCAATCACCTTCAGATTTTCATTCTTCTCCTTGAGAAAAGTTCCTGTTCCTGTAATCGTGCCTCCTGTCCCACAGCCGGTGAAGAAATGTGTTACCTTTCCATTCGATTGTTCCCAAATTTCAGGACCAGTACTCTCATAATGGGCAAGAAAATTGGAATCATTTTCATATTGATTTGGCATATAATAAATATCGGATCTAGGTTTTGCAATGGCAGTAGCAAGCGCAATGCTTTGATCGGTCCCCGCTCCCACACGTGGGCATAGATCGTCTGAAGTTTCATGAAGTGTTGCGCCAAGGTTTCTAAGGATTCTTTTAGTTTCTGCGCTAACTTTCTCAGGAATAACGATTTCGACTTTATAACCCATTGAAGAAGCTATACCAGCTAAGGCTATTCCCGTATTTCCAGAAGTAGGTTCAATAATGATACTCTTGTCTTTCACAAGTGAGCCTTTCTTTTCAGCATCCTTAATCATCCAATAGGCCGCTCTGTCTTTAACTGAGCCAAAGGGATTATACCATTCTAACTTGGCATAAAATTTAATATTTTCAGTGGAGTATGACGAGAGTTCTTGTAGTGGAGTATTTCCTATACGTTGTAATATTTCGGGTCCAATTATGGATGTCATCTAGTTCACTTTGTCTTCTTTATTACAAATTCAAGTTCATTATCTTTCTTTTGCACAGATAACAAATTATGGCCAGTTTTTTCTGCCCATCTTGTTATATCTTCTTCCGATTCAGGGTCATCAGCTATAATTTTGAGTTTGCTTCCAATACCTAATTTTTCAATTTCAATTTTAGTCCTAAAAACAGGTTCTGGACAATATAATCCTCTAACATCAATAACTTTGTCAAAAGATTCCTCATTATCATTGTCGACCTTCGTATTCATTCTTAACACTATTGATCAGGTGCTGTTTATATTAAATGTTTATAAGTTATTCAAACTTCAAAAAGTAAACTTGATTTCAAATTTGAATCTTGTTAGTATATATTCACAAAGTTAAGAATTGAAATTATCTGAATAAGTCATCTTTTTTGGATCTAGTAACTTTCGATATGGAAGCATCATAGGATGAAAAATCGTAACCCCGGACTATTGTTATAGGGACGCGTAAAGATTTTCCCATGACAAGTTCAGCGGCTGATGCTATTTCATCAGCAATTGCTATTTCAGTAACCCTAAGAATATTCCCATACATATCAGAATCGCCTATGTAACTCTTGATAGGATCAATGCCTGCTACCCCAATCGCTACGTTAACCTGGCCTTTCCTAAAAGGCCTGCCAAAAGTATCGGAAATAATTACGGCTACACTTATCTTGATTCTGGACTTTATGTAGTTTCTAATCTCTCTAGCCGATTTATCTGGGTCGACAGGTAACAGTACAACATGATTGGACTTTCCCACATTACTGGTATCAATTCCGGAATTAGCACAAACAAAACCATGTTTTGTTTCAGTGATAATGATATCTCGCTGTATCTTGATTATTTCATTGGATTGCGAAATGATGAGTTCTACGAGCTTGGGATCCTTTCCGGTGCGAGAAGAAATTTTTTTTGATTCTTCAGAAGGAATTATCTTTGTTAAATCTATTGTTCTTCCTTCTGATTTTGATACTATCTTATGTGTAATAACAATCACATCATTCTCTTTTAAAGACTCTTTTTTTTCCTTAATAGACTTTAATATAAGATTACCTATATCATCGCCTTCCCGTATATCATCGTTAATCAGAATTGAGATAATTTCTACATTACTTACTTCATGCATAATGAACAATCGATTTATGATTAAAAGATTTCATAACTGCGTCTCTATTGTCCTACCAAATTTCTTTTCCAAAAGACTCAACAGAATTGACAAATCTCTTATTTCGATTGTAGTGTCCGCTCTCTGTTTAACGATGTCAACTGGACAGAAACCTACTGTATAGCCAGCTATGTCAAATAGTTTTAGATCATTTGCCCCATCTACCACTACTACAATATCCTCTTTTTTTATTCCCCATTCTTTTATTGTCGGTTTTACTCCCAGTGATTTATCTGAACTTACGTTAATTTTAACGCCGTCTAGCTTTCCGTCTCTAAAAATCAACTCATTTGAAAAAATTCTATCCAGATGCAATTCCTCTTTGAGTTTATCTGTGATTATAGTAAAGCCCCCTGAGATTGCTATCATTTTCCAGCCGGCTTTTTTTAGTGCATAGCAGAGCTTTCTTGCACCAGGCATTATTTCCAGATTATCTGCAATGTATTTGGCGTCTTCAAATGGAGTTCCTCTTAAAGCGTTGACTCGTTTTTTGAGTCCTTCTTCCCAGTCTATTTCTCCCCTAATTCCTTGCTTTGTAATATCCCAAATTTCTTTTTCTTTGACAGGACCAAGTTTTTGCGCGAGAACGGGCAGATACTCTGCATTGAGAAGAACGCCTTCTACATCAAAGATTATCAGCATTTTAACTGTAGGTCGAGAGAGTTACGTAACAATATATTAAGTTTATTTAATCATTACAATTCTAGATTCTGTAGGCTAACGACAACCTCTTTAAATAAAAATATTCGTTACTAATTGCTGTTAATTTTCAGAGTAGTTGATATTCAAATTGAAATACTGAAAAAATACTAGTGTTGACACGACTATTTTGTCATAGTAAAGCTATCCAATAGCTTGCCGCTATGAGAGATGAATTGACCCGATAAGGTATTACTGTTTACCGTAATTTTAGCAATTCCGAAATTATTATCATCTTGATATTGTACACCGTCTCCACTTCTGTCTCCCCGAATATCGTAGTGTGATTCTCCTGCCGTACCGGCTTGAATAAAAACAGTTGGTTTCTCGGGAAACTTAATGCGTTCATAGTTGTGATTATGACCATAAAGAACCAAATCTACCTTATACTGATCAAAAAGTGGTTGTAATTTATTTGCCAAATCCGTTTCTTCTGGATGATTTGATGGACTAGTGTATAGCGGCTTGTGCATTGCTACTATCTTCCAGGGTTGTTTAGTAGTTTTCAATTCGTTTTCCAAGAACATTGTATTAGATGAAATCGAATCCTCCGTATTTAGTAATATGATTCTTGCCTGACCTGCGTTGAACGCGAATAGCATAGATGGCTGATCGAACAGTTTAGAATATGAGCTGGTATCATGATTTCCCAGTACACCTTTAAACGGTATTCCTGCCGCTTTTAGATTATCAACAACAGGAATAAAGTCACCCACTGTACCGTAAGAATAATCCCCAAGTCCGAGCGATAGATTTACCTTATTATTTTTCATTAGAGCCACAGTATTTTCCCAGTTATCATTGCGAGCAGAACCCCAATCCCCTGCTGCACCTATATAATAGTTTGACGAGACTGGAGTTGAAGTTGATTGCACCCTTACAGATATTTCTGTTATACTGGCATAACTATTCTGCGTATTTCCATTAACGGTTATCCTTAGGTACCTTGCATTAGTATCAACAACATCATATTTTTCAGGATTTAAAGTTGTCCCACTGCTCTTACCACTAAATATGTTTGAGAACGTAACTCCGTCAGTTGAAGTAGATATAACAAAGTTATTCTGTCTCTCATTCCCCTTATACCACGCAACGTTGATGTCACAAATCTTGTTACTACTGCCTAAATCAAGTTCTACCCATGAACCCACACCGTTATTGGACCATCTTGTATCCAGATTATCATCAAGAACATTAGTACCAGGAAAACCTGACTGACTGCCAGAAGTTTTCGCGTTTTGAATATGACTGTCAACGCATTCAACTTGTGGTTGACTCGAGGCGAGTGCTTGTGCTCTAATCTCAGCAATACTGGCATAATTATTTTGTGTGTTACCATTGATAGTAATCTTTATGTATCTTGCTAGGTTATCCGAAAATACATATTTTTCATACGATGTTGACTTCCCGCTACTTGCAGTAGATAACACGTTTTTGAACGATTTTCCATCTTGAGAAGTCGATATCACAAAGTTATTTTGACGTTCATTTCCTTTGTACCAAACAATATCCAAGTTGCAAATGCGTTTGCTGGTACCTAAATCGATTTGTATTGATGAGCCTATACCATAATTAGACCAAATTGTGTTGAGATTATTATCAACCAAATTTGACGGTGGAAATCCAGCCTGACTACTTGCCGCAGTTACCTGTGAAATTGGGCTATTAACACAAGATTCGGAAATAGGCTTGTAACCAAATACCTTTAATTCACTTATACTAATCCAGTTACTTTGGGTGTTCGCTGTAACAGTAACTCTAACGAATCTGCCTGTCTTTGATTGCGTATTGTAATTTTGTTCAGTTAAAGAGGTGCCGTCACTCTTGCCTGAAAATACATTAGTAAAAGTTTTACCATCTTTAGATATTGCTATTACAAATGAATTTATGCGCTCATTTCCCCTATGCCAATTAATTCCTATACTGCATATGACGTTCTCTTTACCCAAGTCCAGTTGAATCCATGACCCTAGACCCAAGTTAGACCAGCGAGTATTGATATTCTGATCGATGGCGTGTGATGGAGGATTTAAAGCGTCAGCTCCACTGGCAGTAATACCACTTACGGAGATCTTTGAACATGAATTAGCCGCGTTAAATTGGTCTGATTGACCGTAGATATTATTGGATTGAAAAAGTGTATTGGTAAAAATAAGAACCAAAAATGTAACCACAGACATACAAAATGCCAATTGATTGCCTCTCCATGCACTACATGAAGATAACTTTAGTAAATTAATCACGATGATCTGGTTAAAATTTGATATAATTACTTGCTATTTAATTTTTGTTGACAGAGCAATCCAATCTTACAATTCAGTTTGGGTGACATTTCATTATTCAACAATATTTCAGAGGTGAAATTACAGGCAAGAGAATGAGATTACAGTTGTAAATCCAGTATTGGAAATTGAATCAGAATGTCGTATCATTTGGATATTATTCCAACTAAAATTGGGCGCGGTGTACATAGGCGGATACTTATGTTGACATTCTAGAATTTGACTGTGTGATTCATTCTCTAGAAAGAAGAAG
Source organism: Nitrososphaeraceae archaeon (assembly GCA_044870765.1). Lineage (GTDB taxonomy): Archaea > Thermoproteota > Nitrososphaeria > Nitrososphaerales > Nitrososphaeraceae > TA-21. The sequence goes on from JBIOZG010000024.1 coordinate 63,708, forward strand.
TTAGTGAATTTCGAATATTTTAGAATTAATTATTCAATTGATATTACCAATACGTGCTCTCACTAACTTCATTTGTCCTATTTTTTTCGACATCTAGATATTCTTTGATTCCTTCCAGGTTCCGAAATATTCCTTCAGGGGCAAATAATGCCGGAGCTTGAGTCGTTGGTAGATCTACGCAACAATCCTGTTCGAATTTACTTATATGATACTCAACAAATTGTATATTGTTACTTTGTAAAATCTCAATAGCCATTCGAGAACTTTCTGAATCATCAATTAGCAGAACAGGTTTACGAATAACCACGATTTGATTATCTGGTTAGATATATTTATTTTGAATTGTTATATCGAGTGTTACAAAAGTAGAGTAGAGACTCCAAGGTGCCTTTACTAATCTTGCCATAGTCATCCCCAATCGATGTCTAATGTATAGTACATGAATCCCAGATGTAATCGTCAAATCAAGTAGCATACTATTTATTCTTGACAAAAACTCACTCATAAAATCTCGAGTTGTTAATTTGAATTCTGTCTTCTGACAGTGCCTTGCAGTAAAGAATTTAGTAGATAAGCGCTAAATTTGGAATATTGGTAGCGATTCTAAAACTAAGTTTTCCTTTTGAACTTAAGTCTGATCAGCAAGATGCGGTTGACGCATGGCTCGAAAATAGGTTTAAGGGTTCAATAATTTATAGCACCGGAACTGGAAAAACTGAAATCGCATTTGAATGCGCTCGACGACTAGCAGAAATAAAACACAATAATGATTCAGTGTCGTCTTCTAAATATTCCCCCGATAGGAAAGTAAATAAAGAATTTAGAATTTTATTTATAGTCCCGCGAATTGTTCTTATTGAACAGAATGTGAATCGCTTGATTAGATACGGATTGCGGAGGGAATCCGTTGGAACTTTTTTCGGTGAACAAAAGGAAATAAAGGAAATAACAATAAGTACCTATCAGAGCGTGATTAACCATTTAGAATTAATTAGAAACTCCAATATGATAATTTTAGACGAAATTCACCTGCTCAGTGAAACAGCCAAGGAATTTAAGAAGATATTTGACGTAATAAATGAAGATCCTACAAAAGCAGTATTAGGACTAACTGCTACCATAAATGAAAATGATACTCGCTATAATACAATAATTAGAATATTGCCACCTGTAAAGAAATATATGATAAAGGACGCAGTAATGGATGGGAGATTAGCCAAGCCACAAGTTGTATCCGTGCCTGTAAACTTTACTGAATCTGAAAAAAAAATATATATTGAAACCTCAAGAAAAATATCGTTTTTATCACGAAAGCTAGGAGTATTTGATCCGAAAAGAATTTCGGTTTTTTTATTTAAAGGTGGGTACAACGCAAAATTGGCAAAATTGTGGTTTGAAAATGTTAGAAAAAGAAAAGAATTGCTCAGCTCTGCGCAGAACAAGTTACTATTCGCAGTAAGGATCGTACAGAAGCATCCTTTTGAACCCATAATGATATTCAGCGAGACGATTGAATCAATAAAGAAATTAGAAGAGGTACTTGAATCAAATGGAATAACATCCAGATCCGTCCATAATAAAATACCAGCTAATCAAAGAAAGAAAATTTTGGATGCATGGGGAAAAGAATACTATCCTCTGTTATCTGTGCACACGCTTGAAATAGGATATGACATCCCTGAGGTAAGGATAGCTATAATAATATCGAACAGCTCAAATTTTAATCAAGTTGCGCAAAGAATAGGCAGAGTGATAAGAAAAACAAATAGAAAGAACTCTGCATTGATATATGTAATTTATATAAGAGATTCGAAGGATAGCAGTACTCTGCGCATGGTAAAGTCCACTGTGGAACTTTCAGACAGGGATAATCAACTAACATTAACATCATTTGGAAGTTGACGCCTGGCTACAAACTGTGTTTAATCATTCCACGGAGGGCAGTTTTTTTCTGTATGAAATAAAGTATTGAAAATTCATATCTCTATCTTCTTATGTCTTCTTTCACTTGTTTGAGTTTCTGAAGTGCCGCTTGACACAATTTCTATCAACCTTGCTTGTTTATTGTCATTTTTTGGCCTTAGTAACCTTCCCAATCTTTGAATAAATTCCCTGCTACTACCGCTTCCACTGACTAAAATCCCTAGCTGAGCATCTGGAACATCGATACCTTCATCCAACACTTTTGAAGTAACAATCGCCACATACCTACCGTTTTTGAAACCTGTAAGCACATCTTCCCTTTCCTCTTTGGAAGACTTGTACGTAATAAAGGGGATGAGGAAATTGTTGGATATTTCATAAACGAGTTTGTTGTGTTGTGTAAAGATAATTGTCTTGATATTTCTGTTTTCAGATAATATTTTACCGATTTCGGTCAATTTAGATTTGCTGTTTAGGGCAATGTCCATTGCTTTATTCCTAGCTATGAGTGCGCGTCTAGCAAAATTATTCTTTGACGAGATCATGATCAGCCGTTTAAAGGCCCCATGTGAAGTCATTTTTAATCCAATTTTTTTCAAACAAGTATGGTAAATTATCATATTTTCTTTATATTCCAGATTTTCCTCTTTTGACAAGAATGTTTGTTTTCTCTCAATAGTATAGTTTGCAAGATAATTGTCTTTAGCTAGTTCCTTTGCCGTAATTTGAAATCTAGACTTTCCAATTAGATAGGGGAAATCTTCATCCAGACGGTCTTCCCGTTCTATGGTAGCAGTAAGACCCAATCTAATTGGTGCTACCAACATCTCTGCAATCAGTCTATATGATGGTGCAGGTAAGTGATGTACCTCATCAAATATCAAAAACCAGAACTTGTTACCGATTGATGGTGCCTTAATATAGGCAGAATCATAAGTGGAAACAGTAATTGGTTGAATATTTTCAATTCCCCCACCAATTTGTCCTATCTCAATATCGAAATTTCTTGAGAGTATTTTGGTCCATTGTTTGATAAGATCGAGAGTAGGAACCACTATCAGAGTTGGCGAGTTTACAATTTCCATAATTTTCAATGCGACCATGGTTTTTCCAGCTCCTGTAGGAAGTACTATTGATCCTGTTTTCACTTTACGCCAATTTTCAACAGCTTCTTGTTGATAATCGCGCAGCTTTACATTGATTATTGATAAATCTTTTAGAGGTAACAAATCCAGTACTCTGTCATCATATCTTATGTTCTTGTCATCAAGATATTCAATTATTTTCTTGTAGTTAAGACCGTATGAGTACAGCGTATTTGTCACAGGGTCAGCGGTACAATAAGGCAAAGTGTCAAGTCCTGTTACTATTATGACACCCTTCCGATATTCGAGTGTAACAAGCTGAGAACTCAATTAATATTCTACTGGAGGGCAACCATTTTTAAATCATGTCCAAGGAGTGGCTCGATATTATATTTCCGTGAATTAGTATGTTATTCCTGTGATTTAAGATACTGCATATATTACAAAATAACCTACTCGTTGCAAGAAAAAATAAGTGAGTCTAGTAATTGTCGAGTTATCTAATCATTTATTTAAATCCACATCGAAGGGTCGTTACTAAATACCGTTGTTCTTTGAAATAAATCTATTTGAATATTAATTTTTTCGAGTATCTTATCTTTCGATTCCTTATTTACATCTGTCGCAAACTTGTCATCTGCATGGACTCTATTAGGGGGAATCTCCATGACCCTCTCTCTAGACATTTTGATACTTTGTTCTAGATCTGATTGCGCCTCCAACTGATCTACGTTCGAGCTCATAGTATTGTGTATTACTAGACATACTAATAATAATCATTAGTTAAAACTATTTGTCAAAGTAACTAATGAAATTGAATTTACTTTTCCATTTTAACACAGATTAACTATTTTTCAATACTGTTAGCTGTGCCTCTGATCTTAATTTATACAAGACGGCAATGAAATATGTAAAAAAATTCTAAAATGATACTTCACGAAATGTAGTAAGATAATATATGGTAGTTTGAAATTAAAAACTAGTACTACTATTGATGAACAGGTCAAACGACACAATTGATAGAATAAGAGAGGAGGTCATAAAGTGCAAGCTGTGCGACTTGTGTACGAACAGGACTAACGCAGTTCCTGGCGAGGGTAATTCTAATGCGACTGTTATGTTTATCGGTGAAGCTCCTGGAAGAAATGAAGATGAGAAAGGTAGACCATTCGTTGGGATGGCCGGAAAAATCCTCGATGAGTGCTTGGACAATGTAGGCATAGTCAGAGCAAGAACATATGTAACTAATATTGTAAAGTGTAGACCTCCTAACAATAGAGTTCCAAAAGATGATGAACGACGTCTTTGCAAAAACTACCTTGAAAGAGAAATTTCAATTGTATCTCCAAAAATAATTTGTATATTAGGCAGAACAGCCTATCATTCAATGCTTGCAGGAGCATCAATACTTGGAAATCGTGGCAAATTTGTTGAGAGAGATGGGAGACTTTATTTTCTCACAATACATCCCGCAGCAATAATCTATAACAATAAACTCAGGGATACTCTAGAAAAAGACTTGCGAACACTGGTTACAGAGTGCCGTCGACTGGACATATCCATTTAACTTGCAAATTTATCACTACACTCAAACTGTTAACCCTTTTAGGAATTCTCAGCTCGCTTCTTTAGCGCCAGGTTCATCTTTTCGAAACCTTCACCTAGATTCTCATCTAGCTTATTTCCAACTAGTTTCACTCCTAAACCACTGAATAATTCTTTGTGAAAGAATGCAACTTTATTGTCAGCGGTTTTATCAATAAGAAATATGCGTTCCCCGTCAAAAATACCAGGCAGGAATGATTTTCCCTTCCATCGAAGTTCTTTATTTATCTCGAATTTAGTAATGATAGGATGGTATATTCTCTGTTTTCCCCTCATTGTGCGAATTTGGACTTTAATCTTGGCCCCTAATTTGGCATCGCCCTCAACTTTTGTCATGAACGGGTTCCATAGTTCGTATTTTTCAAAATTAGTAAGTATGTCCCAAATTTTTTCGGGAGTACAATCCACTATGATATGAGTTTCTATCGCCTTCAATTACACTATAAGTGATCTTTGATTCTTAGTAATGTACTTTTTGTTAAAGATGAAATTTAAATTAGAATTTAGGTTTAAATGATATCATATTATCAAAATCCCCTTCTTAGAATAGGATGATATCCTACGTCAAAATTTTGGCGCTACTTGAAAGTAATTAAGTCTAAACTTTCTTAATATGGGCTGTAGAGGATCTATAAATGGATGTAATTTGTGATACCAGTTTTCTCATTGCGTTGGTTTCGAATCCCATTAAATGCCTAGACAAAGTTGAAAGCGAAATCGGAAAATTAAGATTTAAAGTTCCTTCATTTGTTCTCGACGAGCTTGATTCTGTCGAAAGAAAATCAGGACCCAAAAAATCAATGATAGCAAATACCGCAATTCGCATATCTAAACTAAAATTTGAAATCATGGATATCGGGAAATCAAAAAATGTAGATAACGACATTCTAAATTACGTAACTAGAAACAGAAAATTTGCAGTGGCTACACTAGATGGTATATTATTGAATAGACTAAGGACTGCTGACGTAACAACCATTACACTGTCCAAAAATAAAATGATAATAGCAAATCGGTATTTTGAAGGGTAGCTTTAAATCGTTAATCTAATTCTTACTAGACATGTTTGAGTATAACGACATCGGTATCACGTGGACAGGTCATGCGGGTTTCAAGGTTATTTATGGAAATAAAAAAATGTATATTGATCCTTACAAATTAAGCGAAAAATATGACGGTATCTCTGATGCAGATATTGTACTTGTAACCCATAACCACTTTGATCATTTATCAATTGAGGATTTGAATAATATCATCAATGAAAGAACAGTAATTGTTTCAGCACAAGAATGTCTGCCGCAACTAAAATCTCTGAAAATTAAAGAATCAATTGGCATTGATCCTCATAATAGCGTGAAAGTTGATGATTTGAAAATTGAAACTGTTCCAGCGTATAACGTTAACAAGGATTTTCATCCAAAGAATGAAAAAAAACTTGGATTTATTGTCGAGTTTGGAGCTGATCGATTATACCATATCGGAGATTCTGATATAATTCCAGAAATGAAAGAGGTAAACCCAACAATCGCATTAATACCAGTTTCAGGAACTTATGTAATGACAGCAGAGGAGGCATCTAAGGCAATCAATGAGTTGATTAAACCAAAAATTGTAATTCCAATGCACTATGGTACAATTGTAGGTAATAAAGAAGATGCAATACGATTCTCCCAACTGGTCACAGTATGTAAAACAAAGATTTTAGAGTTAGAGTAACCAAAATTATTTTCCAAAAATTAAAACTTATATACGATCTGTTTTTCTATTATCATTGAAAATGGCAGCTAAAAAGAAATCCAAGTCTGCTAAGAAAGGATCCAAATCAAAGTCAAAGAAGTAATACATTAAGAGTCACTATTTCCTCTTAATTCCCCCCCTCTTTTGTTAGAAAAGTAAATCCAAATACTTTTGACAAATTTCTTGGAAATTTTTTTTGAATTACATTGCACAAACTCTCCAGTACGTTAAAAAATAGGTAAAATCAACCTCCATTGTCATGCTATCGGGCGATAGAGTTTTGTTCCACTTTGGAAATTACAATTTTAGTGCACGTCATTTATTAGTTATCACAGTATTGGTAATCGCATTCACAACGGCTTTCATTATGCGTTCCTATCCCGTTAAGTATGGTTATTATCTGAATGAATTTGATCCATATTTTGATTATAGAGCAACAAAGTACATCATAGATAACGGCCTCGACGCATATCTAAAGTGGCATGACACCATGTCATGGTATCCTGAGGGTCGAAACATACCAACGACTTCGCAAGTTGGATTGCATGTAACTGCTGCATTTCTATACAAGATCTTTGGAGGGAATAGTTCTGTTCTAGATTTTACGATAATTTTACCGGTTGTGTTAGGATCATTGACTACTATTGTTGTCTTTGCATTGGTAAGGACCCTTGGTGGAACCACAGCAGGGCTATTTTCAGCATTACTAATTGCATTTACTCCAGCTCTTATTCAACGTGGTAACTTGGGTTGGTTCAAATCTGAACCTCTCGGATTATTCCTTGCCCTGTTGGCCCTGTACTTACTTATCTCGGCCATGAAGCATAAACCCGGCATTGCTATTGTAAAAGCAATAGCAGGCGGATTATTGCTTGGTCTTGCCAATGCATCCTGGGGTGGCATTCAATATTTTAGCATCCCAATTTCATTATTCTTTTTCGCAGTAACATTTTTGAGAAATGATTTAAGAACACCCTTAATCGTAGCAGTCTTGTTTACAGTCGCAGCAATTATAGCAGCAGGACTGTCTCCGAGACCCGGTCTTTCATTTGTGTTCGGACTTCCAGGAATTGCCCTTATCGGGGGTACAATATTTCTTATTGCATCGTCAATTGTCAGGAAGTTTAGCTCTTCTAGTACTTTTGCTAGAAACAACTGGATATTGCTTGCATGTTTCATTGCCATTGCAGTGGGTATAGTAGTATCAGGTAGCTTTTATGTATCCTCTTTCAGATATCTAAATGCTGTTAACCCATTTCTATCTTCTCAGAATCCCCTAGTAGAATCCGTCGCAGAACACTTCACTCCAACATTGGTAGAGTATTTGACTGATTATTCAGTTCTGATAATGTTTGCAGGGTTTGGGGCACTTATGGCATTTAAACACAGAAACGACTTGTCAATTTTTTCACTAATAATTGGGATTACGGCAGTGTATGTGAGTGCAACATTTGCAAGATTGCTCGTATTCTCATCAATAGGAATAATACTCTTGGCAAGTTTGGGCCTTTATGAAGTTACAAGGAGTATAATAAATTACGAAGCCTCAGAACCGACGCATAAAAAGAGAAGAAGAGTGGAAGGTCATAAAACCTCTCAAATGAGTAGATCATTAAAAATTATTTACTCAGGTATTGTTGTTATTTTGGTTTCGATCCCCGTTATTGATAACGGTGGTGTAGTTTATCCACCAAACTCAAATTGGTTGAGCTCGGCAGATATTCCTCCTTCTATTGCAAATGGTGGAACTGGATTTAGAGTCAAGACCAACGATTGGATAGATGCATTAGACTGGATTTCGACCAATACACCTTCCAATTCAGTAGTTGCATCGTGGTGGGATTATGGTTACTGGATAACAACACTGGGAAATAGGACTAGTTTGGCTGATAATGCTACAATAAACCAAACAAGAATCGCAACTATTGCAAAAATGTTTATGGATCAAACTGAAAATGGTCTTAAAATTGCCAAAGATCTACAATCCGATTACATTGTAATCTACATTGTAGGGCAGAGATTTACCGGTAACAACGGTACTGAGCTATATGTTTTAGGTAACGGCGGAGATGAAAGCAAAAAACAATGGTTCATAAGAATTGGCGGATTTGATGAAAACACATATCTTGAACAAGACGGTTTTACCCCAAAACCATTCTTCTGGAATCGGACTTTACTTGGACAATTAATACCTTTTACTCCTGTATCGTACATTTTGAATGGAGCGCCTACTGGTCAATACGAGCCGGGGGCTACTACCATCTATTCAAAAGACATCAAATATCCAGAAAACGCCACAGCCCAACAACCACTTCGATTGGTGTACTCATCAGATAGTTTTAGGACGGACAAACCTGGTCTATTTTTTGGTGTATTGGTTTACGAAGTGAACCACAATTATAATCCTACGCCGACATCGGATCCATATAACGAAGTTGTAGAAAACGAAGAGAAATTTTCAATAAACACCCCCATGACTAATAGTTCTATGAAATCAACTAATGAATCAAAACTAGCTATATTGGATACAGCTCAGGGCCCAATCACTATGGAATTCTTTCCAGATGTAGCGCCTATGACAGTATCTAATTTTGAGAAGCTTGCAGAATCGGGATTCTATAATGGTACTTTGTTCCATAGAATTGTCAAAGGATTTGTAATTCAAGGTGGAGATCCGAATACAAAAAATAACACTAACACGGCTGCTTGGGGAACAGGTGATCCGGGTTACAAAATTAAGGCAGAATTTAGTAACATTCCTCATAACAGGGGAATTGTTTCAATGGCTAGGTCTTCAGATCCTAATAGCGCGGGTTCACAGTTCTTTATTGTCTTGAATGATTCAAGGTTTTTGGACAATCAGTATACCGCATTTGGAAGGGTCATAGACGGAATGGATGCAGTTGATAAAATTGCAGCATTACCAACAATCCAAAATGATCAACCACAAGATCCAAATTTAGCCAAAATAAATTCTATAAAAATTGTAAATAATAATACGACAAAAAGTTGAGTTCTAGGTCGTTAGTAATTAGATAAAATCTATTTCAACAATGCGGCGTAAATGAATGGTAGTAGGGTGGTCGCCTCACCGTGTATGGTAGTTTGTCGCGCTTCACCCTTCACCTTACCCCAGGATATTGCTTCTGCAACTAAAGCTCCGCTCAAACTTCCATCCCATTCAGAAGCTGTTGTTATAGACACGGCGTAATCCAGCCCACCTCGAAATTGGTTCCACCATAATGTATGATGTTTCGATATTCCTCCACCAATAATAAAAGCACCGCTCTTACCTGCCTCGTAAACCAAATCAGAAAGTTTAGTTTCATCCAATAGCAAGTTTAAATTAAAATCTCTATGTTTCTGATAAAAGAACCAAATTTGACTTCCAACAGCCCCATCAACAATACCCGGAACTACGACCGGAATATCATTCTTGTATGCCCAATACAGGAACGAAGACTCGTTAAGAGCACTACCTATACTCCTCGTTATTTCATAAGTCGGCACATTCTTTATCCCTTTTTTATACAGATCGTTTAGACATTCCTGTACCTTTTTTTCAATAACTGGACCATAATTATTTTGGGGAACCAGTACATTTCCCAATCTGTGAATATTTCTTTTATACAGCAAAGTATCGTCCATACGAAAATCTCCGGAGTAGTACTTGGTGCTAGACCGTGCTATGTCATGATCGAGAGCACCACAGGTTGTAATTACACAATCAAACATCTTTCGCTTTAGCATATCCTTAATGATTCCCCTTGCGCCAGTTGAGATTATTGATCCCACAAATGACAGGAATTTAGTACACTTCGTATCCTTTGTCATCGTTCGAATTATATTGATTCCGTCCCAAAGATTTTTGGATTCAAAACCACCAGATTTTGCCATACCATCAACTAGTAAAGAGATGGATTTTGATTCAATTTCGTAATCGCGCACTGAATCACTCAAGATATCTTTGTGTGTTTTTTTTGAGCCTTTTGATTTCAATTTCCTAAATTAAAGTATCCAACCTTATATTATTTTTATCTGATTTATATAACATGTATTTCAAATAACTACGCTAATTCGAATCATTCTGTTTAGCAATTACATTCAAACTCATTATCCAACTCTATTTCGTCACATTATTATAATGATAATTCAGTATATTTTTAGATGCGTGTTAGATATTGGCGTTTAGCAGTCAATGACTTATTAGATTCGACATATCCTGTAGAAAAGGCTAATCATTGGGAAATTAAATGTCTGCAAGGAGAGTATGAACATTTTGGAGTTTTTTGGTTCAGGTATGGAACTCCATTTGACAAGGAATTAATAAATGGTATTTGTTTCTATTACAACGATATACCTCAAGATAATGTTCAAAGATTGCTAGATTTTCTAAAAGAAAAATATGGAGGCAATGCACTATTTAGACAGAGTCGTGTCTTTCTTCAAGGCTCTAAAGAATTTTGTGACAAAAATGAGATAGCGAATCTGGCAAATGAAATCAGCACTAAATTTAATGGACCCATTGAAATAACTCTTGAATTCGAAAAGGTTACTCCAGAAGAGCAGGAACAAAATAAATTTAATTTTCCTGAAGGAAAATTACTCCCAATCGCTGGGTCTGATGCCGAATAGAAGCATGTAAGTACAAAAGCCAAACTTAAATTGATTGCATGAATCTATTAGAACAGATTAATTATCATCAGAAGTATCAGCATCAGCACCGTCGTCTTCAAGTATGAATTTTATTTTTTCTCTCAATTTAGATATGCTGACAGGCTTACTAATAAAATGAGTAACATCGACTGATGGGATTACTTTGCTGAATTCTTCTTTGTTAATCTCAAATGCTGTGATAAATGCAATCTTCATAGTAGGATCATTTTCTTTTATACGCCTATACAACTCAAATCCATTTATTTTAGGCATCCGAATGTCAGTAATTACTAGATCATAATATTTCGGAGGATGATTCTGAAAGTTATTTATAGCGTCGTCACCTTTAGAAAAGGTTTCAACCCTGAAATCATTTTTTGATTCCAATCCTCTTTTTATGACCGAAAGGATATCAGATTCATCGTCCACAATCATTATTCGTGGTGGTGAATTCATTTTTTTACTTTCCGTCATATATGGAATTTTGATATGATTATCATATATAATAAGTTTCATTATGCGAAAATTGATATAACAAGAAAAATAACGTCATGAAAATGACTGAAAAATCAGACTGGTTGGACCTCCTACACGAATCAAAAATAAAAGAATTCAATGAGTGGAGAATGTCCAATATTCTTGTGAAAATAGATATAAGTGGTATGGATTTTTCAGGAAAGGATCTTTCAAATGCCTTCCTAAACGGCGTCAAATGCAACGGAATAAACTTGTCAGGGTGCAATTTACGTAAGGCTAATTTTGCTCAGGCAGAAGTTATGGACTCCAACTTTGAAAATGCGAATCTGGCAGATGGAATTTTCCTGTATTGCAATTTGAAAAATAGTAAATTAGTAACTGCAGACCTAACTAGAACAAACTTTATGTGGGCCGATTTAAGAGGTTGTGACTTTAGTGGTGCCAAACTCGAGAAAACAATCTTTGTTGAAGCCAAATTACAGAATGCGAAAATGGATTCATTGCAGAATGAGTCTGTTTATTTGAAATTTGCCAAGATAGAATAAGAAATTTTTTGAAACTTAGTTAGAAAAGTAAATCATTACACACCAATACTCCAATAGATTAATACGAATGAGACGTCTAGTTAGATTGGTTGGGAGTAGATAAGATTCGAACTTTAAAGTTACTAGGTAAATGGTCATTTAACAGAGTTGTTGGCAAACGACGACCACTAGTGGCTGTTTTCAGTTTGACCCATTACTGTAATTTTTACTGTCCAATGTGTCCGTTCGGTGATTCAAATAAGGAGGGACAATTAAAATTAGTTAACGAAAGGGATCTAACTACTGAACAATGGAAATCTATCTTTGACAAGGTTTCGAAATATTGTGTTTGGTCAATTATCGAAGGAGGGGAACCAACTAGTCGACCTGATTTTATTGAGCTTGTTAGGTATCTTCATAGCATTAACATGCCTACTTCCTTGATAACAAATTGTTCACTTTTACACACTGTAGACCTTGAAAAACTAAAGCAATATGTTCAGTTCATTACATGTAGCATCGACTCGGTTTATCAAGAGCCATATTGTAAAGTGCGCGGTGTGTCTAGTAGAATATATCAAAGGGTTATGGAAAATATTGGACTCCTTAATGAAAGTAACATTTCACATTATTTCAATAGCGTAATTACAAAATTTAACACAGATGAATTTATCGATCAAACTTATTTTGACAAAGCAAAAGCGCTCGGTTCAAACGCAGTTTCTCTAACCTTCGTAGAAGACAGAGCTGATGTGCCGTACTCGTTATTGCCAGATAGAAAAACTATGGATAAAGTATGTGAAAGTGTTTTGAATTATGTGAAAAAGAATTCTTCTCCTCAAATAATGATCCCCCCAGAATATTTTGAACAGATTCTAGAAAATGGGCGTACTAATTTCGACGAATGTGGAGTATGGAAGAGTACCTTTGTCAATGCCGACGGGACGGTGATGGTGCCGTGCTGGAAGTTTAACAATGCCGAGAATATGTATAATCTGCTCGAACATAGCATAGAAGATGTTTGGAGCGCGCCTCAATGGGAGATAGCTAAAACATGTCACGATTGTCAGGTACTCGGATGTATATGGTATTCTTCTCAACCTATCACTACATTCGCCAAAAATTATATGAATGGTCTGTCCAGGATGATAAATCAACATAAACCGGAATTATCCATTGATTAACCTGTTTGAGCCTTAATGACCACCAACAGAACAGCACTGCTTCACCTACAAGATTTGATCTACGCGCACATTCAGGTTATCATTATCATGATATAACTCTCCGACTGCTTTGAATTCCTTTCCTTTTTTTATCAACTCTCTTGGTCCACGATAATCATAATGGTGTAAGCTAGCATGCCATTTACCATTTATCAGTACTATTGCTTTACCCATCATCACCTTTTCAATTTCAATTTCATATGTCTGTCCTTGAACTTTTCCTACATTTTCGGATAGAGTTATCTTATTACCAATTATTTTTATCCTTCCTAATTTTTTAAGCATCTGTAATCCTGCATTTACAAGTTCATCTTCTTGTCCCAATATCTTATAAATTAGGTCTATGTCCATTCCACTGTTTCCACGGCAAGATACTAATGAATATATCTTTCTAGCCATCCGTTCAACAGTTTTTCTAGACTGTACCAATGAGTTATCATTTGTGAAGACCTTTATCTTATGTAAAATTTTGTTCTTCCCAGGTAATGATTTTATATTGGTTCTCTTTTCAGAGTTTAGAAACGAGTCCAGATAATCAATCTCCTCTTTGGTCATAGGATCAAGTTCTAAGTTGGTTCTCTCAAGGGTTGTGAGTTTGAGATCAATACTGGCAGAGGAGAATATAGCTTTCATCCTATCAATTTTTTTTCTAGTGATGTCTAGATATCGTTGATCTATTGTATCCTTTGTTGCAAAAATCAAAACCGAACCGATATTTTTTCTTCCAGTTCTTCCCCTTCTTTGAATATGCCTAATTTCGCTTGGTATTGGTTCATAAAAAACTACTAGATCTACCTCCGGAATATCAAGGCCCTCTTCTGCAATTGAGGTTGCCACTAGAACACTAAATTCTCCATCCCTAAAATTTTTTAAGATAGAGTTTTGTTCTTCTTGTTTCATTCCAGGATCTCCTTGTCTTTTTGATTGACCCACAAATTTTGACGCCCTAATGTTATCTTTAATTAGCATTTCAACAATGTGTTGTGCAGTGTCTCGATATTGAGTAAAGACAAGGACTCTAGAAATTACTTCTGGTACACTACGCGATGAATTGCCTAGCTTATTTAGAAACGACTGTGGATCATGTCTTTCTTTCAGGATTTTAAGAAGGTATTGAACTTTGGGATGATCCATCTGTAAATTTTCCATCAATCGTTTTATTTCTTTAATTCTATTATCACTTAGCAAAATCTTGTGGCTCTTACTCTCTTCTGGTCTTGAGCTACCCAAAAACGTTCCAAGTGAGTGAAATCCTTGACTCTCTACTAACTCAATACAATACATCAATGATAATGCAATGGATTGTTGCATCAATGCATAGTAGATCGATCGTCGATCTTCTTCTAAAGTAATATTCAATTTGGACCTTAGTTGTTCGCCTAAGGAGATCAGGTCCCTCTTGAAAATCCATTTTGAATTTTTTCTTAAAATATTTCTGCTATTTAACCAACTGAGCTTCTCGTCCAACATTTTCTTCAAAATTGATTTAACATACTGATACTCAGAAGGGAGATCGAACCATTCCCACTTTAGATTAATTGGATTAATGTACCGTTTTATATCTTTATCTTCCTCAGTTTTAAATTCAATATTTTCAACAAACAAATTATTACATATGTCTTGAATTTTGTTTTTTTCTGATCCCGGACTAGCTGTTAACCCAAGAATTAGCGGATTCAAACAATGTTTGATGTATTGATCTGCTATGAAAGTGTACGCGTAATCCTTCACGGCCCGATGTGCTTCGTCAAATACTACCAAAAAAAAATCTACAAGTGAAAGTCTTTTGCCAATAATGTCGTTTTTTACTACCTCTGGAGTAGAGAAAAAAAGTCTTATCGTCTTATTATTCCACACAATTGTTCTCGCATGCGGTGGTA
>JBIOZG010000025.1:0-12526 GCA_044870765.1 Nitrososphaeraceae archaeon
TCACAGTTGCCACATTACTCTCCACTTCTTTATCATCAATTACCTTGAATGCAAAACTCTCATTTCCAATATAGTCTGTTTCCGGAACAAAAGTTAACGTCCCTTTTGTTGTGTCAAAATTGTCCAAACTTGCATCGGTTGGGTTAGATACGATTGCAAATTGTATGGGATCATTATCATGATCCTTTCCCGTCAAAGTGATGTCAGCTTTTTCATTCATCTGGATTGATAGGTCTTGATCATAAGCAAAAGGAGACTGGTTGTTTGCACTTAATTCGTTATTTTTGATTAATTGTTTTGTTGTTTGATTTTCAGCTTCCGTGTTGGTCTCATCACCTGTTGTTGTTGTCGCCTGTTGGTCGGTTTCATCACCTGTTGTTGTTGTCGCCTGTTGGTCGGTTTCATCTCCTGTTGTTGTTGCCGCCTGTTGGTCGGTTTCATCTCCTGTTGTTGTTGTCGCCTGTTGGTCGATCTGAGTAACTGCTTTGACTTCTATCTCAACGTCAGCTGAATCACTTTCTGCTCCTTTATCATCAATCACTTTAAATTTGAATCCATCATCTCCCGAGTAATCCTGTTCTGGTATGTAGGTAACAGTACCGTCCGACTTGTCAAAATTATCAAGTTTTCCATGTGATGGATCTGATACTATATCAAATTGGATCTTATCATCTTTATCATCTTCATTACCTTCTAAGGTAATCTTTACTTTATCATTAGCATCTACAGACACCTTCTGATCTTCGGCCTTCGGTGCTTGATTGGTCTGGGCAAATATGAAATGACTATCATAAAATTGAAAAGTAAGATTGATTACATTACCATTAATCAGGATTAGTAGGCCCACCATCAGGCATTTTTTATACATTTGTACTGCATGATTGTATTCACCCACATGCATAAAAATGTTGAAATTCCTAATATTTGTCAATTTTAAGACTTATTGAGGTCGGCACAATTTCTCTGACACTTAAATTCTTAAAATCAACGTCGGTCGGTATGTCCCATCTAAATGTTGTAATCGGACCATCCAACTTATTATCTGGTCTGGTGCTCCACCGCATTCTCCTCCTTCCGTACTCCAACCTAAGAACTCTTCTTTTTTCGTTCTTTATATGAAGAATCAGCAGTATCTGAAATAACAAATACATATCTTATTCCGCTTGTTCTCAAAGTCTTATTTAACATGGAATTCATCCTTTCGACGTCATTTTTTACTTTGGATTCAGTATATCTATTCGTGCTAGCAACTACATATTGAAAATCATCATTTTGATATTTGTGAATCTCGTATATAACTGCCATATATTCGACAATCTAGAGATGGCCTAATCTTATTTTGGTCCAAAATTATTTGACAAGAAAATAAAACTACCTTGATTGATCATGATATTTTTGCTGAGTGCTTGGCACCTCAGTCCAATTGTATATATGAACTGTTATTTTTCAACCATGTTTTACAATACTTGTACGTCGGTAATGCATCTTGTACCAGCTTCCAAAAAAGGCTTGAATGGTTAAATTCAATCAAGTGAAATAATTCATGGATTATTATATAATCAATAATGTTGATAGGAAGTGCGGATAAAAGCAAGTTAAAATTCAAATTGCCCTGTTTTGAACAGCTCCCCCACCTAGTCTTTTGGTTTCTTATCCTTACACTTCCATAAGATATTGATAACTTTTTTCCATAAAATGGGACCTTGTTATCCAATATTTTCTTTGTTTGTTCCCTATACCATCCCGCAACGCTTCTTTTGTACATACGCCTATCTTTTACGTGGAATGTTATTTTCATTAGATTCTCAGATATGGTAGCGTATTGTGTGTTGTCCTTAACAATCTGAATCCCATATTTTCTCCCCAGGTAGACAATTTCGTTCTTCTGAAGGGGGCCATATTCTAGTTTATCATTCAATTTCTTATATAATTGAATTTTTTTCATAATCCATTTATTATTTACATTGATGAAATTCCTAATTGATTCAATGCCCTCATTTAACGGACATATAACAGAAACCCCGTAACGGTCCACCCTAATGCTTAACCTTCTGCTTCTTTTACTTTTTATCAATATCACGGATACGATGGAGTCATCAGGAAAAGTTACTTCCAAATATGATTCAGTGCTCAAGTTACCTTGACATTAATAGGAAGAAATTGTCACTATTTTTATTTATTGATGGAAATATTGCAGCCGTTGAAATTCAGCTGGTTCCGACAAACTGGCAGAAGTGTCAAAGGTACTAGCAAGCGGTCTTAACCGAACGTGAAGGTATATATTTTGAATCCGTTTCCATGCGCGTTTATTTCAATTACGTGGTTTCCATAGTTTTTATCGTTTGTAATATTGTAGAGCCTCTGACCATCTATCTTCAGCGTTCCCTCCGCATCCAGATCATTCCCTTTTAGTGCATTACTAATATTGTTATCTTTACCATCCACCTTCACGTTTAACTGACCTTTTCCACCTGCTACGATATTTACGGATTTTGCTGAGTAATCCAGTACGATACTCCCGTTAGTTCCTACAAGCTCCATGCTGTCTGGATTGTTCTTCCATGGCCCTTTAAGGTAAATAACATTAGGTTTCAAATCAGATGCAGGTATTGTATAGTTGACAGTTTTTTCTGGATTGAATCCTTCTGTATTTCCAAGTTGATCTCTTGCATATTGATATCCAAAGTATAATTCGGGGGTTCTGATTTGATTAAAATCAACCGATTGTGTTTGTGGCGTACTCAATTTTGTTTGATTAATATCCGCAATTTGAACACCTTGTTGCTTCATTCGTTCTGTCAACAATTGCCTAATGGCATTTTCGGTTTCCAAATAACCTCCTTCTCCGATATGATCATATATAATGTATCCTTCTGAATCTACAAGATATTTCCGTGGCCAGTAACTATTTTGATAAGCGTTCCAAATATCATGATTATTGTCCAGCAATACCGGATATTTTATTCCAAATCTTGTTACGGCTTGCTTGACGTTATCTGTATTTTTTTCAAATTCAAATTCGGGACTATGAATTCCTACTATGACCAATCCCTTGTCAGAATATTTTTGATTCCAATCAACAAGATACGGCAAGGTCCTGATGCAGTTAATGCAACTATATGTCCAAAAGTCAACCAATACTACTTTTCCCTTTAGATCTGACAGCTTTGTCCCGTTTGAATTAATGTACGCAGTAATTCCCTCGAACTCCGGTGCTTTTTTAAGTTGAGATTTGTCTAGTGGTAAATCTACATTTCTAATACTGCTTGCACCAATATTTTCAGGGGATGATTTATTCAGTTCAGGATTATTAAAGTAAATTGCAAATCCTACTATAAGCGCCACAACTCCTATACCAGTTAACAAGGCACTGAGGTTATCCTTATTCAGCTACGGTCCCCTTTCTATTTTGATGATCTCGTTGGCAAGTGGAAAATTACCCAGAATACTGAGATTATTTGTAAATACCAGTATTCCAAGTAATATCAACATGATTCCCATTGCAGGATTAAAATATTTCAAATGTTTCACCATTTTTCTAATTACGCTAGTGGCCTGTGAAAAGAAAATGCTTGTTACTAAAAATGGTATTCCGAGACCTAGCGAGTATGCCAGTAGTGAATTGTAGGCGGCTCCGGGTGCGGTCGCCGCCAATGTAAGAGTACTTCCCAGTATAGGTCCCACACATGGAGTCCAACCTGCAGCAAATGCAGCTCCAAACACAAATGATGTAATGTAACTGGTCTTGAATTTAGGAATAGCAGTAAATTTCTTCTCAAAATTAAGGCGTCTCAATTTTGTAGAGAGTATCAAGTAAACACCAAATCCTATAATTACAAGACCGCCAAGAGACGTCAATACATTTTGAAAGCTTACCCCTACACTCAGCAAAATACTATTCAGAAATACCCCAAGAAGCGCAAAAACAAGAGAGAATCCCAGAACAAAATAGACGGTATTTAGAAAAATGTTTAATCTGGTGGATCTTTTTAACTTGAGAGATTGCCCTGATTGTCCTGATGAATCTTGAATTTCATTTAGCGTTGTTCCAGAAAGATACGAGACAAATGCCGGTAAAATGGGCAAAATACATGGTGAAAAAAAAGATCCTGCACCTGCAAGAGCGGAAAAAACGATGCTAGAATCGACCATATTCATAATGGTTCTTTTTTTGGATTAATACTTTTGTCCAGATTAACACCAGATTTATTACAAATCTAAAAGTACCTTGTTTCTGTATTTGCTATTTACTATGGTTACAACTTGAGTTACAAAAAGATTGGGATTTGCGGATTCTATTCTGGTTGTATTGTAAATCTTACTTCTTTATTTCTGTAAGTCGCAGCGCATCTAGATCCTGCTCTGTTTCCATCTGATTCTTGTTACCGTATACTATCAGTATTCTATCGTCGTCCTTTATCACATAGTTTGCAATTGAGTCCGTTTTGTTTCCATTTATATAAAATTCCAAATTTGAATTTCCATTACTGCAATAGCTTGTCTTATTTTCAAGAGTGAAGCAATTATTCGTAACATTCATCCCTACGCTTCTAAAGAATTCTTCCACTGGAACTCCGGTTGCATGTCTGTGCATTGTATTGCCATCATTATTCTCGACATGGATATATTGGGATCTAACTTGGTATTGTGGCTGACTGAAATTTAGTTTTTGACCATTTATTTTGACTGCGAATGCTGCATGAACATGTTCAGATCCAAGTGGCCCAAATTGCCGACTTGGTTTTACCAAATGTTCAGAATATATATTTACTGCATATGCCATGATGGCCAAGAGTACTATTACAGCCGGTATAATTATCATCAAATTCTTCTTTCTTCTCTTACGAGATACGGCAAAATAGCTCTTATCATCTCGCTCTTTTCTTGGATTGAGTGCCTTGTCTTTCTTTGTGTTATTGTCTTTCTTTTTATTATTCTTCATTTTCACGCATCAACTAATGATTTATTCGTTAGAACTTTGATGGATAATTTAAAGAAATCTCTATAAGAATTTACTAAAAGGCATACGATTTTGATAATGAAAATTAAGCAAATTACGGGCTAGTGTAGATTTGTTTGAATTTTTCAGGCAATTCAGGGTTGCCATATTCGTCAGAATACGCAGAATAGACATTTATTTTCTCTCCATGCTTAATCTCGTAAGATCCAATCAACCTTATGTTATTCCTGTATTCTTCGTAAAGTGGTATTAACTGCATAGCAAAGTTTTCAGTAATGAGAATGTGCCAGCTGTCACCCAAGTCCATAACTCTCCTTGCCATTATTATGCCCGGACCCCAAACGTTAAGCCTGTTTGATATATCATAAACCGTAAATACAGGTCCAGAGCTCAGACCGATTCTTACCTTTATTCTGTTTTCAGGTTCCATTCGCTTATTATATTTGCGTAAATATCCATGTAGCTCAACACTGAGTTTGTAAGGCAATTCCGGATTGTTTTCATACCCTATAGCCATGCCGTCACCTGCCGGAAGAATTATTTTCTGCTCATCGGATATTTTCCTAAACGAATTACAGGAACTTATGAATTCATTCAGTCTGACTATCTTTTCCTTCTGCCTGTGAACCGCCAGTTCTGGATTAGATAGTCCTACAATATCAATGAAGCAAAAATGATAATTCAATACTTCGTATTTTGGATCAAGGTCCTTGAAGACCGACATAAATTTTCTATATGTTCTTGCGCATCCTTCCGTATGAAATGGCAAGTCAAGATAATATACCGGAGGATGTTGAATGACTCTTCCGTCCAGAGTACATTTAAGTAAATCATAAGCAAAGGTGAATCTTCCATTTTTATCAATATTAAACTGTATCCAAGTAGGTTTGGTCATTGCATGGCCAGCCATTGAAAGTAATCGTATTTTCCTAATCAAAGAGTCATTAGACTCTTCAAATTTCATCTCCATTATCCCATCACAAAAAGACATTATGGGGTGATATTCTGAAGATGCGGGAGTATCAATAGTGAAAATTCCAATTGTCTTTTTTTTCTTTAATTGAAAAATCAATTTTGTCAAAAACCTCCTTACTGAATCCACTTCAAAAATATTACAAAAATGATTTAACGAATCCATGACAAAGTAAACTATATTGTTTTCATCTAGACTGTGACTGTCATTTTGATCTTTGGAAGCATCAATTTGTATATCTGAAAGAAAAGAAGTTATTCTACCCAATGCTTCATCTAGTGACTTTTGATTTGGGGTATCGTAAAGGAGAACGGGATTTACAAATAGTGAATTGAATTTCTTCCCATCGATGTTAAGTAATTCAAATTTTTCTTTATCAGTGACCTTCGAAGAAAGAAAGATGCATTTTTTTCTAGAACTTAAACCCTCTTCAAGAAATTCTCTACAATAATCTCTCTTTCCTATTCCAGGTGGGCCAGACAAGAGAAACAATGTCGGTGAAATATTTTCCTCACCGTCTGTGAGTTCAGCGAGTCCCGGAATAGTCATTTGACATATTATATCAAATTGGGTCTATATACCTGTTTTTTGTGCCTGTGAAAAACAATGAAAAATCTATTGTTTCATATTTCTATCATAGATTTTAACTGGTTTATTTGTTCTGAAAAAGGATGATCAGGATAACCAAGAACTGTTAAGAATTCCTTCTGGGCAAATTGGATATCGCAATAACAAGGGATTGATGTCAATATATCGATTCCCGTCTCAGAACTCAGTTTCTTTACAAAATCGTCTGCCACTGGAGTTAGCGTGGTATAATTTGTATCAGAATAATTTTCGTGAGATTCACCAATTTGCAAATGAGGAATACAGTAACCTGCTATCCTGTTAAGAAGTAGATGATATTTTGTGTTTCCCTGTTCCTTGAATTGTGCCAATATTTCATTTGCAATCATCTTTGTTCCTCCAATATCCATGTCTCCCATCTTTAAAGTCAAAAATACAATATCTGATAATGCCAAAGCATTAATCGCCCAAAATCTGATTCCTGGACTTGAATCCATTATTACATAGTCAATATCATTTTTTTCGATTAATTCTTCTCTAAAGTTAATGAATCTCTTGAGCATGGTCATTCTGTTTCTATCCTCCTTTACACCTTCAATTTTGAGAATATCTTCTCTTTTAGGACTAGAAAAACAGCCTATTATTTTTCCATTCAAAGAACCTTTCTCTGAGAATTGTTGTATGGGTGTTACCTCAACTAGCAAGTCATCTACTCCGCAGGCACCCACAATGTAATCATTCAGGGTATTCTTGATCTTACTTTGGACGACATCGCCGAAATAAGCATGTAGGCTTGGTGCATATACATCGATATCAACTATACATACATTGTTTCCATTTTTAGCTAATAATGCGGCCAGGTTAGCTGCCAAAGTAGTTTTTCCAGTGCCGCCCTTATACGAGTGAAATGTAATAACTTGCTTCAAATTATACTAAAAGAATGGCAGATACAGGTTTTTAAGTATATGCTAAAATGCCTTTTTATTTGGTACGCAAATATGTGTATAAAATCTCTGTTACAGCAGTCAATTGACTGTATTTGTCCCCATTAACTGTCAACATGCAATCTTAATTTATAGAATGATTTTTTCATAAGCGCCGGAATAGGCTGGCAAATTCTCCGGTGATAAACAGACTCATACAATAATGTCTGCGAAGTGCGGGATTCGAACCCGCGATCCCGAGCTTGGGAAGCTCGTACCTTAACCGGTCTGGGCTAACTTCGCTTAATCGGCAATTAAATCTTACAATCAATAAATTTCTATCTTTGCTTAGAATCATCTTACATGTTTCGTCAAAACTGTCATGGCGTGTAAACTAGATGCAGTAATAATTGACTCACGGCTTGTTATTGAACCACAGTGTGATTACCATTTATGGTCCTAGGTCTGTTATTAAGTAACAATTAGTCGAGATAAATAAAGCTGGTACTTGAAAAGAAAACTCTATCCATACTTATTCCGTTCAAAAGGGGCGAAGCATGAATATATAAAGCTAAATTGATAATGGTCAGTCCACGAAGTATTTGACTCTCTCTTTTTTAAATTCTTTAGAACTGAACAGAATCTTATATTCATCCATTCCTACAAACTGAGATAGTTCTGTGGCTATCTTTTTGGCGCCATCAATTGTTCTGGCATGAATCATGCTGAATAAATTGAATGGCCAATCTGGATACACGGGTCTTCTATAACAATGGCTAACTTGTGGGAACGATGCTAACTTGTAACCGACTTCATCAATTTTATTATCAGGCACTTTCCATACAATCATGCCGTTAGCCGTAAATCCCACATCTCTGTGACGTAGGATTGCTGCAAATCGTCTCATTACACCAATTGATTCATATTCTCTGGCTTTATCAAATAATTCGTCGATTGTGATACCAAGATTGTTTGCAGAGCCATCGAAGGGTCTTGGAATTACCTGCAAATCTTTTTGCAATTCCCTGATGAAATCCTTGTCTCTTGATGTAAGTTCAAATTTTTTTTGATCCAGAGTCTTTACGCTATCGTCTGGTGTCAACTTTTTAGGGTCACTATTTACCATGTCCAGTTTAACGCCTATTTTATATAATTTCAGAGTTGGCAGAAGACGGAATTTAATTACACCTTCAAAAGATGCCATTTGTTCAAGATCTTTTTTTAAATCTCCTTCCGGAGGAACGGCCAACGTAAACCACATGTTAAATTCATGATCTCTTTCATAATTGTGGCTGACACCGGGGTGCTTGTTGACTTCCTGTGCCACAAGGTCCAGTTTGTCCTTTTTAACAGCAAATGCAACTAGAGCGCTTTTATAGCCTAGTTTCCTCGTATCAAAAATAGCATTAATCTGTCTTATGAGTCCACTTTGTTTCATTAATGATATCCTACTCATCACATCATTTTCAGTAAGACCGTGTTTATTTGCAATTTCTAAATACGGTTTTTGAGAAAGGGGAAAAGTCCATTGAATTTCATTCAAAAGTTGTTTATCTAACGGATCAATGTATTGCTGATCAAGCTGCATTTAAGATAAATTCACTGGTCAAGCATTAAATACTTTGTCATAAAATCCAATATCTGCTACTTATAGCTCATTTAGGAAGTTGGTTTTGCCTTTGATAGCACATAAGAATATATGAATTAATTACTTGTAAGTTATGTAAATAATTTGAGCCGACAAATAGTCGCATTTCAAGGTGAGCACGGAGCATATAGTGAAATTGCGGCCCTAAAATTTTTCCCTAATTCAGAACTCATCCCCATGAAATTATTCCAAGACATTTTTGATGCGTTACGCAATAATAGTATTGATTATGCAGTCGTTCCAATTGAAAATTCAATCGAAGGATCTGTAAACGAAATTTATGATCTACTCTTAAGCACAGAAAAAAAAATCACGGCCGAAATATTTCTAAGGGTTAACCATTGTTTAATTGCATTACCAAATAATACTACAATAACCAGGGTCTTCTCCCATCCTCAAGCCTTAGCCCAGTGTAGAAACTATCTCAAAAAAAGAAATTTTGTTTCTCTGCCTACATATGATACAGCGGGGTCCGTCAGGTTGATAAAGGAAAATCAAATTCTCGATGCGGCTGCCATTGCAAGTAAGAGCGCTGCAAAATTTTATAATATGACGATTCTCGATGAAAATATTGAGGACAGAAAAAACAATTACACTAGATTCCTTGTACTGTCTGATGAAAAAACAAGTCCCTCTGAGAAAGATAGGACTTCAATGATTTTCGGATTAAAACACACACCTGGTTCATTATTTTCAGTCATACAAGAATTTGATCATAGTAAAATCAATCTCACCAAAATAGAGTCAAGGCCAACTAAAGAAAAACCTTGGGAATACAATTTTTACGTAGACTTCGAAGGTCATGTCGAGGAAGATACGGTTAAAAGTACATTGGCGAATGTTGAAAAGAAATGCACATTTCTAAAAATACTAGGTTCCTATAAAAGGGGAACAATAAATTAATCTCAAAATTTAGGCATATCTAGATTTTATTCCAATTCCCAGAACTATGATCCCCGTTATCAGTAACATCATATGAGCTCCAAATGCCAGCGGGGAAGCCTTAGTTTCTACATCTCCATCAATTTGAAGTGTAGAATTTCCTGTATTTTTTGTTTCAATTCTATATTGGCCTTCATTGTTAGCAACGAGATCGTATTCATAGTGTGAACTATTTGTAACTGAAACAATAACTGTATTATCGGGGTTTTCAATCTTGAAATCAAACTCGGAGCCATCAATTATTATTTTACCCACATTCCCTTTATTCATTATGGGTGTAACAACGTCTATGTAATTTACATTCGGATCCAATGTCTTATCCAATTCTACTTTTCTGGGAATATTTGAATCGATCAATGAGGCAGCACCAATTACAATAAATGCTATGCCACTTATCATAAGAACATAGAAGGTCTTTTTCCTACTCATATCAAAACTGAAGGATATCGCACTAATTAACGATGTGTTTTTCGTCTAGATGTCAAGTCAGCACGAGTCAAAATTGAAAAAAGAGGAATGGAAAGGAAAGCTCATGCCAAGGTGCTTGAGTCGATAAACAAGAAAAAAACCGAGCTTTTAAACCGAGTTTTTTTGACATATTGAAATCATGGCCTGAAATATTGATCTTTTTGAAATCTCGAAGTATTTGTATGAACTCAATTGTAAATCATATAAGGGAGGGGAAAATCTTTATTTATTATTGTAGTGGACTTTAATCGTTGAACAATAGTCCATCGTTGAAGATATCTCTAATTCTAGGAACAATTATTATGATCGGAACTATTGTTCTTTTTAATAATAACAACATATACGCAAAGCAGGCGATCTGGAGAGACTTTGATAACATGAAAGACTTGGTAGCCGCAATAAGAAGTGGAGAAAAAAACGATAATAATATTAATTGGGAAAAATTCCAAGACTCGGGAATATATCAGAATGAAGATAAAGACTCCAAAGAATGCCTCCAACTTGCACATAAAATAGGAAATAACCTTGGAGACTACGAAATTGTCCATTGCTTCAGGGATGAAAATTATTTTAAGAACAAATATACTGAACCTGAAGCACCTGAACCTCAGCCAGAAACCAACGCCTCCCTAAATGTCCCTGAACCTCAGCCAGAAACCAACGCCTCCCTAAATGTCCCTGAGGTACCTGAAACCAACTCTTCTGAATTAGTTACTCCACGAAGTATAGACCTTAACATTACTGTTGGCAAAGATCCTATTGCTCGCGGTGAAAATCAAATGGTCACAGTTGTAGCATTGGACCCCACTACGGGTAACGTGCTTGATCGAGTTTTTATTAAACTTGAAATTAAGGATCCAGTTGGCATTCTTGTCAAGAATTATACTGATACAGAGGGTAATCTCACACGTACCTTTAAAATAGGCGAGAATGCAATCGGAACCTTTATGATTTCAGCGACTGCATCACAAGCAGGTGTTCAAAGCATGAAATCTCTCTCATTTCAAGTACAGTAAGGCATGTCGTGTGATTGATAATTGTACTACAGTTATCATTGCAAGAGAACATTCTTTTAATCTTCGATCTAGAGAATCAATAAGTACTACGTAGAACTTTCAAGATAATTTATGGATATAGGAAATGTTTTTTCTCAAAAAGGATCAAGTTACAACATTTCATATTTTTGGTGGTAAAATAAATAAAGTCAATCAGATTTGAACATGTATAAACTATTAACTATGTCGAGCATTGACAACTATATTGACTAACAGTATCGTACATTTAATTTGAGATAAATTCAATCTAGCTGTCAAAAATACAAATTCTTTTTAAACTGAGAATTGTTATTAGCAAATTACATAGTTATATTCTGCTTTATATGATATCCGTCTCATGAAATAGAATTTTGGTCATTTTCTTATATCACTAGTGATATTTATTACTCAACTCGCCCTATTAGACATCTCTCAGGATAATGGTTAGGATGCTTGTGTAATGCTTTAGGAAGCTTGTATAATGCACTTACCTAAACTTGATTCGTGACTACACAATTTTTTATATGTTGTTGTTGAATTCTAAAATGTTGAACAAAGAACAATCGGTACAAACATCTCTTCTATTCATGATAATTATTACTCTTAATACGTTATTTTTTGTTGGCAATATGATTTCAGTACAAGCAAGTACCGGAACATCCTCAGATACTGGAAGCAACGGTAGATCAATTTCCAATGGTACTTCAATTGCCGATCAAGAAGAAAGCAGATTGATGAACGAGCTTGTGAAAACAGGTAAGTTCACAAAAGATGAAGCTAGAGAATTTGTGACAAAAGTGATGTTGATGAACGAGCTTGTGAAAACAGGTAAGTTCACAAAAGATGAAGCTAGAGAATTTGTGACAAAAGTGATGAAGAATGGAACCGATGGAACCAATGTAAATGCTGGATCAAAAGCTCCTGTCCCTGAAGCTAACCTATCTGCTAATGTTCCTGTCCCTGAAGCTAACCTATCTGCTAATGTTCCTGTCCCTGAAGCTAACCTATCTG
>JBIOZG010000026.1:0-38716 GCA_044870765.1 Nitrososphaeraceae archaeon
CTCATCAGGCTTATCAGCAACATTAGCACATGCAGACCAGTTCTGGACACAAGATAGTACGAATATAGATAATCAAGCTGAAACTGGCGATATGTTCGGACGCTCTTTAGTTATAGGTGACTTCAACGCTGATGGATTTGATGACTTGGTTGTGGGAGTACCTGTTGAAGATTTAGGTTCTAGTATTAACGCTGGTGCAGTACATGTAATATACGGCTCCTCATCAGGCTTATCAGCAACATCGGCTCATGCAGACCAATTCTGGACACAAGACAGTACGGATATAGATGATATTGCTGAACCTGACGATCAATTTGGCTCTTCACTCACGACAGGCGATTTCAATGCTGATGGCAAAGATGACTTGGCTATAGGGGTACCAGGTGAAATTCTTGGTACTATTATTAGCGCTGGTGCTGTTGAGGTAATATACGGTTCTTCCACTGGCTTGTCGGCTACATCGGCTCATGCAGACCAATTCTGGACCCAGGATAGTACTAATATAGATGATATTGCTGAATTTAGCGATAAGTTTGGCTCTTCACTCACAGCAGGTGACTTCAATGCTGATGGTAAAGATGACTTGGTTATCGGGGCACCATTTGAAAATATAGGCTCTATATTAGATGCTGGCGGGGTAGAAGTAATATACGGCTCCTCATCAGGTTTATCGCCTACATTAGCACATGCAGACCAGTTCTGGACCCAGGATAGTACGGACATAGGCGGCAGCGCCGAACCTACCGATCAGTTTGGAGGCTCTTTAGCTACAGGCGATTTTAATGCTGATGGCAAAGATGACTTGGCTATCGGGTTACCAGGTGAGGATATTGGTATTATTACTGACGTGGGTGGTGTTCAGATAATATACGGTTCTTCGACTGGCCTGTCGGCTACATCGGCACATGCAAACCAGTTCTGGATCCAGGATAGTCCGGATATATTTGATAGCGCAGAACCTGGCGACCTCTTTGGCTCTTCACTCACAACAGCTGATTTTAATGCTGATGGCAAAGATGATTTGGCTATAGGGGTATTTGGTGAAGATTTAGGTTCTGTTATTAACGTGGGTGGTGTTGAGGTAATATACGGTTCTTCAAATGGCCTGTCGGCTACATTAGCGCATGCGGACCAGTTCTGGACCCAGGAAAATGTGGATATAGATGATAGCGCTGAAGCTAGCGATCAGTTTGGCCAATTTTTAGCTACAGGCGATTTTAATGCTGATGGCAAAGCTGATTTGGCTATTGGGATACTAGGTGAAGATCTTGGTTCTATTTCTAGTGCGGGTGCTGTTGAGGTAATATATGGCTCCTCATCAGGCTTATCAGCAACATTAGCACATGCAGACCAGTTCTGGACACAAGATAGTACGAATATAGATAATCAAGCTGAACAGAGCGATTTCTTTGGCTTTGGACTGGCTTAAGAAATTACTTATTTTATTTTTAATTGCCAACTGATGCAGACCTCTTCCCGTGAATTTTATTTTCAATTTTGAAATATTAGTGGCATAAACCAAACTGGTGGGAGGAAGGAAGGACAATTGATAAATTGAGATAATAGCCCACAAGTCACTATGCAGTCTTGTATATCTATGAACGACAAAATATTAAATACCAAATTGACAGAACCCGAATACATGACTTGTCCGAAGGCCATCGAATCTATTTTGTTCTGTTATTTAGTAGCAATCAATATGTCTAGTTTAATTAATTTTTGTTCGAACAATTGCTAGGAAGAATACAGCCAAAATTGTGAGCGTTAGAGAGGAAATTACTACATCAGTTATCGGAATATCCAGCTCAACAAAAATATCGTCTAAATAATCTATAAATTGCTGTAAAGCAAAAAGAGCAAATATAATTATGGCATATATTGTTATCCTAAGATGAGTTTTTCTATAGGCAGTAACGGAAAGAGCTAATAATAAGAGGGAAATTACTGTAATACCTAGAGCTATTGCCTTTTCTAATCCTTCAAATGAGTCGATTTGAGAAATAAATGAGAAGAGAACGGTCAACA
Organism: Nitrososphaeraceae archaeon; assembly: GCA_044870765.1. GTDB lineage: Archaea > Thermoproteota > Nitrososphaeria > Nitrososphaerales > Nitrososphaeraceae > TA-21. Next base: position 2,026 of record JBIOZG010000026.1, read on the forward strand.
ATGTTAGCATAAGATCATCACTTATTTCAACTCCCTGCTACTAGATAATGATAGAAACATTTCTACAACTCTCATACTCCACTTGTCCCAAACGTTAGGATAGTAACTCCTAAGAAGTGTTAAGATATCCTTGGCATCATCCTGTAACTGATATCTCTTGTATTTTCCATCTTTGATCTCTCTGATCATTTTGAGAGCAAGGAGCCTACCAACATGCCAGCTGATAGATCTAGCGGATATCCTTACACTATTGACAATATCTGTTTGAGTTGGACTTTTTTGTTCTATTATAAACATAAGAATTTTTCGTGCAGTTTCGTGAGTCAAAACCTCAAGTATTTCTTTTTCATTCTCTCTGAAAAGACCAGAAGGAAAGTAATATTTATACAATCCACGCCTAGTAGATGTTACCCTTCCCATTTTTTCCAATTTGTGTAAATGATATTGAACTGTTCCCATTGAAATACCTATTTCCCTTTTAATTCGACGTAAGTGGCATCCTGGATTATCCTGTATGAAAAATAACACTTTGTCAACAGTGTCATCCGATTCATCCATTTAAATAAAGCCACCCAAAAAGAGTAACGAGCAGTAACGTAGTGAATATCCATGTGATAAATTTTTTTGGAAAGATACAATTAGTTGTTTTCAAATCAATCCCTTTATTTATAATGTATTGGTACAAGTGTGTAAGTGATTAATAGCCTCTCCTCTCATAAACGGTAACTTACCGATATATTTGTATCAAATTTCTTAATAATGATGCAATTTACCTTCATCCAATGAAAAATAAGTTAATTTTGACTTTTGTGGCGGTTATCACAGTGATTGTCAGTGTTTTGATTGTAGCTAGTCTGGGTTCATACAGTCAACAACAAACAAGTATTGGTGTTAATTATGTAGTTGCCACATCAAAAGTGCAAGCACAAACTCCTGCATTTGACACATCCAATTTTAGTAATCCTTTAGAAATTAGTAACAAATATTTTCCTTTAAAACCAGGGACCACAATGATTTATGAAGGTAAAACCGAGGATGCACCAACACGTGATGTGTTTGTAGTTACCAACGATACAAAGGAAATCATGGGTATAGCCACGCGCGTAGTCCATGATGACGCGTACGTAAATGAAGAGCATGAAGAAACGACAAATGATTGGTTCGCACAAGATGACCAAGGAAATGTCTGGTATATGGGTGAATATACTACCGATCTTAGTAACAAGGGAAGCCACGAAGGGTCCTGGGAAGCGAGTGTGAAAGGCGCCAAGGCTGGAATAATCATGGAGGCGGATCCTAAGGTTGACGATACCTATAGCCAAGAATTCTTAAAAGGAGTTGCTGAAGATAAAGGCACAATCCTTAGTCTAGACGAAAAGACTATAGTTCCATATGGCACTTTCTCAAACGTAATAAAAACCAAGGACTTTTCACCACTTGAACCTGACATTGTTGAAAACAAATACTATGCACCGAATATAGGAGAGATAAAGGCTCTTAGCGTAAAAGGCGAATCAGAAGTAGAATCCCTAGTACAAATCAATGGTACCGGCAACAGTAACTCATCAGATACAAACTAAACATTTCTCTTGACAGGATATCCGCACTACTATTTTTAGTAGGTTCAAAAATTAGTGCTAACATTATCAGTTCCATCGCATTCGGACTTAAACTGATATATTCAGAGTGGAATCCCAAAATTTTGCAGGTATTAAGTATACATGCAGTGTCCGAATCCCAGTGCATTTGCAACGAGCCAGAAGCTGTAACTAGATTAGATGAATTAAATCCTTTATTGGTAACTTGCTTGCAAGCTGTAATGATCTATTTGAGAAATAGGAATACTTGTAGACGTAAGTATTAATACAAACGGAGCCTTTTCTCCCGAGCGTATGTCAGAAGGATTTGCATATGTAAATTGTGTTCCGACAACTTGATTGTTGATGTCATAAAAAGTTCCTACGATTCTTACAAAAGTTGCAGTAGATGGGTAATTGTTTTTTATTTCCCCTACTACATGCAAATAACCTATAGAATCTGTAAATGAGTTATGGCTCAATATTTGAAGTCCGTTGAGATTATTCTCTATGGATTCTTCTGTCAGATTTGTGTTTACCTGTCCATATGTGATGTTTATCTGACTTGAGAAAATAAGCGTTAAAGAAATGATACTTATTGGGAATATTACATAATAAACGCTCATAATCTGTCATACGGAGTAGTTCATTTAAGGTTTCTCAAGTATTAATTTATTTTAGTCAGAAATTACCAAACGTGGATTTTTATCCATCAACCACAGTAACACATCATATGGTTCCCACCGAATCCGAACCTCTAATAGTTCTCTAAGCGTATTCTGTAGATATGAATACAATAATTGTACAATTAGAAAGATCAATAAGGAATGCACGCTAGTCCTTATGTAGATATGCTATACTGACAGTCAACAAAATACTAAATACATGTGGGTATATAATAAATCGCTTTTAAGTTGCGTGGGAAAAAGAAACATAATTCAAATCCAGACTCAAACTTATCCCCATTCAATAAAATACGATTAAGGTCTCTATCACAAGTTCTAAGAGCATTGGGTCCCGGTGTAATAACCGGGGCAGCAGATGATGATCCATCAGGTATAGCTACCTACACTCAAGCCGGTGCGAAATTTGGTCTTGGAATGTTGTGGATGACTCTGTTCCTATTGCCCACTATGATTGCTATTCAGGAGATGTGTGCAAGAATCGGTCTTCTAAGCGGAAATGGTTTGGCCGCTTTGATAAAGAAAAAATACTCTGCTAAAATTCTATATCCAATATCAAGTCTTCTTATAATTGCCAACACAATTAATATCGGAGCCGACTTGGGAGCTATGTCAGCTTCAATTAAAATCATATTCCCAGATTTTCCCTTTGTGGTAACATCCGTACTGTTTTCAGCTTTTATAATAATTGCAGAAATTTTCATTCCATATGACAGATATGTCAAAGTACTAAAGTACTTAGTACTTTCCCTTTTCGCCTATGTTATAACCGCAGTAATTGTAGGGGGGAATATAAGCCAAATATTTTCTACGATAGTTCCTTCAATAACTTTTAGCTCCGAATATGTCGTTATGTTTGTAGCGGTCATCGGGACAACAATATCACCTTACCTTCTTTTCTGGCAAACATCTGAAGAAGCAGAAGAAGATGTAACAAAACATAGGATAAAAGAGATTGGAAAAGGCAAACCCAAGGTATCTCCAAAAGAAATAATGTTAATGAAAGAGGATATCGGTATAGGCATGTTTTTTTCTCAGTTCATTATGTGGAGTATAATAATAACCAGTGCGGGCAGTCTATATTTTGCCGGCATAACTGATATTCAAACAGCTGACCAAGCAGCAAGCGCTTTAGAGCCGTTAGTTACGAGTTTCCCTAATTCAGGCCAGATAGCAAAACTGATTTTCGCATTTGGTATCATTGGGACAGGATTACTTGCAATACCCGTTCTGTCTGCATCATCCGCATTCGCATTATCAGATACCTTTGGTTGGAAAGAGGGACTAGAAAAAAAATTCAGTCAAGCTAAATCATTTTACGCAGTAATAGCAGCATCCACTTTGATTGGAGTTTGGATCACGTTTTCACATATTGACCCAATACAAGCATTAATACTCGCTGCAGTAATTAATGCAGTCGCCACAGTTCCCATTCTTTTTATAGTTATGAGACTTGCCAATGATAAACAAATACTTGAGGACAAAATCAATACTCGTTTTTCAAACATAATTGGATGGTTTACTTTTGCAATTGTGACAATTTCGGTAATTGTTATGTTTCTTTCATTTTTCATTTGGTCATAGGTTTAAGTATTATTTTAAAAAAAATCATTTGGCAACTAGTACAGTGCAAAGCGCGTACGCTAAACCATTCACTGCCACAAGTACCTGCTAACAGTCAATCAACGTCGGTCAAAATTATTATTATATAGGTATTTTTGCAATGGAAGCCTTTTTGATTTTGTAATCAAGAATGTTTTACAAATGTAGAGCCCTGGTTTTCATCTCTAAATCTTTCACTTTAATCTAATTTTTCTTTAAATTATTTATGAAAATAATTTGGTTGCAAAAAGAAATAAAGTTCATTGTACTACTAATTCAGAGATACATGTACAAAGACCTCAAAATAGCTAGAATACTGGTTGCTGTGGATGGATCAGAAAATTCAAAGAGAGCCGGAAGTTATGCCATTAAACTGGGTCTAGAGCTTCGTGCAGATGTCGTGGCACTCCATGTTGTACCTGCTGGTAAACATTTTCCAGAAGAGAATCTTGAGAAGGGAACCAAACATGATTATGCCTATCTTGACAAGATTGCGGAACAGTCCATTTCTGCCGGGGTTGACCTTGAAATAGAGATAATTAGGGCGCAATCTCCAGTTGTTAATGAGATAGTAGAATATGCGGACAAAAAAAATATAGATCTTATCATTGTCGGCATCAGGAGTGTCTCAGAATTCCGTTTTATGCTTGGTAGCACTGCCACTGGAGTAGTAGTTAATGCTTCCCGTCCAGTGTTAGTTGTAAAATAATTGAATTTAACGAAATGTAGCACGCAACTTGCAGATTGGCAATTGACTTGATTGGCCTGCTTTGACTTTGTCTATACGTGAGTAAGTATTCGAGGGATGAGAACATCTGAAACAAGAATCCAATTCTAAAACTAAAAAATCTCCTCTCTCAGACCTAATTTACCAACACCGAATAGTCTCTCATCCATTTGCCTTAATGGACTAGCTATAATAGGCTCAAATTCCATTTTTGCTAGTATATCCTTGTCAATATCAATCCCTGGTGAAATCTCTTCGAGTACTAATCCTCTTTCAGTCAATCTAAACACTGCTCTTTCTGTAACATACACAATTTCTTTTTGGTATTTTACTGCCTGAGGCCCACTAAAGATAATCTTGTAAACCTCATCGACAAATTTAGGCAAGCCGTCTTGGACAATGGATAGCTTGTTATTATTTGCAATATCAATTTTTTTTGATCCTGCAGTAAATGCTCCAGCAAAGTAGGTCTTTGGCGCGCCACCAGCAATTACTGGAAATCCTCCTGGTCCGAAGATTCGATCAGGCAGTATCGATGGATTAACATTTCCCAGTTTATCAACCTGTAGGAAACCTAGTGATGCAATGTCTATTATTCCTCCTTCAAAATTGGAGAACATATCAGGAATTGTGGAAAGAGCAAAAGGGCTTATTGCCTGACCAAAATTATTTCCAGATAGCGCGATACCTCCCCACAGACCAGATTCAATAACAGTTATAATGTAATCTGATAAATTCTCTTCGGCTGCCACTAACGAAACCAAAGCAGGTATTCCTATTCCTAAGTTTACTAAGACAGGCGAGCCCTTTTGTTTGAATAGATTAACAAGTTCTATGATTATTCTTCGGGCTATCACCTTTTCGTATTGAGCCACAGGTTTTGGAGTAAGATCGTCAACAAGCTTTTGTGTGATAGGTGGTACTGTTCGGTAGGAAATTCGAGGGTCATACTTTATAGAACCAGATTGCCAGTGATACTTTTGTGGGGAAATAATAACATGATCTACGAGTGGACCGGGAACGTCAACGTCTCGGGGATTAATTGTGAAAGACTTTGTTAACCATCTCACCTGAGCGTAAACGGTTCCTTGATTTGGTCTAGCTTTTGTAGCTTGAGCAATTCCGAGGACCGTTCCTCTAATACCCTCATCCTCCATTGATAAGTTACCATTTTCATCTGCAGTAGTTGCTCTGATGAGTGCGTAATCAGGCTTGGGAGCTTGATATAGAAGATATTCCTGGTCATCAATATTTATTACACTTATTTTACAAGACATTTTTTTTATTCCCTTTGGGTTTAATGCTCCCCCCTCTTTTCGGGGATCAAGGAAGGTGTCAATACCTATTTTTGTTATTAGTCCAGGCCTTCCTGATGCTACTTCTCGAAACCAATAGGCGGTGATTCCAATTGGCCACCCATAAAATTCAATTCTGTCGCCAGTCACAAGTTTTTGAAGCCATGGTGAAAAGCCCAAGAAAGGCATCAACATTCCCCTCAGAAATTTCTGGTTTGGATCTTTGTTTATCCTTTCAGCAATCGAGTCAAGTCCTCTTTTGGGAGTCGCAGGGAGTGCGTCTGAAACTATGAATATATTTTTTGGATGTCCAGACTTAACGTAGCGTTTGTAAAGTTCTAAAATAAGATACTCTGGAGTAGTAGCCAAGTTGAATCCAGAAATTGCTATCACACAATCATCTCTAATTTGTGAAAAAACAGAAATAGAATTACTCACCTTGCTAACCATAATAACTCATGTTGGGTAAAGGCTATATGTTCTATTTACAATTTGTCCAACAATTAATGCTTTATTCATGCGCATAACAATATACTAGTCTCTTGACATTCAAGAAATCGATAACACCGAGACCCATACCGAACTTATTCTTTCATACTATCCAGAATTTTGCATTGCACTGTACTCCAACTGTAGAAATAATATGTCTCTGAATATAACCTGATGACACAACGGATTATCTATGATGGCAAGTTATAGTCCTAATGGTTTTGCCCGAGTATCCGCCAATGGCAGGCGGTGCTGGCCGATATACCGCAGCTTTTGTTGGATTATAATTCACACATAATCCTGAAATACGGGGTTGATTCGGATGTACTTTGTGGTTAGCAGAGAAGATATATTCCAGAGAAGAGGTAATCCTACTCATGAATGAATACAAAACTATTAGCGTTACCTCCATAATGACCCCTGCACCACTAGAAACTGCTAGCCGGACGGATAATGTCGATACTATTATAAGGATTATGACAGTGAAAAATAAAAGCTCGGTAATTATCTTGAATGATCTTAAACATCCAGAAGGAATTATCACCGAGAGAGATATTGTAAGAAGGTTAGTATTTGAGTCTAAAGACGCGAAACTTACCCAAACCGCAGAGATAATGTCTTCCCCTTTGATTTCGCTTAACGATGACGCCCATATTTACGATGCAGCAATGGTTATGAGTAAGAATTCAATCAGGCGACTCCCTATAATAAAAGATAATGTCTTATTGGGAATAGTAACTGCAACTGATTTAGCACGTATAGTGTATCAAGAAAATAGGAAAGACGGTTGTTTGCATGCAATTGCCAGAGGTAGCTTACCAAGGAACAAGAAATTTTTTATATGGAATTTCATGGAAGAATTATGCCATAGGTATGAAGAAGCACGCAGTAAGGATCTTACAACTGTGTTTAAGATACAAGATTTCAAGTCAACCGAACTGCCCATCTTCACACAAGATAAACCTCACATATTTCAGACTCTTAAAGAATATGAACAAGACAAGGGATTTATAAGAATTGAAGATGATACTGTTACTGTAACATCAAAAGGCTTGCTTAAGGCTAAAGAATCGCGACATGACTGGGACTGAATTTCATATGAATTATGACATTTGTGCCACCTTATTATCCAAACGAATTTGGTACATTCTTAGAGATCCCCATAATAAGTAACTAAGTATGTTATGTCCTTTATAACAGTAGAAAAAATTGAGTTATTGAATAATTGAAATAAAACATATTAGTTTCCTTACCATCTTCACTACAGGGAAATATGGTTGGAGTCGTCTAAACCGTCTAAACCAGATGAAAGTATAAAACCTAGAAAAACAAAAAGCATAACCTTCAGGTTGGATTCAATGGTCGTTGAGGAACTACAGCGAGATGCCAATGAAGGAGAGATCTCTCTAAACGTTTTAGTCAATCAAGTTCTCAAAAGATATGTCGAATGGGATAGATATGAAATCAAGTTGGGAATGATGCCAATTCCAAAATTAATGTTGGCTACTTTGATAGATGAAGCCATGCAGCTTGCTATAGATGCAAAGATTACTGATTTAGAGTCTTATAGGGCTAAAATTGTAAATAACGCCGCACAAACTGCGCTAAAAGTAATAAAGGATTCTGTTCTTTTTATGAGAAAAGAATATAGTTTCTGGACAGTTTTGGATGTATTGCGACAGTATATGAAAGTTGCAGGAATTATATCGGACCATAGAATAGAAACGGAAAGAAAGCATGTCTTCATTATACAGCATGATTTAGGAGAAAACTGGTCGCTATTTGCAAAAGAACTTTTGTCCAAAATATTTATAGAATTAGCACAGGTCAGAGCTGAAATTAGCACAACACCAAAAACAGTTAGGGCGGAGATTAGCTTATGATGTTAGATAATCCTTTAATTATTTGCATGAAATTGTAATACAGTGCATTCCTTCTTGTTATATACACAGTTCGTGGCAAATTATAATACAAATTAAGGCGATTTAATTGAAAGATAGCAATTATCAACAAAACGAAAAGGATAATGAAATAATTGTGAAAGAATACTTTCGTAGAATTAAGTCCCGGGATATAGAGGGAATCTTGGAACTTTTTTCGGACGATGCGGTGATTCATGAACCGTTCAGTAGAGCAAGACGTCTTTTTGGTAAAACTGAAATCAAGCCATTTCTGAAAAGTGTAATTATGGCCAACGAAGGCCTACAATACGAGATAAACATTGAAAGACAGAAAAATAATCACACGAATAATTTCGTTGCTCTTGTCATATTTCGTAAGGGACATGAGATAAATTCCAGATTCACATTTAGCTTTGATAATAGCGGCAAATCCACCTTATATGGCAAAATAAAGTCACTATTAATAGAGTTTATAGATTAATGAAATTCTACGAGTTCGGATATTTCCTAGCAGTATAGTAAATTGATTCGGAGTAGCTCAATTGCACACAATTCATATTTGGCCCCTGTTACATCTTATCTTCTTGCCGCTTAAGTGTTAGTTTTTGTTGCATGTAATGATATCGGACTTTGAGAAGGATTTAATGTTTAAATGCTCTGCATTACACTGAATTCATTATAAATAAATATCTTAAGTCAGATGTATAATTAAATGAGCTCAGAAACAATATCGGTTTCAAAACTAATGAATCGTAAAGTGCAATCTGATTTTGAAGATCAAAATATAATGAGTGCATGCAATATTATGCATGCGAACAATATCGGATCTGTAATAATTGTTACTCGTAATGAAGATAGAATTCCTGCAGGCATAATTACTGAGCGTGATATAGTACGTATTGTAGGTAAACTTAATCCAGATTTGCTCAACACACCTCTTAAATCGCTTATGAGTAGACCACTAATTACTATAGAGGAATCCGCATCAATGACTGACGCAAGTAAGCTCATGAATACCAAGAAAATTCGCAGACTCGTAGTTGTTGACAGAAATAACAAAATGAGTGGAATATTGACACAGAACGATATATTCAGAGCCATTGACAAGAATCCTAATTTATTTTCTGAATTCTATGGCGAGAATTTCTCTTCAAAATTTAAGGAAATTTACGAAAAATTCAATCAGTATAGACTGGAGAACTTGATGCCTGAATTCCATCAGTACCGATTAGAAGGCTGATTAAGGACATACGAAGTGGCTTGCATGATCATTTTGTTTATATTTTAGTTACTTAGTTAGGTATTATTAGGTATGAAATTATTTATAATACGGTAAATAGCGATCGCAACTCCTATTAGCTAGCATCTTGTTGAATAGAAATAGTAGTAACTTTTGTTTTCGACATTTAGTCACTTGGCATATTATGCAATGCAGTGCATTCCTAGTATTAAAATAGATTAATTTGAAATTAGTATATATGACAAAGTCAGATATTGTAAGAAAAAAATGCTTTGTTTCCAACTGCATTTGACAACATTTTTGAGAGCTTCAGAAGGGACATGGAAGAAGTACTATTTGTGCCAAAGTGGCCGTTCCTAGGCACAGGAAATGCACTTGTCTCAGACTTAGAAACCCGTTTTCCTTTATGTGACATGGAAGATTTGGGCGACAAATATGAAATTACTTTGGAGACTCCGGGCATTCCAAAAGAAAAAATAACTATCAAAGCTGGGACTGACTATATCGACATCTCAGGAGAGCAAGAAAAGAAGACAGAAGAAAAAAGAAAAAATTATTGTATAATGAAAGATCGTACAGCTCATTAAGAAGACGTCTATCAACTCCGGAAAAAAATCGTTCCTTCAAAAGTGCACGCAAAAATGGAAAATGGCGTTTTACGTGTAGAAGTCCCGAAAAAAACACCAACAAAAAAGCAAGAAACCAAGGTGCAAGTAAAGTAAAGCTGATTAGGTTTGATTTTTGCAAAAAAATAATAATAATGGATAGTAAATATCAATGATTCATATTGAAACGTAAAAGAATAACATCCATCCTTGTCGCCATCGATGGGTCTGAATATTCAGATAAAGCCTTTAAATATGCATGCGAACTTTCCATAATGAAAAACATTCCGCTAATAATTATCAATGTTGTAGAGGAATATGCCACCATAGGATACTCTATATTGAAAGAACTAAAGAAGTCAAGCAGACAAATGCTTCACGAATATATGGGAAGAGCTGAATCATTAGATATCCGAACCGCACGCACAATACATTCCGTTGGTAATGCTGCTGAAGAAATTTTAAAAATTGCCAATGGTAAAGATATAGATACATTGGTCATAGGAAGTAAAGGAAAGTACGGAACAACAAAAGACATGCTAGGTGGTACATCATACAAGCTTGTTCACTATTCCAAATGTACAGTAACTGTTGTAAAATAATGATTAGATTTTAATAATGTTACCAATATACTATCTTGTAAAGAATTTTTTTGGGAGTCGCGGATTCGATGAATTCCCTAATGTTGATTAATTTTATATAAGTAATAAATCATGCCAGTCCTCTGAAGAACCAAGGTAGGCTAAGTAACTTTCATATAGCCAAAAATAAGACAACTTTTAGGAATACGCGATAAACTAAATTTTGACATCTTTATGTAAATTAATTCTGCCATGCTTAAAAGCTTCGTTTATTATTGCGAATTCTACTTGTTCGGCCATTTTGGCCAATTTACCTACGTCTTCCCGGTAGTCTTCAAAAGATGTGTGTTCTTTATGACCAAGAAATATTTCTTTGATTTGGTAACCTGACATCGCGGTTTCTATCAGAAGCCAGACGTCAATTCCCCATCCATCTGGAGGATTTTTTTCCAATAGATTTTTCCATACCTGTGTTCTTGCACACACTTCACCACTCAATGGTTGTTCAATATTTGAAAGCTCGGGAAAGAAGATGTGGATCATCGGTTTTGCAATAAGCTTTGTTACTGGAGCATCTCGGGCATGTCTTTGATAGTAGCCTCTTACCATATCACAATTTGTACAGCCATCTACTAGTTTATCTATCCACTCGGAAGTGAGATTATTTATATCTGCATCAAGGAATAATATAATGTCTGCTTCAATACTAATAGCTTCACTCAGTCCTTTTTTCATGGCGATCCCTTTTCCAGGAAATAGTCTATCACCTTGTTGAATCACCCTTGCACCAATTTTATTGGCTATTTCAGCTGTTGCATCTGACGAATAAGCATCAACAACTATTACTTCGGGACTATGACGGCTTTTTTTTGCAGTTGTTATCGCGTGTTCAATGGTATCCTGTTCATTTTTTGCCGGAAATACTACTGCTATTTTTTGGGAAGAAGTTTGCTTGTTCACATAATTGTCCACGTTTCATTCTTTAAAATTCTTATGGTATGATCTGCCTTAACTTTACCATAAGATAGATAGAGTTTCATGCTCTTTATTCGAAAGTAAGACAATTTAATCAATCCACTGATATCACATAGATACATAAAATAAGAAAGTATTAGTTTCCGATATAATATTGCATATTGTAATTCGATCTGGACAGAACTGTATTTTCAGGCCAATAGAAATGAAAACTTAAGTACGTAATTTGTATTAAAGCTTGTATGTATACAATTTCATGTCGAGATGTTGGTAGGGATTGTGATTGTGTTGTCCAAGGCGAAACAGAAGAAGAGATTATGAGGAATGCTGCAGAACATGCAGTCAAAGACCATGGCTATAAGGAAGATGAGATAATGACTCCCGAGATGAAGGAAAAAATTAAATCATACATACGCAAATCTTAGTCTCTGAGACTTAATTCAGTCTCTTCAATGTGATCAAATTTACTTTATATTCATTTGATTGTTCCATCTTCTCATACTTTAATTTTAATTTCATGAGAATTATATTCAAGAATTTAATTTATTAAATATTCGTAAACATGGTATAAACTTTGAGGATCAGATTGAGAGAGGTACTTCCATTTTATCGGATCTAAACCCATCTCCTTGAACTTGATCTTGTTTAAGGAACCTTTATCTTTAGATGAGACAATAATATTGTAAATAAGTTCCCCTATCAGCACCTGATTAGGTTTGGCAATAGACGCGATTTTAGCGGCAAGGCTAATACTAGAGCCCGTTATATCTACATGAGCTTTATCTAAACTTTTTCCATAAAGTACCACCAGAGTGGGTCCGAAAGCTAATCCTGTCCTTACTGTAATTTCAGGTAATTCATTTTCAATAAAAATAGGATTGATGCCATTTTTTATAATTTCTAGTACGGCGGCTGAACAATTTAACGCATTTTTACAAGCCTTTATCTCATCATAGTCGGCTGGAAAAATTACAATAACGGCATCACCCTCATATTTGAAAACGAAGCCTCCGTAACCAGATACTACAATACTTACTTCCTGGGCAAAAGTTTGCAGCAATTGGGCGAATTTAAATTCTGGTAAAGTAAGACTCATTTGCGTTGAATTGTTTATGTCTATTATCATAATGACGAGGTTTGTTCTGGTGTTTACATGTCTCCTTAGAAATTTCTTTGATTCTTCGGTGGACATATTAAGCTGGACTCCATCCTTTAGAGTTTTACTTACCCTTGCACGGATTTGCTCTTGCAATGCAAAGGTCAGGAAATCCATAATATTTCTATTTAGCACTTATTAAACAACTTATACCTGGTGATCATCCAAAATCGCTTGATAATTCCAAATTTTTATTGTATATGTATAAAACAACCAGGTAAAAAGCTGTGGAAGAAAATCAGTATTAGCCTGTAATGAATTCGATCGAAAAGAACTCGCATAACAAGCTATATAGACAAATTGTTCAGACTATACTTTATCATTGAATCACGAGATGGTTGGAGAAAAAATTAAAAAAGAATTATACCATGCAATAAGAGAAATAGGCAAACAAAAAATTCAAAAAGATATCACTTCAAGCATCCAATTCTCACAAAAATACATTGATCTAATAATGAATAAATGTATAGGTCGGTTGGTATCTTCTGAACTAAATTCCGATCAGGACAGAGTAATGGGCACCTTTAGCGAAGCATTACTTCATTTTATGCTTACAATCAGTACTTTACCGTCAGAAAGAAAAATACGAATTAATTCCGAACTAGTAATTGATGTTGTTATACCCAGTTTACGAATTTTGAAAACAAATCCTTCAAAGTCAATTATCGTTCAATTCATAAAGGAACGGGAGGAGTTAAACAAAGTATCAAAACTCCAATTCATACAACCCAACAGTGAGAATATTTGGGTAGTATTTCACAAGCCCTTTACAATCGCAAAATACAAAACTTATAGTATCTTTCCTGATAATTTTTCAAACATAATAGTAGATATTCATAATTTTCTAAAAAAATCAGGTGATAAAAGCCTCAGATTCGTTTATACAAAATAAATTCTGATTAAATCACGCCTCCAGCATTTATCAAAGAAGAAAGATTTTCGATGGAAGACAATGACTCGTTATAAACAATGAAACTATGGTAGAGAACAAAAGCGATAAATCTCAAGTCACATTGTTAAGCAGTTATGCTTAAAAGTTACAAATTGTATATCATATTCCTGTATGACTATAGTTGTTAGAGACTTAATGAGAAAAAACCCATACACTGTAGCAGAATCAGCATCTATTCAAGATACAGCAAGAATAATGAATGATAAGAAAGTAAGTTCATTAGTTATACTGGATGAGGATAATAATCCAGTAGGTTTGGTTACTGAACGTGATTTGGTTAGAAAGGTTTGCATTAATGATCTACCTACGAATCGAGTTACAAACAAAGAGATAATGTCGTCTCCCCTAATTACTATTGATAGTGAATCATCGGCAACGACTGCTACTGATCTCATGCTAAAAAACAACGTTAGGCATTTACTTGTTATAGATAATGAGTCAAAAGATAACAATCAACTTATAGGAATTATTACGCCACTTGACTTGGTAAAGTATGAAGAAGATACACACGATGAAGGGCGTAAGGATGTCCTTGAAATGATTTTAGAGTATTATATATAACTGGAACCTGAAGCATCGAGTCAAACTTCATTTTATTTTTAGTTTGGAAGAAACGTTACTAGATGCATAAATGTCGGCTTCTATTACGGATTGTCACCAATCAATTCAAAAAATACATAATTAAAAGATCTAACCAAGATCAAATTGTTCAATGCCGAAAATCCGGAAACTGAGGAGAAGATAATGTGAGCTATGTAATTACTTTTCAGAATTTCAATAGGGAAGATACTTTTTATTGTCCTGCAATTATTCCTTATAGCGTGAAAGTAAAAAAGGGTGCTGAAAACAGAGATCTGGTTATTTGTAACAATTGTCTGTGGTCGGTATCGCTGATAAAAGGCTCCAAAGTGTTCGATCGGTGTCCTGTGTGTAAAGGTGAGAAAATAGAAGTTATCCCTGTTGAAGATTATGAGAATTATAAATTATCGATAAGTCGAAAAAGAGGTTTGAGTATGGAGTTTACCGGTAATGTTTGAAGATACCTTACGGAGACACTAAATTCGCTCCATCATCATTTGACGTTTTGCAAGTGATCCCATGCACTCGCTTTATTACTTAGGTTAAGAGATTCAGGCAGGTTCATCATCTCATAGGCTTTTTCCTGTCAAATCGAATAGTAACGCCGCGTTTATCATCGTATGATATAGAACATATCTCATCTATGTTCATAGGAATTTTGGAAACAACCCTGCTACAATCGGGGCATTTTTCAACCATACCGCGGCGATTGAAACATATAAGAGACCAGTGGCAAAAATCACATAATTCTAATATGATCTCTGGTAATTTTTCTCCGCTAATTTTATGCTGAATGGTGTTGATATCTTCAGTCGGGATTATCTTAGACTCCGGTGATTCATTGTCTGTTGGTAAGTCTGGAAAATCCACTTCATTATCTATATTCTAGAAAGATACTTATTAATTTCCTGTTCTGACGTAATAATTGTTACTGGATTATTCCCTAAAGCCTCGACAATCACACTCATTACAGTATTTATCGCCGTCCTTGTCCGTGAAGTGGTTCGCCTTAAGATGATGACATAGAAGACATATGTCCGATTTGCTACTCAAAAAGGTAGTTTAGGCCTTTAATTTATTATATCTTATCTTTAGAATAGGAACGTCCTTTACTATTCTCTCAAACTTTATTTTGTTCTAATTCTAAAATTGATACATTAATACTTCATTCAGACGAGTACGATAATTTTGATATTCAGTTTTTCTTTTAGGTAACTGTACTAGTACAATATTTCTTTTAGGTAACTGTACTTGAACAATATCTAGTTATAAAATTAAATTCAAACGAATTATCTTATTTTACTAAGAATTATTGCAATTATCCATTATTTATTGGAGAAAATCTAAAGGCAATTTCTCAATGCAATAAATCATTACCTATAAAAAGTTTGATATCGTTCTCAGTAATTGAGATTCAAAGCAAGTTTATTATTACTTTTACAAAGTAAACGCGTATTATGAAAAACAAATCAATACAGTCTATAATGTTAGGGCTCGCGACAATCTCCATAATGTTAGTTTCAAATGGAATTGTTTCGTACGCTCAAACAAACTCGTCGGATATAACAGTAGGATACAATTCATCAATTTCAAACTCCAGCTCTACTACTGTGAATAATGCAACATCAACATCTGATAATCCAGTTGTGCAATCCATAGACGCGGCAATTAAGGCAATAAAGGACGGAGATAAAGACACTGGTAAAAAGTTACTTCTCAAAGCAGAAGAAGCACTAGAAGGTAAATCTGATCTGGTAGATGCTGAAAAACGTGTCGAAGCTTCACTCGCGGCACTTAAAGATGGTGATAACAACGCAGCAATTTCACATGCCGAAGAAGCAAAGAAGAGTCTTTCCTAATTACCACTTTTGGTAATTATTTCTTGGTTTGGAAGGTTCTGAATTGATAAATCACAAACTCATTGTCTATTCATTAGCAAGTATCCTGGTTATCATCGGAATCGTATATTTCTTAGTAGCAAATAGTGAGTATGAAGATTCTAAAGAGTTATCTGACATGGGAATAAAAGGCGAAACGGCTGAAAAACAATTTGAAGCTTCATTCTTTGTATCCAGTGGCATAGTTAATTTCATACTTGCTGCATTGGTAATAAAATCGAACAGAAGTATAGTGCCATACTTAGCTTCAGCTGGAATCTCAGCGGGACTGATTGCTATCTATGTAGCATCTAGAACCGTAGGCGTTCCGGTAGTGGGGGTAGAATATTATATTGGGCGACTTGACATGATTTCAAAAATTCTTCAAGCTGTCGCCATCGTCCTGTCAGGTCTTGCTATCCATAGTATAAGGAACTCAAGGGTGCTGAAAAAAATCATCTAGTCGACTCCAAAATCTTACTTTTTGTTAATTATGAGATATCCAGTATATCCTCCGGGATTTGAGGATTCACATAGCTGATACTTCTAAACATAATAAATCAAGTCTAACTTTCTTTAGAATTACAAAGATATTTGTAAAGGTCCATGTTGAGTTAGTCAAGTAAAATGGATACCTATTTTGTAATCGTAATAATCCATATTCTAGTCGGATTCTTTTTGGTATATGTTGCTGCCAAGGCTTATAAGAGAACAAAATATTTTCCAATGCTTCTTCTTACATTTGGCTTTTTTCTCATAGTTATTGGTGATACCGTCCTGGGAGACTTTCTTAATATTAATGACGAAAGTACTATCAAGATGATCGAAGAATTAGCTGAGGTATCAGGCTTTTTACTGGTAATAGTTGCCGTGATAAAAAGTTGAACAATGAAGCAACTGGAAAGGAAATTCTATCCATACTTACGGATGAACCTTCATTACAAATAATGAAGTTACTTGATAAAAGAGAACTCAGTGCGCGAAATATTTCATCAACTCTAAATATACCAATCTCGTCGACTTACAAAAAAATGAAGAGACTAGAGGAGCTCAAATTAATAAGAGTAACCAAAGTAATAAGAACACTAGATGGAATGGATGAGTCTTTTTATACTCTGTCGATTAAACAAATAAGCGTTACTTACAAGAATGATACATTTTCATTTGATATTCAACAAAAGGCATTTGATGATAAAATAGTTAGACTTTGGCAAAAATTCAAAAATTAAAATCGTCGTGCTGTCATCTCCACATATGTGACATCATCCACGGATTTAGAGGAAATGTTACAAATTGCATATGAAAACTATTTTACACATGAAAGATCCCTTTTCGAGTAACTCATGAGCTTTAGGTGCCTCATTCAACGGCATTCGTGCAGCAATGATAGGTTTGATTTTACCCTGCTTGAGCAGATTTAATAGAACTCTCAAATCTTCACGAAACCAATTTACCCAAAGGTCAAAAAGCCCCGCGCTGGTAAAATATGGGTCAAATCACCCGTTGAATTGATGGTGGCTATAAGAGTATATTCCAAAAGATCCGTTATTTCAAATAAATATAAGCAAAATAATGATAAAACTCGCCATTAAAACCAATTTGCGAGTAAGATTGGATATAATACCATAGCGGATGTCATACTTTACAAACATTCTTCACATAAGAAACATATACTTTCGGGGAACGAAGTTGATCATATCACTTAACTACCACTAAAATGATCGTGTCTATGGAATCTTTCTCTTATGGGGAATAGATTGAAAACTTGAAAAACTTGGAATCATTATGGCTTCTTTTCCAAGGCTTTAAATAGTCGTATTACTAACTTGTAGTAATGAAAACATCAATGGACAAATCTCCCGGCTGGATGAGAGGCGTGCAAATAGGACTTGGTATTCTCGTTGTTATATTATCAATTTATGCTCTTGCATATCCAGGAGCTGCGTTTGTCTCTTTAGTATTAATACTTGGCATAATTTTATTCATTGTAGGAATTGAGAAGATAGTTTCCGGAATATTCCTTCCTATCAAGGGTAGAGGGGCAACGATAGGCCTTGGCATACTTGCCCTTATATTTGCAGGTTTTGTGATTGCGTTTCCAGGATTTGCTACATGGATTATAACGGTCTTCATTGGCATTGCACTTCTCTTTGGTGGTGCTGCCAGCATAGTTCAGGCGTTCTCAGGAAGGGAATCTGGATGGAAGAAAGCTTTCCTTATCGGAGTAGGCGCTTTGTTGATAATTATAGGAATCACGACCCTTGTGTCTCCTATTTTTGGTGCACAATTTGCAGGATTTGTTATAGCGATAGGACTATTGATAGCAGGAATTCAGATGGTTGCAGCAGGTGCTACAGGCAGAAAAATTATGCTTGACTCATCTATTACCAAGTAGAAATGGATGATATAGAAACTGAGGTATGTCTTACTACAAGAAAGAAATTAGTCCCATTCTCCTTGAATCTAAGTAATCTTGGAGCTGACACCGATAATTGTTTTATATATTTATAAGGTAACTTCCTTCTATATAGTTAGAGAAGATATATAATTGTTAGAAAAGACATTGAAAAGTATTGAGCCCTTTACATCAAGCTCAGAAAAGAATTCGAGATTCTGTATAGGGTGCGGAGAACTTGCAACCAAGTTAGTCAAATACAGTACTGAAGGAGCAATAATAATAGAGAAGTATTGTGATAAATGCGCTAAAGCAATTGAAGATAGTTCGGCTAAATAGTGCCAAATATGTTTAGTCACAAACAGCATAATAGAGCGACAAATATGTCAGATAGAAGGTAATTTGTCGATAAGATGCTTGGATTCCTCAAAACGGTAGGGTAAATGCAACTTGCTTTACAAGGCGAATCTCTCATGAGCTGATTTTAGCGCATATAACTTGTTTGGAGAAATTCTCAGAGACTTAGTCCTAATTGATAAAGTCAATTTCCAGAACTCAAATCTTGCAGGACAAAACTAAACACGGAAAATCCTGAATACGGTAATTATATGTCTGCGGTCATCAAGTTGTACATTATAACCCTCCAACCTACCAAGAATTCGAAATTAGGAATAAATTTTAAAGATGGTCTTCTAAAAACACATTGTGGAAAGTATTAATTTTGTATGCCTTGGTCAAACCGAATTTGTAAAGGAGTTAGGGAAGAAAGGGCAGTCAAGTGATATTACAACATATGATAATAAAAAAGATGACAGAATCATGACCTACGTAATACCATCAGGCTTTCCTGACAAGATCCAACCATTAATTACTGCAGTAAATTTAGGAGAGTATTCTATAATTAACGTTGACAAACTAGATAGGTTTCTAGGAGAACAAATAGTAGCCTTAGATCTACTGGAACTAAATAAAGGATTTCTCCTTCATTCTTACGGAGTTGAGAGCAAGGCTCTTAAGAGTCTTTTAAAAAATACCGTTGCCTCATCATTCAAGGTTGAACAGAATATTCAAAGTCTTAAAGAGAGTATCAGTTCTTTATCTCCGGTGAAAAGAGATGGACCAGCAATTATCAATATAGATAACATATTTAATGTAAAAGGAGTGGGTGTGGTCGTATTGGGTATGCTTAAACAGGGAGTTATCAAAGTACACGATGAGCTATTACTATTTCCTCAAAATAAAACGGTTACAGTTAAAAGTATACAGATGCATGATAAAAATGTTGAAGAGTCACATAGTCCAGCTAGGGTAGGTCTTGCTCTAACAGGCGTTTCTTTTGATGAGATAACTAGGGGAGATATTCTTTCCAATTACAACCATTTTACTTCTGCCGACCAAGAATTGATTATTGATTTCGATATGGTGCCATTTTATAAGAATGACCTTTCAGAAAATCACTCCTATCTTTTGTCCATAGGGACTCAGATCAGGCCTGCAAAGATAGAGAAATTAGGGAATAATAAACTTAAGATTTTGTCTGATAATATATTTTCATTTAAAGCCGAAGATATTGCAATCCTCTTAAATCCAGATAGTAAAGATATACGAATAGTGGGTTCAGGAAGAATAAGTGTATGAAATCCTGGTATATCTCGCTCTATAAGTTCAGGTATTGTACTTGAGTTTAAAACCAGAATTTAGTAAATAGATACAAAAATCCAATTTATCCATGGTAAGCTAGCGTTAAGGAATATGGTTTAAAACGTAAAGATATGTCATGGCAATATTGAAAGTTCAATTCAGCACCGCTTAATAATTCTAACAATAATTGGAAAAACAACAAAATGATTTTCATAGAAACATATCTAGCCGAAATCCTAAATAATTTGTTTATGTGTATATTATCAATCCATGGCTCAGCAACAACTTTTAAAACAGGAATCGTCTGTATCTGAAGTTCTAAGCAACCATAAGAAGCAGTTAACACGGAATATCGAGCAACATACCGATGAGCGGCATATGAATACACTTAATCAACAATCAAAGCAAGAATCATCTATCTCCCAAATAATACGTACATATGGAAAACAGTTTACACAGATTAGAAAGCAGTATACCGACGGACTTGGTGGAAGATGTGTTATGGGTGTTATCATGTCATATTACGGTTGGGATGGTAAATGCATCAGTAACGCAGAAAGAAGGTTATATGCTGCATTAGTTGCTTTGAGACAGGCCGGTATAACTAAAGAATTACTCATAGAGCTGAATGATTCTGGTGCGACATTCGACGAAATAGCCGATTATCTCGACAACATTAAGAATCGTTAGAGTAATGGTTAATCGTGGAAAGCATTGGGATCATAAGGGCAATACTTCACAAATCGAGAGGTTATCAAATGTACCTGGATGACTCTATATTCAATAGAGAACCCTAATGCTTCTCATGATTCTTGATTGTTAGAAGGGCTGCACTCTTTGCAGCGAATTCAGCCCTCTTTTCAGAAACACTATCACTCCCTATTATTATTACATCTTTATCAATTGGGTTTAAACCTACCATGAGCAGCTTGCGTATCTTGTGTTCATTCCTTAGTGCATCAAGTTTTGTTCCAGCTAAAAGAAATTTACCATTTCTGAAGATAAGGGTAGTTGCACCTGACGCTTCCATCTTTATTGCAGCATCTCTTTGTTCTATTCCGGTCTTTACCGCAGAACTCATTTGCTTTAAAATTACGGCATAGTTGAATTTTCCTAAAGCCACAGAGCATTTTGGTAATTTCATCTCCGACGGAATTGAGGCTTTAATGTCAGAAAAAAATAAGTACCCTTTTTGGGTCAGCTTCGTTCCAGCATTGGAAGATTCAACTAGGTTCTCCATCTTTAGGTGTCTAAGAAGTGTTCTAATTGTTCCTTCGCCGAGAGTTAATTCATTTCGCAGGATATCTCTGCTAACATGTCCCTTCTCCTCAATAAGCTGTAAAGTTTTAAAAACATGCATGACATCAAATGAAAGAGCTCTGCTCGGGGCATATTTGCTTGCAACCAACTGAAGTGTTCTAACATACGTATGCAATACTAGTATGAGAGTAGCAGAAAGTTATATCTATATTATACTAATTACCTTGACTGGAAGATTGGCTAAACCATCCAATAATTTAAATACTCTGAAGTTTTTACAAAAGAGAATGTCTACTCTCAAACTAATGACAAAAGAAAAACCTGGCGAGATGGGAATCGCAGTTGGAATTCTGGTTGCAATTTTGATTTTTACCATGTTTATTGTTGGCTATGACCAAGGTCAACTGTTTAGCATAGCTCAAGGTCAGGAAGCATTTGATAATATGTGGATTCACGAGTTCGCTCATGATATGCGACATACTGCTGGATTTCCCTGTCACTAGTTCCCTGTCACTAGTTTCGTTCAATAGGCGTAATATTTGAGAATACTGCTTTTTCTTGCAATTACAATTCTTTCTGGTGCGTTAGCCGGTACAATCCTTGGTATCATCAATCTTGGACTGGTTGAACCCTACATCGACCAGGCAATTGGCATAGAAATACAGAATTCAGTTTCCTCAGGGGAGAACGTAGATTTAGCTGAAATCGCACACTATCGTATTTGGCAAAAAGGTGGTGAAATAGTTGCTGCAGCAGTATATGGAATTTCGCTAGGAGCGTTGTTTGGAATCATTTTTGCGTACGCAAGAAATGCATTACCTGGAGATAATAACAAGAAGAAAGCATTGTTTTTAGCTGGTATTTTGTGGTTTGTTTTGTACCTTGTAGTGGCTCTAAAATATCCTGCAAACCCACCGGCAGTGGGAGACCCTGAAACAATTTACTATCGTGAAGCCTTGTATGTAGCTTTTATTGCAATTTCTGGTTTTACAGCATTGGGTCTAGCACTATTATGGAACAGGGTTAAGATAAACTCGAAAAAGATTGTGTTCCCATTAGTTTACGCAGTAATAATGATTGTTGCATATTTGGCTATGCCTGCAAATCCGGACTCCATAAATATATCAATGGAACTCGTCCAGAGTTTCAGGGTTTGGACAGCCGTAACTATCGGAATCTTCTGGGGACTGTTAGGAATCATCTTTGGTTCACTCTGGGATAAATTTGTACGTCCTGGGGAACCTAGATTGACGACTTTTAATTAAGATTGTCAACTCTAGTATAGGGTTCTCTCTCAAATTATGATTCTTGCATTATCAGTTCCACCGAACCCGACCTAAGCTTTACCATGATTAGTAATAGAAATTATGTATTCTTGTTTTATTACTGACGTATGAAACCTTTGTTATCCATGTAAGCTTCCCGTGACCACTGCTCCATTTCTTTGTCTGACAGTTCGGCTCTTATTTTGAAGATAGAATCTGCATCTTTTCCCACAGGATTTCTTATCTCTGGGTTGGGTAAATTTAGCACGTCTAAAATTGTTTGAGCAACTTTGGAAGGGTGAGAGGAATAAGCAGTAATTGACTCAAATCCTTGAAAGACTTGTTGTACCTTCTTGGCGTACGGAGATTTATTTGAATCAAAACCTTTGGCATACTTGCTATTATCCAAAAAGCCACTACTGACATACCCTGGCTCAATCAATAGTATATTTATGTTAAAGTCATCAAGTTCTTGTCTCAGAGATTCTGTGAATCCTTCTATGGCAAACTTGCTTGCATGATATGCAGTTAAAAATGGAAGTAGGCCAACTTTTCCACCAACGGAACTTACATTTATTATTGTACCCTTTCCCTGTTTTCTCATAGTTGGTATCACAGCTTTTGTGGTTCTTATCACACCAAAAAAATTTGTTTCAAACTGCTGTTTTATCTCCTCCAGGCTTGATTCCTCAAGAGGGCCAAACAAGTCATAGCCTGCATTATTGATGAGAACATCTATCCTATCGTTATCTTTGACAATCTTGTCTATGGCCTTATTTACGGATAAATCGTCGTTTACATCTAATTGAGCTACGTTTAGTTGGAGATTTTCCTCAGAGGCAATTTTTATGAGTCCCTCGCTCTTACTCATATTTCTCATAGTTGCATATGTTTTGATTTGGTTTCTTGCTAACAGAAGCGATGTTTCATAACCTATTCCACTGGAACTACCTGTTACTACAGCTACTTTTGACATTCCATTCAATTATCACATTGTAATATATGAATATGAGTCAAACAATGACAAAATCCATTCTCAAGAGACCAGGTCCGTATTAACTTTTGAAGTATTAGATAACGGATGAAGACTATTGGCATTGTAGGCTATCAAGATCTAGAATGAAGGTCTATTTGATAGGTGCGTGACCATTGAAAATCCTCATCTTGGATAGTGAGTACTTCATTATGCGATTTCGTTTTGTTCTAGACTTTTGTGCCAACATGTTAATATAGTAAATTTATCAGATCAAATATATGAAATACAGAAGCAGAACAGAAATAGTATCAATGATTCTTGAAGCAGCAAACGGTGGTGCAACTAAAACAAAAATCATGTATAAAGCCTTCCTCAGCTATGCTCAATTGAAAGAATATCTATCCGTACTTATTGAGAATAATTTACTCGAATATCTAGAAGGTGTACAAACCTACAAAACCACTGAAAAAGGATTTAACTTGTTGAAAATGCATAACGAAATTGGAGAACTTCTCCAAAGTCCAGTAAGAGAGTCAAGGATACAATAAATAAAAAGTGTTGGGTTCCTAAATCGTAATTCTAGCGTATCGGTCCACCGAACCCGACCTAATTTTTACCATTATTAGTAATGAGTGGTGATTTTTTCTGTTTCTTTTCATCCAAATCGAATGTTGTTAAAAGAATTGCTCTCATTGAAGCAATTAACATTTTTTATAACTTTAGGAATTTCATTCCATTCATTGCTGGTATTCTCAAATCAGAAATCACATAGCAGTAATACTTTGCATTTAAGCAAACGTAACAAATGTTAATAGAAGGCAAAATTTCATTCTGTTTGTATTCTACTGAGAGTAATAGGGCCGATAATCGGTTAATTATATTGTTTCCATACTTCATTAGGAATTAGCATATTGCCTATCATCTGCAGCAATTTTGGATTGATCGTTATAAAGTTTAAAGTCCTATTCAATATTAATGAACAAACCATTCATTGCAGTGACAACGCTTGCTCTTTCGTTGGTTCTCTCGTTTCCAATGATGAGCTTAACACAGCAGCAATTCGCAGCAGGACAACAATCTGAAGAAAAAATCGATGTACCGCTCAATTTCACCTTAAAGGCAAAAGGTGATGGTGGAGATGGCGGTGAAGAAGGCAACGCTTCCTCAACCAAGGACGTTATTGTTACCTTAAAGGTCCTAACTAGTCAGAACGGAAGTCCAACCGAAATACCGATAACCGCAAAGGTATCTAATGATACCAAGACACAGAATCTAGAACTGTGCTCCTCCTTGCAAGAAGGAAAGGAAGTGTGCAATTCACTTAAAGATCTAATGAAGTCCAAAGGTGAAAATCAGTCATCTAGTGAATCTAGTGAATCAAGCGGATCTGACAACTCAACAAACAAAAACAAAAATAACGATGACGAAGAAAACAACTAGGCAATTTACCTAGTTAGAAAATTTTTTTTACTAATATTCAAATAAGTTAAAACAGATATCATTATCTTGGTTTTATTTTCTTTCGTGCAGGAATAAGATTCAGTTTATTTAGCAACATAAACCTTTTATTATTTGTTGAGCATACGTTGATCGGTTAAGATAAAATATTGACGACAATTGGTGAATTAATGAGCAATAAACTTGAGACCATTGAAGCATCCGACTTGGTTCAAGTGGCGGCAAAAAAAATGCGTGATAAGAAGATTAGTTCCTTAGTGGTAATAGACAGTAGTAACAAGCCGGTGGGGATCATAACAGAAAGAGACTTTGTAACGAAGGTATGTGCCGATGGCTCTGATGGTAAAAAGATGAAGGTGCAAGATATTATGTCAGATGTGCTTGTGACTACGGATGCCATATCGGATGTTGAAGTTGCAGCCGATATAATGTTACAGAATAAAGTTAGACATTTGCTCGTCGTAGAAGGAGATGATATAAACAAACCACTCGGAATAATTACGCCGACTGACTTCACTGGTTACCTCAAAGAAAATTTGAATATGGACGCTGTAAATGCAAAGATACTTGAATCGTTAAAACAGACAGAGGCAGAGTCAGATAAATACGAATAATCTTGTCTGACGATTTTCTAATATTAAATTACGAAAAAGTTATTTATCTTTTTTGAATTTAATTTATTACACATACACTGATGCATGGTAAAGGTAGGATAGGTTTATTTATTTACAATTATCCGTAATTAGGAACTACCCCCCTTAAATCGATCTAGTCTTTTAGATTCCTCTTATACGAAATTAGATGCTTCATAACTGCTGAACGAAGATCCTTTAACCGAATAGGTTTTTGTAGAAAGTCATTTATGATATCCGCTTTCGTATATTCTTGAAATAATTTATCATCTATTTCGAATGCAGTCATAAGTAACGTTCTTACTAGAGGATTTTCTTTCTTAACTTTCTTTAAGAATTCTATACCGCAAAGGCTTGGCATTCTCAAATCAGAAATTATTAAGAAGTATGTATCCTTGTTGGTTATGAAATGTTCTAGAGCGATGAAGGGATCGGTAAATGTAAATATCAAGATATCATTAATACCACTAAGGCATTCTCTAAATAAATTCACGATGTCTAATTCATCATCCACTATAGCAACTAGCCACTTCTTAGTCACCAAAAAATCAATAACCTTCTACCAAACCTTGTTTATTCCCTGGATTGTCATATAATATATCGAAGTACATGTTAATAAACAATAAAATACGCAGGTAGAGCAGCTCTCCTCTCTAATTAATCTTAACTAATGAGGATAGTCAAGGACGAATTAATAATTTCATGAACTTTTCGATCGTTATGAAAATTCAGAAATTGGCTTAAACTCTGACGACACTTAATTTCTATAATTGAGATAACAAAAAAGTCCTACAAGTCACTTATGTGAAATGTCTTGCAGTACTTACACAAATCATCATCAACAATATCAGATTATGTTAGATACAATCTAATCTGTATTAAATGATGATGGCCTTTAAATTAAGATGTCAAGTTATAAAATGACACAATTAGTTCATACGTTCAGGAGTTTGGTCCTAAATGAAAGGTACAAAATCTCAATCAAATGAAAAAGATGTTATTATTAAAGGAACTGCCACAGTAAATGGTGGGATTACTTGTGGAGAATGTGTGGAAAACAAGCATTCGGAATGCAGTATTGCTGACTGCCTATGCGCTAAAACAAATCATGTTGTTAGCTAAATGATGATTGCTCAGCACCACCCACTCAAATCTGAAATCGATATATACAATTATGGGTTTAGCATATTATGAATAGTGTTAATCATTCTGCTTCAGAAATAGGCAATCAGGAAGATACGAATTGGCCCCAGGTTGTAGATAATATATTTAACAATATTACGGGGAAAAATATGGAAGTAACATATGACTTTGATAACTTACAAATTAACCTGCCTAAAGTAACGGGCCCCGATGGTATTTTGGTTGGCAGTGCTAAATGTGAAATAAACGGCAAGTTCTTGATATCCACCAGGCTTCAAGATAACGCAGAGTAACTCACTAAAAAAACAAGTTGTTTACCTCACTGAGATATCTTTATTCTTTATTGTCCATTTTTTTATAAAAACCTTACCGGTGAAGTAAATATTTTTCCCAATTACCGCTAAACAAATTGCCACCGGGTACATTTTTACTATTATTAGATACTTTTAAAAAATGGAGATTAGAGTCTACACTTTTGTCATTACATTTGACTTAAATTTTTCATAACTCCCTTCGATGGTTGTCCTGGCTTTAAAGTATGTCAACAAATTATTGACGGGTCAAATTTGACTAATATAAATAACATGTTAATCATAAAAATACTATGAGCACTAAGGCAAAGAGTACTAAGAGGAATACTAAGGCGAGAAGTGCTAAAAAGAGTACTAATGTGAGCACTAAGGCAAAGAGTACTAAGAGGAATACTAAGGCGAGAAGTGCTAAAAAGAGTACTAATGTGAGCACTAAGGCAAGGGATTCGGGAGCGAAGAAAGGGGCCCGTAGTTCAGGTACACTAAAAGGCGGTACTGAAGTAGGAATTGAAAAAGGCGATAGCACTGTAGGTAGGTTAAAGATCGGTGGCGAAGCAGGTCTAGAAAGCGATTATTCCTCAGGTGAATTTAAGGAGGGAGCGGAAGATGTCTTCGGTAGCATCAAATCAGGACTTAAGGCTGCAAAGAAAAAAATTTCTGATATTTATGACTAATCTGCAATCGAAGTATTTATCCTGCTGACCGTCTAAAAGTTCGCCATCCTTTCCATTTTTATCAAGTTCTTTTACCGAGTGGTGACTAGATTATTATTGGATTTAATTATTAATTCATGGCTGTGGATACACGACTACTATCATTATCTGTCCCACCTTACCTGTGTAAAATTTACAAGCTTCTAACAATTTTTTTAAATATTCTAAACAACATAATTTGAAGTTTTGTTACTAAGTAAAATTAACGCTCTAGTTACCATTATCGTCAGTTGTTATCGTCATTGTTGTCTATATTAGATATTTCGTTCCTGTAAAAGTTTGGATCCTCAGAACAGTTCACTATTTCCTGATCAGCCAGATTATCTCCTATTTTTCCTGCTAGGTCAATACAATCTTGCGTTTCTTGGTCAGCTCCTTGATAAGCACCTGAATCTTGGAAAGCATTCAAGGAAATGTCTTCAATATCTACAACGTGATTTTTTATATCATCAACAAGGTCATCGAGATTCTCATACCTTTCAGGATTATTTGTGTTAGCATTGGACGGTTGGTCATTATTGTTGGTTTGATTATTAGATGACTGAGTATTAGATGACTGAGTATTAGATGACTGAGTATTAGATGACTGAGTATTGTCAGAAGTTGAAGTAACGTCGGGTCCATTCTGCATCGATTTTGATACAAATTGTTTGGCTTCAGCTTCTGTGAATTTTCCTGTTTTCACAAGTTTATTAATCAAATTGGTCTCTTTACCATCACCACCAGTTGATGTATTACCAGAAGCTGACACATCCGAAGTTGATGTATCATCATCACCACCACCACCAGTTGATGTATTACCAGAAGCTGATACATCCGAAGTTGATGTATCATCATCATCATCACCAGTTGATGTATTACCAGAAGCTGATACATCCGAAGTTGATACACTATTGAAAGAACCATACACCTTTTTGACTGTATCTTCTAAGATACCAAAGTACTTGGTGGGAACTAATTTGCCACTCTCATCATTAACCAAGTTAAAGCTGGCCGTATCTGCATCCCTATAATCCCACTTCCAAAAAGCCGTCCCCCAAACCCCTTCTTTCTTAAAAGCCTCTAGTATCTTTCCGGCATTAGAATTTGTAAAATCGCTAGCGCCTGGGTTGATTTTGAACACTCCACCCTCTTTTGTCCTTACAACGTTATTCCACTCACCTATGTATAACGGTACTCCAGTTAGATCCCTTGTATCCAAAAACAAGTCAAATCTCTCTTTTTGGTAGTCATCTCTATCAGGAACTCCATACACACTTATTTTGAAAGCGGTGTTCTGCTTAGAAGAAGGTGCCATTTTTGCCAAGTTTTGTGGTGAAATGTTAATGTTGCTATTCAAGTCAACCGGAACATTCATGCTGTAGACTATCGTTTTACTAGTGATATCTCTCAACTCTTCAGTAATAAAGCTATTAAATTTTCCTATTTTAGACCATTGATCTGTATTATCAACGTGAGGCTCGCTTAGTATTTCGTACCCCAAGGTACTTGAATGATTATCGACTGCCAATACTATTTTCTTTAGATATTCTGCCATTAGTGTCCAACCATCTTTTCCCTCATTATCTTTCACAGATCTGTCCCACCAGTCCTTCCAAAAGACCTGAGCACCTTTATCAGGAGTGTTACCGCCACCGCCTTTGGAATATTTTGAATCTTCAAACAGAGACCAAGGAAAACCTGTTCCTATGTCTTCAAGCCAGGAAGAAGTATGCCATTGATGGTTGTCATAAATGACTTTCACTCCATACTTATCTCCTGCTTTCGCTACTGATTCTATTTCCTTCATGAAGGCTTTGGGGTCCCTTTCAAAAGCCTCCCAATAGAACAAGAATCTAGCATGATCCAAACCAGCTTTAGAAATCATTTTTAAACTATCATCAATGTAATCTTCTGGAGCTTCAGGTGAACCGTTATCATGCTGTTTCATATTAACAAAAGCCCCTTTCATGACAACCCCGTTTATGGGTTGGCTGCTAGTCATTTTGGTTGTCGATGCATATGAACCCAATGAAGTAGCACTGATAAGGACGGCAACTAGAAGAAAGCTCAAAATTATCCTGGTACTTGCTAAAATCAAAACAATACTTATTAGAATTGTCAAAATGATTTAATATGTATTACTGATTAGCTATTCAGGATTTTGTATGACGTTCTAATTGATATATTGTCGAAACTCGAATTTTTGAACGTAGAATTTAGAATTATTGCAAATAATCAATTAATTAATCCTGATTACGTACAGCGTATTGTAAAATCAAATTATCAAAGTAACGGTCAAAGGTACCATTAATTATAATGTCGTCCGAATATAGCCCAAGAGCAATTACTCTTCCTTTTTGATAATTTAGCTCATAGGTTGCAACTACTGCACTACCGATTTTGTTAGAGTTTTAATTGTGAGCGAACCAGTTAGTCTGGCTTTCGGAAAAGTATCTATAATCAAAGTTACAACCAAGTCTCTATGACTAGCGGCTGGCTCTCTTGGGTGCGTGCAAATGATGTTGAAATTATGACCTTATTGCAAAACCAAGCAAGTATTTTAGTGAAGGCAGCATCTGTTCTATCTGAATCAATAAGCGATTTTAGCACATTAAAGGAAAATAATCTTACATTAAAAAATTTAGAACAGGAAGGCGATCAACTTACTCACAAGCTATTTACAATAATAGACAAGACATTCATCACCCCGCTTGACAAGGAAGACATCTCCGAATTGACAAGTGCCATAGACCAGGTGCTTGATTCGACTTATGGTACTTCTGACAAACTAGTCCTTTTTAAGATTCAAAAGCCATCTCTTCATTTACAGGAATTAGTTACTCTATTGGTAACAGCAACCGAAGGAATCTACAAAGGCGTGTCCGAATTACATAAGGGTAAGCGAGAGAAACTATTGACACACTCGAAAGCAATTAGCAAGTGTGAACATGATGGAGATAGTGTTTATCGTCTTGCAATTGCCAATTTGTTTGAAACGCACGATGCAATAGACATTATAAAATTGAAGGAAGTTTACGAAACACTGGAGAATGCGCTGGACAGGTCTAGAGATGTTGCTGACGCTATAGAAGACGTCGCTTTAAAATATCGCTGAGGATAAGTTTGCTTCCAATTGAAGTCTCAGTCTACATTGCTATTTCGGCTGCCCTCTTCTTTGATTTTGTAAATGGTTTTCATGACTCAGCTAACGCTATTGCAACGGTAGTAGGCACTCGAGTACTCAGACCACTATATGCCGTAGGGATCGCAGCTGTCGCCAATTTTGCTGGCCCTTTCATCTTCGGTACTGCGGTAGCTCATACTGTTGGAAAAGGAATCATACAACCCTCATTTTCTACAGTCGACGTCATATTTGCAGGTTTAATAGGGGCCATAATATGGGATCTTGTTACTTGGTATTTCGGACTTCCGTCTTCCAGCAGTCATGCGTTAATTGGTGGCTTAATAGGCTCAGCATTACTTGCAGGAGGAACATCAGCTCTAGTTTTGCCTGGCATAGAAAAGACATTAACTTTTATAGTGATATCTCCTACTCTTGGATTTTGTACCGCATTTGGTATCGCAATAATTATCATGTATTTATTCAGGAGGTATACTGCTTCATATGTAAACAAGATTTTTGGCCGTCTTCAAATTTGTTCTTCAATTTTTTTCTCCTTAACACATGGTGCTAACGACGGGCAAAAAACAATGGGAGTTATAACAGCCTTGTTGATTTCAGGTGGTATGCTTGACTCTACCTCATTCTCGGTTCCCACCGAAGTAATATTTGCCTCTGCTATAGCGATTGCACTTGGGACATTCTTTGGAGGTTGGAGAATAGTTAAAACCATGGCTTTCAAGTTAACTAGTCTGCGTCCTTATCAGGGTTTTTGTGCTGAAACAGGAGGAGGTGTCATATTGACGTCTATGGCATGGCTAGGTATTCCTGTTAGTACTACTCACGCAATCGCTGGTGCTATAATGGGGGTAGGTGCTACAAAAAGGCTTTCGGCAGTAAGATGGGGAGTTGGCAAGAGAATAGTTTATGCCTGGATTATCACTATACCAGCCAGTGCTGCGGTTGCAGCACTAGTATTAGAAATAATGAAGATATTCGTCTAGTACCCCAAAAGAAAATACAGTCCTAGGATGGGAAATAATCTTGATGGTAAAATTAAGTGCAAGGTACAGCTCTAATACCCTAACTAGGACTGTAAAGTCTGAAAAATCAAGTCTCATGCTTTCTCATTTATTGGTTCATCTAAATTTGACTTCCTTTTATTAAATAGTCTTACCACGTCTATTAACTGCCAGAGCCAAAAACCACCGCCCAAGACAACACCAAGAACAAGACTTAATGGAAAGGGAACAAGCAATGCCACACTCAGCCAAATGGCTATTCGAGCAATCAAAATTACTATTCCGCGTTTTTTATATCCTAGATATATGTGTCCAAGTCCTGCGAATACTACTGCTAAAACAATTGTTACTGCTAGACTCTTCGCCATTTGTATTAGCATCTCTCATTTGTTAGTGTAGCTTTTGATTTTGAATTCAATCTGTTTCACTTTGTATCTCTGTTGCATTCATTTTAATGTTCGTAGTTCACTTTTAAGAACAATTGATATGACAGAACTAAATACTTTCTTAATTTGGTAACAAACATTTTCAGGAAATTACAATTCTAACTTCCATGTAATGATCTCCTTCTCGTTTCCGCGTAATTTCAGTTTTTAACAACCAGAATCAGCTTATTATTGAATTCGAGTGCTAATGAATTTTGTTTTAACCTAATACGAATCTTATTGGCATATTCTATAACATGTCGTTCTTCTATTATTTCTGTGTGAACTTCTAACCGCATGTACTTTACGGGTTCAAATTTTCCTTCAAAATAGCCGTCTAATTCTATCAATGACACGCTCCCAAATCGGGAAACTATTTCCTTTACAACATCCATATAACCCTCGGTCCGAGGCAAATAGAATTTAATTGAATGTGGCAATACTTTGGTAATGTAGGATTCTTCGACCATGTACTTAACATAGGAAACATTCTATCTAATAATTTCTTAATTTGACCTCACAATTCAATATCAGGGCTTTCACAATTCAATATCAGGTCTTTCCGTTTTCCTCAAGCCCTTATAATCTTTGTTGCACTCTAATTTTGTATGGCAGTAAGGAGCTCTTGGCAAGGAAGTATCTCTTTCGGACTTGTGACAATTCCTGTCAAATTGTATACTGCAACAAATAAGAAAGAATATGTTTTCAATCAGTTATGTAAAAATGGACATAGAATAAGGTACAAAAAATGGTGTCCTGTTGAGGATAGAGAAGTAGACTATTCTGAAATTAAAAAGGGATACGAGAAAATAAAGGATAACTATATAGTTTTTGAAAAAGACGAATTACAGAAAATTAAATTAAAGACAACTAAAAGCGTCGATATAAAGGAATTCATTGATTTTCGTGAACTCGACCCAATTTTCATTCAGGATAGCTATTATGTTGCTACTGATCCTAAAGCTGGAAACGCAAAACCCTATGCTCTTTTGGTTAAGATACTAAACGATAATAATTTGGTTGCAATAGGTAAAGTAATTCTTAAAGACAAGGAGAGCCTTGTTGCGTTAAGACCCTATCAGAGAGGTCTGGTTATGCATATTCTAAATTATTTGGACGAGTTAAGAGCGGTCGAAGATATTCCTGAAATGGGAGTCAAGAAAATAAAGCTTGATTCACAAGAGGTATCCCTAGGAGAAATTCTAGTTCAAAAATACCACAATAAGGAATTCGATATTGGCAAATATTCTGACACATACGTAGAGGAACTACGGAAACTTATTGAGGCGAAAAGTAAAGGTAAGAAATTCATAACAACGGCACCAAAAGAAACAACGCCAACCAAGGATTTACTTCAAGCCCTCAAGGCAAGTATAGAAACCAAAAAGGAAAAGACTTGACAGCAAGGGTAAATGATTATTCTCGATTACATCTCAGTATTATTTTTCTTAAGATTTTCTAATGACAATAAAGTTAATAGATGTGGAAAGGATTATTTTTCAATCGTACTTCAAACTAATATCTATACTAATTAGTAACAAACTGTTGATAAATTAAAATGCATGTATCTACCATACCCCAATAGTATTCAATAGTAAAAACAATTATTTAATTAAACTAGTGTTCGTTTCGCAAGTGGGTTTAATTTAGTTTAAGGAGAACAGGATCCATTTAGCGCAAATATTTAAAGTTCTTGCTTTGAGGGCCTGATAAAATGTGCGAATACTAAGCTTCAAAATATATATGACCAGTATCAATTTTAAGCCAATTGTCCGGTGAATCAACATTATCTTTCCGTGTTACTATTAGTTTTTTATCCTTGGTTATTTTACTTATGTTTACTTCAAGTCAGTTGATATTTGCCCAAAGTTCAGCGCAGCAATTGCCCTTTTTTTTACAGAAAGAGTCAATAAAGATACTTAGTCCTGTTACGACACAAAACGCAACTGTAGGAAAAGATATAATAATTTCGGGTCAATCTTCAGATGATGCTGTTAAGAATTGTTCAGTATCTGTAATTGTTAATGATATTAGACCCTACCAAAATGCCTCTGCAAGAGGAACCGAGGGGATGGATGATCTTTCTCGATGGGAATTTGCTTTAAGTAACAACTATACACATGTTATTGAAGGTATGAACAAGATAACTGCAAAATTATTGTGTGAGTCCGCACCTACACGTTGGTATAGTGTATTTGTTAATGGAATCCCTAATTTAAGTAACGTACAGATAGTTCCACCACAGTCGAGTCTGATACAATCTGTGGAACGTTCTAATGTATCAGAAACTAATTTATCAAATATTGAAGAATCAGGAAATAACGACACTTCCTTGCTTGTTTCAATTCTTTCTCAGAAGAACCCTATTGCAAGAGGAGATATTCAAAACACTACAATAACTGTTACCGATTCAGCCAAGAGACCAATTACAAATGCTGAAATAAATGGAAAATTGATATATCCAGGGAATAACTTTGAGAAAGAATTTGTAGGAAAAACGGATTATAATGGCAAGTTCATTTATTCCTGGACTATTGGAAAGAAAGGCGACGTCGGGCCTCTAACCGTAGAAGTAGACGCTTCAAGTCATGGGTATCAGTCATCTTTTATTACAAGTTCTTTTGATGTCGTGGATTCTTCTGAGTCGTCAGAAGATAATAGTGCTTTAGTTGGCAATCTGGATCTGCATATTCCAAATTCTGAATTAGATTTTGTAGTTGCAGGTGATTATGGTTGCGACTCAAAAACCAGACAAACTATAAAGGACATGGTAGAACAGAATACCGATCTAGCCTTTGCGTTGGGGGATTTGTCAGAGGTGAAAAATCCAAACTGCTTTTTTGATATTGTCTCAAAATTAGATAATAAAGATAAGTTTAAAATTGCGTTGGGAGAATCCGATACTGATAGTAATGAGGTACGTTCATCATCCCGATTTAGTGACTTTGTTAGACATTTTGATTTAGAAAGTCCATTTTACTCTTTTGATTACAAAAATGTTCATTTCTTGGCAATGTCAACAGGGAAGAGTGCGTTTATTCCATATGCACCTGGTTCTGCACAGTATGAGTTTATCAATGATGATTTAAGCAGGGCAGCGAACAATACAAACATAGATTGGATAATAGTCTACGGCTACAGACCATTATATACTTCACCTACTATTCATCCATCTACTGAAATTCTTAGAGAAACTTATGCTCCACTATTTGAAAAATACGGGGTTGATTTAGTTATGACTTCCCACAATCATAATTATCAGAGATCCTATCCATTGGTGTACAATGTAGCGCACTCGCGGGAACCAATAATAAAAGATGTAAACGCTTCTTATTATTCCATGCCCGGTGTTCCTATCTACGTTGTAGTTGGCACTGCCGGGAATAATCTTTATGATTTCAGAGGACAAGCTCCATTCATGGTAACTCAGTTTCGTGAGACTGGATTTCTGCATGTAAATATCACCAAAGCGGAGCAAAACGTACTGACAGGAACATTTCACAATGTCGGAACTGGAAATTACGATGATCGATTCATAATTGTAAAGTCAAAATCTGAATAATTTATTTTAATCCAAAATTCAGACAAGGATTTGTTGCCAGCGCTTCCGACTCTGCAAATATGGTCACAAAATATTTAATTCTGTTCATAATTTTTTGAGTTTGTCCATTAGATGCTTTGTTAAATGATACAATTGAATAAACTAAAAGATATAAGCATCATCATTTGATACTTAGAGGTCGTTCAATGGCAGATACACTGACATTTGTTCTTGTTTCGATTCCTACAATGGTACTGCTAGGTTTACGTCACGCTCTTGATGTAGACCATATAACAGCAATAGATAATCTAGTAAGACTACATAATGCTACAAGAAAATCACAATGGATAGGGGCCGGATTTAGTTTGGGTCATATGATTTCTGTCCTCGCCGAAATGATTCTTATCATATATTTTATGGGCAGTATAACAAGTGTAGAGAATCTCTCATTTTGGGGAGGAGTGATAGGAGCCATTGCATTGGGAGTGATTGGAGCAGTAAACGTTTACTCATTGAAGAAATGGGGTAAAACTGGGTCAGCAATCCTTGCAACCAAGATTCTATCTA
>JBIOZG010000027.1:0-10794 GCA_044870765.1 Nitrososphaeraceae archaeon
CCGCTTCTTGAGCTTCCATTTCTCTGCCTGCACGATTTCTAGCTATCCCTGCACCTATTGCCGCTGATGCCCATCTACCTCTCATAATATCGATTAGGATATCCAGTATAAATAAACTTATCTAAACAAATTCGAAATTATCTACGGCACCGTATGACTAGCCATCAGCAGGTAATGTACTCATCGTCCAAAGTCAGGGGATATTTATCAAGATATCATCTGTCTGAATGTTTCAGCATGATGATGGGAGAGCAATTTTATGAAGACTAGATTACTAGGAATAGAAATTTTTTTGATTGATGCGTAATATTCATCTACCAATCTAATAATAGGTGATTTTGATGATTCTAATGAATTTAATATGGTACCCCTTATATTAGTAACGTTACCTTTCTTTATTGCGTTGTAAGGAACATTTTCAGTGGCAGCCATAACAAAGACATTGGGCATATCTTCTTGAATATCTTCTTCTATATCCTCCCAGTCGTCTATTAGATCAAGCAAGGCTTGATTATAATGAAGAACTAACGAAACATTTTCACTAAAGCTTGGCAACTTGGCATCTAAAACTCTTGCGTATATTAATGATGCATCCGAGGACTTGAATAGATTAAAATTTCTAATTTCATTATATGAAAAAGTGTTACCTTCAATTATACGACTTTTGAGAATCTGCTCAAATTTCCAAAATGGCCAAAATTGCTTTAATGAAAAATCTATTGAATATTTAAGATAATTGCTATCGATTTCATTCACGAACATTTTATTTATGGATCTACGTACTTTTCTCGCCAGGATAGCGTATCTATTTTTTCGTGTCTCAAAATATCTGTCATAAACAAGAATATATCTAGCTAAAAGCCTTACCATTCTATGTACCCATAATGCTTGTTGTATATCTTTAGTATCAAAGTACGTAGCTACGAAGTACGTTGGATCCTGTGCTTTTTCATCTATAGTTCTAAATGCGGTTGATATATGTAAGTCATAACTCATCAATAACCTGCTTAAAGAGATCATCTGCTCTATGAAAGCCATTTTATCATTAGGAAAGCTCAGTTCTTTAGCCGCTTTAGAAATTTTATCGATAATGACTTTTTGCCCTTTATCCCCCAAGTTGGTAGTGTTGATTTCCCCCATCTGTGATGATCTCCCGAAATTATAAATATTATCAAGTTATTAACGGTACTTTAACTTATTAAAGCTAGGAACATCAAGATTAGGCTTTGCCCAGTATTTATATTCCAGATTTCTTCCCCTTCTAGAGTTCTTCTTGCTACACAATAGAATACGCCATGTTCACATGCCCAGTTACCTGGAATAATAACTCTCCCAGGTTTACAGTTTACGATCATTTCTCGTTCAATTGATTCTATGTCACTGTCAAATCCTAGGTTTTGATAACCTTATCAATCATTGATCGGGAGTCAAGACGCAATATTGCCTTGTTACCGTCTTCAATGGGTCGTCCAAGGAAGAATGATTTTGTGAACCAGATTGAGCAATTATTACCGTATGTTTGTCCATCTTCATAGTTGGAATACGTACCATATCTGAATAGTCGTGCCTTTCCTTAGACTGGATATAAAATATTGGATGAAACCGGGTGTCCACAATCTAGGCCAGGTCAAGGAATGTGTCTACTTCTTCTTGCAACGAATCTGAAAATATACCTGCGACTCTATACTTTTACTATCGTTTCAAAATTTTTCCAAAAGTAATACAACCAGGTTCTAGTTAATTCTGTGAATATTTGAGTTTAGACTCTGCGGATTGCCATAAATTTAGTTCGCTGAGTTAATTAAAGACAGACATAGCTATTTTCATCAGACAGCCTATTGATTTTCATCCTTAATAATTCCCAGTTGTGTTTTCAATTTGCTAAGGATCCTACCAATATCAATCACACAAAAAAAAACGTTAAATACTAGTGTGCGACCTTATTCACTCATGGTAACGAAAAATTCATCTATACTACAAGCTTCAGTGATTTCGGCATTATTGTTAGTGTCAGCAATTTCGATTACTCAATCAGGAAATGCACAGGTTACAGGCAAATTTACTGCAGATCTTATGCCTAGGTCAGGTTCAAGTGCCTCAGGAACAGCTACATTAGAACTTCAAGACAATGCTGTAAAGTATAACATTGACGCCACTGGATTAAACAACGTTACTGACATAGCTATTTCTCAAGAGACAGGAACCGGCAGAGCTCCTGATGTTGTGATAATTAGAACAGCCTCTCAAAGTGGTCTGGGGCAAGGTACAGGGGCCTTGAGTGGTAATTTTACGGAATCTGAGTTGATAGGGCCGCTACAAGGGAAGACTCTCGCAGATTTCGTCAAAGCGATAAATGATGGAAAAATTATATTCCGAGTACAGACAGTGGCTTTTCCATTAGGTGAAATTGCCGGTAATGTTACTGCTGGTGGCAATGCTACTGCTGGCTAACCATAATTTTTTTATTAATTAGTTACTACCATAAATGTAACCAATGAACTATGTATATGTAAACAAAGTATTAATCATGTATTAATGATATTCAAAGCGGATAATTGTTAAGCTAAAGTACCTGTTCGTTGCTTCGGAATGAAATGTCTAGTACTTTGCGAATTCTAAACATTTTTACAAAGTCCTGAATATTGAAATTGTAGTTTTTCTAGTCAAGTAATATATTATAAAAGCATTGGCAAGTAGATGAGCTATCATTATACCTATCAACAGGTAAGCAAAATCAGCTGACATTATACCTTTGTCATCTGAAGAGCTAGGAAAAGAGCCACCCACAAAACCCAGGCCTAGAACATCTATTACTATTGCTACAAACATTAACACCACAGTTATTATACATGCCAAATATTTCACTTTGAATAAACCTATTCCAAGTACGCAGATACCTAGCCCCACTAAAACTAGGAATGCAGCTATTGATGTCGTGATTCCCTTGCTAACATGCGTTAATGTTTTAATGGTGGGGCTTAATGCATCGGTTACCGTTTTGGCTATTATAGACTTGACTCCAGAAGTTTTGTTATTGAGATAATCTTGTACTACAGTTTCTGAAAAATTCGCAGCCTTGCTAAACATGCCAATCCCTAAAGCTACAAATACTATTCCGCCAACAAAAATTGCAATTGAAATTATTGTGAGACCTTTTAATGTATGCTGCTGCACATCTTTCTTACATCAGACATCATTTAAATTTCTTTACCGGATACTGTAGGGTAGATTTATTTGACAACTAAATAATCATAAGCGAATCATATATTGTAGACGGCTTATGGGTAGGAGATGACGATTTGCAGAACATTTCTTACATCAGTAAAAAAGTCACCATTATCATTCGCTCTTAATAATTCACCCAATCTCTCGGGAAGAAAGATATCGACTGTTATAAAATAATCAACAAGTGGGACTAATTCGATTAATCCCAGTTATAAATACCCAATATCAAAAGCCATTAAATAAAAATATATCTTTAGTTCCAGAACCGGATTATTCCAAAACTCTATCTGCAATTTCGGTGATGTTAGCTATTGTCCAAATGGAGGAATCATCCAATAAGCTGCTACTGATTGAGACCAAGCAGGTTTAGGATCTTTATCATTTTGTGGTTCCAGTGTTACTACTAAATCTGTATAGGTCGGAGCGTAAACCAAATTTTCATTGTATTTCAGCGTTCCTGTTGGAGAGATTTGACCTAGGCTCAATGGATATCCGGAAGCAGCATAATTTCCGTCCACCATCCAAACCTCAAAGACTTTACCAGAAGGAGGGAGGAAATTTGATGCAATATTGATCTTCGTCCAATGATCATCTGTTGAAACATCTGCAAGTCCAAAAATCTGTCCACCATATCCTAGTAATGCACCCGATTGACTAGCAGTTGTGTTTCCTAGCGCATTTGCTTGCATTCCTTGACTGTTTAACAGTAATATTCCAGCAATAATACTAAAGGCAATAGTAACAGAAACTAAAGCTAATTTCATAATATGCATACCCTCTACCGTTCTATATAAAGTTATACAAATATGCTTACTTTCTAGAGGAACTAAAAAAAAGGCCGTTTTTAAATTCGCATTCACATAATCATCCTTGATTTTAACTGGCACTAGACATAAGACATTTATAATTGACAATGTTATCTTCAGTTAGAAATGTATATGAACCCTGAAAGAAAGTTGATTTTGATAGCAATAGGAGCTTTTGCAACTCTATCCCTGTTTGTATTTCCGTCAACAAATATGATGGCATATTCTCAATCTGAGAATAAAACCCAAGGAAATGAGCAAGCACAGGAAAAGCTATTTGAGTTGGCTCAGAAATTTAATAAGATCCTCAAAGATTCCAATGTAAATCTAACACTTCCACAGAATGGCGACCTTTCAGCAAAGTTGCAGGAATTGAAAGATTCAGGCGCATTCAAAGAGTTATCTGAAAAGTTTTCACAAGCGGTTCAGGAACTAGGTCAAGGAAACAAGACCGAAGAACTTAAAGAACAAGCTGGTGCTGACCTTGGCAAGCTGATTCAGAAGCTCCAAGATCTGAGAAACAACAGCACTCAATAATACTCCTACTATTCTTTTTATATAGCCTGTAATTTTATCAAGGCTATAGAATATTCATAAGATCTTCAAATAGGTGACATACGGGTTTAAAATTTTGAAGTAGCGTTAGCACAAAAACTCAGTTAATTTACCTTTTCTTCGCACGTCAATTGGTATACTTACACATACAAAATATCATAATGGCCTCTTGTCATTTATTTGTTCGACGGCATTCCCATTTTTAACGCTCTTCGTTTCATAATGAACATCAATGCCACTAAGCTTAGTGAAATAATAGCCCCAACTAGAGCTAAAGCGGGCTACAGACGACAATATCAAATACAATCCTGCAAAAAATGAAAAAGGAAATCCTATAAAAGGAACAGCAATTTGGCATAAAATAAATAATATGATACGAATAAAAACATTGAAGGGGAATTTTCTATTACCGGATGGAAAACTCATAGACTATGATCATATTGGCAATAAAATAGAACGAGCTCTAGGCACATCATCTTCAGAAAACTTTTAGATAGATATGAAAGGAAATTGGAAAACTATTCTGCATTAGTATGTCTAATATATTGCATTGTTGTATAGAGAGGATATTTTGGGATAGACTAAGTCAGCTAATTATTCTATCCCTAGATCTCCCAGTTATTCCAGTTATTATCATTTCGATTCCGATTATCAGAAATGCAATAGAGATTATAATAGCTAACAACGGAACTCCAACACTTACAGGATGTACCATTATTATAGCAGCAAATGCGATGCTTATGGCTCCTACGCCTATACCCAGAGCCCTGAAGCGACGTGAAGCATTACTCCTGATACCATGAATTATCCTTGAAACACCACTGAGGAATAATGCTATAGCACCAAGGAAAATCAATAGTCCAAAGGTAAATATTGGAAATTGCATTAGAAATATCGAAAATCCAATTATTAACAATCCAATTCCAATATTAACGAAGCGTAAGGACGTAGATAATTGATGTGCTATCCCAATAGCTACTCGTTCGATTCCAATTGCAAGCAATACCACAGAAGTAATTACAATGAAAGCGAAAACAGCAGGTCCAATGTAAATAATTATGAATAAAGAAAGTATAACACAAATTGACCCTAAGACAATGCGCAACATTCGGAGCCAAGGGGGAGATTCTTCAAATTTCTGCAACATCTTTCTCACTAGATTCCAATATTTAAGTCCAACGAGAGAAAAGTAGCCTAAACGAAATGACTGATAGAAACGATGCTCGAGGACTTCTCTAATGCCTCACACTCATGCACTATCCAAAACCTGGGAGCACTCTTTAGTATAGGCAAAAGTCTGATTATTGTAGTTCAGCTGGCTAGTTAATAAGCAAATTAGTTGTGTGAGGAAAAGAATATTGTTCCTTCAGGCTAATTCCTCGGCTGTTATAGGCTTCATCTTAGTTGCAAGGCGCTTCATTCTGATGGCTAGAATCGCACTTACAATTGCCATCGCAGCCCCCATTGCAAAAAGAATATTCCAAGTAATGGGATCCGGGTAGCTTTTCTCGACACTATCAACGGTAATAGGAATTGTAGCTGATGTTATAATTACAGTTGTTATCACCGGACCTATCGCACCACCTATAATTCTAAGCATATTAGTAGAAGCCGAGGAGATTCCAGTATATTGCGTAGGTGTAAGTCCAATGATGGTGACAATTACCGTGTTTGGTATCATCGCACTAGCTATACCAAAAATAAAGAGACCAGTATTAATACCTGGTGGTGCAGAGTGGAAAAACAAAAGAATCAAAAATGAAATGGCACTAACTGCTATACCAGGCACTAACAACTTCAAATTATATCCCTTTCTTTTTGCCACCATTATCCCGATT
Source organism: Nitrososphaeraceae archaeon (assembly GCA_044870765.1). Lineage (GTDB taxonomy): Archaea > Thermoproteota > Nitrososphaeria > Nitrososphaerales > Nitrososphaeraceae > TA-21. Next base: position 6,425 of record JBIOZG010000027.1, read on the forward strand.
AACGGCCCAAAGATCATGCATGATAGGCCGAAAGCCAACTGTAAAAATCCAGTATGAAGCGGGTCTAATCCTAATCCAGATGGCGGAGGCGAAGCTCCTAACTGCGGTGTACCTGTAATAACGATATATTCTAAAATACCATACATCAACATTATGACGTTTCCAGTTAAAATGGCTTTATTAAAGCCTAACTTCAAGTTGACCAACGGGGGTTTTACTCGTTTTTCCACTATCAAGAAAAGTACAAGAGATATAATTCCAATAATGAGAGGCGCTACAAATGCAGTCAAATTCGTGGCAATTGATCCAATAAATGTTATTGCTAAAAGAAAACTGACAATTGTCACAGTCAGCGTTGCAATACCCATATAGTCCATACGTTGCTTCTTAGCCTTGTGGGCATCGGGTCGAGGTACTTTGTCAACGTGATCGTGCTCATAAATCCTTTTACTTTCATCTGAATGAATGAACCTCCAACATACTAATGTCAAAATTACTGCAATAGGAGCACAGAAATAAAAGTTCCCCTGCCATCCTGCATCAGCAACTACTACCGGTCCCATTACAGCTCCTAACGCCAAGCCGAAGGAATATCCAGCAAGATATATACTCAAACCAATAGGGAACTTGGTTTTTGGAACACCGTCTCTAATTAATTTAGTTGATATCGGGGTACTAGCTATTGCTACTCCCTGAAGTACCCTGAGCCCAAGTAGTGTTGCATAGTTATGAGTAAAAGGTGCCAGGACAGTGCCAACTGAAAAGCATATCATCATCATCATCAGCATTTTCTTGGCTCCAACAATGTCAGATAACCGTCCCATTATCACCGTCATGACAGCTCCACATATCATGTACGAAGTCATCACCCAAGACGCAGAAGTTTCAGAAATATCAAAGTCTTCGGCTACACTCGGAATTGTGGGTCCCATCCCAGTATTAAGATAGACAAACAAAATGATAGTACCAGTTAAAATCAGAATAGTTTTCCAGGCATTAAACGATATTTGCTCTGTAACAGGATGACTTTCTGGTGATGCAGAAGACACATCAGAACTAACGAATCTTTTTGTATTTAAGAGTATAGTCAAATTCAAATTGATACAAACCTGAAAATAGTAATAGGATTGATTCGTATACCGATCTTTTTTGCTTTTGACAAGTCCTGATGTTACATCTATAGGAGCACATTGGAGTCCGTAGTCAATTAGTTCCTGACTCTAGTTTCATTAAATTCATTAAATTCAATTAGTCGTCTGACCCTCATTATTATCAGATAACTTGTTTTCCCGTAGGATGACCACCGCCGTCAAGTTTAGCAAACTCAGGCAATCTTTGCCTATCTTACTTTTTTCCTACATAAGCTCTCTTATTTCAGTGAACACTCTCATAAGTAAGGAAAAATTCGAAATGACACTACTATCTTATTAAATTTATTTGAAAGTATTGGTGAATACCGTCTTCCCGACTAAGTCTTTTGATTGGCCAGGTAGGAATTCAGTTTCCAGTTTGTCAAGTTTACCCTTTCCAATTACTAACTGATTATAGTCCTGATCCTTTGAAGGATACCAGTATAAAAGATTGTTCATCTTATCCCATTTCAATTCATTACTGGTAGACCACACTGTAAATTCTGGAGAGTAATGTATATCAAAAGGAATATAGATGACCGTCGGTTCCCCTGTGAAGACTTTCCCCTTTAGAACAATCGAAGCATATTTTGAATCGATATCAAAAAATATGAGAATAGGTTCTGCTGAGCTTCGCATTGGATATGGGCGTGCAACTGCATCTACATTTCGTGGTTTTCTGTCAGGTCCAAGAAGTGAATAGTTTTCATAATTCCAATTATCCTTGCCATCTTCCGTATTGTATAGATCGTAGTTCCATATAGTGGCATTAAGAAGAAAGGCTTCTATTTGATTATATTGTAGATCCAAATATTCTCTTATCTGCTCTGCCTCTTGGAATGCCCCAAATTCTGTTATAAACGGAATTAGTCCACGTTCAGTGGCGGCCTGAGATAATTGACTAAAAATCACGGGAAATTCGATTTTATAAGTGTAAAGACTTTCAGGGATTTTTACAAATGAGCTGGCAACAGCCAATGTATCGTAGTAATGAAAAGACAGGACACCATTACTACCAAATCTAGAAATTGAGTCTAGGTCACTTGGCAGGTAAGTTTCCAATTTCTTAGTTACGAGTTTCTTATCTACCATTACATTTTTTATAAAGTCCATTTTAAATGAGCTCTTGACATCAAGGGGGGATGCTCCATAACTCACGGGCATACCGCCGCTGTCAGCAGGCATAATCCAATCAACTCTTGGTTCAATAAATATAAAGAGCGCCTTGTCAAACTTTTCAATTTCAGAGTTTACGTTGCGATAATAGTCCATAAGATACTTGGCTTCAAATTCCTTTTTCGGTATAGTACTAGGGTGAGGCTCGTTAAAGGGTTCAACAGCCAAGATGGCTGGATGTCCAAGACCATCATTTAATGATTTGAAGAACTTGACAGTCTGACCAATAGTTTTCTCTAAATGCGTGCGAACAGGATAGTTTTTAAGACCTTCATCTAAGTTTGTCAAATCATTCTCCCAGAATGATTTCAAGGTCTCTTTTAGGGACTTGTTAATCATATATTTAAATTGCCACTTTTTGTCAGGCTTGGTAGGAGGCTTTGGCTTTTCATGCTCTTCATCAATCACAATGGCCCAATCAGGGAACCCATCACCACCATATACTTCATTTGCAATATCCTGATGGAAATCTAAAATTACGTAAAGGTTTCTTGCATGCAGCTCGTCAATTATTTCCTTCATGTATTCAAGATATTTCCTTCCCTCTGGCAGTAACTCTTCTAGGTTTGGGTTTGGGCGGGGTTCTATAGCTTTCCATGAAATTAAGAGACGTACAATATTAAAACCAAGGTTTTTCAAAAGATCCAGTCCTGTTTTTACCGATTCGATTTCCTTCTTCAAATCAAGTTTGGATATATCATGAACGTCAAGAGGTGCTATTGGAAGATAAGGAGGCATTTTACTTCTTGACCCAAAGTTCACTCCTCTAAAAAGAACATATCTTTTCTCTTCATCTCTGAACCAGGATCCGCTCTTCCAAATTCCTTTTCTACCTTCTGCAATAGTTTCTTGTTCTACCACAGATCCTCCTGTTAGAGCTTCGGCTCCGTGTCTTTGTGAAAGTGCCTTGCGCCTGCCCCTTAGTCCTGCTAATATTATTTGTATTCCGCTTACAGCTAGGGCTATAATAGTCATGACAAGAAGAAGCACTACGCCAAGTTTCGGATATACCAAGACCAATATAGCCAAAGACGTAATCAATAATCCTAACGCAATGGAAGAGACATCGTATGATTCTTCTTCCTTCTTTTTCAAACCTGTGACTATTCTTATGATACCATTAGCTAGTAAACCAAACCCAAGAAAGATGATAAGCCATTTTGTGGCAAATTGCGGATAGAAGAAACCTGATCCAATATAAATAATGAGACCGACACCTACACCTATATTGAGCAAGCGAGATGATCTTTTGACACCCTTCGCTAGTAATCCACTGGCCAGCCTCTCTGCTCCAAGTGTTATTAAGCCGATTCCGGCCAAAAATAGCCAGATGTAGGCTCCAGCTGGAGTTTCAATGCCATAAAAGAGAATCACACCAGAAAGAAGCAAACATAAACTGCCAACAGCAATCTGCAAACCCCAAAACCACGAGGATTTTGAGCCACTTTTGGATATCTCCATATTCATACGTACGTCTTAATTGACCAAATATAAAGCAATTATTCAAAGTTAAGAGACCTCCTAAGAGATCTTTTCGCATAACTCAGCGAAGTGTCTTCTATTGGTTTAGCAGCTTTTGGAAGATATCCTGAAATGGTTGCCATGTAACCTGAAATTCTGAAAATGTATACAGATTTACCACGCTTTATTCAAAGATTTAGAAATAAGTCCGTATATGAGCAATAATAAGATGGTAATGATCTTAGATTATTACATAACCTTAATTACGCTCGTAATTGACGCAGCAGCCGGACTTGTCATAGGAATATCTGCTATTTTAGCATTTGTTTCTTTTTTAAAGCACTTGAACATGAAGAAAGAGGACCTAACAATGTACTGGGGAACAATAAGAGAACGATTAGCCAGAGGATTGCTGCTAGCACTCGACTTAGAAATAGGTAGTGACATATTGAAGACTATCCTCGTCCCCTCATTCACCGAGCTGATAATACTTGCAGTAGTTGTTGCAATACGAATTACTCTAAGCTGGTCACTTTCAAAAGAAATTGAAGGACATGCAGGAGATATGGCCAAATCAAAAGGTTTGCAAGATTCGAGATAACA
>JBIOZG010000028.1:0-80735 GCA_044870765.1 Nitrososphaeraceae archaeon
TATGAATATAATTATCGTTTTCATCTAATCCTGCCGATGCTGGAACTTCTTTGGATTCTCCGCCTACTGCATATTTACTGTAACTGATAACTGTGTTAATACCTTCTTTTTCGAGATCAGTTTTATTTTTCTTCTTTTCCTTCTTTCTATACTCTTGGTAGCCCTCATTCCCGTATGTAGAGGGAGATTTAACATTGTCCTCAGAAGCTTCAGTATTACTCATAAAATCTTGATAAACAACATTCTATTTATTAAATCAGTTAGTCAGTAGTTGGCTTATAATTTTCAAATCTTCCGTCGTTAGGCTTTTGTATTACTGTAAAGAAAATCCACATTTACTACAAAATGAAGAATTGAGTGGATTTGACCCTTCGCATTTCGAGCAAACTGGTGCGATATTTTTTCCGCAACTTTGATTCTTATGTCAAATTCTTTAACCGTATCTCGCGAGGTTTTGTAACGTAACTAAACCACGCAAAGTGAATTTTGAATGCCATTAAGATCCAATTGAATTTCGATAATTCTTGATTTAAAATTGAAATATGGGTTATCCAATATACTTTTACCTAAAGTGCATTTCATAAAAGGAGAGATAACAGTTGAAAATGGGAAATCTTTTCAGAATGCAACAATTTATGTTCGTCTCGAGGACGTAAGTAAAGCCGACGCGCCTTCGAAAGTGTTGTCTGAAGCAATTTTAAAAAATGTAAATTTCGATAGTTCATCTGCGGCAATTCCTTTTGATCTCGCTGTAGAATCTGTTGATGACAATTCTGACTACAATGTCAGTGTGCACATTGATTTAAATAATAATGGAAAACTCGACAAGGGAGATTTTATTAATATGAGTAGTTATCCTATTCGCACGCCTAATGATTTTATGAAAATAAATGTTAGAGAAATAAAATAATGAAGGTCCTGTGTTTTGTAATTATTGTTTTAAGTTGACCATCCGTTGTTTGGTGCAGTTTGCCATTTATGCAATAAAGCGTGGTCCCTGTTTGCTATTACAAATATCTCCAAACGCCCATCCGCGTTACTTCCTATTGCGGGATTAAGTGCAATCTCGGCTCCTAATGAATACCAATCAGCAATCCACGCGCCGTTGGGTGAAGTTTGCCATTTATGATATACAGCATTATCTGTTCCTTTCACAAATATCTCCAAACGCCCATCTTGGTTGTTTCTAACCGCGATATCGCTAGTGATTACTCCACCTAATGAATACCAATCAGCAATCCACGCCCCGTTGGCTGAAGTCTGCCATTTATGGTACACTGCGCCGTCGCTTCCTCTTACAAATATCTCCAAACGCCCATCTTGGTTGTTTCTAACCGCAATATCGCTAGTGATTACTCCACCTAATGAATACCAATCAGCAATCCACGCCCCGTTGGGTGAAGTCTGCCATTTATGATAAACAGCATTATCTGTGCCTCTTACGAAAACCTCCAAACGCCCATCCAGATTATTTCCTACGGAAACGTTACCAGTAATTACCCCATTCAATGAATACCAATCAGCAATCCACGCCCCGTTGGGTGAAGTCTGCCATTTATGGTACACTGCGCTATCTGTGCCTCTTACGAAAACCTCCAAACGCCCATCCCGATTATTTCCGACGGAAACGTTACCAGTAATTACTCCATTCAATGAATACCAATCAGCAATCCATCCACTGTTGGGTGAAGTTTGCCATTTATGGTACACTGCGCTATCTGTTCCTCTTACGAAAACCTCCAAACGCCCATCTTGATTACTTCCAACTACAGGGTCACCAATGATAACTCCTCCCAATGGATACCAATCAGCAATCCATCCATTGTTGGGTGAAGTTTGCCATTTATGATGTACAGCGCTATCTGTTCCTTTCACAAATACCTCGATACGCCCGTCTTGGTTGTTTCCAACTGAAATGTTACTGACAAGCACACCTGCCAACGAAGACCAACCAGGATGTGGGTACATATATGAAATTGCAGCAATATCCCCAGCGCTGAGTCCATTTCTCTGTCCGATTGCAGTGCCACAGGGGCGACTTGGTTGTAATACTTGTATCGTTGGTTGACCGTTACTAGAGAACGCGTGAGTTGGATAATGCATTATTGAGCAATAATCATACTCTCCCACATCATCTCCATCTGAAATATGTTGATTAAAATTATGTCTCTGGTCGGTGATTATATTTTCATATAGAATTCTGATGAAAGTGTCTCTGTCCTCTCTACTCTGCTCATGCCATATGCCTAGTGTGTGACAAATCTCATGTATAGTATTACCCGTAAGACAGCCTGCAGTAAGGGAAATAATCTGTCGTCCGCCTTGTCTACCAACTCTAGACCAACAGGCCCCTTGATCCTCAAAAAATACAAAATCGGGGAACTGAGAAGCGTTTGCAGGCGTTCTCCTTACAAAGCGAACTATAGTATTATTTTCTATATGACGCATAGCATCTGTTATTCTTTGTTGATTTGGTAGACTTGGGTTAATATCGAATGGCACTAACGCATTCGGCCATCTAAACCGATGTTCAGATATTATGACCGCTGCCTCAGGCAAATCAGATAGTGTCTTTATCCGTTGCATTTCCTCTACCGTTCCTAATACTATATCGCCCTCGAATATTGCCATTCCATCCACGATTGAATAAACGACCGGCTTCCAATCAAAGGTATTACCTGAAATATATCCTTGTCCAGTTTCAGGTTTACTCGATTTCGTTCCTGGAGTCGTGCTTACATATGCACTACCTTCTGCTTTACCCTGGTTCATTTCTCCAGAAGGCATCTCTCCTGCTTTACCTTCTTTCATTTCTCCAGAAGGCATCTCTCCTGCCTTGCCCTGGTTCATTTCTCCGTAAGCACTACCTTCTGCCTTGTCTTGGTTCATTTCTCCAGAAGGCATCTCTCCTACTTTACCTTCTTTCATTTCTCCGGAAGGCATCTCTCCTGCTTTACCTTCTTTCATTTTTCTGGAAGACACCTTCCTATGTGCAGCATCTTTGGCATTTTTTCTGTTAGATTTATTATACTTAGTTTTTTTTTGATTTTCAATAGAATACCATGAACTTCAATTTGCCCTATAAATTTCGCTTATCTCTCAATTAGTTACTGTAAGATAAGTTTTCATACGTGCGGTGAAAATATACCTTGCAAGATAAAATTAAATGTACTAGATAACAAGAAAATATAGGTAATAAAGTACTTCTAATAGAGGGTCCGGATGTATGTGTATCAGAAGAGTAACATTCTCTAATTATTTAATTGAAATTATTCCATTACTCAGTTTATTGGTTTTGTATACGACAAAACGAAACCAAGTACGGGTTAGAATAAAAGGGAAGCGATCCTAGGTCCAATTTTGATGAAAAATAAGACTTTGAGCCTTCAGAACAATCTACAAAATCTTTTGAAAGTATTTCCTTGTAGATGAAATTGAATTGGTCACTTTCCTTCGACACATCCGTGATTATTTGGAGTGTGCCGGAGTTTGTTAACTTGTTGTTAATTGTGCTTATTAATGAAGAAAAAGACTCCTTACTGGTCAGTATGTCCTGTCGTGACGACGGCAAGTTGATGATGAAATTATCTATCGAACCATCGGGAATGTTTGGAAGTAACTTTATTGGATTACCCCAAAAAACTGACGCATTTAGCGGTTCTAGTTCCGTAAACTTTGATTTTGCATATGAGATCTCATTTTGATCTTCTCCTATCCCAATAAAAAATTCAGACCAAACATCATTTGCCATACGATATATAATTTCGCCTTTGAAATTGCCTATTAGTATGTTAATCCTCAAAAAGGATTTTCTGGCGTTCATTATTGTCCTTATCAGGAGTGTTAATGGATTGCCTTCATGAAAAAATTGATATATGGAGTTCCACCTATTTTTGAAGACGACAGGGAAACTCCTCATTTTTATTAGCTCTTGAAACAGATGAGTGTCCGCAAAATCAGAAAAGTACGAATCGGTTCTGGAAACTGCCTCTAATTTAGGTAAGAAAAGTTCATCGTACAAGTTGGTAACCCTGTTCCAAGCCCTGATGGGATCTGATCCCATATAAGTAACAGATAGGTCAGAGAGCCAAACGACTTCTGCCAAGAGATTTATCTTTCTAATATCATATCCTTTTGCCATTAATTCGGATAACAATTCATCGAACTTTTTCTGTGCCGTTTCCTGCTTGAAATAAGGAAAATCGGTTCTCCAAATGAGAGCCTCAATTATCAAACTTTTGTCAGATTTTTCTATCTCTGCAGTCCGCTTTTGCAGATCTGGTTGATTCCTAAATTTAAATGAAAAGTTTTCAAAAACCCTTTCCAAATCCGGTTGTTCTAACTTGAAGTAGGCATCGTGAATTTGATATCTTTGAATAGTTTCAATTGTTCTTTGAACCCTGGGACCTACGGACGGGCGAATAGATGGTCCGGAAGTAGGATATCCATTAGTTTCAGGCCTAGAGCTATTACCATTATAAGTAAATTGCAGTGGATCGTAATCATGTAATAGTGCAGCTACAAGGATAAATTCGATATCCTCAGCAGAGAATCTGTAATCAGATATTGAATTTGGTAACATTTTAAGCGCCATATACGATACTTCTAGACTATGATGAAAGTTATGATATTCAGTGGATCCTTCACCCAGTCCAATATCAGAATAAACCCCATTCAAGAATCTAATCAATGTAGAGATTTTCTCGATCTTAGCATCGCTTATTCCCCTATTCTTGGCAACATCCAAGATAGCCATAACTAACCTGTCCTCCCTTATGTCGGCAAGCGTTTCGTTGGCTTCTTTTACTATCGATTTATGGAATCCCGGTAATTTTTCCAAAATTTCATTGTAAATTATCTTGATGGGAAGGCTTTTGTAGAGATATAACCATAAGCCTGTAATCTTATACGGATACTTTATTCTAAATCTCTCTCTTTCTATGATTTCATCTACAAGCAGGACAATATTTCTGTTTAATTTTCCAATTTCACGATTTGTTACAATACCTTCCTGATTATTTGATTTTGTACCTTGGTAATCGGCACTCATTACTGCCCACTGCGGTATTTTTATCCTGTATCGAAATTTTTTGACTGACCCATTCTGGTCCCATGGAAATCGTATAGTTTCTCTTTGTGTTGTGGCAACATTCCGATTTTTTGTGTTAATTAAATCGTCATCTTTTACTACCTGAAGAATCAATTCTTTATTTGGAACTTGCAAACCCAATAAAACATGCCAATATTTGCCCTTGTCTACCCAATCTGGAGCATATGTGGCAGGATCCCAAAAATCTATCGGGCCAAATGGGATATAGCCGTCTTCAAATTCATGTGTTTCGGGATTATACGATTTGTACTCGTATTTTCCTATCTGCGAATTAATCCGATATGCAAGGGCTCGGGTATTGTTGACCTTATCAGATGATTTTGTAAACTCTCTGTGGGCCATTATTCCCCAGACAGTGCCCAAGCCACTGAATATAGTCAAAAGAAAGTAGACAAAATCAAACTTATCATGAATTGCGTAGTTGAGTGCTAATTGAATTCCAAATAGATAAGATGAGAACAGTGCACCGAAAAACAAAAAGAGAAAAAACCATCTTGCTATGTCATTATAAAATAAACTAAATGATTTTCTGTCGCTATAGTTTATCAATCTATGCTTCATCAACTTTCACAGTCACTAACACACGTTGCATCATAATTGACCGTATGACTGTCCCCAATTACTCATACCTTATCAATTACAGTCGCTTAAAAAATATTCCATTTATAAACGCGACCACGATCGCTTGTTTCATTGCCCAACTTAGGTAAAATGTCAATTACATATCCAAATATCAAGTCATGTATAAAGTAAGGAATCAGCTATCTACTCGATATTGGAATTATCAAACAACAATTAGTTTTACGAAATGCATCTTTTTGTTTGTCTGAAGCTGTCTTGAAATTTCCTTAATATCTTTCGCATCTCCCTTTAAGGAAAATATTTCAAGGCATCTATCCTTGTCTATCTTATTATGTAGGTGTACTATTATTATCTTGTCAAAATCATGTCTTATGGAAGAAACCTGATCATCCGAGTCCTCATCATGTACTGCTAAAAGTAACGAATTAATTTCTCCATCCAAATCTTCTTTCATGCGTTCGTCAGACAAGAGATTCCTAATACCTGCCCTTATGATTTCGGATCGGCCGGAAAATCCCAGAGACTTGAGTTTATCCAAATTTTCGATAATATCTTCGTTTAGTGAAACGCTCACGATGGTCAATTAGATTTTCATATTGGTTATTAGATATAATAATTTTTCAATGAAGATAGAGCTCCACAGGCTAACGATTAGATATGGGGCGATATTGATGTCTGTACGGCAGAACCCTGATTTAATCGATAGGAGAGTCTTTCAATCAGTAACTTGAGCCTTTATCGTAATCCAATGTTTTCCGGCCTAATCCCAGTTGTCAGAACAAATTAGATTTTTTTGCTTCGAGTAGTCGCTCACTATTTATCTTCATGCCCGATGGCTCGACATATTCAATTAGTACCTCATCAAATACGAGTAAATTGGCTTAAATATTAGCTTTGACAGAATTTATCGTTAGTAGAGCTGTATTATTAACAATGCCATCCAATTTAATTAATATTAATAAAAAAAGTATATATTCTTAATAACCTGTCATATGTCTATAATGCGGATAGTAATAGTCGCGCCGGTTCTGTCGATATTGTTCCTTTTTTACTTGGTTTATCATAATTTGAATGCTCAAAATATATCAAATTCGCCTTTAGCAAATCCTAATGGCACGGAGACATCAACGGGATACTCAAAGAGTCAGCAGTCCAGAACTAATTCATCTGACAAGTTGGTAGTCATATCATCCTTCTTTCCTATGGACGAATTTGTAAGGAAAATAGGTGGTGCGGCTGTGCAGTCGTCTGTTCTGGTTCCCACGGGAGTCGAACCTCATGATTTTGAGCCTACAATAAATCAAATTCAGGCTCTTAATTCAGCAGATGTGCTCGTTTATAACGACTTGGGACTTGAGAATTGGATTCAGAAAATAAATGTGTTAAATAAAATTAATGCCAGCAAGGGACTAAACGCATCCTATATCGACAAACGTAATATGATGCCAGATCCCCATGTGTGGTTGGATCCTTTACTTGCAAAGAAACAGGTAGAAAATATACGAGATGGATTGATGATGATTGATCCTAATCACAAGGACACTTATTTTGAAAATGCAAAGTCTTTTTTAACCGAGCTTGATAGACTTGATAAGACAATTAGATCAGATTTGGAATCATGCAAGAAAAGAGACTTTATTTCATTTCATAATTCGTTTTCGTATTTTGCTAAAAGATACGGCGTTACCCAGCACAGTATTTCTGGCTCATCACCAGAAGCAGAGATAACACCAACCCGGCTGACCGAAATTATAGATCTAGCAAAAAAGTCGGGTCTTAGTGTTATCTATTCCGAAGAACTTGTGGATCCTCGATACGCCTTAGTTATTGCCCAAGAAATTCCAAATGGTAAAGTCCTTCCATTGAGTCCAATAGAAGGAATAGCCAGGAACGAACAGAACTCAGGTATTGGATATGTTGACAAGATGAACGAAAATATTAGAAACTTGGCTGTAGGGTTAGAATGCAACCAATAATTAAGGTAACAGGTCTATCTTATTATTATGATTCGTTGCCTACATTGGACAATATCTCATTTACTGTAGGCAAGGGAGATTTTCTCGGAATCATTGGTCCAAATGGGGCAGGTAAAACAACTTTATTCCAGTGTATGCTCGGAATAGTCGGCGATTATAAAGGTGAGATCAATCTTTTTGGCTCCGATATTAAACAAAACAAGAAAATACTTCAAAAGATAGGTTATGTTCCACAAAAAAAGAGCGTAGAACAAACATTTCCAGCAACTGTTGAGGAGATTGTATCATTGGGTGTCATTGGAATGAAAAACAGTAGGGATGATATCAACATGGCAATTGATTTCGTTGAATTAGGCTCCTATCGGGACAAGAGAATAGGAGAACTTTCTGAAGGCCAGCAGCAAAGAGCTATAATCGCAAAGGCGCTAGTGAAACAATCCGAGTTACTGATATTAGACGAACCTACCACAGGTATAGATTCTGCATCTCAAGAAAGGTTCTATGACCTCTTAACAAAATTAAACAAAGACAAGGGTATAACTATCGTCTGGTCGTCACATGACATGAACGCTGTTGAGAGATTGGCAAATAAGGTTGCCTGCATTGACAGGAAATTATTCTTTCATGGCCAATCAGAAGACTTTTTTGGAAATGAAGAACGCATGAAATCCTATGTAGAATTTGCTATGCAAGCACATATGAACCTGCATTTTGGTAACAAAATTAATGGTAAAGATAACTCGGAAACAAAGTGACCACAAATGCTTTTTGACATTCTTCAATATGGCTTTATGCAAAGGGCACTTTTGTCAGCGGTAGCAATATCGATAATATGTTCTATCGTTGGCCTTTTCCTTGTGCTTAAACGACATTCCTTATTTGGTGATGCACTGGCGCATGTGGCATTTGGTGGGATAGCTCTTGGTCTTTTCACTGGCATATATCCAATATTGACTGCTTACGTCGTAGCTATCTTGGCTGCCGTTGGTGTGAATAAATTAAGAGAATCAACCAAGATACCTCCAGATTCGTCTATAGCAGTACTTTTGACATCCGGTCTTGCAATTGGTGTTATTCTAATTAGCATATCTGGTGGTTTTACGCTAGATTTGTTTGGTTTTCTATTTGGAAATATCCTCCTCGTGAGTAATGAGGACTTAATTATGATCTTGATTACGGATGCCATAGTTGTTCCTATCATATATGTTCTCTACAAGAGGTTAATACTCATAGTATTTGATGAGAATCAGGCAAAAGTTAGTGGATTGAACGTTACCTGGATAAATACTTTATTTATTGTTCTTGCCAGTATCACCATAATGGCCTCAATAAGACTGGTAGGTGTCTTGTTAATTTCTTCATTAATTGTTATTCCAAACATAACCGCACTCTTACTCGGTAAGGGATTTAAGAAAACAATATTAATTTCATGTGCAATTTCTGTTTTTTCTGTCGTATTTGGCATAGTGGCATCTTATTATGTAAACTTGGTGCCCAGTGGAACCATAGTATTAACAATGGTATCAATGTTCATAGTAACAATAATAGTAAAGAATATGAAATTTAGACTCAAAAAAATTGTAGTTACCAAATGAATTTCCTTATTATCTGTAATTAGATTTACAAGTTTTACCTTCGCACTAAATCTTGAATTACTTTTAAAATTGAACCAGCGTTGCTTCAAAGACATACTGTCCTGAGACTAGAATAGCATCTAAAAAAAATAGTTTTGATAGTATATACTAGCCAATTGAGCATCTATATTGTGCCATAAAAGGCCATAAAAATAATTTAGTAGCGTCGCTCGATTATACTGGCAGTATATGACAGCAAAGTGAAAGCGTGTATTAGAGTTAATTTATAAATTCTAAATATGATTCATCTGAAAAACCAGATTCAACCCGTTCGGTCCCAAACACAAAAGGTATTGTTTGTAGATAGATATTATCGCTAATTATAATAATGCAGTTTTATTGTTGTAGTTCCGCCCGAAATAAGCACCACATTAAAGATACCAAATAATTGGTATTACTAAAAACTGGTTGTTACTGAATCTAAAATAACAAATGATCATTAGTTATCTTATGAATATTAAAAAAATAGGAAAAAAGGAGATATTGGAATGAGTGTTTTGTTGCGTCTTCCAGTTTTATCCAGAAATACCGATACTACACTAAAAACAAGCGAGTGGGGACCAAGAACTTCATCTATACTACTGCTATCGGCAACAATATCTATTGCCATCATTATTCTGTTGTTCACGGGAATGTCAATTGCCGGAGAGTGGTATCCAGATTATTCAGTATGTAGAGACAAAATTATAGAATACGAGCAAACAGGACTTTACAAAAGCACCGGCGACTTTATCGCAGCGTTGTCTTACTGTGATTGAAAGAAATCCTCTAAAATGTCAGTACATTAAGCAGCGACTGACAATAATCTAATTTTAAAAAAATTGTTTATATCCAAGTCTAACTTTCATTATTTATCTTGTCAATTAGAAAAGGAGATAATTTGGAATGAGTGAAAGCACAATCAACAACTTAGAGGACCTAAAGAAACAAACGCAAAAATTGGGCATAGCGTATCGTGAATTATTTCCTAAAGTCGATCCTGCTTTCGTTTACGATCTAATTCTAAGGCTCTCAGAAACTGGAAATATGGAACCAGTCTATACCGTAGAGGTTTTCACCAAAGAAGGAACGAACCCTGAAGACTCAAAACAACGAATTTTACAAACAACCGGAACTGTCCCAGCGATATATGATAATGGAACTCACTATGTCTCAACGCAGCGAATAACTCTTGAAATGCTTAAGAAACTTAACGATATCGACTACGTGCTCGAAGTAATGGGCGACTATACCGGTGGAGCAAGTTCAATTGGTCCACGCCATGAACCGGGAGATTGGAAACGGATTAGAGACAAGTCGCAGTAAAAAAAGCAAAGATGTGTGTTTATGATAGACTACGCCCCCAAGTTGTCGACAAAATATTTTTAAAATTGGCTGCCGTTTACGACTCAGTAATTTAGAGTTTCTAAATTCGACTCACATGAGAAGTAGGTTCATCCCTTTCGACCCACCAGAACGTATCATGAAATTTATCTGAAATAGTGCAAAGTTATTTGTACCTACTGGACATATAGGATTTAGGTAGATTAGTAGATTGTATGTGCACTTAAAAAGGATAATTAAGATATCGCGAATAAACACTACTATTGTATTTCTTTGGAAAGTAATACAATCTCGTGTCTGTCGATACTATATTGTGTCCAGACTATCCATAGTTTATTTTTTGCTTTAAAAATTAGGGGATTTATATAATCTTCTTCTTGATGGCTATTCAACTTCTCTTCGATACCCATTGACCTCAAAGTATCACCAGACCATAAGAGAATTGAGGGATTTTTTGTATCATCCGTCCAGGTAACATAGAGCTTGCCGTCGGTGGCCAGTAGATTTGGCGAAACAGAATTACCAGAGTTATTACTTAAATTTCTCACGTAGTTGATGATACCTCGGCCATCTAACTTTGTTAACATGATATCAAACGTTCTGCTATGATTTATTGTGTCAGACCATACTACATAGATATCTTTTCCTAGGAGTTGGCCATACGCAAGCCGAGAGATTTCTGGAGTGTTACTGACATTAAATATTTGATTGAAGGAGCTGCCGTAGTCTTTACTACTAGTTAGAAATATTTCTGAA
The DNA here is from genome assembly GCA_044870765.1 of Nitrososphaeraceae archaeon. Classification (GTDB taxonomy): domain Archaea; phylum Thermoproteota; class Nitrososphaeria; order Nitrososphaerales; family Nitrososphaeraceae; genus TA-21. The sequence continues at coordinate 11,382 of JBIOZG010000028.1, forward strand.
TTACCTTTTGCAGACATTATTTGCTCCCATATTACATATATTTGTCTTCCGTCAGGTGTGGCAAAGATGCTTGGGTTTATTGAATTGCTTCCTTCATTTATAGTTGAATTGAAGGACGTATTGGAAGACGGCTCATTCATATTATTATTGGCTGGGGTATGGTTGAGGACATAACTAAGTGTTGATCTATCATCAGAATGCCTCATCCCATTACTTACCCTTACAGGAGCAGTAAACGATTCACCTTGGTTCAAACTTTTTGTAAATACTATACTACATATAGGATCATCATGTTTGATATCACATTCGGTCCAAACAATATAAATGATTGTCCCATTTTCATTGGTTACCATATGAGGATCAAGTGAATCATCAGTGTTATCACTTAGATTAATTGTTTCATCAAAAGAATTACCAAAGTTAACACTTCTCCTAAAGAATATGTCCTTATTTGTAGAGGAAACATTTTCATTTGCTGCCCACACGACAAATACATTTTCTCTTGATGTTGATAAATCATGAAGGTGTACGTTACCAGTAGTATCACTCAAATTTCTCAAATTTGAAAATGTTTCACCGCCATCTTGACTCTTCCGAAATAATAGTTGCCACTGACCTGACTGTTCGTCTTCCCATGTGATATAAACATTATTCTTGCTGGCTTTTAATTTAATAATGTTTGAAATTCCTGGTGTATTACTGACGTTACTGATGCTAGTAGGTAATCCTGAGGCGTTACTGATTTTCGCAAACATAACATCGCTATTATTCGAATCCACATTGCTGATCCAAGAGGAATAGATATCATCCCCCGATACAGATATCTCGGGATTTATGGAATCATAAGTTGTGTTGCTTAGTACGAATGTAGAATTTTCAATTGCTAAAGTATTAGAATCAAATACCGTTCCGACCCAGAAAAAGAAAATCATAATTCCAAAAGAAATTACTGCCTTCTCTATTGGATGGCCAATGAATGGTTGATTTGCTGTTTGAATTTTCAATTTTACACCTCTGAAGAGGAATCATCGATTACTTTGTGGGTTCCCATTTTTATGCAAACAAATAGTCAATATTCTCCTATTATACTTTAAAACTTTTCAGGCTTTCAGATAGCTGCCGCAGAAATTCATTTGTAGTCAATTGTAATTTGTTATAGAAATTTGAAATCAACTGGAGACTATATGTGGCTTTATTCGAGAATGCAGATACTAAATAACTCTGATATAGAATGGGTCGGATCGTCGCGAGATCTTCATAGTTTTTTCCTCAGATTTGTGCAGCAACAAGATTCACCTCATCCCCTTTTTATATTTAGTCTCAATTGTTTTTAAAGTTTCTAAATTCAATGTGGAAACATTCTTTTTCAATTTCTTAAGGGTACCTGATAAACTGATTACGGTAACAGGCGGTTGAGTCATACTCAGTGAAAATAAAAAATTATCAAGGTATTTTAGTCTGCATCCAATGAATAATGTGTTTCCAAATTGGGAATCATAAAGTCTTAACATGGCAAGTTCGCAATGAAGAACTCCAAAGAGTTCCTTGAATCGTCGCACGATTATTTCATGCAATTGAACTGGTTTGTATAAATGAGTCTCACTATATAATATTGCGACATATCTTCTCTTTTCTCTATGTTTTAGCATTGACGAATCCACTTTGCCTTACTTTTTGTTTCAAGCCATTCAGATAATTCTTCCCAGTAATTTGTAGCGGATATCCCTATGAACTTCAATATTGATTCCATAGTCCTGGATGATACCATTTCGTGTATCGAATATGCTCCACTGGACAATATGAACTGGCACTTGTTTGAATTACAGACTTCATGAATAAATTTTGCTTGTCTCATCCATCTGCCAATCATATGAGCTTCAAGTTTTCTTGCAGAGGAAATTGAAATTTCTATCCCAAGTCCTCTTTTTGCTTTACGCTTAATTCCATCTTTACTCTGAAGGGGATCGACCATAAATAAATCGGTTTTGGCATCTAACGTTTTCATGTTGTCTGAGACAATCAGGTATGGACAATAGTCAGCAATTGAATGTTTTCTATCCATCCTTAAAATAACATCCTCTCGGTGTAGCGAATCTGTTGCGTAGTTGAAATCAATACCTACCATATCTAGACCCAATATCTTGGACATGGTCAAAGCCCTGTCAAAGTCAGAAACATGTATCCCGAGATCTATTTTCTTGTAAATAGATTTATCACATGATCCCTGAATTTATTATTTTGGTTGAATTCTTTTATTGGTTTGAACCTGATTCTGATTGAATCACGTTCTGAGAGAGATATTATTCCCTTGCATAGGGACTGCTTATTCAATCTGATGTAGAAATTGTTTTTTTCATCGAAGGAATCCGATATCGAACCTAGAAGAAAGTTTTTTTCGCCAATTTTTAGCCTTGAAATTATTCTCTCTAATAATGCACTTGATTCGTTGTGATCACATTCTGCCCCAATAACAGAAATTTCATTCCCCCAATGACCTTCAGCTTTAGAGATCAAAAATTTTTCCGTTGGTATCAAAAACACATCATGCATCTTGGTAATAATTTTTTGGATATCCTCCGTCGCGTGAGCTACCACATGTATGCTTGTTGAAAGAGTCAATCTTGAAAGATTATATCAAAATTAGGGAGAGATGACATAAATTTAGGTTGAACCGGTATTCTGTTCCGTATCCACAGGTGCAGTTTCAATGCCTTCATGTTCGGTTTGAGTATCAACCCTTTCTTCTTCATTTTGAGAAACTTCAGTTTGAGAAACTTCAGTTTGAGAAACTTCAATTTGAGTATCAACCCCTTCGTCTTCAGTTTGAGTATCAACCCTTTGAAATCTGGATTTATTTGAAGAAACAAGTTTAGTTTTCTTAATACCTATATGTCGTAACGATGCAATCTTTCTTGCTTTTTCGTGTAACTCTCTGTGAAATTCGCTATTGTCATCAGTAACTTGCTGTATGAAATTATTTAGATCCCATTGAGGTATTTTTTCAGATAATAATTCATGGATTACTCTTCTTAATTCATGTTTCTTTGAGGAGTTGATCCTGCGTTGACTAAACGTTACAACTTCAACTCTAAATTCGTGACCATCATTTGTATTATAATTATGAATATGAGTAATCATGGAACTACCCCTCCGGACAAGGCTTCTTAGGAATTCCTTCCCATACTCATGTCCCTTGAAAATTGTAGTGGCCATACCTTCGCTCACCTTTTCTATCTCTACAAATACCTTGGTCTTGTGATCTGATTGATCTTGTTTCTTGATGTCATATAGCGTATTCTCTACTACGCGACCTACGGCCGTATTTGCATCTGTTATAGGTAGATAATTGATATGATGTCCTCCAAAGTCTCCAAAAGAACTCGGCGAGTCCAGAATAAGCCATTGCTTGTCTCTCCATTTGTCCCTGACTCTCCCGCCCCTTCTTGCGCCTTTAGCCATAAAAAAAACCGTCTACGACCAAAATATAAGTCATGCCATTTTAAGAAGAAATAAAATATGGAATAAAAAAAATTTAGTCTGACATTGGTTTCCCGTCAGATGAGTACCTTACTTTTTTATTTTCAGATGATGCAACAGGTACGGCACGATGTCGGTATCTTTTTCCCCTGGAAGCACTCAAGATAATTACGAATCCTATGAAAGCCGCAGTGGTTATTGCATACATCAACATTCCATCAGCCATAAAATGGCTTCTCGGAGCTAGTTTAAAAATATTTATGTAGTGTACAAATTAAATTATTGAAATTTATTCAATGAGAGTCTTTAAAATCAATAAATATTTTCAATATACAGACAATATTTCTTCAAGTGGGGTGTAGATTTGCAATAGTATCTCGAGTTTCATGTAATAATTGCAATGCAATTAGGATGCTATACGCGTATACGCGATACGTCCGACCGCGGATCGTCTGGTTCTCAAGAATCCATATTAAATCAATTTTGCGCGTGGAGCATTACTTTAAGTCATTGGTGTTCATAATCTCTACTCTTCTAGTGCTATGGAGGTTGCAGCGTCCTTTTCTGAATCGTCCAAAATAGTTATTACCCCATTGGATTTAGGGTTGTCTAAATCTGAATACAAATACGTCCCTGCTGATTTAAATTCTTGATCGACCATACCATTGGGTAGAATAAGAGAATTCAGTAGCGCATATTTTGAATTGGATTCTGCTCCCATTGTTATCCTATGTTCTGAATTGTCTTGATTGAGCCAGACAATCGTAGAGCCAGTAGTTAGTGTTACCTTATCTGGAACAAAACTAGTTTCGTTGTTTGTACTCTTGATGAGAATGTAGAATACCTTATGTCCGTACTTGTCATCTACTGTTTGGTCTGCTACTTGTGTTTGGTTTGCTACTTGAGAAGCAATCTTTTGTTCGTTATTACTACTCGCTTCATCATTTTTAGGTTCTGCATTAACAGTACTTTGAGAGTTGCCATCACTACCACCATCGGACCCGCCATCACTACCACCATCATGTCCTTTCCCATGATCTTTGCCGCTATCAGAAGCATTATCTGAATCAGCAAAAACGTAACTGCTCAATGATAAAGGAGAGGAAGAAACCGACAATACTAAAATGAATAATGTAAAGAAAACAAACAAAAAATTCGGCCTAACGTGACTATTCATGAACTTATCCCCTCTCAAGCATATTTCAAGTTATCTAAAAGTTTATTACAATTAAATCTTGGACGTATTTTTTATTTTGCTTTCTACAACTATAATTAAAGAATAAAAGATATTAGAATTTGATGTGGATTAGTTCTAATTAGCTAGAAATTCTAAAAATGCCGTGAAAAACCAAATTCGTCCTTCTTTATTCATTCCCAAAAAATGGATTTATTGAACTTTCATGAATTAAATCCAAATCCTTATGACAGTAGAGATGTTGAAGTTTATGCATGAGTGATTTGAGCAAATTATGTAACGGAATTTTTGATATAGATGAAAAGATAAGATTTGTCGGAATTATTGATGAGATGGGAAAATTGATTGTAGGAGAAATGAAAAAGGGATTGCCATCTTTGGAAAGAGATGATGGTTCAATTAGGCTTTATCTTGGTTATGCCATAAACAATGTCCTAAGGCGTGATTTTGATAATGTTTTTGGTAAAGTTCTTTTTACATTTTCAGAAAGAGAAAAGATAAAGCTCTTGACGATTCCAATGAATGACAATTTACTACTCGTTTCTATGGATATATCATCCGACCACGATGAATTAATAAAAAAGATATTGAACACTGTGAACAACCTAATTAGATCATAGGGTATACAAAGATAACTTGGATACATCAAAATTTTTTATTTGTGAAAGTTTGATACTAATATCGTTCACATTAAAGAACTCATCTAGAGCATAGAAATTGTCATGATACTACAATACTAAACCCATCGTATCTCTAGTTGCACTTAATTTTTAACCCGGTTTCGCGTTGATTAGAATATCCCTTATTTTTCTCTTTTCCCACCGCATCAGGTATACTATTCCAATGACCAAAAATATTTCGACTGATTTGGCCAATATGCCGGCAATATCTACATTTTCTGCCTTATTATCTGGAGATAGTGGCGGTGCAACAATTACCGAATACGCATAGAGCACTATTAGAACAGAAGTTCCAACAAGTCCGAAAAGATTCAAGGCGAGCCTTTTCTTGTAATGACTCAAAATGAGATTCGGATTGTTACTAGTATAAGTATCGGCAGAGAAATTGATCAGGATATACAATATTCCATATGCTATTTGAGCTCCCGCTGCAGCCATTAGGAATATTGAGTAGTAGATTTGCAAAGATCCGTGTTCCGGAAAAATCGCCAGGTGTACGAGTCCTCCTGCTATAGCAACTAACATGATTATATATTTCAGGGTTTCTTTTTCTGGTATCGTAGCGGATCTCTGTTTTCTTCTCTTAAGATATGTTTTACCTAACACCGATCCAAGAACTATGATTGGGGTCAAGATTGAAATCACCAGAAGGGAGTTTCTGACCGGACCCCAGGAATCTGAGATAGTAACATTAAAAATTACACGTTTACAATCACAACCCGCGATACTCGACAATATGGATCTTGGGGGATCTAATTTATCATGATTCACCATCTTATCGTCATTGGCCACACTAAGCACTATTTCATATGAACCTGGATAAGGAAAAACGTAATATAGGTTGAAATCACCAATATCTTGGACTGTCCAGGGAAATCCCTTTACTCTTTCGCCGGTACTTTCTTGATAGATTTCGACCATTGTTTCAATATTGTGTACATCCTTTCCATCAAAGTCCTGTACACTGAATGTTATTTGCGTAGGTTGATTAGGCCCCGCATATTCCGGATCGAGTGCCATATAAGGATAATATTTTCCCATTCCATCCCTGTTTGATCCACCATTGTAATGGGGAGTGTGAGAAAGATGGGCAAATGTAATAAAATGCGTAGTAAAACTCATAATTAATATAAATAAAAATAATGGTATCATGATATACTGCTTTTTCAAATTATTAGCAATGAAAATTAGCACAGCAGTTTCATATAAGTCGTACTTGATTCGAGAATTTTGTTTCAAATGAAGTTTTTTTGCTTAGAGTACCCTGACATCAGAAGATAAAGACTCATTATCCTTTGACAATGCAAAATTACATAAGAATAATTATATCAGTAGTCTTTTCACTTCTTTCTCTATAAGTTGAATAAGTCAATAAGTGTGAAAGAATATTTTGCGAATTTCCCTCATACTTCTTTTAGAAATAACCAAGATGACGTAATAAGACAAATCTGTGACGCCTTTAATTCAGGTTGTAAATACGTTATATTGGAAGCACCCACTGGATTTGGCAAAAGTGCAATTGCAATGACCGTTGCACGGACGCTTGGTTCTAGCTTTGTATGTACCGCGACTAAGGATCTTCAAACTCAATACACATATGACTACGGGTTCCTAAAAGTTGCAAAAGGAAAAAACAACTTTCAATGTAGGGTAAAGGAAGATTTTGTGGAAGCAGGAAAATATCATTGCACTTCCTGCAACTCAAGATCTGAAATTGAGTGCAGACACACCACTGTTGATTATGGGCCATGTCTATCTGATGAATCCATGGAGGGGGCAGGTTGTAGATACAGAACTTTCATAAATGATTACAGGATTGATAATAAAGAAAGAAAAAATGAAAGCATCTTTATCAGTAGAGAAAAATTAGAAAATTATGAAACTGAGTATTCAAGTTGGATTCATCTAAAGAACTTTGATATTCCACGACAATGGAGTCCCTGTTATTATTTTGATCAGTTATTTCAAGCTTTAAAGGCAAGCCATTCTATATTTAACTACTCTATTTTTTTATCGTTACTTGCCAATAAGAGCATGATTCAGCAAAGAGAATTACTCGTACTCGATGAAGCACATTTACTTGAAACTGAAATCATAAAATTCAGAGGGCTTTCGATATCAAAGAAACGGTGGAGAAGATACATTAATGATTTTAAGATGATCGACTATGGCTTCGATTTGAATGGCTGGCTAGGTTTTCTTATAGACTTAGAAAAAACTATCCTTACGCTCATAGGATACGATTCTCTGGTAAATTCCCTTGTAACGGAACGGAAAATAAAATATGGATATGATTCAAAAAGCAAGGCAAAATCTAAAAACAAAAGAATAGTAAGTGCCTCGGAATTATTTGAAGATGACGAGAGTCTTGAAATAGATATAAAATCCGAAAATAAAAAACACTTTCAAATAGACAAGGAAATATTGATTGATATTGTACAGGATATCGACAAGCTTACAAGGACCATAAATAATATTCTTTCAAATCCAAAAAACTGGATAGTCTCCGAGGTGCAAAAGGAAAACTACGACGTTCTACGGGTAGAATTCAAGCCTTTAGATGCCTCCAAATATATTAGAACTATTGTTGAAAAATGTCCAAAAACACTAATCATGAGTGCAACCATTCTAGATCATAGAACATTCGAAAAAAATCTTGGACTGGATACTGGAGATGATAGAACCAAATTTATACAGATTCAATCAGACTTTCCAATTGAAAATAGACCAATTTTTCCTCTAAGTGTAGAATATCTCAATTTTAGTAATTTACAGCAGACGGATGTCAAGACAAAAATATCTCATGCGATTGATAACATAATGCATATACATAGTAACGATAAGGGTATAATCCATACCACTTCATATGAACAGCTAAATTTTATCAAAGAGAACCTTTCAAAAATGAATTCTAGGAGACTGATATTGACAGACCCTGAAATCCAAAGGGATGAAGTAATTAAAGAACATATTGACAGCAAGAAACCAACTGTTCTTATTTCTCCCTCACTACATACAGGTCTTGACCTGAAAGATAACTTATCTCGATTTCAGATAATTACCAAAGTCCCTTATCCTAACATAGCAGACAAATGGACTTCAGAGAAGAGGAAGATAAATGGGGAATGGTACTATTGGCAGACAGCGCTGAGACTAGTTCAAGCTTATGGCAGATCTATAAGATCTAAGGATGATTGGGCAAAAACATACGTTCTGGATGCGGCTTTTAATTATTTTGTGAGGATGAATGTCAACATACTGCCAAAGTGGTTCGTATCTGCGATAAGAACTGAAAGATAATCATTGGATTTAAAAATCACAGGATCAACGAGATAACTTGTTTTCATATCAATAAGAATTTCACAGCCAAGAACGTTACTTGTAATTGTTTTTGATTTCGAATGACTATGCATCAGAAAAATATGTCATAATTATATCAATTACGGTTACCTTGAAAAAACCGACAAAGTTAGATACGGTTACAATTAGTGGCTATTACTGTTAGAATTACTGAAAAATGATTTCTTTAGGCCGACTTGATACGGTAACGATATAAAATTAGAATAAGCGGAAAGAATCTTAAGAAGAACACCAGCTCGTGATAGAAAAATATGAATTGTTTTAATTCATGAATTGGCATTGATACAAACATGAAATAAAATCCAATCCAGAATTCTTGATTCGAAGAACTGGTGGGAGGAGTTGATTGGTGATAAACAAGAACCCCACCAGCCCAGTATGTGTTCAAGACTCTTCGCTTGCGTTATGTTGTAAAGGTCAACAAATTATAATATAGTTTATACTCAACACAATTCAAGTTATAGTGTAAGCCTTTTGACTGAATATGATATTATTTAATTGAACGCTCAAAAGATAAGACTTACTAACAAATAGTTTAGAAATATACATTATTTCTTGTTGAAATCTTCTGTCTCATTCTACCTCAGTAATTAATATAATACGGCAACCAAGAACCCCTAAGTCTAAACACAAGCAACTGATGGGGCTTGGTTGTTTCTTATTCATCATTCGACCAGTTAGATGCCCATCAGTTGCTCAAACATTATTTTTAAATCTTATGATCGAATTGCTAACTCTTATTTAATATTATATCATTTCAAAGTTTAATTTGAGAACACTCAGAAGTTTATCATATTTTTGAATTATTTTATATTCTATTTTAAGAAAGGTTTCATTGTGCAATCTGGAGGAATAGGTCCTGTATTTGGACAGGTAGGAGGAGTTGCAAAATTTTCTTCATTCGTTGTTTATCTGGTTGTCCTTTGTTAAAAGACCACCTTTATTCAAAAAATCATTAGGAACTTTTGTATCGTTATTATTATCTATGATATTCGATTGTACTTTAGCAGTTAGTGCATCATTAAGGCCAGGAGGTATTGAGTTTCCTACTGCTGCTTTGACTTTATCGCAACTCCAAGTTTTACCACCGTTGCTCGTCTTACACTCCCACGAAGTCATATCATCATCGTCATCAATCACGGTACAAATTGTAGTTATTTTACTGGTAGGAAAACAACTCGTAATTGGAGCCGCTGATACAAAAAATATAGAAGAACTATAAATTCATGCAAAGAACATGGTTGATAGAATCCCAAATATCAAAAATCTCGTATCCATTTCCTAACCTTATTTCGTCAATCTATTAAGATTTCTCAATATGGTAATTTACATCGTTAAAATATTGCGTTTTTAGTTGAATTTATTCTAAAAATTATTGAATTATTCTATATTATTACCTTTCAGGGCTATTCTAAGTGCATCCAAAAGGTCATCATAAGAAGTGATATCTTTCTTTAGGTTTAATTCTTCAGCGTATGCCGTTCTTAGTGATGTTAACAACTTATCATGTTTCTCTTCTATTGCCAAGTATTGCTTTGTAATCACAGCGTGTAAGTTAGATAACATATTACGATGTTCAATTGAAAAATTAACCGTCGATAAAACTGCAATGAACGTTTCATTTTTTATTGTCAATTTGTAGGGTCCTGTTATAATACATGGAAGAATTTCTTGATAAATTAGTTATCGAAATAGACTGTATACACTTTGTAATTCATATATTTGATTACTTTGCAATCAAATTATGGTAACTTTCCACACGGCTAGAAAAATAAATGCTCCCGTTTCTGAGGTTTGGAAAATACTATCGGATGTTGACAGAGAGCCAGAATTTTGGCATGGCACTAAATCAATTAGAAATTTAAGCAAAACTGAAAAAGTAGTTGAAAGAGAAGTTGTAATTGCATTCAGAAATTCAACATGTAAAGAAAAAGTCACAATTGAGCCGATGAAATCCATAACTACTGACATTATAGACGGACCACTAAAAGGAAAGAAAGTAGTTTTATTGAATCCGGACGGCCAACACGCAAGTATGGTCAACGTAGAATGGGACATTAGATTGTCAGGTTTTGTGGGAGTTTTTTCAAAAATGGTACAAAAGCATATTCTTGAAGGTACTAATCAGGCGCTTGAAAGAATCTCCAAAGTCACAGAAAAATAACAATACTTTTTTTAAATTCAATTATCTAGATCTTTATTACTCTGTGAATGTTAGCCTTGTTGAAACATTTATTAATATTTCTAACTTATTCATACTGGGTAGACAAATGAATCCGGCTTTAGATTAATTTGAATTTTGATAAATTTTTTTTTGCGCCCAAGATTGCATTTATGTTATTTAAGTCGTTTCAATAGATCATCAACATTTGAGGAATTAATAACATCAATCTTTTTTGCCCATCCCCTTCTTGCCTGACCTACGCCAAATAATAGGTAGGCAAAATGGATGGGATGATGTGCATCAGAATTTATTGCAAGTTTCACGCCATTGTTTACTGCCAAACGGATATGTTCGTCCCTCAAATCTAATCTATCATAATTAGAGTTGATTTCCAGAATAGTTCTAGTCTCACATGCAGTATCAATTAACTTTTCAATATCTATAGAATATCCTTCCCTTTTGTTTATCAATCTGCCCGTAGGATGAAATATAATATCCACACTTGGGTTTTTTGCCGCCTTGATGAGCCTTTCGGTTTGAATCTCCTTTGACAGGGAGAAATTTGAATGTATAGATGCTCCAACAACATCCAGCTTGTCGAGTATATTATTTGGTATATCCAGGCCACCATCTTTGAGAATGTCAACTTCGACAGAACTCAAGATCCTAAACTTGGTACCAGTTAAATCTTCGTTTATAACATCGTTTATTTCTTGTATCTTATCGATTTGATTTAACAGTTGGTTCTCATTCAAACCATTCGCCAATCGAAGACTCTTTGTGTGATCGGTAATTGCAATGTAATTCAGTCCAAATTTTTTTCTTGCATGTAATGCCATATCTTCTATCGACATAGTACCGTCAGTATTATCAGTATGTGTGTGAAGGTCTCCTTTCAGATCCCCGTAATCTATTAGGTCTAATTTATGGTTCTGATCCTTAGAAAAGAATTGAATTTCGCCAAGATTTTCCCTAAGTTCAGGTGGGATATATTGAAGCCGGAGGTTTTGATAAATTTCCCTTTCATTAGTACCACCAATTTTCTTTCTTTTTTTATCGAATAATCCCCATTCATTAAGATGTAGACCCATTGAAATTGCCAGGTTACGCAGAGAAATATTATGTTCCTTATTGCCAGTAAAATATTGGCAAGCAGATCCGAAACTTCCTTCTGGGACGACTAGCAAATCCACATCTATTCCGTTCCGAAGTTCAACGAATGCTTTTGTCTTGCCTTGACCTTTAATTTCCTCAACCTCGGACATCATTACAAAAAAGTTGATTACTTTTTCTGGTTCATCTGTTGACACCACAATGTCAATATCTCCAATGGTTTCTTTCATCCTTCTGAAGGATCCTACGACCGCGCAATGAATCACACTAGCCTGACCTGTCAACCGATTTTCAATTTTTTTAATCAGTGGAAAAATATCTCCCAATAAAAACCTGCTATTATCTACTTTTGATAATTGAATTGTCTTGAGTATTTTTTCTTCTTTGATCTTTGAAAAGCCTTTTAGTTTGGCAATTTTTCCTTCTGATGCTGCTATCTGCAGCTCTGATAAATTCTTGATTTTCAATTTGTCGTACAATATTTTTATCGTCTTTGGACCTATTCCTTTCATGTTAATAAAATCAGAAACTCTGATTGGCATTTTCTTTCTTAATTCCTCATGGTAAGCAATTTTGTTTGACTTGATTAGCTCCTCTATTTTTGAGGAAATAGCACTTCCTATCGATGGTAAATCTCTAAGGCCCTTAATTCCATTTTTATTATATATCTCTACAACACTGGTGGACAAACCTTCGATCATGTCAGCAGCCTTTTCATACGCTCTTACTTTGAAGATAGTATTGGGATCATCTTCAGTTATCTGGATAAGATATGAGATTTCGCGCAATATTTTAACAATTTCGATGTTCTTCATTTTACATTTGAGGAGATATATGTAACTGAAACGTAATAATAAATCTAGTCTTTACCGTGCCTGACTGCAATAAAATGAATTTGAAGTGTTTTTTCCATATAAGTTAAATTGTATTAAGGTGTCATATCTGTCATGATTGAATTAGGATATGATTATCCTCTATACAGACCGCCCTCTGAAGCTAATTCGGTTATTTTCCAGGTTACTTTGGGATGCTCATTTAACAAGTGTTCATTTTGTAATATGTATAGAACCAAAGAATATTCTGAGAGGCCATGGGAAGAAATTAAGAATGAGATAGATCTTGTTTCAAAATCGTATCCGGAAACTGAAAAGATCTTTTTAGCGGATGGAGACGCTTTAAACCTCTCTACATCAAGATTAATACAAATATTGGATTATCTAAAAGGAAAATTTCCAAACCTAAAGAGAATTTCGTGTTATGCCATGCCAAAAAATCTTCTTCAAAAAAGTTCCGATGAGCTTAACCTGCTTAATAGTCGAGGTCTGAATATGTTTTACGTTGGCATAGAAACTGGACACGATATAGTTCTGAAAAAAATTACCAAGGGGGCCACTGCAAAAAGTATTATTGAGGCATGTAAGAGGGCCAAAGAAAGTGGATTTATTCTCTCATGTATGGTAATACTGGGCATCGGAGGGAAAAAATATTCTGTAGAGCACATCAAGGAAACAGCTAGAGTAGTTAGTGAAGTTTCACCAAGTTTTCTGGCCGCGTTAACTCTAATTCTCGAAGATGGTGTATACGATGAGTTTATGCAAAAATTTGGCGAAGAGTTTGAACCGTTGGACGATACTTCCATACTGGATGAACTTGAAATACTGGTGAGTAACATTAAACCATCTGCATCTGTAGTTTTTAGAGCTAATCATGCCTCAAATGTATATTCTATTGGTGGTAATTTGCCTGACGATAAGGATAAAATTCTTTCATTGGTAAGAAGCCTTAGGGGACACCCAGAATTACTAAAGCCAAAAGTAATGCGCAGATTCTGATGTTAACAACTAACGCAATAGATCGACGGATTCAATAGGAAGATTCGGAGCACATGAAGCACATATCGAAGAACTTAAGTTTTGTCGATTTATTTATCATGTGTAGTTCTATAGCACATATGAACTAGGTAGAAAAACAGAAACAAACAACTGGTGACAGGATGTGTCTGTTACTGGACAGGAACAAACAATAAATCCGTCCACCAGTTGTTGTTGAAGCGTTAACTTTCTTTGTTCAACAAACTATAAAACACTTGTAAACCTGTTTCAATAAATAATTATTTACAAATAATTATGTTCAAGTGAAACAAATATGCAAGTACTAAATGAATGCAGTAAGGCTTGCTTTAATTTTTATAATTGATACACTCTAGTCGCACCAGGCAATAGTACGACTGTTGTCTTCACAAATTCTTGAATCAATAGAAAACAGATTTAAATTTTGCCTGGCCATAAATGGAATACCAGATAACTATCTTTTGAAATAAAATTTAGGGGAGATCTCGTATCAGTAAAATCAATGAATAAAGGCAGTAGAATACAGATCTGTTAATTTCTTTTAGTTATTGCAGGAAGAATAATACCAAAATGGCGAGTGTGGAAGAGGGAATAATTATGTCTGCAAATGGGTTATCCAGTGTTAATGCATGTTCAAAGTTTTCATATATCAAAAAAACCCCAAATAATGAGAACGCAGTGATAGCATATAACAATCTCTTTTGAGGATTTTTCCTATAAGCAGAAATAGATAATGATAATAATATAAGAGAAAACGCAGAACCTATGACATATAGGATAATCTCAATTAGATCACCGATAGGGACTTGTTGAATCATTGAAAAGATTAGTCCCATTTAACTATGAATTCTCCATGAAAGTACTATGTCTTTCAATTTTCAAATGCCTGGAAAAATGGTTCTATTATTTTGTGACGATTTAACCAACCGAACTATCAAATCTATCAAGAACTTGGTTTTCCATATTAAGGAACCATCCTACAAAATGCTTTGAATTTATGTTATTCAAATTAAGATCTATAATCGTAATTCCATTTTCACCCGTAATGCATTTTACACAATCATTTCCCTGCCATGTATCAGATTCTAATGGGTACATGCTGGACCCAGTGTCGTGTGTTCCTGTACCAAATACACCATACATCAAGCCGTGAATGTTGAATCTCTGATAGTTATGGTTGTGGGCTTCTAATACGCCATCAATTCCGCCTGCTCTAAATAAAGGATCGTAACAATCAAACTCACCATTAGGAGGATGCTCACTTTTTACAGTCACAAACGGTTGATGGACGACTGCGAATTTGAACCATGCCTTGCTTGATTGAATTTGAGACTTTAAAATGTCGAACTGTGGACTGGTACAATCAAAATTTATATTTGCGTCAATATTGAATAAAACAAGTTTATTACCCGAAAAATCAAACATGACTTGTCCAAAAGTCCTATTGTTATCTAACCACATCATCACTTCGTTTCCAGTATCGTGATTTCCAACAACTATGTCAGTATTTGCTTTTGTAAATCCATGAGATTGAAAGTTAGATAATACCTCCTTTCCATTAGTATACTCAAAATCTCCTGGTATTATCAATGCCTGGACATTGTAGCGATTTGCGATTTCCAACTGTGTTGTTAATCCTTGATTGGAGTCAATGTCACCAACTATCCCAATTCGTAGCGTCTTTGATTTGTTAAAATTAGCAGCCGGAATTCCTACTGAGGATGATTCAACTGAGCAACTTTCATCAACAAGTCCGTTTAAATCATTGTCCTGTCGGTCTTCACAAACCTCTGACTGTGGTATTACGACTTGTTGACTATTTATGTTTTTATTTGTCTCAAAGGCGGTAACAAAATAATGGTTGACATATTTATTATCTAATATCGAGCTAGTAGTTGCAGACCCTAAGACAATAGGTGAAAACAGGATAGTAACATAGATTAAATTAATTAATGAAAAACAAATGATAAACAATAAGAGTGCAAAATGTTTCAAAGTAACGTGTTTAATTTGGATTAAATATAAAAAGACTTTAGTACAAGTATCAAATTCAAAAACAAAACATGATTCATTTATACACTTGTATTACTAAAATTGAGTACATTATTGCTAGAACCTAATCAAATTAGGTCGTTGATGGTCTTTTCTCTGTTTTTGGGCCAAATAAAGTGAAATCATCAAAAGGAACATTATGAATGCCAAAAAGGCTTTGTGCTATATTGTGGCACGTTTTTGTAAATTTATAGAATTTTATAAGTATGTTTTGTAAATTAATTGCCGGAAACTTTTTTCTTTGTTATGACAAATTGGTCTTTTTTAGTCAAATTCATGTTCTCGTAAAATGTACCAGATAACCTTAAATCCTTTTTTGAACTTTTTATATCTACATTCAGAAAGCCATGGCTTGCGAATTGTGCTGCGACGTAAGGGACAGTTCCGGTAAAGTTGTGTAATCCAGCACCCCCTGTACCTAATGTGATAAATATGGGACCATTTGGTTGGTTATATTTAGTATCATGATTATATGAAATTTCAGGATAATGTAACGGAAAGAATGAGGATTCATTATATATTAGTGGAAACGTTCTTTGATAATTGTGATTGTGTGCCTGTAGTACAACATCTACACTGTAATTATCAAACAACGGATGATATGTATCTGTTAAATCCGGCTCCCCTAAATGTTCTGTAGGAGAAGAATAAAAAGGTCTAAATGAATATACAATTATCCATTCAATGTTTTTGTTATTGTGTGCGCTGCTTAGATCCTCCGCGACAAAGTTATATTGTTCAGATCCATGTTTGTATGGAATAATTGAATTTCTTGCAGTAGCCATTGCCAAGAAGTGAACGTTTTGATAATCAAAGGAATAATAGGGTTTTGTTATATTGAAATGTTGAAGATAATCGTTGTACTTTATCATCTTCTTCGTTAGATCATGAACTCCAATTGATATTTTGATCCTTCCAGGACTATCTAATGGAGTTATACTGCTAAGCCAACACGCAGCCGATTTATCATAGGAAAGATCACCCAAGGCTATGACAATCTCGGGATCTTTCTCGGTCATTCCTTGAATTGTTCTATTAGATTCATTGCCACAACCAAAGTCACCAGCAGCAACAAAATTGAAATCATGGATCTTTTCTGCTTTATCTTTAGTCTTTCCTGCGTTTTCTGCATAGGTTAAATTATAATAGCATCCAAGCATGACAAAAGCAAAAATGATGCAAAAACAGACACCGGCTGCCAAAATCTAATCAGTAAATGTTGGGGCATATACTAAAATTTTGTTATTCTTTCGATCCGATACATACACATCTCCATCAGTGTCTACTGCTAAATGTTCCGGGTCTTCTAATTGGCCAGCTCCTGCTCCGCCAGAACCAAATTTGGCTAGAAAACTACCATTACTATCGAACTTAAGTACACGTGGCTGCATACTGCAACCTGGATCTGATTGGGGGTCGGTTACGTATACATTATCATGTTTGTCTAATGCAAGGTGTTCAAGATGACAAAACTGATTATTTGCCGATCCTTTAGTTCCCCAAGCCAACAATGGCCTCCAATTACTGTCAAATTTCTGAATACGTTCGTTTCCTCTTTCAGTCACGAAAAAGTTACCTTTTGAATCTTGCTCAATAGTGGTGGGAAGATTAAACTCACCGGGTTTATTCCCTAATTCTCCAATGGCCCTTACAAATGTACCGTTTATGTCAAACTGTTGAATACGATTATTTTTGGAATCCGCCACATACACAAATTCTAAATTTCGATCTACTTCCACGTGTCTTGGGTTATCAAATTTACCTAATTCACTGCTTGGATGACTAGCCTCGTTGCCGAATTTTGAAATAAAGTTACCCCTACTATCAAATTGCTGTATTCGGTGGTTCCCCCTATCAGCAACCCAAACATGTCCTCTCGCATCAACATCTAGTCCATATGGTACCAAGAATTGTCCGTCACCTAGGCCTTTTGCTCCAAACGTAAAAAGATATGTACCGTTTTTATCAAATACTTGAATACGATTACCATCCCTGTCAACTGCATAAAGATATTTGTATTCATTGCTAAATTCTAGATCGTGAGGACGGAGAAATTCCCCCTTCCCAGTCCCCTTGGAACCCCATTCAGTAATAAATGTATAATTTTCTTGCTTTTTAGTTAGAGAGGAAGGTGTTTCCTGTGTTCCAGTAACAATATTAATACGAAGAATGATTACAAAAACAAAAAGTAATGCAATTGCAACATGAAAGGGACAAATTTTCATTCTGAAGATATTCTGAAGTAATTTGATTGGCAACTATATAAGGTCTTTAGTATGAGTATCGAAGTATATCCAAATAATCCATATTCATGCGAAGTTATTGTAGCATTTATAAAGAACATCTTCTGCCTTTTGTAATATATGGCGAAGAATGTTTACTTGTACTCTGTGATTATTTCTGCAGCGTTGTTCTCGTTAATACTCCTTGGAACAACAGACACTTATGCGCAAAATGAAAAATTCCGAGCAAAATTAGACGGAAATAACGAGGTTCCACCGGTGGATACACCAGCAGAAGGTGTTATAAATTTCAAGACAAAGGATGATATCATGACCTGGAAAATGAATGTAACTGGAATAACTGATGCCACCGCCCTTGGTATCTACCAGGGAATGGCAACTGAGAATGGGGAGCCAATAGTTGATTTAATGAAATCCAGCAAACATTCAGATAGCCTAACTGGAATGACAATGAGGGGCAATTTCACAGACTCTAATCTACAAGGTCCAATGGAAGGTAAGACATTAGCTGATCTTAAAACCGAGATGGGGAGTGGAAATACATATGTTAACGTTGGCACAACAGACCATCCCGATGGAATGATTAGAGGACAAATCAAGATTAAAGGTACTAACGATACAGCAACTGCGTCCCTGAATAATACTGGTACAAACACACAGTAGAAGTCCGCCTAATTTTTTTATTTTTCTTTTTAATGACAATGTGTTAGTTCTAGGGATCAGAACAGTACAATTTTTAGATCCAGAACATTTGGCAATCAATAACTGTGGGGCTGTATATGTATCAGATGGGAGAAACTTTCTTAATTTACCTGGTGGGAGTATTTTCCTCTCAACACTTCGTTATACCCATCAGCTTTTTTTTATAATGTTTTTTGGCTTATGTTAAGGACGTTTGCCAACTGGTGGGTTGTACTCATTAATCCACTTGTACGTTAAGGACGTTTGCCAACTGGTGGGTTGTACTCATTAATCCACTTCAGTACTTCGCCACCAGTGAAACCTATATGTTGTTTTTCGTTCTGGCCGTTCTGATAATGATAGATAGTCGTAGCAGACAATCTAGATGGGTTTGGCACATGTCTCGATTCTTCCTGAGTTCATCCCTTTAAGAATCAAAATAATTACGTGGGAAAATTACCAATATTATGTTGGCCGGTGTATGTTATTCGACACCACCAAATATAAATAATATATGGATTTCTCTTTTTCGATGACAGATTGGAACGATTTATTGCAATAATTGAGACATTGTTGATACCGGTATTGCTATTTGGTCCAGGAGGAATTACCGGTCTGTCGTCTAATAAAGTTGAGGGTACATTAAACTCTGGTGAAAATCAATGTGTAGAGTATGATTCTTTGCAAAAATTGATCCAAGTTAGATGTGAATCTATACATCTAACGGATATCTACAATAGTTTAAGAAATCCGACCGTACTTGGGATAGAGAGAGGGAGTGATGCGAACCAACCAAAGGTTTGGATTTTAAACGCCGGAATTGTAGTGGACATAGAAGGCAGTCTTATTATTGATTCAAGTGATACATCCTGGCTAAAAATAATTCCCACACCTACAGTACAATTAAAGCAAAAGTCCGCAAATGCCACCGAAGATACGAATTATTCTGATGATACCCTTACTGTAATTCAGAACAACAGCAGGGCAAATTCCAGCAACACTAATAACATAACTAAAATTGAAAACGGTACTTTAATTGTTAGCAAACATAACGGAGATAATCCGAACGGTATACATGTTCACGGTTCTCTAAAAATTGACTCAGTAAAGATAACTTCTTGGGATCCAGAAAAAAATGATGTTATTAGTTTTGATTATGGAAAAAGAGCCGGTGAAGAACACACAAAGTCGGATTATGATACAGCAGAACCCAGAGCATTCATAAGAGTATCAAAGGATGCAGCGGGGACAACTAATATTACTAATTCAGAGATTGCTTACCTCGGGTATTCATGTAGTAGATGTGCAGGACTTTCTTATTATGGTGGTGAAGGGTCTATAATAAGGAATAATGATATACACCATCTCCTAAAAGGATTTTATTCCAAAAATGCTGCGTACATTACTATTGATAACAATACTTTTCATGATAACTATCTATATGGTATAGATCCTCATACTGGTTCTCATGATTTTTCCATAAGCAATAATTTTGTTTATGATAACAACGCATCGGGTATAATCTGTTCTAAAGATTGCTATAATCTGATAATAGATGGAAATGAAGTATATAATAATTCAGGGGCTGCCAGAGGCATTGCCTTTAGTATCAATACCACGAATTCAGTAGCGAAGAATAATTATGTTCATGATCAACCAAGATGTATTTCATTCAATAGAGGATCAAACCACAATACCATATTCAATAATACTGTTTCTAATTGCAAGACCGGTGTTTTTCTTTCGACTACGGGCAATAATTCAATTTACGATAATAAAATTTCCAACACCAAGAACGGGATACGCCTATACAATCCGAGTAACAAGATTTACGATAACGAAATTTCTCAGTCAACTAATGGCATAGATTTTGATCCAATGAAGTATACCAACAAGACAAGTGATGCTGCATCACTTACTAATCCTAATTCTACTTTTACTAATCATGAACGTTATCTTAGAAAGATTGTGGAAGATAATGAACTTATTGATATTGAAAATCTCTACCAATTGAAGAAGCAGAAGCAGGCTGGCACGAGTTCATGTATCAAATATATGCCAGAAACCAAATTAATACAAGTTTTTTGTAATTCTGCTCATATTTCTGATATTGCTCGAGAACTTAATGACACAAGTATACTAGGTAGAGAAACATCCGGTTTTATTAAAAAAGACTCTACTAATCATGGCGTAGACGATAACATGGACGCTAACAAAATATGGGTACTTAATGCAGGAATTGAAATTAAGAAGGGAGCAACACTCCTTATAGATTCATCCGATACTAGTTGGTTAAAAATAGTACCAATACCAGAACACCAATTAGAATCGAAATCAACATCGGATTCTACAGCAAGTGGTACGTCAATTAATGCAAGTAATATTGATTCTGATGAGGAACAAGATGAGATTTCGACTAATAACGCTGTACTTAATAAAACGAATAGTATCGGTGCAATTACAGTAAGCAAAAGCAATCAGAATAACCCAAATGGAATTCATGTAATTGGATCTTTAAGGATCGATTCTGTAAAGATAACTTCTTGGGATCCTGAAAAGAATGATGTGATCAAGTTCAAATTAGGTAAAAGGGCAGGAGAAGAGGATACAACAACACTATATGATACCGCAGAAGCAAGACCTTTTATAAGAGTCTCCAACAAAGGAGATGGAACAACTAATATAACGAATTCTGAATTAGCATATCTTGGTTATGCCTGTAACAGTTGTTCGGGATTAAGTTATTATGGTGAGGAAGGTTCTGTCATAAAAGATAATGATATTCACCATCTCCTAAAAGGTTATTATTCCAATGGGGTGGGGTATATGGTAATTGAAGGCAATAAATTCCATGACAATTATTTGTATGGGATTGGTCCACATACAAATAGCCATGACCTCCTCATTAAAGGGAATGTAGTATATAATAATAATGCCTCTGGCATTATATGTTCTAGACACTGTTATAACCTCTTAGTAGAAGGAAACGAAGTTTATAGTAATTCAGGTTCAGGACGCGGCATAGCATTTAGCATTAATACTACAAATTCTACTGCAAGAAATAATCACGTCTACGATAATGTTCGATGTGTTTCATTTAATAATGAATCTAACTTTAATAAAGTCTACAACAATACTATTTCAAATTGCAAGACAGGTGTATATCTTTCAGACACTTCTAACAATCAGATATATGACAATAATATCATTAATACCACTAATGGTATCATTACCAAGAATCTTTCCAACCAAATCCACGATAACGAGATATCTAATTCAAAGAATGGTATAGTTCATGAATCTCCTGCCAATGCATCTAATAATGAGATCACCCATGATGGAACTACCAACAAAAATTCTCTTAATTATATTGTTAAAAATAATAATATAATTGGATACAAGTAATCCCATGGTTACAGAAAATAAAAATAAAAACAGCTAGCGATTCGGTTATATGTTTTCACTGTTATGGTTGGAACAAGCAATCGCATCAAACAAATTGTATGATCTGTCCAACAAAGGCCGTGACCTTAGTTATGCAGATATGTTCAGGATTAGACGATAGAGTCATACTTCTGATATGCATTGGACAGGAAGAATAGAAAGATCTTTTGATGAAATGTTTTCTTATTCGCGATTGCATAACACTGCTGGAGTAATGGCTTGCAAGCCTGTCTTATGCATCCGAATTCTTATGTCTATCTTGTTTGAACATTACAAGCAATTGAAAAAAATGAAAAAAATAGGTTTCTTGAGTTAGATGAAACTTAACTACTCATCCTCAACGTCAGCAGTGGCATCCTCAACGTCAGCAGTGGCATTTTCATTCATAGATCCTGTTTCTGTCGCGTTACCACCGCTTACTTTAATTTGTCCTCTTATCTCTCCGTCGGGATTATCGCTAGTCTGTATATTGACGTATGTCTCCTCATTACCCATTGCTGTTTGGAAGTCTTGGAGTGTCTTTCCAGACATAGGACCTTGAAGATCCGAAGCAGTAATTTCCCCCTTAACAATGATTCTCTCGCCTGCATTGTTCTGCTTGCCAGCCTTTAATAGATCCACTACAGGTTCTCCATTTTGTCCCTTAGCCCCGGCATAAATCTGGGCAGCAGTTATGTCTTTTAATCCTGTTACGTTAACGTTAATTGTAATGACGCCATCCTTGACTTTGAATTTGGCTTTGCCTGTTGCAGATGAATTTACTGGAGGAACCTCACTTTCTCCTTTTAGTTTTGCTTTGAATTTCTCATTCTGCGCAAAGGTAAAATTAGAGTTTACCGCGGCTACAAACATCAGTGAAAATAACGTTGCACTTACTAAGATTAGGCTCAAATTTTTCTGATTTAACATAGAAAATATTGCCGGTAGCACTACTTATAAAGTTTAATATTTTAACATTAATACCTACGTCTTCGTGTTATACTGTCACTTATCCTTCTTTTATCTGTGCTTACTGTATTCTCCTGTTCCGTCATGGGCCTCATTTCGTCCTCATCAATATCCACAATGCCAACCACACATTATTTTCAAAAAACTTAGGTGCTAAAGCGTCAATTTTTGCCCAAATAAATTCCATTTACTTCTTTCAATTTCTGTGGCAATTCTATACGAAGGAATTGTTCGACCCATAATTCATTATGAGCAACTATTGAATTTAAAACCTAAAACACCGATAAGTGGTAGATGGCAGTATATGATTCCGGTAATTAGGAGGCAGGTATTTTTCCAGTTCGTATCTATGTAATTGATTACTTACTTCTTGGACTAAATTGTCAAGACTAATTGGTTTCTGAGCAAATCCGTTTATGATTTCTTTTTACTATACTCTTGAAATAGTTTATCCTTTTGAAGATTGCGATCCTTCGGCCCACAATTTAAAGAAGTTATTTGAAATTCCTTGTGCTGTTACTAATACAAGAGACAAACTTAAGACTAAAAAACATGCAGTCCAAGTTGTATTCAATTTCATTAAATCCACTGATTGAGATATGCCAGTATAATATAAATAGAACTGACTCTCGCTTCCAATACCACTAACAATTTATCCCAACTTTCATAATCATGTTTAATAAGTATTGAATTCAAAAATGATTGGAAAACTGTGGTAATATCAAGTAAAGGAAGTTCTGATTTGTTTTACCAAATTGGATTCGTAATCATTGTATGCAGTCTATTTTTTCTATCTAGACCAGCTTTAGTTTCCCGAGCAGTTGATATTAATGGCGCCTCAGGCCCGGACAATATAAGGGGAACAATAACCGATGATGATATTCGCGGCCGCAACGGACAAGATACTATTGACGGATTGGATGGGAACGATGAAATTGAAGGTCAGCAAGGCGACGATCTTTTGAATGGTTCTGCGGGTAATGACTATTTAACGGGTGGTGACGACTTTGATACTTTAGATGGAGGACAGGGAAATGATGAATTGCATGGGGATGATGGACGGGATAAAATTTTTGGAGGAACAGAAAATGATGTATTGTATGGTGGATTGGCCAACGACATTTTAGATGGAGGACAAGGTGACGATCGCCTGTATGGCGGACCTGGTAATGATACACTCAGAGGCGGACCTGGAGCAGATTACTTTAGATGTGGGCCGGGAACCGACAGAATTGGAACCTTCAGTCCGCTTGACGGCGATCGTGACTTTGGTGACTGTGAAATAAAATAATACAAATTTCCACCACTACTTGACAACACCTATACAAAGGAAATTGGACTTTCGGAACATCCTCATACCATGGAAAATGGAAAAAATAGGTTTTTAGGTTATATGAGACGTTTGACGGTTTTAACAATCTAGCCATGTTACTGAACTAGATAAAAAATTAAATTGGATAATATTTGAAGGAGACTAATAATGAATATAATTTTAATTTTCATTTCTGTGATTTGTATCTTGTGCATGTTGTTTGGCACGATCTATTCTAACGCAACAGTAAATGCAGTACCAGTAGACAGGTACTGGAGCATTCTTGAATCGCATGAACAAACGCCATCTACAAATGATCCTCATGGGTTTGTTGGCGTGAAATTCAGAGAGGACTTTAAGCAACTCGTGTACAACATTAATGTGAATAATATTCACAACATAACCGGCATATATCTATACAATAGTGGTGACATCGCCAAAAATAAAAATCCAACTATGCTTTTGGATTTATTACAAGAATCAAAGGAAGTCAAAGTTAAAGACAGGTTTAAAGAGGCAAATATTCTGCTATCAAAAAAACATGAAGTTGAAGGTACAGTTGCTGTGGGCGGTGTAACTTCTGACGATCTCCAAGGAGAATTGAAAGGTAAATCTTTAAAGACCCTTCACAAATTGGTCCAGAATGAAGATGTTTATGTTGTCGTCGCCACAAAGGAGTTTCCGCAAGGTGAAATCTTCGGACGCGAATTTGTGCCCATTGATAGGTTCTTTCCTGATACTTCGGATTTCAAGTGGAATTAATTAAAACTGGTGCGAAATTGAATGTCCATTAACGTTTGTAGGTTATTCTTGTATTAAATTTTTTTAGAATCGTTAGCAGATTTCTATAACTTTCTTCGCAACTACTTATGTAAAACAACCCACCAGTTGTACCAGTCTACACATGCAACTGGTCGATGGGCTTGGTTGTTTCTTGTTCATCACTCAACCGGTTTTTCATCAGTTGCTTTATTCCCTTTTTTAAATCTTGTGTTACTTTTGCATTGCTATAAACTGATTTGATAAAAAAGTGGTAAGATTTTTTTTAACAAACAAGAAACAATTCTAGATTAAATTTAAAAATTTAATTGCGATATGAGTCTAGATGTTTTTACCTCTGCAGGTGGAACTTACATTAAGTGAAGTTTACTAATAATTAATAAAGACTCAAAAATAATTCATTTTACTTTTATTTCTTTCATACCACCCATGTATTTTCGCAGTACATTTGGAACTATTAAATTCTGATTAGTTGTTTGATAATTCTCAAGAATTGCTACCATTGTTCGCTCAGTGGCGACAAGGGTACTGTTTAGTGTATGCACAAGCTGTGTCTCTTCGTTGACTTTTCCTCTATGGCGTATCCTTAATCTTCTCGCTTGGAAATCGATACAATTAGAACAAGAAGCAATTTCTCTATACTTGTCTTGCCCGGGCATCCATGCCTCGATATCATAAGTTTTTGAGGATACTTTCCCTGTATCTGCGCTATTTAACAATACAATCCTGAACGGTATATCCAAATTTTGGTAAAACCTTTCTGTTATACTCAACATTCTTTCGTGTTCAGCGGAAGAGTTTGGAGAGTCTGTTACCACAAATTGTTCTACCTTTTCAAATTGATGGACTCTAAAAATCCCCTTCATGTCTTTTCCATGAGCTCCTGCTTCCTTTCTGAAACATGGACTGATACTGCCGTATCTAAGAGGAAGATTTTTTGAATCCAATATCTCATCCATATGCATTGAAGCCATTGCGTGTTCTGATGTCCCAATCATGTACAGGTCTTCATTTTCAATTTTGTAGATTACGTCTTCAAAATCATCCATGATGATGGAGCCTTTAATTGCATCGTTCTTCAGCATATACGGAGGCTGAATCAATTGATACCCGTTTTCAACAAGAAAGTCCAGAGCATAGTTTGTCAAAGCTTGATTCATCAGAACAAGCTCATTTTTCAGGAAATAAAATCTGGCTCCAGATATCTTCGCAGCTCTTTCCAAGTCAATCAATCCTAGGGAATTTGCCAAATCAACGTGGTCGCTTTTAACTTTGGGTTTTATGAAATCGTTATATGTTCTGATAACGATATTTTCTTTCTCACTATCACCAATTGGCACTGACTCCTGTAATAAATTGGGAATAGAATAAATTAAATCTGAATATCTCTTTTCTACGGCATCCCTCTTGTTTTCCAAACTGGCCATTTGCTCGCCAACTTCTTTCATTTCATCAAGCTCTCTATCAACACTTTCTTGATTCTTCTTCTTATTCGCGATACTTTGTGATAGTGTGTTTTTCTGGTGTCTGAAATTCTGAGTTTCTATAATTAGTTCACGCCTTTTTCTATCCAGGTCCAGTAATTCAGAAAAAGGGAAGTCAACTTTTCTATTCCTTAGCATGTCTTGTAAGAGATTAGGATTATCCTTCAGAATTTTGGGATCAATCATTGGCTGTCAATGTCCTTGATAGTGATATGTGCTCTAGGATCTCATCTATAGTATTAAGGAACGTTCCTGAACCATTTTTGCAAAAAACATCAATGAGAAGATAGTTATTTTTTGATTTAATATCAATTTTTAATCCTTCAGGGATGCGAACATTATCTGGGGTGAGCACATTGATCATAGTATCAAGTTCCTTCTTACTATCAAAGAGTATTTTCATACTCGACTTGATATTAAATCCTTCTCTCATAGTGAAAT
This sequence comes from Nitrososphaeraceae archaeon, assembly GCA_044870765.1. GTDB lineage: Archaea > Thermoproteota > Nitrososphaeria > Nitrososphaerales > Nitrososphaeraceae > TA-21. Next base: position 38,606 of record JBIOZG010000028.1, read on the forward strand.
CTTAAATTGCTTCAAAATAATAGACATCAGTGAATCCTCTTGGAGTGGATTTATGATCATCTGTCCATCCTTATTACTAAATGTGATCGTAATTCCGTCAATTTTATCTGATAACTCCTTGGTCATTTGTTCTACATCAATACTTTCATGCAAAGAACCAAGTAAATATTTGGAATAGTCTTCATCGATTGCCATTTTCATTATGATTACTTTGTTGTTATTGATCTGGTAATGTGAAGTCAATAAACGAGAAAGGTAACCTACGTAATCAGGTTCAATGATGCCATCGGCATTAATAATTACATGCGAACCTTTATCAGAAAATCTCCATTTTTCTTTTAGGATTTTTGATACAAGTTTATGGGAACCATTCTTAAATTCCTGCTCATCAGTCGCCGCCTCTTGAAGAGCACCTGATCGTTCACCAAGGCAAATACTCATACCCAATCCTGTTTTTTTACTAAGGGCACAGGAACTCAATAACTCTGAAAATCTGCGAGCCTCATACACGTGGCTTCCATATTCCTCAGTTGGAAGAAAGTAGTTAAACCCTATTAACATGCTTTCTATTTTTTCAAAATTACCGTTAATTTGAGAATTAAGGTAGTCCTTAATGGTTTCAATTATCAGAAACTTTTCTTCTTGGGTAGTATCGGCTATTGTTCTCCACCTTCCATTTTTTTTCAAGGGAATATTAGTTTTCTTTAGGACTTCAAGACACTTGCTTCCGTTACAGGTTAGTCCACGTAAATAGGGAACAAAAGTGTTAGCAATGGATTCATGAATAGGAAGGGATTCATTAAAAGACAACAAAAGATCTATATCTGTTCGAATTACTCCACTTTTTTTCGAAATATCAAGTATCTCATTATTAAGCCCAATAAGCGATCTTTTGTCACCTAGATCTTGGGAATCTCCCAGCGCTGATACAATTGCAAGAGAAGATAGTTCTGCAAATTTTTTATCCAAATTTTTCGCTACAAGATAAGAGATTCCACCCGACGAAATTTCTTTCCTTCCATCAATATCATATTTCCAGGGATTTAGTATGGCGCTATTATCATCCGTGGCCATTTCGGCAAAGGAAAGTTTCTTGTGATCAATTGTGACCCAGTTTTTCGAAAAAAGCTTATTGAAGAGTTCGGTGAAACCAGTACCAATATCGGTAAAAAAATAAAATTCATGGTCCTCATTCTTCAATTGATCAATACTTTCTTTAGTAAAATTATTCACCAAACGTGCGCTTGCTTTTCCGCCAGATTTCCAAATTGATCTAATCAATACACTGGCCGAAATAATTCCATCACATGAAGAACTAGATACTATTAGGATATCCTTTTTTTCGTCAATTAGATTTCTTACTTTTTCACTTGTAGAATTTATATTTTCATTAAATTCGTTGTAACCCATTTAATTCATTATTCAAGTCTAGCAATAACAGCCGCATATTTCCAATCTTGCGAAATTTTTCCTTTCCTTTTATAGTATCTTGAAAGTCTATGGATTTTAGCTTCTATCAACTCTAGAGAACGGATATTCCTCTTGTCAGTATTATGCACCTTTAGATGTTTCTGAAGATCTAATGCCTTTTGAACAAGTTGGTTAAGATCTTCGGGCATTTCTGGAGTGGAATTATTTTCTTCAAGAAGCTGGTTTATCCCCTTACCTAATATTGGCTTTATTAATGGAACTCCATAATGATCCCTCATCTTAATTCCAATCTCACTTGGACTAAGCCCATCCTTTGAAAGTTGAACTATAATCGCAGGTAATTCCGATTTCTGATTAATCCAAGAAGGAGCATTGAAAGAGATGGGTCGTGTTGAGTGCGATTTTCCATGTGTATGTGCATGAATTCGAGCCATTAAAGTACGAATCAATAATGAGCATCTTAAATGTTACTTATAAGACGAGTGACTAGAAATTCCTAAATTCCCCATACAAGGATATCGAAATTTTCAGTTAAAATTTTTTTAACACCAATAAAGTTATATAATTGGATTTAAAATTACAAATTTAGTATGAACTCACTTACCGTCGTTACAATAGCATCCATACTGATTGCAATGGGACCTTTAGCGATAACCTTCTATCAAACCGCAAATGCACAATACTCGGGCCAAGATACTGGAGGAGCACTTGGTGTTGAAGAACAACTTCGTTTAGCTAAGGAAAAAGTATCCAATGCTCAACAAGCTGGTGCATATGGTTCTGGAACTGCCTTCTTTGGCAAGAACATCGGTGACGCTGCGCTCTACACTGTTGCAATTGTCGCAATATTTGGCGCCGTAGCTGCTGCATTTATGGTGATGAGTAGAAGTAAAAAATCCGTAAGCGCATAGCGTTACTTTACTACTATTTTTTTATTTTATATTCATTAATCTTGCTAGTGAAAAAGCTTCATAAATTTTCTATATGCGTTACACTCTCAAGATGCATCTCTTCAATACAATTATCTGTTCTTTGAATAACTTTTTCGATTTTCGTATTAATTGTGAATCTATATTCGATTTTAGGCTTGTTTGCATCATCTCACCAAAATGTATATATCATAGCATTAATGTGCTAATAGATAATGAGCGGAATTGAAGGACTCTTTACAATGATTGGAAATACACTACACAGTCTGATCGGTCAAATCGGTCCATCGTACGATCCCTTGTTCTATGATGTAATGGTATACATATTTGGAACAATAATGTTTGCGGTGTTCTTGCTAGCAGTAATTGCTTTCTATTTGAGAAGAAAAGGCTTGGGTGGAGGTTCTGCAAAGGAAAGTTGGATAAGAGAACTGGACAAATATTTCGAATCAGGTCAGATAGGTCTGATTCCTGATGAAAAACATCATTGGTAAATCAATGTAAGTCGACACACAAATTATTATTTTTTGTTTTTATTTTTTCAATTAGTTATAGAATCAAATAACATCATTATTAAAACTTGAAATCTTTTAATTCAAACTTTATGTTACTATTGTACTTCTATTGCAGATTCAGTGAAACCAAATTTCACTAGATAAGACTTTACGTCGTCCCTGTGATCTCCCTGCAACATTATGAAACCAGCTTTTGCAGTTCCACCACACGCTAATTTGCTTTTCAATTCTTTAACAATGTGTTGTATATCACTCAACTTTGGATCAATGCCTTCTATCATGGTAGTAGTTTTTGAAAATCTTCTTGTTTCAAGTCTTATTACAATTCTAGTGTCTTCTTTATCCAGCTCGCCACATGCACATAGGTCGTTTGGTAGTCCGCATTTTTTGCATATCACCGCCATATTATAATTAATCTCAAATGAAGTATTCTCATTATTAAGCCTTGCCCGGTGCAGATTAAGTATCAACTATTACATGTTTGATTGAAAAAATTGAAATTTATTGATACCGTCAAATCAACGATTGAAATCTGAATAATTTGAGCTGGCTGAGAAGACTTTAATTTACATTAATGATAGGTTAAATGCTGAAGATGTCAGTATCTGATAATAAGTATAAAGAAAATTTGAAAGATGCTGCGGAATCCCTACTTAAGGGAGGAACGCTACTATCTGAACCATGCGAGAAATGTAGCGGAATACAAGTCAGAAAAAATAACGAAACTAAATGTATTATCTGTGGGAACAAAACTAGTACCGAAACACAAGAACCGGCGAAAGATCTTAGCAGTTCAGAACAGCTAAACTATAAGGATAGCATCAATGTAAAAATTGGAAATAGGTTGGCAGAACTTATTGGTAAAATAGGCACAGACACTAATTTAATCGAAGAGGAACAAAGATTGAGAGTCATTGAATATTATATTAAAATCTTAGAAAAAAGTAATTTTGTCAATGAAATATTAAGACTATCTAATCAAAATGTGAAATAAAACGGAATGTATTTAAGAGATGATTTATCAAGAACTTTCACATTGGGTGAAGGAAAGAAGAAAAATGCACCGTTGCCTGCATCAAGCGCAGGTTTATTGAGGTTTTTTGAAGATGAAACCCGAGGTGTAAAAGTAAAACCAGAAGTTATACTAGGTGTTACCGGTGCTCTTATCGGAATATCAATTATCATTAGAATCGTTTTTCCAGTATAGAATTTCAACAGTAAATTAATTGATAAGTGAAGATAGTGTAACTGATATCCATAGAAGGTGGTATTTTACACTTTTAAACCCTTCTTCGTATAAGACTTCGGCAATTATTGCGATAATTTCATCGTTGGCGATCGTGGGCATTAATCATGAATCGTATTCTGTAACAGAACTGTTCCTTCATTTAATATTAAGTGTTGTCATCATCTGTACGGGATTTTTTCTGGATTTATTCTTACTTAGAGGTACTCCAACAAACAAGATTTCAAAAGTGATTCATGTTGCAGCCTTCTCAAACTCTCTTTGGTTAGTAACTATTTTGCTCGGATTATTGGCAAATGTTATCTTTAACAAAAATTCAAGCATTCTTAGTTACTGTCTTGGAGGATTATTCATAGCGGGCGGACTTCGTTACGGTATTTTTACATCCGTCTTTGGAGCAAGAATGCTTAAATCTATATTAATTTCATTTGTAATGCCTGTGATACTTTTTTCTAACTTGTTACCCTATTCCACCACATCAATTCCGCAGGATTATCTTGGAGTACTTGTCCTAGGTTCAATTATCTATATTGTTGGAGTTGTATGGTCTATATTAGCTGATAGAGCTGGATATCCCCATTTAAAAAGCACATTCAGAATTCTACAAGCGTTTCTATCGGCGTGGACAGAAAATAAGCAAGAGAAAATGGAAGATATATTCGACTCGAGATCCAAAACAGATAAAATAAAAACTATGATGATTAAATTTGAGAGGGATCAAGATAAAAGCATATTTGTTGTTTTGCCTGATATACATCCGGGGCCATTTAATCCTATAGGAGGAAGTGATTTACCGCACAAGATGTTTAAATTCTTTGAAAACAACGCAATAGTTCTACACAGTGTTTCTGACCATTCTAAAAATCTACCTACACACGAGGAAGTCAACAAATATCTTGAATCGCTAAAAAATTCCGTTCTTAAAAATACTGGCAAGAAGTGTTCCTTGCCTTTACAAACAAAATCAAATGATTTTACTTTAACCTGCATTAATTTTAAGACCATTCTGATCTTGATCGTTTCAAAAGATGGAGGTATGGAGGATCTACCGTATTCAATTCGAGAAAGAATCGAACGATATGCAACTGAAGTGGGATACTCTAGCATCATGGTCGTTGATGCACATAATGGATTAGGAAAGAAGATAGCATCGGAAGAAGAAGAGGTCATCTGTAATCTCGCTCTAAGATCCTTAAATAAACTTAAGGAACATCAATATCACTCGTACAAAGTTGGATATGCTAACTCTATGAATTCAAGTATCAAATTTATTGAACTTGGCGGAGCCGGTATTGGTGTTATTAATTTTCAAATCGACAATCAAAATTACCTTATCGGTTGGGCAGACTCAAATAATCTTGTAAATGGACTACGAGAAAAAATTCTGGATAAATTAAACAAACAGGGTTTGAATATGTTAGAAGTTTGCTCGTCAGATACACATTCTAGCTCCGGAAAAAGGACACGCCAAGGATATTATGCTCTAGGTGATGTTACTTCTGACAAAGATATTGTTTGTGCCTTTAAAGAAATCTCTCAGAAAGCATTATACAATACAACATCGACATCTTCGAGCTCCTCATATTTGGAAGGCTATTCGGAAATAAAACTAATGGGTAGCGACCAATTTGATAATTATGCTAAGGCTTTGAATAAGTCAATGAATATAACAAAAACCTCACTTGGTATCACCGTAGCACTATTTATAATGATGTTATACATTTCTTAAATTAATCCATGGAAGGCAATGCTACTTTTTATTCATTCGTTCTCTTTTTTTGATAACAGTATTGTGCAAATTCTTTCTATATTCTTCAACATATGTTGAAATATTTTTTGAACTTAGTGCCAAGATTTGACACGCCAAGATTGCCGCGTTTATAGAACCATTTATTGCGACACAAGCCACGGGAATTCCTGTTGGCATCTGAACAATGGAAAGTAGAGAATCAATTCCCTTTAAATTATGACTCTCTATAGGAACACCTATTACAGGCAAGGTAGTCAGTGATGCGATCATGCCTGGCAAATGTGCAGATCCTCCAGCTCCTGCAATTATTACCCTTAAGCCGCGTTTTTTTGCACTTTTCGCGTACTCGAACATTAGTTCTGGTGTCCTGTGAGCTGAGACTATCTGCATTTCATATGGAACATGGTTCTTGTCTAAAAATTCTGACGCCTGGTTCATTACCTGCAGGTCAGAATCACTTCCCATAATGATGCCAACAAGTGGCTTATTTTTTTTGTTTATTTCCATTTCGTTTTCCAATTGTTAACAACTTCCTTACTCTGCTAGCTCTAGATAATGCTTCCTCTATCCTTTCTGCGGTGACAGTAAAATGGCCCAATTTTCTCTGGGGTTTTGTAATCCTTTTACCATAAAAATGTAGTTTAAGACCAGGAACGGACAAAGCCTTTTCGATTCCTCTAAACGAATACTCTCCAGAGTAATCAGGTATCCCCAAAATGTTCATCATGACAGCTGGAGATAGCAATCTGGATTCTACTAGCGGCAGTCCAAGTATGGCTCTAATGTGTTGTTCAAATTGTGAAACGCTACATGCTTCAATTGAATAATGACCAGAGTTATGAGGTCTGGGGGCTATTTCATTAATCATTATCTTATTGTCTTTCAGAAACATTTCGATACCAAATATACCAACACCTCTTAATGACTTTACTACTTTTTCAGCTATCGACTTTGCATTAGATTCCACCCTTCTATTTTCACCTGACGGGACTATAGTCGTATCCAAAATACCGTTTGTGTGAATGTTTTGGACTACAGGAAACGACACGATTTGTCCATGAGTATTGCGAGCAACCATCACGGAAATTTCTTTTGTAAAATGAATGTATTTTTCTATCATGCATCGTCTTCCTTCAAAATACTTGATTCCTCTTTCAACGTCACCGGTAGATCTGATTAAAAAATTTCCTCTTCCATCGTAGGAATCCTCACAGGCCTTCAATACTGATGGATAACCAAATTCCTTACAGATTTTTTTTACTTGTTCTACTGAAGTGACTTCTTCAAATGCTGGAACCGGTATACCTTTTGCTTTTAGAAATTTCTTTTGCCGAAGTTTGTTTTGAATTGTTTTCAGTACACCAGAAGCTGGATGAATCAAATGCCCTCTAGATTCAAGAGTTCTTAAGACTGAAGAGTTTGCAAGCTCAATTTCATAAGTTAATACGTCAACTTTTTCGGCTAGTTCCAAAATAGATTTTTCATCTTTGAAATCACTTACGATCATTTGATCAGCAAGGGTTGATGCAGGACAATTCATGTCAGGATCTAAATATGCAAGCTTCATCGACATTCTTTTTGCCTCAATTCCAATCATCTTTCCAAGTTGACCTCCCCCTATGATTCCTAACGTAATACCGTTGGGGGAAAATCCGTACTTGTAAAATGAAAAGGGCTGCTTCATCCTTAGAATACAAATTTATTACAAATTTAAAGTATCTATATTTCTTTAAACTTTAAAAGTTTATAGATGTATTGCTTATGATATGAGTCTCAAAGAAAAAGTTGCAATTGTAACAGGCGCTGGTGGGGGCGTAGGAAGATCCACGACTGAACGGCTACTTAAAGAAGGTTGCAAGGTAACTCTCGTAGGTAGAAGTCGTTCAAAATTGACAAAGGTTATTTCAGATAATGATAATAGTAGTAATTTACTTGCGGTAAGTGCGGATATTACTAAAGAAGCAGAAGTACTGAATGTTATTGAACAAACTATATCTTCGTTCGACACTGTAGATATTCTTGTAAATAACGCTGGCGTTCTAAATGACCCAATTCCGTTTCACCAAATGAGGGAGGATCAATGGGACAATCTTATATCTACAAATCTGATCGGGACTTTTCAAATGACCAAGGCAGTCCTGCCAATAATAATGGATAAAAAAAATGGAAACATAGTAAATATTTCATCATTGCTGGGCATACGGGCTATTCCGAATGTTCCACTTTCCATATATGGCGCTACCAAAGCTGGTATCATAATGTTTACAAAGAGTATCGCAGTCGAGTATGGTCCATATGGTATTAGATGTAATTGTATTGTTCCATCCACTATAAGAAGTCCCATGATAGAGCCTTATCTACAGGATGAAAAGTCTAAGGAACTATTGGAATCATCGTTTCCTCTAAGGAGGATTGGAAACACTAGTGATATTTCTGGAGCTGTTGTTTATTTATGTTCGGATGATGCGAATTGGATTACAGGAATTACTCTGACTATAGATGGAGGATTTTCTGCAAAATAAACAAAATCAGAACTTTTAATATTGGCTTTGGCGTCAGGATTTTATCAAAGCAGATTTCCTCTGCTTTATCAATGGAATTATCTTTTCTACTATTATTTCATGAAAATTATCTGTTCCTGCATCAAAGGATAATATTATCACAAAGGATAATTTTCTATTATCGTCAGTGATGGGGATAGTGGCCCGAATAAGTTTAGAGTAATGAGAACTTGCATACTGTATCTTACCCAATAAGACTTCCCACCTAAGTCTTGTAAATTGCCTGGTTGCTGCAGTAATAGCATACTGAGCACGTTCTTCGGAAGAAAGTAATGGTTTGATACCCTTGCGATGACTAATGTGCAATATTACACCGTCTTCATTTGTAATTCCGGCAGATCTAATAGAAGAATCAACTTTGATTATTTCCTGGCATAGCGACTTGAATACTGAATTTTTCAATAGCAAAAAATTGACAATCGGTAATTTTAATGTCATGATTTTTAGTTATAATGAATACAAAGCACTTTCGAGTAACTGTGTACTAACGGGTTTTCTATTAATAATGGGAAGGAGATCTAATATTTATGAGCCCATCATTCCTGGCATCTTAATGGGAGTTCGATATCCTGCTGTAATATTTATCCCATTGTCCGCAATTATTCTGACAACATTCAAGTTACTTCCTTCCGGAGGCGAGAGTGATATTTTGTCTCCGGGATTAATAGTTTGAATTGTTTCGTTTTTAACTCCATAAAATACTTTAACATTAGTAATTGGATCTTTTCCTGCGTTTGTTAGGATTATCCTGCTATTTGTAAAAAGTGACTGGTCCTCCCTCATTGCATCGACTTCCAGAACATAGTCAGGACGTTGATAGTACTGAATCACAAAATAAATGATAATAGATATCGAAACTACTCCTGCAACGCAATAGAGAAGACTCAGTTTCTTCAATTCAGATTAATTTAATTTTCAAATATTTAAGCAATTTACTGGACCTATATACACAAACAGTCGCCAGTCACTATTTGTCCAAATGTGCGGTAAAATTTATTGTAAGGTTATTCTAGACTTCTCCCTTTACTTCAACCCGAGTCTTGAACACAGGCTTTATTCCTAGTGGCTTGTAATTACCAGTAGAACAAGAAAAGCACAACTCCTTTTCATTAATCTCGATAGCCTCTGCCAAAGTAACGGTATCATTGTAAATTACTTTATCCGCCCCAATGCTTTTTGCAATTTCAGATTCGAGTTGAAGATCACCGTGTTGTTGATTCTGGAACGCCAAAAGTTCATCTTGGGACGGGAAATCAATTCCTGCATAGCATGGATATTTTATTGGTGGAAAAGTAACTATGAGTGTAATCTTTGATGCGCCGGCAGTCCGTAGAATCTTTATGATGGATTGTGAACTTGTACCTCTAACTATGCTATCGTCAATTACTACTACGTTTTTACTTTTGATTACTTCTGGTATTGGAATAATGCCCTTGTTAATTTCAATACGCTCTCCATGATAAGGTTCAATAAAGCTTCTCATCGAACCCTTCTTCCTATATCTGTCTTTTAATAAACCCTCTTCGAAATGGATTCCGAGTTCTTCGGCGTAACCTAGGGCCGCAGGTCTGGCCGAATCTGGAACTGGTATGACTACGTCCGCATCATGGACGGGATATTTTCTTGCTAGATTGTGTCCCATTTTTTTCCTGGCCTCATATACGTTTACTCCTTCCATGACAGAACTTGGATGTGCGAAATAAGTAAATTCAAAAGCACAATGTGCATGATATTCACTAGTAGAAAATTGTTGTCTTTCGATACCCTTTGAGCTTAGTTTCAACAATTCTCCAGGTTGGATATCACCTATAAGTTTACCACCAACGGTATCAATAGCACATGATTCGGATGATATCATATATGTATTCGACTCTTCAATATGACCTAGTACTAGAGGTCTGAATCCACGTGTATCCCGGACAGCATAAACCGAACCATCATCGGTTAAAAGCGTAAAGCAAAAAGAGCCTATCATTTCCTCTTTTAATACCCGAAGTGCTTCAACCATATTATCATTTTTTTCAAGATGCATCATTAATCTTTGTGCGGCCAGTAGTGTATCCGTCATTGTTTGTGGAGAAAAAGTGCATCCTCCTACCATGTTTGATAATTCTTCGACGTTGGCTATGGTGCCGTTATGCGCTATGCACAGATCTTTGATTTTTAGAGGCTGTGCATTATCTAAATTACTCTTTCCAAATGTAGAATATCTTACATGACCAATAGCAGCATGAGAATTGAATTTTCTAATGATACTTCTAAAATTTCTTGATGCAGATACCAAGCCCAAATTTTTGTAAGGAGCTTTTGATGGTACGGCGAAACCCCAAGCCTCTTGTCCCCTGTGCTGTAGAGAACGCAACGAATCAATTACATATGGTACCACATTATGGTGATCCAGAGAAAAAAAACCGACGACTCCACAATTCTCATGAACCATTATCGATCATCTCTTCTTGATCCATTTAATTAAAACTTACTCCAAATAAATTTGTGACTAGGAGCCATCCATTATTTTACTCATTGTGTTGTAGGCTTTCTCTAAATCGCTGACCGTTAATTCTATTATTTGATCACCCGAGTCGCGTAAATTCAATGTCCTAGTTCCATCGACCTTACCTATTTTAGAAAAAACACATTTTCGAGTTTTTAATATTCTTTTAACTTTATCTGCTTGATTGGTCCCAATGATAAACCTGGAATGGCTTTCCGAAAATAGCAAGTGGTCATGTCGTTTGCAATTATTTGGAATTCGTTCCAAGTCAATGTCTATTCCTAGATTACTGGAAATGGCTAATTCAGCTAGCGCAATTCCGATTCCGCCTTTTGAACAATCATGCACGAAATTGATCAATCCTTTATGTATCAATGCCAGCACGGCCAATCCATTTTTCTTGTCAATTTCCAAGTCTACCATTGGTACTTTTCCGTATTCGGGGCGAGACGTTGAATGAAAGTATTCGGAACCGCCTAATTCATCCTTTGTTTGTCCTATGATAAATAGCGTATCTCCTAAATTTGCAACATTGCTAGTAATATGCCTTCGATCTCTGATTAACCCAATAGTGCCAATTACAGGTGATGGTTTAATAGGAGAGTTCATTGTTTCATTGTAAAAACTGACCTTTCCCCCTACTACAGGGATGCGCATAAATTTACAAAAGTCTATTATCGCTTCAATTGACTTCATGAACGTCCAATATATTTGAGGATTTTCTGGACTACCAAACTGCAGATGATCTATAATTCCAATTGGTTCTGCTCCTGTAGATATAACGTTTCTGCACCCCTCCGACAAACAGCCTAATGTTCCTTGATAAGGATCAAGATAACAGTGTTTTGAATTTCCATCTAATTTTATAGATACAAATTTGTTGTCGTTTACTCTTATGACTGACCCATTAGCTCCAGGCTTTATAACCGTTCTCAGACCTACTTCATGATCGTATTGTTGAAATATCCAATCTTTATTACCAACTGTAAGATTTGACAGTAATCGAAGTAATGTTCCATTATAATCATCCACCTTGTGATGACGACTCTTCTTATTTGGACTTTTCAGGTATTTTGGTTTCTTTGAGTTTCTATTGGCAGGAGGTGCATTAACCATCAAATTGCATGATATATTGGCAATTGGTTTTTCTCGGTAGAGGATTCTCAAATTATCATTACCATTTACCTTACCAATAATCGAATACGTTATGCCATACTTGTTGAATATATCTTCAAATTTAGATAATTTTTCTTTGCTTATGATGTATACCATTCTTTCCTGTGACTCTGAAATCATTATCTCGTTTGGCGAAAGATCAGGTATTTTGGTATGAACTGCGGATAACTCAACCTCAATTCCCTTCTCTACTAGGTCGGACAACTCAGAAAGACAACAAGATAATCCTCCTCCTCCGAGATCTTTCATGGCATTAATACACTTGCTATCTGATGCTTCTATTGTAGCCTCAATCAATAATTTCTCCAAAAATGGATCGGGAATTTGAACAGCAGATCTATCTTCTTCGTCATCGAGTAGTTTTGAGGCAAAAGAGGCTCCTCGTATTCCATCTTTTCCTGTCGGATTCCCGGCAAGTATTACAAGGTCATCGTCTTGTGCATGATTGGATATAACCTGATTCTTCTTGCCAAGACCAATTGCGGCAACATCCACCAGGCAGTAATTCCTGAAGGAGTTATCAAATTCTAGGTCCCCCCCAACAGTAGGAATACCTATGCAATTACCGTAATCAGCAATCCCATTTACAACATTTTTAAACAACCACTTCGACTTTGACGCGTTACTCTCTTCAACCAACGAAGAAAATCGGAGTGCATCTAATAGCGCAATTGGCCTTGTTCCCATCGAAATAATGTCCCTTATCACTCCACCTACGCCGGTTGCGGCACCTCCGTATGGCTCAACAGCTGAAGGATGATTATGGCTTTCAATATGAACGGTTATTACGTCTTCATCACCGATATCCAATACACCCGCATCATATCCTGGACCGACTATTACCCTTTTACCGCGTGATGGTAATGATCTTACAAATTTTTTCGATGACTTGTATGAACAATGTTCAGACCATTCGGCATCTATCATGTCAATTTCTAAAAGATTGGGTTTCCTGCCCAATTTTTTTAACAGATGAATTTCTTCTTTTTTTGTTAGCATTCTATATCAATTGAATCAATTCTTTATGTATTGAGTTAAAAAATTTTTTAACGATAGAAATATCAATCCTGCATTACTATTTGTTTTGTTGGGTGAAAGGATTGATTCTGATGCCCGCTCAGGATGCGGCATTAATCCCATAACGTTTCCCCTTTTATTGCAAACAGCTGCAATCATCTCAGTCGATCCATTAGGATTTTGATCTTTATACTTGAAAACAATCTGGTTATTTTGATGTAGCTCATTTATCTTCTCATCATCTATTACATATCTGCCCTCTCCATGCGCAATAGGTATTTTGATTTCATCGTTTAACCTAAACAAATTGGTAAATGGAGTGTTAACATTTAACACCTCCATTTCTAACCACTTGCAAGAAAATTTTAATTTATCATTTTTAACTAGTGCCCCAGGTAGTAATCCGGCTTCGACTAATATTTGGAATCCGTTGCAAATTCCAAGAATTGGTAATCCTTCGTCAGCTTTTTTCATTATTGCATCGACTATGGGGCTTTTAGCTGCTATGACTCCTGCCCGTAGTCTATCTCCGTACGAGAATCCCCCAGGTAAAATTAGAGCGTCATAGTCATCTATCGTTTTGTCTGTGTGCCAAATATATTGAGCACTAATTCCTATGACATTATTTAGTATATGGTGCACATCTCGGTCGCAGTTACTCCCTGGAAAAACAACTATTCCTGCCTTCACTTGGACTCCACCTTAACTGACAGGAACTAGTAATTTTAATTTATTTGTAATGCCAAGGTTAGTTTGTTAGAATGTGAACAATAATACACACACTGTCATTTGCGGACTTAGGTTTTTATCTTGATGAGTATTAAGATTGTCTATTGAACGATAGAGTACAGGATATAATGACAAAGAACGTGATTTCGATTGATGAAGGTATTACAGCTAAGGAAGCTGCGAATATCATGACTGAAAAACGCATAAGCTCTCTTATTGTGGAGAGAGAAAACGTTCCTATAGGTATAATCACTGAGAAGGATTTTGTCAAGAAAATCTGTAATAAGGATCTAGTATCCTCAAAAGTTAAGGTAGGAACAATAATGTCAAAAATACAAACTTATGCAAGTCCTGATACTCCAGTAGAAGTAGCTGTACAAAGGATGGTCAATCACAAAATACGCAGATTGCCCATACTATCAGACGGAAAGGTTGTTGGTATTGTCTCTGTTACTGATCTGGCAAGACAACTGAGAACAATTCTACTGGTTGATGGCATCTTGTCAGAGGAAACCTGAGTATAAAAGATATGTGAATGACCCATAGGCAAAATATAATAATTACAAAGTACTTTTGTTCTGAGTATGAAAAAATTATTTGCCATTTCTTTACTTATTCTGACAATTGCAATTATGCTACAAAATAATTTATTATATGCACAACCATCAGTAAAAGATCCTAATCTTAAAGTAGAGTCTTTCGTAAGTGGAATTGCATCTCCTACCAGTATGTTATTTGTGGATGAAAATAATATTTTGGTATTAGAAAAAGATGGAAATGTAAGACTGATTAGCAACGGAATGCTTCAATCACAGCCATTGGTATCTCTAAGTGTTGATACTAAGAATGAACGAGGACTACTGGGAATAGAAAAAGTTGGTGAAAATGTATTTTTGTACGCTACGGTAAAGGACGGTCAGCTGATAAACAGAATATACAAATACATCTTGGTACCTGGTCCGGAGCTAACAAATGAACAAGAATTTATGGATCTTCCTGGAACTCCTGCTACCAATCATCAAGGAGGAAAATTAGTTGCAAGTAATGATGGATACCTATATTCAGTAACTGGAGAGTTACAACGCAACGGAAAAGATCAAAATATAGTTAATGGTCCTGATCCGGACTTTAGTGGCGCAATTTTAAAAACTAATGCAAACGATGGTTCTCCGGCACCTAATAATCCCTTCAAGAGTGACAACTCTAATGATCCTATAAATTGGTATCAAGCGTATGGAATAAGAAACAGCTTTGGACTAGGCATAGATCCTGTTACTGGAGCCTTATGGGACACGGAAAATGGTGAACAAACGTTCGATGAAATTAATCTAGTTAGTCCTGGATTCAATAGTGGCTGGAAATTAACAATGGGTCCAATATCGGAGAGTGGAATTTCCCAGGATGATTTGGTGAATTTTCCAGATTCAAATTACAAGGATCCTATATTGAGTTTCAGGAATTCTATTGGCATCACTGATATTGAATTCTTGAATTCGGATAAATTGGGGATAGAATATGCAAATAATGCATTTGTAGGTGATTTTAGCTATGGTAATCTGTACAGATTCGAGTTAAACGAAGAGAGAGTAGATTTCAAATTTAGCGATCCGGGACTTGAAGATCGCGTGATCGATAATAACAAAGAACTCGATTCGTTGATATTTGGCGAGGGCTTCTCAGGGATAACTGATATAAAGACAGGACCTGATGGATTGCTCTATGTGCTATCATTTGAGGATGGTACGATTTACAGAATTAGTAAGTAAAATATGAAAAATTTTGGTATCTGAAAAGGATTTATGTTGAAGCAACCACCATTCTTATTTTTTCCAAAGAATTAACCGTTATCAATTTGAAAAATTCTTATTTTTTGTCCGGCAATTATTGCATTTAGTATCCTTCTTCCACTTTCCGATCTCTTGTCTATTTTGATTCTCGATTTCTTTCCAACTTGGTTTGCACAAACAAATTCATCATCAATATGCAAATTTACTTTGTTACCAATTGTTTCTTCGTCTAGCTTTATAACGACTCCGTTGCCAGATTCGCTTACTTCAAAGAAGATTTCTTTGCCCAGAGTAAGAGTCTTCATTTCTACATCTATTTTTACACCAAGCATGTCTTCAAGTTCGTTAATGGTTGTCCCTCCTTTTCCAATTATCCTAGGAATTACATCTTTCTGGACCTTAATTCTTACCTTGTTGTCCGATAGGATTGAAATCTCTGGGTTAGGATCAAATCGTCGTATTACATCTCTAATCTTCGATTCTGCAAGCTTGTATATTTTGTTCTTGTTGGCTTCGTCAGTTGGTTCAACAGGCACTATTACATTTTCTTCACCAAATGTATAAATCTCATATTCAGTTAGTCCGGTCGAAAAATCTTTGACTTCTACTACCGGCCTAGCAAGATCAGCTTCTGTCATCTTGTAAGGTACTTTGACGGTGAGTGATATTTCATAGACCTTCTTCACCATGCCCGCATCCATGAAAATTATTGTGTCTAGAATTTGAGGTATCATTCCTAATTCTATCCTGCCGATAAATCTCTGAACCGCATCCAATGGTTTGCTCGCATGGATCACTCCAATCATTCCAACGCCCGCTAACTTCATATCAGAAAAAACTTGAAAATCTCTGTATCGTCTTATTTCATCAAAAATGGTATAGTCGGGACGCACAAGCAATAGAATATCGACGGCATTCTCGAAACTCCCTTCAAGTGGGCCGTATTGGGTTACCTCCTTAGGTACTTGTAAATCTCTGGGTGATTCAAAGGTTTTTACTATTTTATTTTGCGTGACATAAAACTCTGCAAGACTGCTTGCCAATGTACTCTTTCCAGATCCAGGAGGACCTGCTATAATTATTCCTTCTACATTTGATGTTAGCCGTGCTAACAGTTTTTCACTCAGTCCATAATCTTCTAATGTCAATTTCGCTATTGGTCTCACTACAGTAATTTCTTGGGATTCTGAGAATGGTTCTTTAGTAATTGCAATTCTATATTTACCCAATTGTATAACGGTAGCTCCATCCTTGTTAATTTCCCTCAAACCCTTTTTTAGGCGTGATTGTTCTAAAATTTCCTTTGTGATTTCATCAACTTCCTTGGATGAAAGTTTCTGATTTTCTAATTGTACAACCTTCAAGTTGCCGGGTACCCCTCTTTTTGCAAACGGGCATGTACCTTCCTTAAGATGAATACTCATGGTATCATTATCAAAGTATTTTTCAAACCGCAATTCTGAATCCTCTTTAGAGGAACTAAGGAGCATAGACTTTATTCCATGTGCCTCTGATACCAAATGTTGAACATAATCACACGTTATCAGAGTGGCATCGTTTTCTAGAGCAATGTCTTTTATTATCGCATCAATTCTTCCATGTTTTGCCAGTCTAATTTCTTCGATAGTTGGCCTTGTTCCAACAAATTCAAGATTTATTTTACTTGTCTTGCAAAGATCCCTTATCTTCTTTATTTGAAGCAATCCTTCTATTCCATGAGGTTTATTAGTGGAGGCCTGTGCTTGGAGTTCGTCAAGTACTGCTATGGGGATAATAATTTGGCTGTTAGGAGAAATCCTGTCACGTAGAATATCTGGAACCTTGCCATCGATTATTACGCTTGTATCTAAAACGTATTTATCACTCATCTAAAATATAGTTAAGATTTGTAGATTAATGTGTCTTTTTATAATATTCGAGTAGTGCCTGACGTAAAAAAGCGAATTTACATAACTATGCCCTTAGGACTCATCGACATAAAAAATGGTCTGGCCATTACTTCCACTATTTGACTGTGACAAGATGTTCAATATCAAACTAGGAATTTTTTCTTCATCCGGTTGGCTGCCTTCAATATTACCGGCTAGAATCAAGTTTTGTCTTATATTGGATTTTACCACATCCCGCAATTCCTGATTAACTGTTGCATTGAGAGGTCTCAGAGCGCCCCTGAAAATTTCTGACCTTGCCCTCACGACGCCAGAAATCTTGTCTCCCACGGGAGAATCAGGGCCAATGATAATTACAGTTCCATTCGAGCCCTTGAACAAAGACGGCTCACTCAGTGCACCTTCGGGGACCATATGCACTACTGATTGTCTAGTTATTAATGCAGGAGCGAAAAGGTAATTTTCTACAATCTTATCCCACTGTGTTCTACTAAGTGACTTTAGTGCAGCTTCATAGTCATAATCTCCAGTCAAAAATACCACCCCATCTATCGCAGAAAATTTTTCGCGTACCACTCTCAGCATTTCCTTAACTGCTTGTTCATTTGACAAATTAACGGAATGAGCGTGGTACTCTTTGTAGTAACCCAAATCTTTGGGGTCTCCTGTTAGGATGACTAATTGTTTTATTTTTTTCACAAGAGAATTTGCAATATTATTTGCTCGCTTTAGATCTTTTTCTTTTGAAGAGTTTACTACAAGCACAATAACTTTATTTGAAATATCACTTTCCTTCTGATAAATAAAGGTCCCGATTATTGGTCTTGTGGGATAGAATACTCTGTCGTTGGGTACGATTTTTCCGTTCAGTAACTTGCTCATCTTTTCAGATGACAGGTTAAGTACCATTTCTGCTACCTGTTCCTGTGAGAGAAACTCGTTATCTACTATCATTTTCTTTGTATTCATTTGTATCTTTTCAGCAATTTGCTGAGTCTTTGATAATAGCTCTCGTAATGATAAAGTGAGCTGAACTTTATCTTGTTCATTTTTTATCCTTTCATTAAATACTTGCTGCACGACCATCTCCATTTCTTTATCAATTGCAGTCTGTTCTTCTCCTAATACATTCAAAAGTCGATACAATGATTTCTCTATTTCAGCAGATGAAAGCCCAGAAAATCCCCCAATGCGTAAGAATTCAGCAGCTGCCTTAGGATACACAGTTTTGTATATACGATCTGAATGAACAGGTCCGGGATTTGTTGCTACTGATTGTATTCCATCAGGTACCAACTCCCATGCAAATGCTTCGGCTAGTCTATTTTTGGCCCCTTGAGCACTAGTATAAGGAGTTCTAAATCGATATGGGCGTTGTTCATACTTGTTTTCTTCTGTGAAAAAAGTAGAGATGGTAATTACCTTAGAGCCTTTTTGCATATTTTCAATGCATTTGATTGTCGTCCAAAATGTACCTGTTAGATGGATCATTACACATTCTTTGAAATCTGAAAAATTTGAATTCGTGAAAAGTTTCACAGGTCCCGAAACTCCCGCATTATTTACAAGAATATCAACAGGACCTATTTCTTTTGCAATGGTGTTAAACATGTCCGTTATTGCCTGTTCATCTGATACATCAACACCCGGGAATATTTTGATTTTACCTGAACTTCCGACCTTTGAAATTATGCTTTGTAATTCAGATTGCGTCTCTTCCAGTGGTTCTTTCCTCCTTCCAAGCAGTATAATACTAGCACCATTTTCTGCAAACTTCTTTGCGATAGCTTGCCCGATTCCAGTTCCACTTCCAGTGACTACTACAACCTTGTTCGCAAAATCAAGTTCAACCAAGTATGACTCCATCCCCTTGAGGCATAAGTTCAAGGCATATCTAATACATTATTAAATATAACGAGCCATGGAGTACATTCAATTTAATATCTTGAAATCCTGAAAATTTTAGGAATTCAATAATTTTCACACAATTTATTTATCAGTATGAAAATAGAAAAAGCATGTCTGATGAAGTACATGCGTCAACCGATTCCAATAATAAACATGAAGAGGAAGAAGAATCCGATACTTTCAAAAAACTGGACATAAATGAAATTTTTGCCTCTCAGATGGTCGCTAATGGTTTGACCGCCGAAGCAATCCCGTTAGGTTCGCTGGAATTGGAGCGTGAAGATTATTACAACAATGACATCGGTTCAAGTCCTCGGCTAATTACTAACCGTGGCTGTATAAGGGTAAAAGACAAGGAAATTAGCATTATTCAGATAATTCAACAGAACTGACCATGCATTTTATTGGACGCCTATTTTTGAATTTATCAAGTTCCATTTAAGCTTTAGAAATCTTTAGTTCTATTTTCAACCTTAAAAAAAAGCACGTTGGTTGGAACAATGTCGTTTAGGCTCTCCACCAATCAAAGCTAAGAAAATATACTCTACTAGCTTTCGTCGATGTGATAGCTAGAATAAATTGCTTTTTTACTGTCGTCGCTAGCCTTCCAGCAAGAACGATTCCAGTAGCTGTTATATCATGTCGATTATCCACTACCTGTACTAAATATGGCGCATGGTCAATTCCAGGACCATGTTCATAAACAGCAAAATCACATCCAAATTTGATTCCAGGGGAGACTACATATCCAACATCTCTCAATTTTTTGAATACTAAATATTTTATATCAAAATCCATATACTGTTTTCTACATATCTGTTTCATCTGTTTCAAGAGTATTTTCTTGCCATTGACGTCATTTATCGTAAGCAATTTTGACTCGACCAAATAACAGCCTTCAATTAAATCGAGAATTAGAGGTGTGTCAAAATCGACTCCTTTGGGTTTGTAAATCCCAAGAGGCTTACCGTAATAGCCTAGGGAAAAAATTGACCTTGAATCCTCAATGTTCCAAATTATGATTCTGCTCTCAATGAGAGTACCAGTATAAGATTTCATTACATGCTCAGAGCAAGTATCGTAAGAGAGTCTGAAGCCGCCTGACATTTATCAGCCATTCCCTCTATACCTTCCACGGCATCTTTGACAAGTAGAAGATCTTTGGTATTTGGAATTTCGTTTAAGGCTTTAATTACAACTTTCCTGTAAGAGTTATCAACCTTTCTTTCTATATTCTGCACCTCCTGTGCAAGGTCTATTGTGCTTGATGGGTTTATGCTAAGAGCTCGCGCCATTTCATTTAACTTGAAAATCGCCTCAACCACCATGTTGATGAGCTCACTAATGTCCTCATCAAATTTGCCTTTCTTGAGGGTCGCAATCTTGATGTTTGAGAGTCTGAACGCAATCCCGGTGATGTATCCAGCTATATCATCCACGATATAGGCAGTTCTCAAAACATCTTCTCTGTATACCATGAGACTTCCAGTATCTGAAATTTCTCTGGTCATCTTACGTCTAAGATTTTCTACTTCCTCGCCGGCATTTTTCATCCTCACAAGGGATAATTCAGTCTCCTTATCTGTCCCCTTTATTATGGAATCAGTGAGTGATGATAGATCTCTTGCTGCATTGAGAATATGAGTAATTTCATCGTGCAAAACAGCCAAGGCCTTTCTTTTAGCCTGTACCTCTAACTCTCCGTTATACATATACAGATTAAAAACGTTCAGACATTTTTAATCCTTTTCAAATTATTAATGTCAACTGATAAATAAAGATGCGGATATCTGATAGAAAAATGTCAGTTAGTGCGAAATCAGCTTTTTTGGTAAGGCACTAGCTCGCTCTATTTGCCCATGCAACCACAGTAAATGTACTTACTGCAGATCCAATCATACCTGCTATGAGTGCACCTATAACTGCCTGATTTACAAATTTTGGCATTGATGTAGTAAACCACTCTGCAATTCCGGGCAATGAAAGATACCCAGCAAAGCCGATTCCAAAGCCTACCAACCAGAATACAAAGACCGCAAATCCTCTAGACAATTTTATTCCTCTCCACTCGTATTATTCCAACAAATAACCCGACACCTTGGCGGTTCATGGCAGTTTTTGTAAAAAATGTATTAAATTATGATTGTCAAAAAATGTGCATTTGGCACATCATTGATTTAATACATCTTTGTTGTCTTAAATGTCCGAAATACGAGGTAAATTGCCTATCCACAAGTACCTTTGAAGCGAATTCAAACTTATTTAACTTGATATTTTAAGATACTAGAGTAATTGAGACTAGTATTGTTAGGTTTTGGGGTGGTCGGCCAGAGCTTTGTTAAATTATTATTGTCTCATTCAGCAGATCTGTTTAATGACTACGGAATAAAGCCCAAAGTAGTTGCATGTGCTGATAACGGTGGTATCGTGACTTCCAACCAAGGATTAGACTTGGATAGATTATTGAGTGTAAAGAAGATAAAGAAATCAATCATTCATTATGGGTCCGGTGAAGGTAGTTCCATATTGGATGTTATCGAAAATATAGATGCAGAAGTTGTTATTGAACTAACTCCCACCAATATTAAAGACGGTGAACCTGGAAAAACCCATATCGTCACGGCCATGAAATCTGGTAAAAACGTTATTACAGTCAATAAAGGACCACTTGCCTTAGAATTTCCTTCTTTGGTGGAGTTGGCAGATTATAATAGAATAGCATTTAAATTCAGTGGAACCGTTGGTGGAGGAACTCCGATATTAGAATTTGCAAAGAGGTGCTTGAAAGGTGATAGAATCCTCTCATTTGAAGGAATTCTTAACGGAACAACGAATTATATTCTGAGCAAAATGTTCGAAGGCCTAAATTTTTCTCAAGCCCTCCAGGTTGCATCTGCAAAAGGATACGCAGAGAAGGATCCGACACTTGACATTGATGGTTATGATGCAGTTGCAAAACTCGTTATTGCATCGAACTTGGTTATGAACATGAAATCAACCATGAGTGATGTTAAGAGAATTGGTATTAGGAATGTACAGGCGTCAGATGTTACTAAAGAACGAAAAAAGGGGAATGCAATAAAATTAATCGCTACTTGTGATGGTAAGAATCTAACCGTTGAACCGAAGGCCATATCAACGAAGGATCCAATTTGCGTTGATGGAATTCTCAATGCTATTACATTTACATGCCAACATTCAGGTCAACAAACAATAATCGGTAAGGGTGCAGGGGGTATGGAAACGGCAAGCTCCATCCTTAGGGATTTGATAGATATCAGAAACATAATTCGATCATAATGTAAAATTGATTGGATCTTAAAATTCGAAAAATATTTTCAATAACGACGCCGAGTAGTAATTCAAGCTAGAACATATTTATTACCATGAAAAGGAACGATTCAATATACATATACACAGCATCATAGTATTGCTTATTTATATTAGATCATTTTGAATCTATCTTTCATCTAAATGAATGTCAAGAACTTTCGTATCTGCTCATTCTATCAATCAGATTCGTTCCTTGTCCCTAAATGGAGTTAACTTGACTCACAAGGTTTGTAATTTCTCTAAAACTGAATTAATGGCCAGTAGATCTTGTGCTAAAAATCTTTTCTTTTGTAAAAGTCGGTATTTCATTACACTTCTATAGCTTGAAGTATATTTCTTGTGTAATTTTACTATATCCCACTCGCTGAGATCTCTGATAAATTCTTTTTCTTTGGTACCTAGACATGATGCCATTCCTTAATACAAACCTGAGTTCAGTACTTAATACAGTTTATCTTAAAACTGTTCGCTGCGATTTACGAGCTATATCTGTCTGAATTCAGACCTTACAATGCGTATTATATCACTTGACGAAATGCATGAAAATCCAAAAATGAATTCGACGTCCAGAGGGGGGAGTGCATCTCCCTACCTTCATAATGCTCAATTTGTAATGTCGAATAAAAATTAAATTATATTATGATGTACATTAATGAATAGGATTGACTCAGGTTACAACAAGTGATGTGAATAGGTTACGTTTGGATTTTTTGAATGTAAGAAATACTACTTCAATTATTTTTGAACCAATTTCAATAGAAGACGCAGTAATGCAGTCTGATCCATTTGGAAGTACTCCAAACTGGCATATTGCACATGTTACTTGGTTTTTCCAAAAGATACTTGAAAAATACAAACAGAATATAGATGCTGAATCAATAAATACAGATTATCTCAATTCGTATTATCAACGATATAGAAAGATATTGCCAAAATCAGACAGAGGAAAATTCCCGAGACCTAAAGTCTCCGAGACATTAAAATATCGGTCTTTAATCGAAGACATGTTTCTAAAATTTCTGGATAACATAGAAAGGAACAACTCATTGACTCGCAATTTGGCATATGATATTGAATTGGCCAATCAGCATGAAATGCAACACCAGGAGCTCCTAATTTATGATCTTCAGCACTATTTCCAAAGATTTGATGATGCAGAAGACAACTATCAACCTAAAATCAATAAAAGGCCCAACAGTATTGATAATCCTGACGTAGAGCAAGGGATGGTGAAAATACCTGGAGGCCTGTATGAACTCGGATTTTCTGGAAGTGACTTTTGTTATGACAATGAAGTACCAGAACATAAAACCTATCTCAACGCATATGAAATTGACACGTATCCTGTCACAAACAAGCAATTTATGGCATTTATCGATGGGGCGGGTTACGAAGATTACAAATTTTGGTTATCAGATGGTTGGGACATTGTAAATGAAAAGAAATGGGACGCACCTTTATACTGGCAAAAAATGGAAGGGTACTGGTACAAGAAAGATTTTGCCGGCCTGAATAAAATTTCACCAGATGAACCAGTTACAAATGTTAGCTACTATGAGGCCGATGCATATTCAAAGTGGGCAGGCAAAAGATTACCGACCGAAGCAGAATGGGAAAAAGCCGCAAGCTGGAACCAAGATTTGAACAAAAAGACTATCTTCCCGTGGGGAGACAAGTTGCCTTCTGATCATAACGCAAACCTGTTGGAATCTTGGAATTGGGCACCTTCTCAAATTGGATCGTACCCACAAGGAAAAAGTTACTATGGTTGTCAACAAATGCTAGGTGATGTCTGGGAATGGACCTCTTCTGAATATGTCTTGTATCCTGGATTTAGATCAAAGTTTTCAGAATACACGGACAAGTGGGCAATTAATCAAAAAGTATTACGTGGAGGATCATTCGCAACTCCAAGGTCCCAAATTAGAAACAGTTACAGGAACTATTTCAAACCACATGAAAGAATTCCCTTTTCAGGATTTAGATGTGTAAGGGATCTTCTTTAGCAAGATTAAACTGTACTGATTCTTTGGATCAGTAAAGTTTGCGATTACTTGAAGACCTGCGTTCTTAACTAATCCATAAAGTCTATTTTTTGAATATTTGTAAGAATTTTCTGTGTGAATGGTTTCACCTTCTTTGAAATGAAACTCCTTACCAATAGCTCCAATACTTACTTTTTGATCTAACTTTGATTCCAAATGCATTTCAATTCTATGCTCGCGTAAATTATAAAATGACTTGTGTTCAAATGACGATAACTCAAAGTCTCCATCAAGTTCCTTATTAATTCTTGACAAGACATTCAGGTTAAATTGTGATGTTTTACCTCTCTTGTCATTATATGCCTTCTCTAAAATTGATTTGTCTTTTTCAAGGTCAAAACCAATCAATAGTGCATCGTCATTGCGAATATATTTTGATAAAGAGTGCAAAAATGCGTTCGCCTCTTTGGGATCAAAATTTCCAATGCTTGATCCTAAGAATATTATTAACCTTTTATCAGGAATGTTTCTTTTAAATTTCATAAATTCATTTATCTTGATTAGTCCTTTGACATAATCAGAGCAAACGCCAAAGATTCGCAAATTCGAATACTCTCTGGATAGGTCTCCAATAGATTTTTTTAACATTTTTAGTGAAACATCTATTGGAAAGTAAGAAACATTCTTCCAATTTGCAAGAAAAGGACGTAACAGTATTCTCGTTTTCTGGGAATTTCCATTTCCTAGTTCAATAACGCTTATTGCTTTTTCATCCAGTATGTCAATGATCTGACTTGCAGATTTTCTTAATATCTGAGCTTCGATTCGATTAAGATAATATTCTGGCTGGTCGCATATTTCTTCAAATAGCTTTGATCCGATTTTGTCATAGAAAAACTTGGGCGATATATGTTTTGGTTTATCAGCTAGTCCGTTTTCAACGTTCTTTGCGAATTCGTTATTTATAATGAAATTCTCATTGTTATAAATTAGCATTCTACCGAAACCTCACCCTAAATGTGCTTAATGCATATATTTCATTCATATTTTTCAAGTTTCAGTTTCCCGATAATTTTTTTAAATATTGTAGACCAAATTTTAAATCGTTTTTGTAGTCAGAACTCTGAAAGTTAGGCTCAAATGTCAGATACTTTGAATATTTTATCTTTTTAAGGGCTACAATGATACTCTTAAAGTCTATGTGTGCCAAACCCGGCATCTTCCTGTTGTTATCTGATATGTGAACATGTTTTAACATTGTATTGGAGCGTATTATGGCATTATGTATTGAATCTTCCTCTATATTCATATGGAAAGTGTCTAGCAACATTCCTACGTTTTCTTGGTTAATTAGATCAATAATGTATTTGGCGTCCTCAACTTCCGTACAAACTGGAGTACTGTAGCGATTCAACGGTTCAATGAGGAGTTCAATGTTGTAGTCGCTAGCATATTTTGCTAATTCCCTCAGCGGCCCAATTATAGACGATGCTAATTTTATTTTTTCACGTGGCAATAAAGTTTTGTGGTTGCTATCTGAAATGAGTGGCTTACTGCTAAATAGGCATATATTAAAAGTGCTACCCCCCAACCTCTGGCAAAGCAAAATGCATTTTTTTACATAATTCTGAGCGGCTGTTAATAATTCATTGTTAGCAGTTACCATATTGCGAAATTTTGAATATCCACTGCTATGTCCCCACATACCAGTTACTCCAGATACGCCAACAGAATATGAAGCAAGTAGATGTGTTAGATTATCCACATCAAGAGAATCAGGCTCTCCGTAAACTTCCAACGAATTAAATCCTACATTACTTAAATTTTCAAGAGTAGTTTGTATTGGTTCCAAATTTCTAAACGATGACAGGGTAATTGAGTATTTCCAGGACATGCGCAATCAGATAGCTGTTATACCATACTTTTGAGATATTTGCCTATGGTAACGATACTCAAATTTTCAGCATCATTTGTTTTGGGAATGTTTTTCATATTTGACACGTAGACCGGACCTGATTCATGCTGTGATGACAATCTTCCGTGCGAACCTTTTATTAATTTACCATTCAGTGGTATTGACTGTGTTGTTGGGTCAAAGAATAATTCTACAGGGTCATAGCCAGGTTTTCTATGAATATCAACCTTCCTGGCAAAACTTGGAGCTTTCAAAGGTTCATACCACCAGTAGTAACTAAACCATTTATCTTTATCTGAAACTGCTATTAAATCGCCGCTTCTGACATGATTAATTCTGAATCGCTGCTTCAGCTCATCATCCAATATTAGGTCGACACCTTTTATCCCTTCTAGAATTTTTCTCACTGAATTTCTATAATTTTCTTTAATGTATATGTGTGCCACCTGGTGATCTACCATTGCAAACGCTTTACTGTACTCAAGATCTAAGTATTCTACCCCTTCAATTCCTCTTACTGAAAGAACATCGTTCTCTCTAAGAATAGTATTCAATGGAATATCAGAACTAACATTTGTAAATCCGTATTCTGAGAAAATAATAAACTGTGTATCTTCTATTATGCCCAAATCCGATACCTTCTTAACTAATCTTCCAACTAAATCATCAACAAACTTTAGATCGTCTTTTAAATTATTGTACGATGTCCCATTTTTTTGGAATGAATAATCTAAGTGCGGAATATATGTAAATAAGAAATTTGGTCTCTCATTTTCCAATACAAGTTCTGTTGCCTGCTCTATCCATTCGCTAGATTTTCTAGAAGTAAACGGACCCCAATACGAAGTTAAATCAAATTTTCCTATTTTTTCTGCTATTTTTTCATAAAACCCAGCTGGTTTGCTATAACACCACATTATCATGCTTTCGTCCAAGTGCAATGGACGCGGAGTTAGTACAATATCTGCATTAGAATACATGGTATTTTGCCAGAACAGGATTGCCGTCTTATAACTACTACCGCTCATTTTTAGAGTATCCCAGATTCTATCGGCCTGAACGAGGTTGCTTGATTGTTCCCAAAAGGAAACTGCATAGTTTTGTTTATCAAATAATCCGTTTGAAATAATTCCATGCACTTCAGGATACGTACCTGAAAGGAGGCTGCTTTGTACTGTACATGTTACTGCAGGAAATACTGTTTCTAAATTCCTTGTTTCGCCTCCTCTAGAGATTTTACAAATATTTGGTGTCAGGGCCTCAGAAATATGTCTTTTCTCCAAACCTACAATATCGATAATTATTACATATTTAGCCATTAGAGTAATGGATTTTATCAAGAATTTAATTCTAATTATTTCATATCAAGTCATATACATTTTATTTGCCAATACCAGCAATGGCGCCATTAATATTAGGACGGCAAGTCCCAACTCTATTCCAATTATTCCTGTCAAAAAAGTTGAGTCAAGTACAATAATTGACAAAATCATATTTCGCACTATTTGTTGTGTCCTTCCGGAATCTCTTCTATAAATTCTGCTGAAAGATATTAGCATTATGAATGAAAATAGTGAGAGTATTATGAGCGATTCAAGTTTGAAAAATCCCATCAAGGAAAACAATATGATTGAAGAAATAACGATGGCAACTATAGCTGGGGGTAATAATAATTTTGCATTGTCTGAAAAACCGCGAACTTCGTATCTACTTATGAAACCTATCAAGGAGACGTAAACAAATGTAATTATCAGTACGAATGTCAGTGTGACAATTTGAGAATAGCTATCAACACTTCTAAAACTTACACTTGTTCCCAACAATATATTCATGACTCTTGCAGATGCGATGGTAAGCGGACCTGCATGGGTATTTTTTAAGTATTTGTCATAGCCAAAAATAGTCAAAAACAAAATTGATGAAATTACTAAAGTCGAAAAGCTGACAAGTAGAGACAGTATGAGAGCTAACGTTGAAAATATTACGACTAAAACGATTGCCGATCTTCTTGATATTTTACCTGATGGCAGAGGTCTATTCGGTCTTTCTTTCTTGTCTATATCAAAGTCGTACAGATCGTTAAGCACAATGCCAACACAGTAAAGCAAGATTGAGATAGTAACTAGCAATAAAAATTGGACAAATGAAGTGAGTGTAAATGCCAACGACGAGATGGCAGCAATTCCGACCAAAATATTTGAAGGAAGTGTAAACAGATTTGGAAGTCTGACCAGAACTAGGTAATCTCTGACACTGAAGTTTTTCATAAAAATCATTGGTATCAAATGAAATAAAATAGTAGATGCAAACCAACTGTATTATCGGATGGCGTAAATATTCACTCCTTGACTAGAGATAGTCAAGTGATTTAATAAACTTCATTGCCTCTTGGGCCGCATATGTCGGGCAGTCCTGATAAGGATAAAGTTCTACTGTAATAAATCCATTGTAACCAATATCTTTGAGGGATTTGATGACAGAGGAGATATCTATTGCACCCTTTCCTAGCATAAGATGATTATGTGTTCTGTCCACAGCAATATCTTCCAAATGCACATGTCTGATATAATCTGATAATTGGGGAATTAGTCGACTTGGATCTTCTCCGACGCAGAAAAAATGTCCTACGTCAAAATTTAATCCAATGTATTCTGAATCAATATTTCTAATAAACTGAAGAAATTGCTGGGAATTTTCAATCAAAAGTCCTGGCTCCGGTTCAACAAGCACGTTCACATTTTCGTTTTCTGCAATAGGTAATACATCCCGAATACCCTTTTCAAAAATTTTGAATTGTTCATTTTTGCCCAATTCATCCTTCTTTGTTGGACCGCCTGGTTCTGTGGATATATTCTTGGCCCCCAATTTTCGGGCTAGTTTTATGCAATCTATTGTATGTTCTATTCGCAATTTCCTAAGTTCGGAATCATTCTCAATCCAAGATGGATGATGAGTATCCCCGATAGCAAAAAGGGTAAAGGCATTTAGATTGGAGATGCTTATTTGCAAATCTAACAATAATTCCTTGATTTCCTTACAATCCGCATCACTTAGTGTTTTTGGATATGCATGTGGCACGTCACAAAGTATCTCGATTCCCCTATACCCAATTTCAGACAAAGAGTTTATCGTGTCTTTTAGGGAATATTTTTTAAACGCGTTTGTACTAAATGCAAATTCCATATTTTCTTGTTATGGACTCCAAAGGAAATTGGGGGATTGTTTAAAAAATTCATAGGGATTGTAAAGTGTTACCTTTTCGATATCATTGTCGCTGAAACCTTTTTTCTTCATTTCTCTGGCAACTAAAGGAACGCTTAAAGGATCCGAGACTCCCCAATCAGCAGAGCTATTTATCATAATTTTTTCCACTCCGTTTTTTTCAATTATATCTATTGCCCTAGCAGGAGAAAGTTTTGTTACTGGGTAAACAGTTAGGCCCGCCCAACAACCAAGTTCCAGTGTTTTCTCTATCGTTTCTTCAGTGTTATGGTCAATAAGAATTTTGTTTGATGATTCTAGCATGTTCTTATTTTTAAGAACAGATTTTGTCCGTTCGATACCTTCTTTTTTATTAACGTGGGGTAGGTGTATCATCGTAAGCATATCTTTTTTTAATGCAATATCTAATTGCAATTGAAATAATTCGTTCTCCAAATCATTAATTAAATTGTACCCAATTTCGCCAATTGCCACTACTCTCTGTCTGTCTAAATATTTTGACATGGCTTTAAGCGCATCTAGTGCAAGCGGTCTTTCGGTTGATTCTTTCGGATTCACAGACAAGCAAACGTAGTGATCAATAGCAAATTCTTTTGATCTTTGAGTTTCAAATGATATCATGTGTTCCCAGTAATCTTCAAATGTACCGACGGAGGTTCTTGGGCTACCCAACCAAAAAGACGGCTGGACAATTACCTCAATACCTGCCTTTGACATTATTTCATAATCATCAGTAGTTCTAGAGTACATGTGTATATGCGGATCAAAAAAACGTCCCAAAAGTATTCACCCATATTGAAACAATTCCTTTTTTATATTTGTCTTGTGATTTGAAAACCAAAAGAGGATGCTGAAATTGTTGCTCCTCATTTACGGTTTAATTTAGATTAAATAACCATGATTCAAAATATTTAGGTATACTTGGATATTAATGATAAAAACTATAATCTTTCTGTTGAAATAGATAATATACATCTTCGGAATCCAACAATGCTTGCTTCTGGGATTCTCGGAATATCTCAGAGTATTTTCCAAAGGTTGTATAATGAGAATATAGGCGGCATTGTAACCAAGTCCATTAGCGAGAATCCGATGAAAGGATATCCAAATCCCACTGTAGTTCCAATCGGAGGTGGAAGTTATCTAAATGCAGTAGGACTGTCCAATCCTGGTGTAGACGCGTTTTCAAGGGAATTATCTAAAAATAAGATAATCCCAATAATGATTAGCCTCGTCGGTTCTTCAGAGAAGGAATTTTCAAGGATGGTCAAAGTTTTCGATTCATTGAGTATCTTAGGTTATGAAATCAACCTCTCTTGTCCTCATGTTTCTAAAATGGGTATGGAAGTAGGCGACGATCCAGAGGCGGTAAATAAGATTGTAAAGACCGTAAGGATGAACACCGCAAAGCCAATTTCTGTCAAAGTGGGTGTAGGATCGATTGATGTTGTTGAACTTGCAAGAGTGGCAATAGATGCAGGCGCTAATATCATCACGGCCATAAACACACTAAGGGCAA
The DNA here is from genome assembly GCA_044870765.1 of Nitrososphaeraceae archaeon. Classification (GTDB taxonomy): domain Archaea; phylum Thermoproteota; class Nitrososphaeria; order Nitrososphaerales; family Nitrososphaeraceae; genus TA-21. The sequence goes on from JBIOZG010000028.1 coordinate 70,012, forward strand.
TGACCATTGATATAGAAACAATGATGCCAATTCTGAGTAATCGAGTCGGCGGATTGTCAGGAACGGCAATAAAACCTATCGGAGTCAGATGTGTCTATGAAATCTCTAAAAATATTAAGGCGCCTGTGATAGGATGTGGTGGCGTTTCGTCGTGGCAGGATGTTATTGAGTACATGATGGCAGGGGCATCCGCTGTACAAATAGGTAGCGTATTAGGATCTAACGGCCCTAAAATTTTCAATCGGATGACTAAAGATTTAAAAAATTATGTTGAAAAAAAAGGAATGAAGAATATCAGCGAGATAATAGGAATTGCCCACAAATATTGATAACAGGAGAATAGTTCGAATTGAACAAACTATTGTCGAAACTCCTACAGTCAAAACTTTGGTTTTTAAAGATAGTTTGAGTCACGCGGCGAAACCAGGACAATTTCTAATGATATGGATTCCTCGCATCGAGGAGATTCCAATGAGTGTGATGATAAATTCTAAGGAAGGTTACGCAGCAGTTACAATAAGAAAATCTGGAGTTGGCTCCACTGCGTTATTTGAACGGAAGACCGGTGACCTCATTGGTTTACGAGGTCCGTACGGCAACAGTTACACATTGAAAAAAACATACAAAAAAATATTGATAGTAGGAGGGGGAACAGGACTGGCGCCTTTATTGAGATTGGCATCCTATGCAAGGAGGTTGAAAATTCAAAGTACTGTGATCATAGGTGCAAGAACAAAGGGAGAAGTTTTCTTTGAGAATTTCGCAAGAAAAATAATTCAAGATACTGATTCATCGCTAACAATTTGTACGGATGATGGTAGTTATGGATTTAGAGGAACGACCGTCGAATTGATGAGTAAAGTATTGCACGAGAATATTTTTGATTGCGTCTTTACATGTGGTCCTGAACTGATGATGAGAAAAGTTGTTGATTTGTCCAATGAAAATTCAATAGCCGTCCAGGCAAGTCTGGAGAGATATATGAAATGTGGAATAGGTATTTGTGGAAGTTGTTGTCTTGACGGTTCGCTGGTTTGTCAGGATGGAACAGTTTTTAGTGGAAGACAACTCTCAAAGATGCTGGATTTTGGTATCTCTTATAGAGACAAGGACGGACAAAGAATTAACTATTTTTGATCAATTCCATTTGCATTGAATATGCGAAATTGTAGACTGCTTATGAGATTACAGACATTTTTTGTCAATATTTATCAATCCAGAAAATAGTCATACTTATCTACTTAGTTTTTATCCAAATCTGCAACTAGCTTCATGTTCTAAAATGAAGAATCGTTCGGAGATCGAAATAATGGCTGCCATCCTTAATGCGGCAGTTTCAAATTGGGAATACAAAACTACTATCATGATAAATGCAGGTGTATCACATTCTCAGCTAACACGTTATTTGATGACCGCCGTTGATAGGAAACTAATGGAGTATTCTGAGATCACAGGTTTATACAGGACCGCAGAGGCAGGACTTATATTCATAAAGAAGCACGAGGAGATGTGTAGGATTTTCCCAGCAATATCTGATTTACCTGAGGTTTCCCACAACAATTGTGTTATTAGAGGTTCTCTAAATGAGTAAATTATCTTGTTGTAAATCTCACTAATTTAGATTTTAACCTCATTCTAAATAGTCACTGATCTTACATCTTACATCTAACCGAAGTTGTTGAATCTCGACGAACATTAGATTGGTAGTAAGCACAAGACCTTCAATTTCATCTGCAATTGATTTGATATTTCTGTTGCTAGATAAAGTCACATTTGTGAAGACAATTCAGCGATTCTATATGCGGCTTTTAGACGTTCTCATCTATCTTCAGGAATGTGGATCAAATGCAATATTCCTCAACCTACCATATTTATGAACAAAAAGTTTAATCGTATCAATTACGCTCAGTCAATTTTTTAATTTCATTCAATGTTTCGGTTAAGTAAAATCACCAAGCTTTTCCTAGCATTCATTTTCTCTGTTTATCAAAATTATATATTTAAGCTTACAAATAATTCAACTAATCAATGACTAAAAAAATCGAAACAGCACTGAACGATTGGCATACCAGTGTTGTCAGTAAAATGGCAATAAACGATCCTTCAAAATTGGCAGAATATGCGCTACACATTTCACGCATTGTAGCATATGATAATTTAGTTATTGATGATGAATTGTCAAAGATTGGTGATATTGGCAGAAAGATTGCAAAGTCTATGAAAAACTCATCTGAATTTAGGCCTACTCAATTGATCGAGAAAATAAATCATCAATTGTACAAGGTTGAAAACTTTAAGGGGAATCGAGATGATTATTACAATCCTTCGAACAGCTTGCTCAATACAGTGGTTAAGAGAAGGACGGGAAATCCTATTACCTTGTCGATACTATACATCCAATTGGCCACTTCATTAAACTTTGCGCTCTATCCAGTAAATTTTCCGTCCCATTTTATGGTAAAATATGTTTTGGATGATGAAGAAAATGAGATAATAATTGATCCATTTAACGAGGGAAGAATAATGGACGATTACTCTCTAAAAGAACTATTGGATCATTTTTATCCTAAAATGAATATTGCTTTAACCAGAAAATTGGTAGCCAAGGCATCAAATCCAGATGTAATCATACGTATGTTAAACAATTTGAAGACGAGCTTTTTCGAGTGTCAGGATATGGATAGTGCAGAACTTGTTAACGAGATGATATTGAATATCAACAGAGATGACCAACACAGTCTGAGAGATAAAGGAATGGTGTTTTTACACAAAAAGAGTTATTCGCAAGCGCTAGAGTTTTTTAATCTATACCTAGAAAAATTTCCCGAAGCCAACGATGTTGATACCATACTAGAATTAATACGAAAGATAAAAACTAATGATTTCTGAAACAATTAGAAGATTCAGAATACAGATTACCCAAGAGATCAAAAATGATATATTTCTGCAATTCTGAATGTTTCAATTACCATGGAAGATAATTCCCAGTTATTGGACTCTGTGCTCCTCGATGGGTCCAGAAAAATAGTAGTGTGTAAAAATGATATTGATCTCAGTAAAAAAAATGTTAACACCATATTCATTTTAGGTGTTGAAGAATCACGAGGCTCTGCAGGCGGAAGGATAGGGGGGGCAGGATTTAGGAGGATAAATAAGATTGGTTGTTATGAAATTACAAACGGGAACATCCAAAAAACATTTGAAACTGAAAATGAAGATATTATTTCAAATTTTGAAGTGCCATTAAGTGCAGTGGCTATGGACATTGGATTATCAAACGGTACTCCAAAGGTAGTACAGGGAGTCGTCGACGAAGAGCTCATAAAGTCTTATCTCAGCTTGATACAATAGAGAGCAAGAGCTTGCTTCACATTATCCGATTTACGTATTGTATTCAAAAAGTACGATCAGTTTAAGATTATAAATCAAACCAACAAACCAACCAGCCATTGCTACCTTGTATATTCTTTTCATGTCTGTTTATTATGATATAAATTGGGATAGCAATCAATAATATTGACACTTGATAACACACACCAATTCTATAGCAGTTTTTGATTCTGGATTGGGGTCTTTATCTGTGATTAGACTTTTACGGAGTCAGATCTCCAAAGAAAATATTATTTATTTTGCCGATAAAAAGAATTTTCCGTACGGCGAAAAATCGACGCATGAACTGGAGCAAATAATGTCAGAAACCATCAAAATCCTCATAAGTTTTTCTCCAAAGATAATTGTAGTCGCTTCTATTACTCCTTCCATTCAAATATTGAACAAGATAAAATCCATGAGCCATATTCCGGTTATAGGTGTCTCTATTCCACTGAAAGAGGCTTCAACAATTACAAAACGGAAACATATTGGAATAATTGGCACAAGAGCGACCATAGAAAGCAAACAATTAGACGAACAAATTAGGTCGGAAGTACCTCAGGACATTTTTGTTACTAAATTCGATGGATCAGAAATAATACAAATAGTTGAGAAAGGAATTTTCCTTCAAGATAATAATTACACTTCTGACTGCTTATCGCGGATACTTAAAGGGATGGAAGACACTAATCTAGATGTCCTGGTATTATCAAGTACGCATTTGTCTTTCATAAAATCACATTTAGTATCAATGTATCCTTCAATAAGGATCATTGATCCTGCCGTTAATGCAGTAAAAGAAATTAAACATTATCTCAAATCACAGAACATTTTAAGAAAAAGTGGTCTAGGGAGAATTAGGATCATTGTTAACGGAGACAAGGAAGAATTTCAGGGACTCCTCAGAGAAATGGGGCTCTCCGGTCCAGTTGAAAGTTTTGAAAAATAATGATGGCATTTTTGGCTGATAGAAATTTTTGTTTCAATTTAACCAGCGATTATGTTAAATATTCATAAATCCCCTCTTTAGAAGATGGCAAGCCGACCTAATTGGGACACGTATTTCATGCTTCAAGCAGAGGTGGCTAAGTTACGATCAAATTGTTTGAGTCGTCAAGTTGGTTGTGTAATAGTTAAAGACAATAGACAAATAGCTACAGGATATAACGGCACACCTTCTGGTATCAAAAACTGTTTCGATGGAGGTTGCCCAAGATGCCTTGACAAGCAGAATAATAAAATAAAATCTGGTGAGAATCTAGATAGATGTTACTGTACTCATGCAGAAGCAAATGCGATAATGCAATGTGCGCTTTTTAGAACAGGCAGTACTAAAGGTTCCACGCTCTATTCAACATTTTCACCCTGTCTAGAATGCAGTAAGATGGCCATTAGTGTAGGAATTGGTAGGATAGTGATTCTTGATTCGTATCCCGAGGACGGTATTGAAATATTAAAACAAGCAAGCATTGAGATATCTAAATTAGAAAAGGGCGATATTTTATCCTGGATTTCAAATTTAAAGGCGGCAAATACCTAAACATCATCATATTCTATGTCTATTTCTGATACAGTTATAATCAAACAATCTTTTTGAAAACTGGTTTTGTTTTTAAATTATATTTTTCAAAATAGAATACTATGAAAGTAATAACATGGCCGAATGAAACTCATTTATAAAATATTTACCTACCAGTAAATGTGACATTGAGTAATACATTTTACCGTGGTTTGAAATCGACAATCATTATGACAATCCTACTAACCACTGTAATTATCTATACGGCGGTCTCTCATCAATTGCTATTTGCTCCTCCGCCCGAGATGATGGTTGATCCGACACTTCATCCAGAGAATGTTACTGCATCTATTGGCAATCTTATCATGGTTAGCTTTAGTTCGGGCACAGGAATGAGAATGCCTGAAGCCGATAAGCCGACAATGGAGGTTTCTTATGTAGGTGGCGGTAACTATAGGGGAACTACCAATATTTCAGACTTCGGAACTGTGATGATTGAATCAGGAGCAAATGGATCGTCTACAATTCATGGACATGGAATGATAATGGATTTGAAAGGTGAAGTAGCAACTTATAGAGTTCAAGGTGTTGGCAATATGGGTTCTGACGGATATTTTAGAAATCATGGAATGATATTCTTCAATCCTTCAAGCGGTGTATTTAGTGGACTTTCAGATACTGTTGGTATATTTGCAAATGAAGTAAATCAAAAAGGAAATGCAGTAACCAAAGTTTGGCAATTACACTGAGCTTTTGTAGGGTTGTAGAAAGATATATTAGATTGGGAACAGGAATTAAAAATATGACTAGTCCAAAAAGAGACATGTACGTCTGCTTTTCAGAAAATGAAATGCGTTTCCTTGAAGACTACGCTAGAAGAAAAGGAGCACTGAATATTAGTCAGGCTTTGGAATCCTTATTGAATGAAAGAAAGAAGGAAAATTAATTTTAATTAGTATTATTATCATTAATTCTGAACCGATACTAAAAAAATAGGTTAAGGCTTGTCTTTAGACTTTGTACCTATGTCTATCGTTTGGTCTATGTCTGAAATGAAAATTTTTCCTTCTCCTGCGAGCCCAGTACTAGTACTTGCTAGTATTTTGTTTACTACTTGTTCAACAAGCGAATCATCTACAACAGTAAAGATAGTTAAATTGGGGTTAAATTCTGGGGTATAAAGAGAAGTTCCCCTTCCCGAATGCACTGCTGCTGGAGGATTTAGTCCTCTTCCTTTTGAATCATAATAAGTAAAACCACCGATGTTCAATTCTTTCAATGCAGAAAATGCATCTGACATTTTTGACTGCGGTATAATCGCCTCTATTCTTTTCATAGTTACTAGTGTATTCTACTACTTTTATTAAAATTTTCTTGTCTAAAAATCAATTTTAGACAATATCGGTTAAAAAGATCTTTAAAATCATAAACTAAAGTAGAATAAAATTAGAATAGTCAGTTTATTCCGAATGAATTACCGCGTTTTTTCTATTTGTGAATATCCCCACGAATATGACGGCGATTCCAACTCCTATTATAATCATGTCCGCAGGGATCAAGACTGCCGCTATTTGATTAACTGTACCATAAACCCATAACATGATGCCGAAGAATGTTAGAGATATTCCGGATATTACTTCTCCATTAAGTCCAGCCCCAACCATAATAAATATCCATAATGCCTATAAATAAAAATCATTTCATTCTACAATAGAGCTATTCGGATCTCATTCTTTCTGACCGTTTTTTCCATGCAAACAGCATGAAAATAAACGGAATAGTCATCACTGTTGTTGCAATAAGAACTGGTTGAACAATGGCCATGTCTACAGGTATCCCAATGGCCATGAAGTAGGGAAAAGGATAAAGTCCGGAGACAAAGAACCACATTGCAACAATTAGCGCTATATACGGTAGGTTCCTTTTGAGAAAAGAAGACTTTTCTACATTAATTGAATTACATCTTGTACATCGTGTTCCCTTGCGGTTTGTACATGACGAGCAAATTACTTTAGAACATATGACACACGATCTATCACCGAATCTAGAGCCACATATTTCACAATTTTTCAACTAGCAAAATAATGGACACCGATATGTAATAATGTTTTATTCATTAGAGCCTTGGACTACCAATGAAATGAATTATTCTAGATCCTAATTATTGCCTTCTAGCCTATTTCCAATCTAGCCAGTTGTGTTTTGTTTGATATCTCTTAGAGATGGCGGTGTTAACAAGATACTTTGATTCTTTATTACTTCATGCTTGGGCAATCCATATTCGTCTCTTAGCTCTGCTTGTTGAACATTAATTCTTTCGGCGGAAAAAGACGGTCCTATATGACCAAACATTAGATATGCGATTATAACTACTGCAAGAGATAGGCCCATTACGAGTATACTCAAGGCTACACCCTTCATATGGAAGTATCCTCCTGTAGAATGAATCTTGTCGTCGTGGGCCGACATCAACAGAGTAACTTACGCAAGTACATAAAAGTATTTGGATTGATTGATTATGTACATAAATGCAGGGAACTGCAAATAAATAAAAACTTGAATCATCAAATAGGGAATGATGATTGAAGAAAAATTAGCATCTATTGGTATAAGGTTATCGAACCCGCCCCAACCTATTGGTTCCTATGTTCCTATTTTGCAGAGCGGAAGGTTGATTTTTGTATCAGGACAAATTCCGCTGGTCGCTGGATCTTTGCCAGAGAACTATGTAGGCAAAGTGTCAAGTCAGGTTTCCATCAATGATGCAATGGCTGCTTCAAAACAATGCACAATAAACGCACTCGAGCACATAAGAAAATATTTGAATAATCTAGAAAAACTATCGAAAATTGTTAAGATAAGTGGTTACGTAAATAGTGATCCCTCATTCAAAGATCACCCAAAAGTTATCAATGGAGCATCAGATTTTATTCTAGAGGTTTTTGGTGAAAAAGGAAGACACACTAGAGTCGCCGTCGGGGTCAATAGCCTTCCACTTAATAGCGCCGTAGAGATTGACATTCTGTGTGAAGTCGAGTAACGATTAGAAGCCCGACAAAACCATAGACTTGGTTCTCGGATATATCTAATATTGTTAGGTCTTGTCGGATACCTAACTTTATTTTTACGCAGAGAATAGGACAAATAAGAAAACTCTTATTTGCCGTTTGTTAAATTTCATATTAATTGGATATACTAGAAGGAAACAGCCTCGCAAAAAATCTTTTTGAGAGGTATTCTGCTAATTCTCGCAATTGGAAATTTGCTGTTTCTGTATCTCAACTGAACGGAAACTTTTATGATGCTATTGTAAGCAACCCTAATGAGGTATGGCAACTGAAAATTGATTCTATCTACAAGCCTAATCCTTTGATAGTAGGAACAAAGGTTGATGTAGACCCGGTCAAATACAATGATAACACCCATATGCCATTTGGGTATAGAAAATTGGACCCAAAAAAGATTGGAAAGATTTTATCCGATGTTGGTGAAGATGAAGACACCAATGCTCTAAGTTCCTATATCACTTCTTTAATTTCATCAGCGGAACCTGAAATACCGACTCCCGATAACAGCTACGCGTACGGACCATTCTTATTTACACAAAAGAATCCACTCAAAGTTGATGAATATCAGAAAAAAGTTTCGGACAGATTGGCAAGCAGGCTCAAGGATAAACTTAGAGTGCTCTATTCCAGCTACGGTTGACTTTAAGTACAAATAGTACCTTTCTAAGCCCTGGACATTTTACAAAGTAAACGGTATTTCAATCTAGAATAATACTACTTCTTAGTAACTAGAGAAAATGGGGCCGGCCGGATTCGAACCGGCGGCCTCCAGCGCCCAAGGCTGGCATCATACCAAGCTAGACAACGGCCCCGTATCTATGGTTTAGCAATTGCCATATTCCAAGTATAATTTTAACTTTGAGATATTCAATTGTTAAATTACATGGGTCAGAGCAAAATAGAAATGGTTCCTTTCACTGCAATGCGAGTTCAGGCTTTTCTGCTAGTCTGGAGTTCATCAATATATCTAAATATCAATAATGTCTGACTAACAATACTGCGGCCCAGTCGCACACACTTTTTAAATAACTTTACGCCCGTTACGTTCGATTTGAGTGGATTAAAACTAAAAGAGATAACACACACTTGGGCATCGGGCACGGGTGGACGGTCAATTAGCATGCTGATACCTAAAGCTATCGCAAGAAAACACGGAATGGATAAGCCGGGGAGCATTATAGTAGAAGATACTGACGACGGAATTTTAATAAGAAAAATAGATTTGGAGCATCTGTAAATTTGAATAATGGAGCACGGGCCCCTAGAAGCCCATACACCCAACTAACATACGACACAGCCACGAAGATAACAACCATGGTGACCAACCAAGGAGGTTATTAATCGGACATGAATAGATTATTCAGGAGAGTTCATAAACTTAGCGATTTTGAAGTTGAGGTTTTAGAGAGACTAGACTCCATACTACTTGCGCAAGCAACGGAAAGGCAAGACTTTAGGCAGATCTTCAGGGAGCTCCTTAGGCAGGAGATCGCTCGGGCCATAAACGAACATGCAAGAAAAGGATGGCGTCAAATAGCATGAACTCGAAGAAAACCATTCGTGACGCACGATATTATGCCTAGGAGATGCGGATTTTGTGGGAACGCTACCATCACAACATTACTAAGGCAAGTAAAGATAATGACAAAGTAAAAAAGGAGGAACCTGATAAGAAATGACGCAACTAATCTGGGACAAAGAATATACTCTACCCAGGAACGAACTTAATCATCTTTGGACCAGCGATAGATTGGCGGATGAATTCTTTCTATGTCTCTGTCTGAAAGGAAAATATTACAATCAGGCTGTCGACTTGATGTTTAGAATACCATTAACTGAGCAATTTCCTAAATCAGAAGAGGAAGCACTTGTCTTTGAAATTGATTTTTGCGATCTGTCACCAAAGGTTCAAAATGAATTTGTGGAATATGGTCGACTATATTCCAAGAAGGAAATCACAGTATTTTTGAAACGAATTGTAATACGGATATTTCAGAATTTAGACTTTGCATACGCGCATATGTCTGTGATGAAGAAGTTACGGGTCGAGTTGCTTAAGGGGCATTGTAGATGAAAGAAGATATTTTTGGTATTTATGGTTCAGGATTTGAGAACCAAGAAGATACTAAACCCCTATCTGTTTTGGCGGCCAAAAGGATACATGGCGGCAAAATCGCTGTCTTAGGGACGATAGTCTCTGTTTCTGAAATGTATGTATTGCAAGTTGCCAATCCGGTCGAAGGCAGACCAGAATATAAGGATGCAAAATCGATTCAATTAGAAGATACTGAAAACCTCGATGAAAATGAGCGGCTTGACGTAGTGCTATATGATGAAATGGTAAAGAATGTCGTTGCGGGCGAAATAGTCAAGATTTGCGGGAATATCCGCATTGAAGATAAGAAAAATGGCAGGTCTAATAAAAAATACACCGTTTTACACGCCACATCGATAGAATATTTGAACAGAAAAGAGGTCCTTGTTACTGACATAGATATCAAGTGTTTTGAAGTATTTGCCAAATTGCCACGGCTGTTAGATAGAATTACATCAATGTTTGCACCCAATATAATAGGACACGATGATGTAAAACGCGGTTTACTACGTTCAATTGTTGGCGGGATAGATCGTGGTAAAAAAAGCGGTGGCAGAATAGATACTTTGTTGGTAGGTGATCCCGGAACAGCAAAAAGCAAATTGTGTTGAATCCACCCATGCCGCCGCCCGGTTTTCCGAAACTTTTATTTTTGCTCATGTCTTACTCC
>JBIOZG010000029.1:0-9358 GCA_044870765.1 Nitrososphaeraceae archaeon
CGGGTTCATATCAAATGGGTTATCGATCGTTGGGACAAAGTCTTCAATCTTGCTTTCATATTTGACGTTGTATAGCGGAACTATGTCGCCGCAGTGATAGCATTGTCTAAATTTTTCAGCATCGGGCACGACAGCGGGAACTAGTTTAGGATTTCCATCGTTTGCTTGAACTTTACACATTCTTCTCTTTAGTTTTGAGCGTATTCCATATCGTAAGCAAGATTGACAGTATTGTCTATTATCGCCTGCAACCTCGGAGTCTCCGTGCACGTCTTTTACTATCTTATGAGAGCTCTGTCCGACAGTAAACAAGTTTACCTTTTTAATTTCTCCCAATTCAACAATAATAAAAAAGCGTGACTAATTTATAAATACAAGTTTCTCTTTACGTAGCTTTATAATGAAAATATCTTCAATAAAACCGGGAGACGACGAAGCAAGAAAAAGACCGGTGCCACAAATTACTTGGAATAATGGCACAGAAAAATCGCTAGTGGAGCAGGGCTTTGGACCAGAGGAAAGCAGAGACGGTAAATACGAAGAACCTCTAAATACCAATACCGACGTAAACAGATTTTTGTCACAAGTAGATATCGAAAAGAATCCTATACTAAGGCAGGTAACTCGCATAGTAAGGCTCAAGGCAATAGATTGGAGCTCTGAGAAAAGAGAACGGAAAGAATACCTGATATATTATGAGAATTGGTATGGTAAAAATTGGATGGATATTGATATAGCGCCCGTTACCGACCATATAGAAGGTGTATATATGGCAACAACCAAAAACCTAGCCTTTGATCCAAAAACTGGACAAGGACTTTACTACAAAAAAGGTAAAAGACAAGAGACATACTATATTCCGTTTGGCAAAAAGAGCGTAGACCAAATAATAGCTGGGCACCATAATGATCCAAAAGACTCCGTTAGATACATCAATGATAAAGACTCTATACAATATATTGTAAAGTTCGACGCCGCAGACTCACCAGCCGGCAGAATGCGATATGGCCAAAGGACACCGTTCGACTACGAACAATTTGCAACTTGGACCTTTAACGATTTATACAAACTAGCAACAAGGCCGTGGGGCAATCAAGACCCAAATTATGCTCCAACAATGAGCTCCTACAAATAGATACTTCGAAATGAGTAAGACGTCAAAAAAGAGGAAAGGCTACCTCTATCCAATAGAAGGAAGCGAGCTCCAAGGCTCGATATCGAAGGGTTGGAAATATGTTAGAATCCGAGACTATGATTATTCAAAAAAGAGGTATACTATAACACCGGAATATTTCAAAAAGGTAAGAGTTTGGATTTGCTCTTATTGCGGACAAGAGGCACACTTCACAGCCATCTTTCCTCACTCAGGTTACGAAACAATAGAACGGCTTTGCAAAAAATGTGTAGAGGTTTACGGACCCGTCTCTGATTCTACCAGCTCTAATTTGCTTCCTGTCTGCAATTTATAGATCTATGTATATCCTCAGCCGATCAACTGGTAAGTTAAATCAAAATTGGCTTGTTTATAGTTTTTTTCTTGCTTTGTTAGTTCGACATCGTTACCAACGGTTGAGTCCATTGTTTCAGAATAACGGACTTCATCCTTAGTAACGCCCTTGGTTGGATTAGTGTTCGAAGTCAACTCCCTTCTTTTCAAGGTCCGCGGGTCTATTCCTACTTAATCAATTAAAATTAAAATCAATAATATTTTGATCTTTCTAATTCTACATTTTTTACTCTGCGGTTAATTATTTCAATTAACTCGCGTTGTATCTCGTCCTCTTCTTTTCTGTCTCTGTCAGTCGAGCGATTTCGTTTACCGAACATTAAGGCATGTTCAATTTCATCCTTCCAAGCCGTTAGTATTGATTCGCGGTCATCCATCTGTCTCCTGATAGTTTGCACTTGTTCATTAAGAAGTCCTTTGATGCTTTGCACTTCGTTACTCAGATTTTCTATCTTTGATTGACTATGCCGGTTTTCCTCCGTCTCAGTGATATATTCGTCAAAAGTTAGAATCATTGAACATTTACCACAAAACTTAGAACCAATCTTATTTTGTTCCCTGCAATGTGGGCATAAAACGGGTTTTAGTTTATCAATTTCATGTGGTCGGCCCTCAGTATAACCGTAGGCTTCTAAAATGGCATCGCTTGATTCGTTATCTAAATAGTGTAAATATCTTTGATGCATGTTAGACGTAGGCGACCAACCGGCATGTTGTCTCAATTGAGGCTCTGTTAGTAACGTTGATTTTTCTGTTAATGCACTATGCCGTCTTATGTAAGGATTCCAGGGCTTGTTCAGTATTCTTTGAATTTTTGCCTTGTCCTCTTGTGGAATATTGGGATTTTTGAGTAAAGAGGGGAATAATCCAATTCTGTATCTCTTGTAGATATTATATAAAGCAGCCCTTGATAGAGGTCTACTTGGCCACTTTTCATTATATATCAGCCAAGCATCCGGGTTATTCATAGGATGGGAATTTAACAATTCTTTGACATAGGGTATAGAATTGAACAGTGGCATTGGTCGGCTCCCCGTCTTGCCATTAGGAACTATCTCGGCTATTTGCCTTCCCTCAATACGTTTGAATACCACGTCTTTAATCTTTAGTTTCAATAATTCGTGAGGTCTAGCACTAGTGTCTCGAGAAATAGCATGATAACATCTATCCCTTTCAGAGGAGCAGTATTTTAAAAATATAATATCGTCTTCTTGGGTCCACATATCGCTAGGCTTATAAGCAGATTTTTCTTTCTTCTTGACTTGCTTGATATTGAGCAATATTTCGGGCGTTGGTCTTTCCGTATGTTCCACTTGTGGGTAATGAAACCATTTGATGAAAGTGGATATCAGGACAAGACTCAGGTTATAGGTTCCTTTCCATTTGTGATTTGGATCGTCAGTTTCGCTTTTTCTTAATGAGTTTAAATATGAAATAATGTCATCCCTGTTAAGATCTTTAAAACCCTTCTTTACATGCTTAGAAAATCTGTTAAGTGTATCCCTTACTGTCTTTTGTGTGCTTTGCGCAAGATTGACCTCTGTAATTCTTGCCGCGATGTATTGCTCAATTACTATTGGATTTTGCGCTATATCTCCATTTACGTCATTTACGTCATTTACAGTCATGCAAAAACTAACATAAATGAACTATATATCCTTAGCAAGACAACAACAATATATCTAAATATGTTTAACTTTGAATTTTAAGAGTTGGATATCTTTGAGAACTATATCAAAGCCGGCAGAATAGCTTCTGAAGTTAGAGAATATGCAAGGGCACAGGATCATACTGACAGAACTCTGAGCGATATATGCAATGACATCGAACAAGAGATATTCAAAAAAGGGGGAGAACCAGCTTTTCCTGTTAATGTTAGTTTGAACGACATTGCAGCTCATTATACCGCAGTACCTAACGATCCAATAACGGTCAAGAATAGCGACGTACTCAAGATAGACGTAGGAGTTCATATTGATGGATATATTGCTGATACGGCAGTGACGGTGAGTTATGATACAAGATATCAAAATTTAATTGATATTGCTCAAAAGGCTCTTGACGAGGCAATAAGTATTGCAAGGTCAAATACAAGAGTTTCTGACATAGGTAGGATAATAGAAAAAACAATCACAAAATATGGATGTAAACCGATTCAAAACTTAAGTGGGCATTCTCTTGAACGATATACCATTCATGCTGGAAAGTCAATCCCAAATATTTGGACAATAGGACACTCCTTCAACTTGTCAATAAACAACGTTTATGCAATAGAACCATTTGTGACGACAAAGGATGGTCAGGGCATTGTTTACGAAGGCAGAGTCAGGAACATTTACGGGCTTGCTTCGCGGAAACGAACAAAGGACCAAAAACTAGACGAATTTCTTGAATATTTATGGAATAAATTCAAGACCCTGCCATTTGCTCTAAGATGGATTGTCAAAGAATATGAAGAAAAAGAGGCATTGTCGTTTCTTGAGACACTGATAAAAAAGAAAAATGTCCATGCTTATCCAATATTGGTAGAAGGGGCAAATAGAATTGTTGTTCAAGCAGAACATACTATAATTCCTCAAGAATCAAATACAATAACGATTACAAAATAAGCAAATAAAGTAGAGTTTGGCAAAAGTAAGTATCAATATGCTAACTTCTCATAGGGTTACCTTGCTGAATTGTATGTGTAATTGTAATAAAAATATTAAATACCAGTTTGAATTAGTTTGTTGTATGAAGGCAAAGACAGTAATCTACGGTGTATATTTTGCATTAAAACTTTGGTTTTACAGGAAAATAAAGGGTAAAAAGTCAAGGCCAGAAAAAGAAATTTCACTTTAACTGTCCTATTTTCTTTAACTCTCAAATCCAAATTGCTTAAAATCACCATTAAATAATTAAATTACTTATGGTCGAGCCTGATATTTCAGAACTTACTGGGATATCTAACATATTTGATGATGATTGGACACGGACAATCTATTCTGTAGACGCAAGCCATTGTTGTGTTAAACCTATAGCAGCAAATTTTCCCTCAGACAAATTCGAAATACAGGAAATATGCAGCTACGCCTATTCCCGGGACATACCAATAACTTGCAGGGGGGCTGGCACAGGGCTATTGGGTCAATCATTATCCAGCGGTATTATAATGGATTTTACTAAAAAAATGAACAAAATACTGGAAATTGGTAATAACTATGCCATCGCCCAACCAGGGGTTGTAAAGGCGGTATTAGATAAGGAGCTTGCAAAAAAGGGTAAATTTCTTCCACCTGATCCTGCTAGTAGTAACTATTGCACAATTGGAGGAATGTTATCCAACAATTCAAGCGGTCCACATGGATTGGGTTACGGAAGTATGATCAATTACGTCCAGAATGTTGAGGTGGTATATGGGAGTGGAATGTTGGGATATGCTGATTGTAATGAGTATGATGAAAAAGTTAGTAAAATGTTAAAATTTATTTCATCACTCAATGTTGATTTAAAAAGTTATTATCCTAATGTGAACAAAAATTCAAGCGGATACCGTTTAGATGCTATCTTTGAAAAAAATAAAGTTAACCCACAAAAAATATTCATTGCATCGGAAGGAAGTTTGGCAGTAGTGACTAGCTGTAAAGTGTCCATTCTAGACATTCCAGAAAAAAAGTGCCTTGTAATCCTTAGATTTGAAAATATTTTAGACGCTGCTATGGCCGTACCATCAATTCTTGAACACAAACCTGTTGCGATGGAATTATTGGATAGGGGGAGTATCTTGGAAGGATGGAGGGGTGGTGATTCTGGGGATCATAACGCATCCATTATGTTTGTTGAATTTTATGGTAATGATAATTCTATCTACGACAAAGTTTCTAATTTTGAACTTGCAATGCGTGACAGAGTAAAAATTCTTGAAAGTGGCTACGATCAAAAAAGCGTGGACAGGGCTTGGAACGAACGAAAGAATTCATTGAATAGTGCCATGAAAAAAGGAATGGGATCCAGAAAACCTGCAGGAATAATAGAAGACACAGTAGTCCATCCAGATATTCTATACTATTATCTAATCTTTCTTTTAAAAGCACTTGCCAATCGAAATTTGGATTACGTGGTATATGGTCATGCTGGTAATGGGAATTTACACCTTCGGCCTTTTATGGAATTCAGTTCAAGTCGCTCTGATTCATTGATGCATGTTCTAGCCTCTGAAGTTTTTAGCTATATCACTAAAGTACGAGGTTCCATTTCAGGAGAACATGGAGATGGAATGATCAGGACTAAATTTGTACCTTTGATGTATGGTCGAACAATGTATGATGTTTTCAAACAAATAAAATTTATATTTGATGACAAAAAAATTATGAATCCCGGAAAGAAAGTAATGTAAATTATTTTTTTTATATTCTAACGGTTCTGGTGGTGACGATGGATTAATTGTAACTTTGACAATAGCATTTTTGCGACAAATACTATGGACTGGAATCAAGATTTTGTTTTCTTAGCTTGTACCAAGTACCAAATCTAAACATCAAGATACCTGCAGCAATAGTAAGCAGAGATATGACCAGAGTTTGAGGAGAAACTACACTCCTTAACATGCCAGGAGCTGACGAGGAATACTCGCAATCCGAGGCATTGATGCAAGTTTTGTGAACAGGAAAGATGATTATTACTAGAACCAGTAAAATCAAGATAAACGTTCCTGCTAAAGAGCACACAGCCCCAGCTTTTATTACTCTGTCAATTTGCCTGATTGCCAATTCTATTCAAAAAATGACATTCAAGTCAATTAATGATTCTCTTGGGATCTATTGTAACAAAGATGTAAGATTCATTTTTTGAAACTCGCTCAAATTTATTATTGAAATACTGGAATGGAATCGTTTCATACACGTGCTTCTCCCAAAGCTCATGTACCATATCAAAATAGACCTTCCGTTTTTCGCCTTTCATTCTTAACATTTCGTGTGTAAGAATATGCGAAATTTTTGCACAATTCTTATCTGCATAAAATTTCATTCGATCCAAATCCGTTTGGGGATCCTTAGATCTTTCCCAATAGGCTATTCCAAAATTCTCTGAAGAATAACCCTCCGTTCGGCAATCAGTCCAAAATGGCTTGAAGTAAGTGAGGTAAAAATGATATGTCATCTTATCTCTTTGAGAATGGTCTCTTGACAAATAAGAAATTGACATCCTGTCAAATAACCTTCCGGGAATTACGGGAAGGATGTCGGCCTTTATCTTCACGCTAGTGTCAAATGATCTTTTTATCCAATTGTGGAAAAATCTTGACATCAAGGAAACATAATACCAATCCTCATTTTGCAATCTAATCCAGTCCTCATTTTTTGCTACATATATGAAGAAGAGTGTAGGATTTTGCAATGTCCACAATTATTGCAAAATTTACAAATAAATACTAATGAATGATGCAATTCTATTCATGGCTTATTATTCCTAAAGCCGTACATTATTGGCAAATAAAAATAACTCTAGGTGACACCTTAATTGTATGAATATAGCAATTAGAGGTCGCAAAACTTATACACTCAATTTTAGAACCATTAAAAAGCGATGCTACTGTGGGGTCGTAGCGAAGCCAGGCATCGCAACGGGCTCCAGATCTAACAAACAGGGCTTTATTAGAGAATGATACCCGTGGATCGAGGGTTCAAATGTTGTGTTAAAAAAACACGACAGAATACATCCCTTCGGCCCCATTTTGATTTGCTAAAAATAATACCGGTATCGGCCTACTCTGATATGAGTGCAAGATTGACCATGAGTACACAACAAGCATATTTCCGGAAAGTTCGTGCTTGCACTAATTAATTATCTTAGACATTCTTCAATTTCTCTGTAGGATCCAAAGGTTCTCTGGGCTTCAGGGATATGCTTTTGAAGCGCTTCGCCAGCGGATTCTATAAATAATGACATTGGGTCTTGCTTTTTGAATAGCTTTAGAAATGACTTTTTAGGATTATTTAGCTTGTCAAAAAAGAAGGTCGAACTGTCTTCTATTATAACATCTGCTTCACTACAAGATACACCATGCTTTAATAGGTGTTTTTCCAACTTTGCAGCAAATCGTGCAAAGTGCACCGAGTAAGTATCCTGATCTAAATTTGGCAATAACAACTATGTATCCAATACATAATATTTAAAAATTTTTTATTTTAATCAACCTAAGGCATCACGATTCGTCAATTTTCATTGATTGCTCCCTTGATTCCTTGACCTGCTAAGTGTAAATGTAAACTTGCATTATCTGATGACCTTATTTCTTGTACCTAGATTGACAATTTGAGACTATCTCTTAATTAGGTAATGCTAACTTTTTAAAGATTAAACATGACATATTGCGTTGCTATCTACACTTCTGTCTGTCTATGAAATGCAGTCACAGAATTGCATGCATCTGTAAGGTGGGGAAGGGATTCGAACCCTTATAGATTCGCTAACTTCATTGTGATTCTGCAGGCGAACGCATAGCCGCTCTGCCACCCCACCATAATTAAGTTTGACAAATTTTCTCAATTTAAAGCATTGTCCAGATAAATAGTTGCAGCAAGATACAAAGGATACAGACTTTAGAATAATCTAGTCATTCACTACGGTTCAGCAAGTTTTGTGAATCGCGTATCAATTGGATTATATTCACATCCCATCGGGCCACAATATCTCCCTACATATTCTGCCTTTGGTCTGTATAAAGCTGGCTTGGGTGCGGCTTCTGCAAATTTTTCTTCAATCACATGAGAGGTCCACCCTGAAATTCTCGCAATAGCAAAGATGGGCGTGAACAAATCCATTGGTATTCCCAGGCCGTAGTATAGTGACGCACTATATAGGTCTACGTTTGGATATATCGACTGCTTCCTAGTTTGGAGAAAATATTTTTTGGTCGTCTTTTCAACTTGCTCTGTCATATCAAACCATGGGGTCTGGCGTTCTTTGTTAACTGTCTTTGATAATCGATACAAGACCTCTGCCCTAGGGTCAGTAGTTTTATAAACTGCGTGGCCCATACCCATAATCTTATTTCCACCTTCCAGCTTTTCATTTACCCATTTTTCGACGTTATCTATTTTACCGATTTCCAAAAGCATTTTCATGACCTGAGTATTTGCACCACCGTGTAATGATCCTGATAGTGCTGCTATTGCTCCTGTTGTAGATGCATACATATGGGATTTTGTAGATGCTATCTCTCTTGCAGCAAATGTCGAAGCATTGAAACTATGTTCCGCATGAAGTATCAAACAAATATCAAATATTTTTGCTTCTTCATGTTTGGGTTTAGTACCAAACAACATATACAAGAAATTTTCTGCGTTTGTCATTTCAATAGATGGTTTGATAATTTCTCTTCCGCTCCTTATCCTGTCCCAGACGGCAACAATAGTTGGAATTTTTGAAATAAGCATTTTTGCTCTTTTTATATTCATTTCCCTCGAATCATCTTGTATATCAAGATCATAATCTGGCAACTGTGAAATACACGATTGAAGTACATCCATCGGAGAGGCTGTGACCGGTCTATTCTTCAAGTTTTGGTATATTGCTTCTGGAATATCCCTATTCTCTTTCAAATACAATGCAAAATCGGCCAAATCTTCCTTTGTGGGGAGATCGCCAAAAAGCAATAGATATGAAGTTTCTTCAAAAGTGGAATGAGTTACAAGGTCTAATATATCATAACCGCGATAGATAAGTTCTCCACGTTCGCCATCAATTGAACATATCCTTGTATCTGCTACTACTATGTTTCTCAAGCCTATGTTCCTAGCATCAATGTTTCTCATTCCACTCATTGTCATATATTACGTCAAATTTATATATAATCTTGTGTATGCACCG
>JBIOZG010000030.1:0-38668 GCA_044870765.1 Nitrososphaeraceae archaeon
CTGTCCCTGAAGCTAACCTATCTGCTAATGTTCCTGTCCCTGAAGCTAACCTATCTGCTAATGTTCCTGTCCCTGAAGCTAACCTATCTGCTAATGTTCCTGTCCCTGAAGCTAATATTCCTCAAAATAACAATTCAGGTCTCGTTAAGCTCGACATTGGTGTAAAACAAAATCCAATTGCTCCAGGAGAGGAACAGACAGTAACACTAACTGCCTCCGATCCAATTACAGGAGAGCCAATTGATCGTATTTTTGTTCATCTCACAATTAAGGGTCCTTCAGGCAATATCGTTAAAGATTATACAGACAATGATGGAAAACTCTCACCTACTTTTGTAATTGGCGAAAATGATGTTGGAACTTTTACAATTTTAGGAACTGCGTTACAGGCGGGCGTAGAAAGTCGTAAGTCGTTGACTTTTCAAGTCCAATAATGAATCTATTCATCTTGAGAATTACTGTCAAGAGAAGAAGATCACTTTACGTCCACATCATGAAATGACAGATATTACATTATGCTTTTCTTTGAGCAAGTATCGTATAATTATTTAATACGTCCATATGAAAGAAATTACATGAAGAGTGAATTTGCATTATAAATCATGAATTTATTTAGCGGATTTGAATGTGTGTGACAGGTTTGAAAATTACTTTTGTTCGGTTGATAGTTCATTCTCTGAAAAATACAATATATTTTAAGATTTTGGCTTTTACAAGCAGTGATTATTTACATGTTGATTTTTTTGTGTTAGAATAATAGATTTGACGGTTTATAGTGATTTATAGTTGGAGAATCCAGCAAAAAGATACAGTCTAAGCACAAAACTGGTGGGATCGTTGCTTCTTGTTCATCATCCGTAGCGTACGACCACCCCGCCAGTCATTCTCTGATAACAAGATGATAAATCACATTTACTGCATAGGTAGTCAAATTTTATCAATAATCGAAATAGGAATTGATATTTTCTTTCCTACAACTCTAACAATCTCGCTCCATACTACGTCGTTAACTCCGTCCATAGCTTTTATTGTTTCAAGATGATCAAGGATTGAAGCGTTATCTTTTACAATGGTTTCTATGCGGAGATCTATTGTGTGCTCTCCTATACTCTTACCGACATATGTCACTTCATCAATATCGAGCAGTTTTTTCGCAACAGCATCTACCATCCCATTCCTTATGGAGATAAAAAAGTCAATACGCTTCCAGCCAAATTTCGCTATATCTAATACATAATTAATTTTCAAAAATTTATCTTCTAGTCTTTTGCGTCTTCTTCTAACAGTAGTAATGGGTATGCCTAATTTTGATGATAAATTTATGCTGGATTTTGAATCACCATTAGGCATAAGTAGAATCTTTAATAATTTCCGATCCAACTCTGATATGCTAGATTCTTGTTTAGGTACGCGTTTAGACACTATAAATTAAATAAACTTCAAAATATATAATTATTGCTTCAAAAAAAAAGAGTTTTATTATAATTAATTGAATTTAGCGTTGATTAGTCAACAAAGTATGCTAGTCCTGCAATTTATGAATGATTTGTGTGATAAGGTGGTTAAACTCGTCCAATTTGAAATAATAAAGTGACAATATTAATTCGAAAATTGGTCTTAACTACCAAGGTAATTCGTTTTTTGACTTTTTGTCGCGGGATGATACACCTAGTGGGTTACAGTAATTTATAGATTAGAATCGTATGTTTCTATCGAAAATCATCAGAGATAGTAGGTTGCTTGACATAATTGGTTAGTAATAAAGGACTAATTGCTGTAGTAGACGATGAATTAGATATTGCTCAGCTTTTCCGTGATGCTCTACAAACAACAACGGGGTTTACTATTTTCGCATTTACAGAACCCAAAGCAGCATTCGAACATTTTGAGCTTAATAGTGAAGATTATACACTCATAATCTCTGATTTAAGAATGCCTTCTATAAATGGAATAGAATTGATAAAGAAGATAAAAGAGCTGAATCCTTATATAAGAACGGTACTTATGACAGCATTTGCGATAAATGATGATTTATTTTATGAGTATTCTAAAAATGAATTAATAAATGGATTTCTTCAGAAACCCATCCACTTAGGCGAATTGCGTGCAGAAGTGAATAGTCAGTTACATACATACGAATTACTAAAACAAGAGACATTCATAAAAATTAAGTGAACATCACGTATTAAGTTCATCTTAAAATGCATGTAATGATCATCGGTTCTAATAAACTATAACGATTGAAATATACACATGTCATGCACAATCTATTAAAAGGATATACGAAAATGATTATTTGGATTAATATAATTGTAACTTTGGAAGGTATAAATTTCATACATAGTCAATTGGATCCTTTAAAGTTGTCAATATGATCAATAAGATCCTATCAGAGGGTCTAAAAAACCACAATTAATCGAAAATTTGGATCTTTCAGCAATAAAGCAAAAAACGTTTATTTTTTTCAACATTTTTTACTCAAAAGCAATATCATTTGCATTATATAAATCGAGTATTTTTTGGATTGACTCTAATTCTTTTATAGTTTAATGGAGGATCCTTATTATGAAAACGTTATCGTGTCGAGAAGCTGGATTTGACTGTGATTACATTTTGGAAGCAGAAAATGATAATGAGCTTTTTAGAAAAGGGGAACAGCATGTATTTAATGTTCACGGGATGAATAAGCAAGACTTTATTCCGACGTTTAATGAAAAAATGAGATCCTTCATAAGACAAACTTAGTTTCAGTGTAAATCCTATACTACTAGTTTTATATCAATTATTGCGGATAAATTGTTACCTTTTTTAAGCCTTTAATCGACTAAATTCCCGGTCTTATATTTATAATATAATGCACACATATTGGCATGTTTGCAAACCAAGCAACAGATGAGCTTAGTTCTCTAGACCGGAGTAAGAAATTTGGGTTATTATAGTTTTATTCATTCATTCTTTGTTCATATAGTTTAATCTGTTCCCTGACCTTTTGACGTAACCAATCAATGGGAATAGGTTTTTCTATGAATAAATCTATCGTTCCGTCTTTCATATACTTTTGAAATACTTCGTCTTCTTTAACTTCGTAAGCGCTAACTAGTATCGTTCTAACATTTGAATTGAGCAATCTGATCTTTTTTAGTAGATCTAATCCATTTAGATTTGGCATTCTTAAGTCAGAAATTACAAGAGCATAATCTTCCTTGTTATCTTTAAAATGCTCGAAGGCTGTCACTGGATTGTTAAAACAAACAACTGAGATTCCATGAACATGGCCATAGATGGCGTCTTGATACAGCTGGGTAATATCAAGCTCATCATCTATGATACCAACAATCCTGTTGTTATTGGTCATTTAGTCCTCCAGTCATCGGCTTCTTCGTCCGATTGATCGCCTGACTCTGATTGATTTTCAGCTAGTTCCCTACTCAGGAAGGAAAAGGAAGTTTCATTGGATGATGTCCCTTCGAACAGTGTATTATTAGATTGAGAGGAGGAGATTAACACAAACGACGGAACCAAAATGAAGGATAAAGTAATTATTGTTACGAACAAGCTCAACTTCAAATATTTCAATAGTGAATCATTATTGATATATGAGAATCTAAATATAAAGTAAACTGGGTCTATTCGATTATTTGCATAGAAATCATGAAATCAAGTGGCTAGATTTTGCTTTTTTTCATTTGGCGTTCTTATTTTCTTCGAACAATCCTATTGTATTACTTTCAGTGTCCTTGAAGAGCAAAGTGTAACCAATTCCAGGTATCGCCGCTTTAGGCTGAATAATTCTTCCACCACCAGCCTCTATTTTGGCAATATATTGATCGACCGATGAAACATTTATGAAAGGCGTCGTCCACTGTCCAATCCTGTCACGCTTAGATAAACCTCCATCTATGCCAAGCTCATTTGGTTCGCCCGTTTTGATCTCCCAATATTCCATAGGTCCATCCCATTTATTTATCTGCCAGCCAAAAATTTTATTGTAAAAATTTACTGCACGTTCTGGGTCCTCTGCAGAAAAATCCAAATACGATATTCTAGGCATGCTGTTTAAGACTTAACATACCTTAAAAGAGTTGGAGTCAGAGACTTTACTATACTGCAAGAGTAAACTTAGACATAATGCAATATTTACATCTTGTAAAGGTAGACTTTCATCCTTTCGAAAAAAACTTACATCCGTCTTGACGAAATTTTTGAGATTGCCTATACATAAGATCTACATTATGAAATGATAGAACCTAAATTATTAAATCATAATTCAGTTTCTTTTCGTGAATAATTGTATTATGACGAAATACGTTTAGTTTTCAAATTAGTAACTAATAAGGTAGTATTCGACCCTACATGACATCCACATCATGTGGTTGACTTTCAGTGATTCCTGCGGGTGTAATCTTTACAAATTCCGCATTACGTTGCATTTCTGCGATATTTTTTGCGCCACAATAACTTAGTCCCGACCTTATTCCCCCAACAAATTGCTTTATTAGATCAGTAACACTCCCCTTATACGGTACCATTGCCTCAACGCCCTCAGGTACGTAGTCATTGGGATCCTCTCCATCTATAACCTGTGACCCTTCTTCTCTATATTTTCTGCCCAAGGATGCATAAAACGATGCCATGCCACGATACATTTTGAATTTCTTTCCATGTCTTACTATTGTTTTGCCCGGACTCTCGTCGGTTCCTCCGAATAGACTACCAATCATTACTGTGGACGCTCCTGCAGCCAAGGCCTTTATGGCATCTCCGGAGTTCCTTATTCCCCCATCGGAGATGACAGGCACATCATGTTCATTCGCTACTTTAACTCCATCTACAACAGCAGTTAATTGTGGAACCCCAGAACCTGTGATGACTCTAGTTATACATATTGAACCAGATCCGACACCAATCTTTACTGCATCAATTCCAGCTTTGATGAGATCCTGTACACCTTGACCTGTGGCAACATTTCCAGCAATTAGTTCACAATTTGGAAACGCCTTTTTTATCATATGAACTGCATTTATTGCATTATCACTATGGCCATGTGCAATATCTACGACAACTATATCAGTTCCTGCATTGAGTAACTGTTCAGTTCTATCTAAATAATCACCTTTTACTCCAACAGCACCGCCAACCAATAATCTACCTTTCTTGTCTTTTGAGGCCAATGGATATCGTTCCATTTTCATAATATCCTTGCTCGTAATGAGTCCCACAACATTATTTGATTTATTAATCACGGGTAGTTTCTCTATTCTATTTTTATGTAGAATTTGTTTTGCCTCCTCGATTGAAATACCCTGTTTTGCCGTAACAAGTTCCTTCGTCATAAGATCCTTTACCTTGTTAGTTGTATTATATTGAAACATGATGTCTCTATTGGTAATAATTCCCACCAATTTTTTTGACTCATCATCCATTACCAACAAACCAGAGACACCAAGCTCTTGCATCACTTTAGATGCTTCGTTTGCAGTTTTTGATGGCGATATGGTATAGGGTTGTTCGATAATGACCGACTCTGATCGTTTTACCTTCAGTATTTCATCGACTTGATCTGCAATTGTCATAAATCTATGTATGATGCCTATTCCTCCCTCTTGTGCTATTGCGATTGCCATATTTGATTCAGTTACGGTGTCCATATTTGCGCTGATGAGTGGAATGTTTAATGAGATATTTCTGGATAATTTTGTCTTTAAATCCGTTTGTGATCTAGAAATTATAGGAGACCGTTTTGGGATAAGGAGAACGTCATCAAAAGTTAAACCTTCTTTTACTTCCAATATTTCCTTGATTGTTATATTTGCGTTGGGATTATAAGCGTTTTCTTCATATTGGTTTTTTTTGAATTAATTAGATCGTGCTAGGATCTGGCACCCTGTCTCTGGTTATTCTTTGAAGTAATTCTAGAGATACTTTCGTTTCTTTTACATCGTGTGTCCTAATGATGCTTGCGCCGTTTAGAGCACAGATAACCTGGACAATTACTGAAGGGATAAGGCGCTCAGATTCGGTCAAATTAAACAGTTTTCCAATAAAAGATTTTCTTGAGACTGAGATACAAATTGGCTTTGAAAACTTTGACAGCCTCTTTAGACCTGATATAATGTCCAAATCTCGTTCATACCACCTGTGATGAGCAATTTTCGTAAAAAAGGGGTTATTCCCAGTAGGTCTAAAAAAACCAATTAGAGGATCAATTATGATTTTGTTGTCACTTATACCCTTTTCGCGTGCCAAGTCCAGACTTTCCTGTAGAATATCCATTGTTTCAAAAATGTCTCCTGACTTGTAAGTAATGGATTTATTTCCATAGGCACCAATTAGAACTGGAAGTCCTGTTGAAAAAACGATTTCCTTCATTCTATCATCATATTTTAGACCTGTAACATCGTTGATTAAATCCACCCCCAACTCAGCGGAGGCCCCAGCCACGTCTGCTCGAGGTGTATCCACCGAAACTGGAATCCTGCAGACTTCCTTAACAGCGCTGACCGAATTTCGTATTCTTTCTACCTCTTTTTCTACTGAAATTACAGTATCAAGGTAAGGTGCAGTTGACATTCCGCCTATATCGATAATATTCGCACCTTCCTTTTCCATCTGTAACGCCCTCTCAGAAATTATTTTCTTGCCTATTGAAATGGATTCTTTATAAAAGGATTCTGGACTAACGTTTAGAATTCCCATTATCTTTGGTGTCCCGTTTCCAATCTCAAGATTGCATATATTCACTTTCTTCATTATTTATCACTCTCCCAAGCCAAGACGAGCGTATGAAATTCTTGTTAAACAATCTTTAATAAACTATGAATTTATTTATACAAACCACTTTTTCGATCAATAGTTTTAATATAGGTTAAATTGCCATTTAATAAGAGAGATAAAGAATTGAATACTTCCATACTTAGACGTTTTGGAGAAACATATTGACAAGAACTCTCGACAAAACTCATACCGTCCTGTCATATGTTGAAGGAAGTCTCAAAAATGCAATTGTTATGAACGAGAACGTCAAGGAAAACGGCTTCATATTTTCTCTTATTAATCCTCCTGTTCCATTAGGCGGAAACATTGTTTCTCTAGATATTTACGTTGATGAACTACCTATATCAAAAAAATCAATTCAAATTGCGACATCAGACACCATAGTTAATGCATCGGCATTGTCCGAATCACGACCTCTTCAATTCAAACCATTTCAGAGCGCCAGGTTCCTTGTGATAGGTATGGAGTTGGAAACTCAGAAGAAGCACAAAATAACCATAATGAGTAAACTTGAAGGATTTGAACAAATAATTATTCCATTCACAATTGTGGATTATACAAGCAACAAGAAAGAAAAAGTAATAATTTCATCAAATTTGCCGGAGGAGTCTGATACACAGGCCTATGGAGAAACAATGTTTATGAATTTCGCTTCTCCACTTGTCCTTTCAGGAAGAAAAGCATACATTGTTTGCTCTTCTAACGGAGCGCTTTCTGCAAATTGGACCTGGATGGGAGCAAGTTACGATAACGGAGGATTATATGTCCCTCCAGCCAGAGCATTTGGAAGGATAATTGTAGAAATTTCTGTAGATGAGGGAGTAAGAAAAAGGCTTCCGAATTTTGTCATTTCATCGAGGCATGAAAATGGAAGTCTGTGCACTCATCATGAAGTTGCGGGTATCCACGTAAAAAGAACATTATTTGTTCCAATTGAAAATAAAGGTTTTATTCAGATTCTTAATTTTGATGTTGAGAAAAATAATGAGCTTTTCTCTTCAAATATAAAAAAGCAGTCAAAAAAGAAAATTAGGGTCCATTTCCTAATAGATGGTAACATTACAAGCTATGGATTGGCTGCAATTTCTCAAAGTAATTTTTCAAGATACTATAAATCGGAGAACTGTTTACAGATAAGGACTATTGCAAAAAAAGGTGTTGCGCATTATTTTGGAACAATAGGTATTTCTCCAAAGACTTTGAAACCTTCCAAGATACTAACAGATTCTTTTGATAATGATTTAGAATTATCATATGATATAGAGCTTGAAGAGGGGTTGACCAAGGAGTTAGCCCTGATCGGTGCTGGTGATTTCACTAGTGCTCAAGAGTGTCTAGATGAATACAAAAACATCAGAGATAATTATCAAAAATTGTTCCAAGAAACAAAGGATCATCATAACAATATTTCAGCTTCTTCATTTACAATACATCATGCGCCGCCCTCAAGTTCAATTTCAAATTCTGTAATCGCCAAATTAGCAAAGGCCCTGAAAAAGGCAAAAACCGCATTGGAATATCTAAAGGCAAATTATGATAATTTGGGAGAAGGGATAAGTGCAGGACTTCCAAGATTCCCAAATTATTGGGCACGTGATACCGGGTGGTCGTTGAGAGGCTATTTATCTATGGGCCAGTATGATTTTTCACTCCGTGTTATTGATAATTTTCTGAAACGCCAGGCAAAATATGCCCATAATGGTGCAGTTAGAGGAGAATTGCCAATGGTAATTAGTGGGAGAACATTTCTCCACAATACAACATACGGTTCGGCAGACTCGACCTTTTTGTTTCCCTGGGCAATCCGTGAATATGTGCATGGTACTGGAGATACCCAATATCTCTCAAAAAGATGGACATCCATAGTTGATCTAATTAATTCGGGCTTCCTCAGAGATATTGACAATGACAGTTTTATTGAGCATGGCTTTTCTGGTACGGCAGAAAAACTGCCAATTCAAGATTCTACTTGGATGGATCATATTGACAGAAGAAAGAGCGCAAATGACGTGCAAGCATTATTTTATGAAAGCTTACTAATTGGAAGCGAGTTAGCAACGATAGTTGATGACCAACAGAACGGTAGACACTGGCTCTCATCTGCTCAAAAATTGAAAGAAAGGATTGATACTGAGTATTGGGAACCCAAGCTAGGATTTTATTATGATACTATTCGTAAGGACTTGACTAAAGATAGCAGTATCCGTCCGAACTCACTAGTCCTGTTGCTTACTGAAGTTGTAAAGGATCAGCAGAAGGCTAAGTTAGTTCTTGAAAGATTAGAAAAGGAGGATTTGACGACTCCATGGGGAATAAGATCTTTGAGTAGTTTGGATTCGAAGTATCATCCTACACTTTACCACGATGGTGCCGTGTGGCCACTTGTCACTGGTTGGGCCGCAATAAGCGAAATAAAAAACCAGAGAACTCAGCAGGCACTCGAATACCTTTCCATAATGGCCGACCGTATTATCGCTGAAAACGGGATGTATGCAGAAACTTACCGTGGGGACAGACCTGAACCCTTCAATTCATGTATTCTTCAAGCATGGTCAGTTGGATTATACGTCTATGCACTACGTGAATTAATGTTGGGTATTAAGCCAAACATGATAGAGAATAACATCTGCCTGGAACCGAAATTACCTGAATCTATATCCAATATTGACAATCTTAATTTTGATCATTTTATTAGCACCAATGAAGGACTCAATAAAATCAGCATATCAGTTAGGCCTGATAGAGATAGAATTACCATTACACCGGAACGAAATGACGTAAAATTGCCTGAATTCTCTAGTACAACATATTCTATTGATATACATAGAAACAAGTAAGTTTACCCACTTTTCGTACTGGAAGTATCAAATTATATCTTAAAATTAGACTAAATAGCTGATTGATGAGTAGTTTAGTTGATACATATAGACGAGGAAAAGATTTTTTCCACAATAAATGAAAAAAAACCCCGTTCCGTTGCGCTGGATGGTCCGGATGGACTATTAAAGAAAATTCAAAGCTGTGCACATAAATTGACAGAGAAGTTTAGTATACCAGTTTATGTAATTGGTGACACATCCTGGGGTTCATGCGATCTAAATATTCACGCCGCTGAAATTTTAGGTGTGGATATCTTGTTTAACATCGGACACACTATAGCTATGGAAAAGTTTGGAGATAAAGTTATAATGATAGATGCTTATGATGATATAGATTTTGTTCCAATTGCGAAGAAATCTGCGATTGAGCTTAAAAAGAGAAATTTTAGCAAAATCTCTCTTGTAACCAATAGTCAATATTTACATTCTGTACAAAAAGTCAAGGAAATTTTCGAGACTTTTGGATATGAGGTTGTTATCGGAAGAGGCAAGGGACACCTCAATGATGGGCAGGTTTTTGGCTGTGAGTTTTATCCTGCTTTTGATAATAAAGATCAAATTGATGCGTACTTTTTCTTGGGACAAAGCATGTTTCATTCTGCAAGTTTGGCTATAGTGACACAGAAACCAACATTCATGCTGGATCCCTATTTCAACGAATATTCAGAAATTAATGACATCGCACAAAAACTAGAAAAAAAAGCAATATTATCAGTGTATAAGGCTCAGGACGCCAAAACAATTGGAATTATTATCGGATTAAAGGAAGGACAGTTTGCAAATATTAAGGCATTAGAGCTGAAAAAGTTGCTAGAAAAGGAAGGCAAGAAAATCCTGTTAATTGCCATGACGGAAATTACAGACGAGCGCCTATTGTCATTTCAAGATATTGATGCGTTTATTCAAGTGGCGTGTCCTCGAATAGGAACAGATAATCATTTTCACAAACCGGTTTTGTCCGCACCACAGGCTATTTCACTCATAAAGTTACTAAAAGATGAACCTCTGGATGGATTCCTACAGATAAAACACTGGCTATAATCATAAGAATATAATGCGGTAGTAGCCTACCGGTACCACTATAGATGTAAAGCCCAATCTCAAGCTTCGCAAGATCAATCACGTAGACGTGCTAGCATGGATACGCTGTCTTAGGATTGCACCCTCCCGGACCTCATCCATTTCGACAATTCACAATCAAGCACATGCCTTCGCATATATTGTTGTTCATACCCATCCGACACGGCGTGGTATCATATCAGCAAAGCAAGCAGGAACTTCGCATCTAAAGATTTACCCAGTAGTTACTGATCCTAGCATAAAGCCGATTTCCAGTTTGGGGTACGGCTAACACCCCGATCCTACCTACCACCGCGAGCAATATTACAGGATTTAGATATATTTGTGTATCCAGTTCATTCAGCCCGAATATTGCAGAGAGAACTTGGAAGAAACAACAAATTCTGCAGTCAGACGAGACATCATTTAACATATTACAAGAATATTGGTTGGTGCGTATCCGGTGAAGAAAGCACCAACCAATTGACTATCCCAACAATGAATTCAAGATAGACAATAAGATAAGCTACAAAATTTTATATAAAATTTCTAATACAAATGCCTAATTAAGTCCTAAGCTATCGGAATTCAAAATCTTAGACAATAACTGGCAGAGGTCATAAATCCAGTTAATCAGGAAATCAGAAATTTCCTCTAATAGCTTCACGTAGATTGATTCTGGTTTTATCCAGTCTTACTGGAGATTTCCAATGAAAGTAAAAAACTTCCACCTCATAACCACATCTATTGTCATCCCTTACATGATGGAGGAAACGTCTAACAATATCAGTGATAAATAAAACACAGCGTCTGTCGTTCGTGGCAGAAGTGAATTACTTGCATTACCAAAAAAAGTAAAGTCTTACATTAGTTTCCTTCAGTCAATATGTTGAGAGTACGGCATACTGAACATATTTTGTTAGAAGAATCTCTATTACATAACTCGCATTTTCTATGTTCTTGACCAATAACATAGTCAGTACTCAAGTTAGTTGTTGTAAGTGTGGTATTTCCGGTATTTGCAGGACTTTCTTTTAGCCTCTTTGCAATTTTCAAAATGGATTTGTAGGCATTATACTTTATACCCGGATGGATTTTTTCGAGATTGTTCAAATGGACTCTAAAAGCACTTCTAATACTTTCGTCTTTATAAGGGCACTCTTCCGTTTGAAATGGAATATTAGTATGAACGGCATACAACACTAGTTCCTTTTCATATATTTCCATTAGTGGTTTAATCTTCTTTAATCCCCCAATCCCATACTCCACAGGGTCTGGGTAGGTCCAGCCTATTCTTTCCACATCACCAGCAAATAAGTTAATGAGAAAAGTTTGGACATAATCATCCAAATTATGTCCAGTTGCGATTACATTTGCTCCCGTGGATTCTGATAGGAGATCAATGGCCCTCCTCCTAAAAGTACCACACATAGAACAAGACGATATTTTCTCCGAGGGCCTTATTTCCATGGCCCTATCCATCGAAATGCCGAAAAGTTCGCTGAAACTTACTACTTTGTTTTCAACGCCTATCATAGAGCAAAAATTCTTTACAATACTGAGAGATTCATCACGATAACCTTGAATTCCTTCATCGACCGTTATTGCTATTAATTCGGGATCAATGCCTCGGAGTATATTTTTCAGTATGTTTAGGAGGGCGAGGCTATCTTTACCACCTGAAACTGCAACTGCCACTCTGTCACCGTGTTTCATCATTGAAAATTTCGATATTGTCCTTTTAGCCTTGTACTCAACTGATTTGACAAAGCATTTTTTGCACAAAAACTCTCCCGAGTACTGCCTCAAGTAAATTGCGTCATTCTTACTGCACTTATTACACCGCTTAGACATTGGAATTAATATTGTCTTTAGATATTAATCATTAATACTTTTTACCATCGGAGTCTCGATCGATGCGGTTATTTGCTATTATTAAGTAGAATTTTTCTAAAAGCATTTATGTATATGACGATAAACTAATTTTTGATTTGACGGCCAGCCACGATGTTATTGATGACATTAATCTCAAAATCATTAATATCTTGAATAAGGACTCCTCACTACCCTTTGTAGAAATAGCAAAACAGATTGGAATATCTGATGCTACTGTTCATATTAGGGTCAGGCGGCTACTTGCTGCGGGAATAATCAAGAAATTTACTATTTCATTGGATAACAACAAGCTGGGTTATGACCACCTTGCGTTCATGGGAATAAATATTGAACCAGGAACTGCGGATGAAGTCACAAATAGCCTTACATCAATAGATGAGGTACTAGAAATACATGAGATGCATGGACGATTTGACCTTCTCTTAAAAATAAGGGCAAAAGACTTGGAAGAAATGCGAGATATCGTTGTAAACAAGATAAGAAAACTTCCAAGAATTATAGAAACTGAGCTTATGACTGCACTAAAGACTAGAAAGGAAGATCATATGGTACCTATGATGGATGTTCCCTCCTAACCAAAGCTGTTATTCCGTGTTTCGGTCTATATTCTTTGCTTGTCTTTCTTTGAAGATGTCCACCAATCGAGATAGTCATCATGATATTTTTTTCTATCATTGCCCTCATCTCTAAAGGTTTTATCTCTTAGTTCATCCATTTTTTCCCTCGAAGCAAAAAGACCGCAGCTTTTGCATATGAAGTTTTTAGTAGCTGCATCCAACTTTAGTTCCCCACCACACTCAGGGCAAAAATTAGACAATCTATCTATTATTAGAAAGACCTTATAAAAAATGTTACGTGATTAACATATCGATTAGCTTCAGTTTTATTTTCTTTTTGCTAAATAATGAAATCTTACTCGTGTGATGAAATATAGTCTGCCAGCTCCTTTACCATAGTCCCCATTCGATAAGCATGTGGGACGAAATCCACCTTTATTCGATATTTTTCTATCATAGCTGAAGTAGATGGACCAACTGACACAACAAGAACATTGTAGTTCAATTTGTCTATCAGTAAATCTATCTTGTTGTTTCTGCTTGCAAATTCAAAGAACTCTTTAACTGCCGGCGGACTAGTGAATGTGATTGTATCAATATTGCCTGCAATTATATCATCAATTAGTCTTTTAATTTTCTCATTCGAAGGAGCCACAAAATCATACCCCATTTCTTTTAATATGGCCGCATTTTTTTGTTCAAGATTTGTGGAGTAAGAGTATGATGAAAATTCAAATACTTTTGAACCTAAGGATTCGAGCCTTTCCTTAAATACATCCACATATTCGCCATGCCAAAGTATTCCAACATTCTTATCTTTGACATCTAATTTACCGATTAGGTCGATAATTCCACCAATTGTATTCATTTTGGGAACAAATTTAGTTGCAATTCCGAACTTTCTTAATTCCAATGCCGGCTTATTGCTTCTGGCAATAACAATCGTATCATGTAACTTTTCAATCACGTTATCCAGACGATTAGATTTCAGAACACATTGAAAAAGGTTGAAAACTCCGACACCGGTCATAAAAACGAAAAAATGCATTTTTTCACTTTCTATTGTTTCTATAAATTTGGTACATTCCGAACTTAATGTATTATTATTACTTCTAATTCCTATTGTTGGAGCTATATACGGAACACCTCCAAATTTTCTAACAAGACTAGCAAGTTCGGAGGCTCTTCGACTTGATGTAATTGCTACGGTTATACCACTCAATGACATGCAAGATTCATGGTGTATTAGAATAATTAAAACTTGAGTTTGATTTAATGGAGTAGATTACTAGCGCTTGTCAGTTTAGTTTTGAATATTGGTACTTTTTTCAATTTAATTAAGGAACTTGCGTGAAATTGCAAAATTCAAGTTGGTGCATGGACTTTTCTCTTCATATCCATGATCCGGATCCGTTCGCCCGTCGAATGCCATGCACCTTTTGAATAAAGTCATCTAAATTAAATTAAACCTTTTTGATTTCCAGCGTTCCCGATAATCCATCAATTATTGCTTTGCTGAAATTTTCTATTTCAGGTATTTCTTGATCTTTGTGTAGCTCTAACAGTGGTATATTTGATATGGCACATCCTGATGCAGTAGTAATGTCAGTCTTAGAAGTGCAAATTATCCCAGATGGAGATACTCCATTGGACTTTAGAGCAAAAATGGAATAAGCGCCTACACTGCTCCCAACAGCGTACGGGAAGACCAGCAGGCTATTTTTAAGGCATTGGCCATACAATTCATGATTCGAATCAGTAATCATCCCCGTCAAATGATCTACAGAAGACAGGAAGTTGATTGGCTGCTTTGTAACTAGCATTCTTCCACTTGCACTCCCACCTACAATTACCTTACATTTTAGAGAATTGTTCAATTCAATCTCACTCTGTATTTTCGTTTATTATGGACTTGATACTGGATAAACAAACAGATACCTTATTGGATTTGTTAAGGTAATGTGCGGCCTTTATACTGTTTGTTATCACACCATCGTACTCATAATGCGTTAAGAGAGGTGATAAACAAGTACAGGCATCGCAAATTATATTTGCACCTGCACTTTCAAGTTTTTGGGCTATCCCTGAGCTGCAAGCCTTTTCGTATGTTGGTCGAGCACAAAATATCATACACTTCTTTGAAAATTTCTTGCCACCCATCATATTTGAAATTAATTCTAATTCGTATGATCCTAGTTGAGGACTTCCTAGTGCTATCACGTCTCCAGATTCATTGGAATTGAGTTCGTCCATAACTGACTTTGCTTCCTCTTTCCCAAATGATATAGCTTCCCCGTCTATTTCCTTGTTAGAGAACATCCCACATGAACCGGAAGTACCCAGTGCAGCGGCCAAAGATTTAGTCTTGTACATATCTATGTTGCTAATATAGGGACCGAATGAAACACAGCTCTCCTTTACGGTCTTACCTGCAAAATATCCCAGTATGCCATAATCTAATTCCGAATTAAGATCTGCGTCAATCTTGATTTTGATTTTCGGATCTCTAATACTTGACATTCTCAGATCTGAGTACGGCGTCTTACCGGTCACAGCACTCGCCAAGGCACTAAGGGAGCTTTCTTTGTTAGTATGTAAATCAAATACTGAATTCGCCATTACTGCGGCGCTACTTTCTGCGAAACTAACATTGTGTCCTCTTTCTGGTAATTGAAATAATTCATAAGGTGTACAAGAAAAAGAAGGAACAGATCCCATGCTCTCGTAAGCTTTGATTATTTCACCCTGTTTTTTCTTAAATTTGCTTGAAAGATTATTTTGTTTATGGGTATCATAGCCCATTGGATTTATTGTAGTTTGAACCGAAAATCGTGCTTCTTCACTGTATTTTGTAAGAAAATTAGCGCCAGCATCGCCTATTGTATTATAGTTAACGCCCGAAAGATGAACCCAGTCTACTGGAATTAACCTTTCTGCATCAGTTGCTTTGCCGATTGATAATAATAACTTGTATGCAATTGAAATCGAGTCACCAAACTTTCCATCAAGTCCCTCCTCTTCGGCTCGAGATAAATGCACAATCATTATGCAATGGCTGACATATAATAATCATGGCTACATTCGGATTATGACATATTTTCAGCTATTGTATAGAATAAATAGAGATTGTTATTAGTATATTGGCATGGAATGTGCAGTATATGATACATACGTAACAAAAAAAGATGGTAAGATTATGCACTTTGACGTTATAGTGGAATCTTCAACTCCACATGAAAAAGCAATAGAGTTCGGAAAGGCGTACTTAAAGGACTCAGGTCAAGACGGCCAAACAATGACGCAAGAGGAATGTCAATTTTGTCATGTTCAAGAAGCACCGAAGGTAGTTGAAGACAGCATACAACAAAGTGGCTACTTTATACAAAAGATGGAAGGATGTCCTTAGATAATAAAAAACAACATCTAAAGCACTTTATTTTTTCTTTTTACCCCTTATCAACCCAAATTTTTTTGTATTAGATATCAACAATAGACGCGATGACCTAGCGATTACTTAATAGCACTCCATTTTCATTTTTGTTATACAGAAAACATGACACTTTATGATTTTGTTCCTTTGTCTCCAATATTGGCTCTTTTTTACATATTTCCATACTATATGGACACCTATTGAAAAATTTGCAGCCACTTTCTGGTGGAGCTGAATCAAAATTTTTAATTCTAATTACCTTTTGTTTATCAATGTTGTCACATCTGGGCTCAGATGTAGCATCCAACAAAGCTTGGGTATATGGATGAAGGGGATTTGACAATACTCTGTCTATTTGTCCACTTTCAACAATCTTACCAGCGTACATGACAGAGATGTCATCTCCAATATATCGTGAGGTTGCAAGATCATGTGTGATATAGAATACTGTTATTTTTCGATTACTATTTAGTTGCCTTACTATCTGTAGTATCTGTGCTCTTATCGAAACATCAAGCATAGAAACGGGCTCATCTGCTATAATGAGTTTAGGTTCAATGACAAGAGATCTCGCGATAGCAACTCTCTGTCTCTCTCCACCAGATAACATATGTGGATATTTTTCAGCAAATTCTCCTGCTGGTTTAAGGTTCACATCATTCAACACAGTAAGGATTTTCTTAATTCGTTCCTCCTTTGAGTAATCCTTATAGAAAATGTCAATCGGTTCTTTGATGATGTCAAGCACTTTCATAAGTGGATTGAGGGAACTATACGGGTCTTGATGAATCATTTGAGCTTGTTTGCGAAAGCTCAGGAGCTCCTTTCCTGTTTTTCTTGTAATATTACTGCCATTGAAGATAATTGAACCTGAGTCTGGATCGATAGCACGTAGGATTATTCTAGCCAATGTCGTCTTACCAGAACCTGATTCGCCGACTAAAACGGAAACTCGCCCTTCAGGAATGTGTAGGCTCACGCCGTCTAGTGCCTTTTTGTAAATTCTTTTTCGAGGATTAAATATGGAAGAGATAGTTGATTTCACTGGAAAATATTTTCTTACATCATGAATTTCTAAAATATTTTTCAAAAACTGTGAATATAGATAACAAAATGTAATTTAAACGATTTGTAGATCTTAGGGATATAAGGTTGCGGTTAGCTAATTTTTTACAATTACTTAATGTTTGTTTGAATAAAGTTACCATGACCTATACATGACTTATCCACCTTATCGTTCTCCATTACTATCATTCCTCTGACAATTGTCATTATCGGCCAACCTTTCAGCTTCCAGCCATCGTAAATAGAATAATCCGAATGAGAATTCAATAACTCTGGTGTAACGATTTGTTCTTTGTTCATATCTACAATGGTTAAATCTGCATCAGAACCCTTAGTAATAGTGCCTTTTTGGGGGTATAATCCAAATATTCTTGATGCGTTAGCGCTACATATTTCAGATATTCTAACAAGATTCACCCTTTTTTTGTTTACTCCCTCACTGAGCAATACAGGAAGCATTGTGGCAAGCCCTGGAAATCCTGACAGTGCATTCCAAAAATTCCCATTTGCTGTTTTTGTTTTTAAATCATTTGCAACATGATCTGTTCCTACGGTATCAATAATGCCTGAATTTATAGCATCCCATAATCTTGCATGATTTTCTTTTGGTCTTAGTGGCGGAACTACTTTGCCCTTGATATTATCATAATCAGTACCATGCGTTAAGTAATGAGGACATGTTTCGGCCCAGATATTTGAATTCGGATGTAATCTCCTATATTTGTCTATTTCATGCAGGGCTTCTGACGAGCCTATGTGTACAAAATACAAATTTGGATTATTATAATTCAACGAAATTTTCATTATTTTTCTAATTGCAATGACTTCTGATGATTCTGGCCTTAGTGATGACCACAACTTGAGGAGATTTGAACTAACATGCTCGTTCAATTTGCGCATTTTTTGTATGTTCTTTGAACAGATCGCATGATCCTCTGCATGCACTAAAATTATCGAGTTCAATGTTGAAGCATTCTTAATAATTTCAGTCAATAATTTGTCGGTCATATTTACTTCTATCTCTTTTAGGGAAATAGAACCTGGATCCTGTTCGGTTAGGATTTTGTTAAGACTGGATCCTAAATTCATATATATTTTGAATGAATTGATTCCTATACTTTTGAGGTATTTCATGTCTTTAACTTGGTCAAGCTTCAGAATAGAAGCATGCACCCCATAGTCGGTAATGTGGGTGTTCGCGCTAATTTCAAGTTGATTGGTAATTTTTCTATAAGAACCGTCTAACCTCATCATGCGCATTATGGTCGTTACTCCACCTGCAACAGCGGAAGCCGATTCAGTAGACGCCGCCTCGCCAATTGGAGTATAAACTCCATAATGAACGTGAGGATCGATTACACCAGGTAGAACATACTTACCTTGAGCATCTATTATTCTGTCAGCACTAACTTGTCCTATAGTTTTCTTTAGCGATTTTATCTTTCCATTTTCGATAAGGACATTGGTACTGACTATACCATTAAAGGGAATCACTGCGTTTGCATTTTTGATAAGAACATCGCAAGTATTATTCAAAATATTATCAATATAGCAATTAATATTAATTTAATTCTTTATAGGTATACGAAAAATGTATACTTATCTATTAGGCACCTTTAGGCAACTTTAATAGATTCGTAATCCCAAGTAAGGAAATGAACACTAATATTGTGATTTTTACGGTTATATCCACCTTACTTGTTGGAGTAATTTATAGTTCATCCACACCTGTTGTACTTGCGGATGTCAGTTGCATAGATTACGATAAAAAAACGAAAGTTTGTGCTACCTCCGGAGGTGAAATGTATGACTGTGTCAAACAGGATGATGGCAAGTGGAAGTGCACTAAGATACCGAGCGCTAATATACCACCCGGTCTTTCGGACGCACTTGATGATGTGACAGCACAAAAAGCACTTAATAATGGTAAAATTTTAAGCGAAAATGAAGAACCTGGAGATAATATGACGTTTTCTAGGGCAAATATTAGTGCACTTGACTAAGTTCCGAAATTAACTTTTCCCAAAATGTTCCATTTACACGACTAAAGTAATTATCTATGCTTATTCTAAAGGCTACATAGCAATCTCTGAAGAACATGATAAACTTCTTACTAGTTTAAGGACCACATATGCTGAAGAATTAAACCTAAAGAAAGACCAAACAAGTTATTCAGATCTATTAGACGCGCTAAGACTTTAATTAAATGGCTATCAATTAGAATAACCAAGAAGGTTTCTGATCAACTATATCGGTAACAAATTGGAAGTTTAAGGTCCGGTCCAATCAAAATGAATGTGCTTGCTTGACTTGCCACTTCTCTTCCATTCATAGCGAAATTCTGGAACATTAACTTCATCAGTCACTGCTATTCCCCATGTTGCTACTGCGCCAGGACCTACTTCACTTCCAGGAGGATTGAGTGTCTGAACTCGTTTACCAGGCGGCGTCATGGGACCAGTCAACGCTTCAGCCTTGGCGATTACCTTTCCTGGTATCTCCGCACTCCAATAGCCGAGATCGTCAGCCACTTCAATTTTGATAGGCGCGTATTCAACGCCTCGAATTTCCCCAATTACCTTTGAAAGTGCTGCCATAAATCCACCGGCCTTCCCAGTAAAAATCATATTCAAAGCGCTTCGCTGCTCTTCATCTGCTCTTTCGTCGAAAAATAATGCAATATCCAGTTTCGTTCCACCCGCCCAGATATTCCCCTTGAAGTAAGTTAATATCAGCACATTCAATCCATCAAGTGATGTCTCCCCATACTGTCCCTTCTTGATATGATACGGCATTACTCCTTCACAATCATCGTAAGTCGGAGCCTGAGCGAATTCGCACGGACATGGCATATTACACTTACAAACATCAAACCAATCACCGGAAACCTTCCACTTTGGAACATTATTAGCAGTAACAGTTTTTGCTGCTTCCATATCGACTAAGAACCGGGGACTATCTTATAAGATTTCTTACCTAAGTTTAAGTACGGCCTACTTTTCGA
This sequence comes from Nitrososphaeraceae archaeon, assembly GCA_044870765.1. Taxonomy (GTDB): domain Archaea; phylum Thermoproteota; class Nitrososphaeria; order Nitrososphaerales; family Nitrososphaeraceae; genus TA-21. Next base: position 20,665 of record JBIOZG010000030.1, read on the forward strand.
CCAAAGAATTAAACCTAAAGAAGGACCAAACTTCATACTCGGATTTACCTGATGGTCTTACGTTAAGTTTGAAGGGATATAACATTTTTTGAGGTTAAAAAATACCGAAACTATTCGGAGAATAAAAAAGGCAAGTCATTTTTTCATCTTTTAATTTCAACTGGTATTACTATCACATAAAGCAAAATTATTATAAGTATCCATTCTATCATATAATTTCTATCTATGTTTCACATGCTTCCCTTAAACTTGAATAAGGTTCTGAATCTGATTCTGATTCTTGGTTTAGCAACACTCACCTTTTTAATTCTGCGGATCGTAATGGATCATTAAAGCAGATTGGGATGCATTTTTGCATAACACTGTTGTTCAAAATAAGCGTAATTTTGAATTATCATTAATTAGTTCCTTTATTAGTATTAAACTACCTATACATTATATAAAATGAATACAACAATTAATGAACTGCATGAACTTAAAGATCATCTAGTATAGTCCAATCCTCAAAGTGATTACGAATAGGTTCCATTATTTTATTCAAATAAATTGAAACCGAGTCTTTCAAGTCTTTAGGGTGAATCTTTTTTTGATTGTAATCAGATTCAAGTTTCGTAAAATCATCATAGACAATGTTTCCACCATATTTGCTTTGCCTTTCAATCTGAAACTGAGAAAAGTTGTGTAAGATAATGTACTTTATGATCTCTAATATAGGATTATTTTCTGAGATGCCAATCGGGCAATAAGCTCTTGCTATCTTATTTTTGATTGTACTTTCATCGTCGTGTATCAATATACCACTTAATGGAGTCGTTTTGCTCATCTTACTGGAAATTCGATAATCATCTTCGTCATCGACATTTGATGCAAGCTTGGTTGGTTCATTAAGACCGGGAAGTAAATGGTGATGGACAGAAACAGGTACTTTCCAGCCCAACTTGGGGAAAATTTCTCTTACCAACATGTGGATTTTTCGTTGGTCCATCCCTGCATGAACGATGTCTAAATCCAACGCTTTAATATCCGCAGACTGCATTGAAGGATACATTAACTGTGAAAAATCCAGTTTTTCCTTTTCTGATCTACCCATGATGGTTAATGCCCTTAAAGTTCTTGATAATGTCATATGTTTGCTAAAAATCATAAAATTTTTCCAATAATCGTCATAAGTATCGTAAAGCGAGGATCCTAAAATGATATTTGCTCCAGGACAAAAAAATTTAAAAGCTTCTCCATAATATTTTGAGACCTCAATTATTTTTTGCCAATCGTTATCCAACTTGTTATTTATGTATGTGTGCCAGTCTGCAAGAAATACATTAGAATTAACACCAGCCTTAATGAAATCATTTATCTTGTAGCCAGACAAGATGAGGCTACCTAGGTGAAGTTTTCCCGAAATTTCTAAACCAATATAATGACGAGGTTTAGAATTAGTCTCGAAAAGTTGTCTTAATTGCGCTAGTTCGACAACCTCTTCGGTAGGCTCTCTTAAAACAAGGCCAATCCTGCTTTCGACATCCATGAACTAATTAAAAGTGTAAATGGCAATTATTATTTTTACCTCATCACCTGATGAAGAATCAAACAAATATGGCGCCAAAATATCTCAAAATTAATATGTCATACAGATGCATTGACTAAGATGAACATTAAAGATCTTTTTGGCGGTGAGATTGTGGGCACAGGTTCAGATTTTATAGTAGTTCTCAAGGGCAAAAACAGACTACTATTGCAATTTAGCTCTCATAAAATTATAAAACTGAAAAATGACGCGACGCCATATGGATCATCAGTATAAGAATGCTTGTTGATTTCCACAACAATCAGACTCATCTTGACAAAAAGTTAAATTTAGTAACGTACAAACTTGGTCAGTTGACATCAAAAGTTACAACAGAAGTCTTAGAGAAGGGAACAAAGCCCCAAAAAACTATAATACAAATAAATCAAAAACAAAAATCAAAAATCCATTATGACAAAAAAGCAGAGTCAGAATTTTTTGTCGATAATTCAGCTCTAGCCGGTTTTACTGGGGAACGTATCCTCTACATGTCGGTGAGAGAATTAATAGAGAACTCACTGGATTCATGCGAAGTAAATCACATTTTGCCAGTTATTCATTTGAGACTAAAGATTCTTGATTCTCTTAATGATCTCTGGACTATATCGTGTAAGGATAATGGAGTTGGAATTCCTTCAGAAAAAGTACCTGTTGCAGTTTGTTCATTCTTAACTTCTGGAAAATATGTCGAAAAACAACAACGAGGTCTCTTTGGTGTCGGTTTGAAAATGATTGCAGCATTTTCAACTAAGGATACAGATCATCCATTGAAGGTTTGGTCCAAATCAGAAGATGAATCAGAATGCTATTTCGACCTCAGAACTGATATTGGGACAAATAAGCCCATCACACTTTTAAAGAAGAATGTCAAGAATGACGAATCACAAATTGAAGGTGAATCGGGTTTTAAAGTTGAAGCCATTCTACGTGCAAAATTATCACCCGTGACAAAAAATAAAATCTATGACTACATTAGTCAAACAAGCATTGTAAATCCCTATTCGATTATAATATTTGAAACGGATGAGGGAAAGGTAACGTTCAAGAGAAGGACAGAAATTATGCCCAATCCTTCAAGAGAAGTATTACCTCACCCGTCTGATATGGACCTTAAAACTTTAAAGAAGGCCATTTTAAATTTCATGAATCAAAAGACAACCCTGCAAGGAATACTTGCCAGCTCATTTCAAAAAATGTCAACCGATAAGGCTAAAGATATTATTAATAGAGCAGGACTATCAGTCAAACCAGCAGATAAATATGATGAACATGATCTGATAAAGGTTGTAAATATTTGTAAACATACAAAATTTCAGTCTCCTAATACAGACCACTTAAGTCCCATAGGAGAGAAAATACTTACTGTTGGAATGACTTCGGAATACTCAATTATCCAAAATAAAGAAGCGACAAATTCTGGAAGCCAGACTCATTTAACAACCAAGATACTAAAACCATCTCTCACCGCTTATTCTTCAAGAATTTGCGTTGTGAATAATCGACCTACGGTTGTAGAATGCGGAATTGCCTATGGAGGTGATATCCCATCGTTCAAACTGTACAGATTTGCTAATAAAATCCCACTACTTTATGACGAAGGATCTGATGTAGCACGAGAAGTTATTTCCGAGGTCGGAATAAATAAAATGGGAATTTCAAAAAAGGAGGTAAAGGAACAATTTTCAAATGTAGAAACAAAATCCGACAGGACAGTAGAATATCTACCAATTCATATTTTCTTCCACATATGTTCAACAAAGATACCTTACAAAACTGCTGGAAAGGAGAGCATAGCTTCAGAGGGCGATCTGAAAAAATACATGAAATCATGTCTATCGGATCTTTACAGAAAAGTAAGCGCTCAAATTAGAAGAGAATTAAAGATAAAGGAAGATGAGAATAAATTAAGGCTATACAAACATTATATTCCCTTCATAGTAGACGCAATATCAGACTCGATAAAAATTGATTCGAAAAAATTATCCAAAGCTTTTCAGGACTTGGCAGAAAAATATGTAAGCGGAGAATTGACAAACATTACTAAACAAATCCTTCAAGATTCAAAGGATAAAGGAAAAGTAATTTATGTAGATAGTAAAAAGAATATTCTTAATAATGGTAAAGGAAATGAAATTATGTTTAGCAAATTTGATACCCGAACCAGAGTTTCGAAACACAAAAGCAATGTAAAGCTGGCCAAAATTAACGCCCCTCGTAAATTACAAAAAAAAGGATAATTTAAAATGGCGCCAAAAGATAAACGACATCAAGAAATAACCAATAAAATCAGGAAAATAATGAAGAATGTTGGAGATGATGTACTAGTTGAGGGTATAATGCCGAGTCTTAAAATTCCAAAAGTTGGATATGATAACACTGTCTGGTCAGATGAAAAGAGGATGCTTACCATAGGTGACAAGACAGTTCAAATTGGTCCAAATAGCTCAAAGAAGATACCAACCTTCGCTCAATATCTGGTCATGGCCAATGCTATAAGAAGGCTGTTGGATGAGGAGATGGAAAGTACTATTAGGGGTATGTATTACGCCACCTTAAGTACTGTTGGCGATGAAAAAAATCAACAAAAGTTCTGGAGCGGACAGGATGATTCTGATGATGCAATAAAAGCCATAGAACTATTGACAAATGTTCCACGAGAGGAATTTTCTGTTACTTCTAAACCTAAAGGAATGATTTCAGGACCAATCACTCTTAGTGTCGGTGGAGATTTAATTGACTGTAATCTTGGTAGCAGAGCAACATCTCAGTTAATACCAACCAACATTCGAGATCTTGAAATTGTGAAGGTAAAAGGTGATTTTGTCATGGTAGTAGAGAAGGATACTGTACTCAATAATATAAGAAAATCTGGTTTTATTCAAAAATATAACGCGATACTACTAACAGGATCAGGGGAACCAGATCGCGCTACTAGGATGATGGTTAAAATGCTGAACGAAAAATGGAAGAAACCCGTTGTTATTTTTGCCGATGCCGATCCATGGGGACTAGGAATCGCTTTGCGTTATAAAATCGGAAGTGAATCATTGAGTTATGATAGTGACAGATTGGTAACACCAAACTCAAAGGTGCTAGGAATGATGTTTTCGGATATTTATGAATACAATATACCAAAGGTTGCCAGACTTGCGGCCACTCCGGAGGATTTAAACAGGGCAAATGATATGAAGAAAAAACCATGGCTTCAGGATAAGCGATGGAAGAAGGAATTAAATCTATTTCTTGAACATAAAGAAAAATGTGAATTAGACGCATTTTTCAAATATGGATTCAAGTATTTGGCTGACACTTATTTACCAAATAAATTGAGAGAGGCAGGAGTCATCTAGCCTGCGGCATCACTTGCTATATGCTATCAATAGTGGGCAAAAATAATATCAAGCTAACTTATCATTGGGTCTTACCCCCTCTAAGCTGTACTCTGTAGTACTCAAATAAAGACCAGTTTGATTCTTACTATTTTTGGTTTGGATTATGCTAAGATATGCTACATAAAGAAATCCAATCGTTTGTATCGCTATCAGAGGAACTAATATTGGGTTCCCAGTTAGTATACATATGGCTATTGTAATGCACCCGTAGATACTAAAGAAGATCTCTAATAATGTCGTTTTCGTAAATGGAAGAACGTATTTATTGTTACTCCAATCTTGATTTTTTTCCATTATTCCAAATTTTGGAGTTCTCAAGAATTCATTTCTTTTTCCAAGTAAGGCATCAAATATGGCCACAGAATTGTTAATAGAGATCCCACTTGCATAGAATATCATAAATAAATAATGAATAGCCTTGGTCCTCCAATTCTCGCGCCAGATTTTTCGAATCATTACCAAGTAGGTGATAGGTCCCAATAAGAGGTATGCAACGATGCCTAGCGCTGGAGCCCAGGCGGTGTCATAGATCTGATAATTCATAAGTAGCAAAATAGGAAATATGAGGAATTGTATTAGAAACAATGGGTTAATTATATGCTTAGTGAGTTGAATGAAAATCTGAATTTTAGTATCGATCGGCAGTTTTCTATGCGATAATAGTACTAGCAATAGTTTTTTTGCTACCTGAATGGAACCTTTGGCCCATCTAAATTGTTGACGCTTCGCAGCATTCATTTGAACAGGTAATTCCGCGTTTACAACTAGATCCTCGTCGAAGATACACTTCCAACCTTTCATTTGTGCACGGAAACTCAAGTCTAAATCTTCAACTAGGGTACCTGTATGCCAACCGCCCGCATCATTTATGCATGATGTCCTCCAAATTCCAGCTGTTCCATTGAAATTCATGAAGAGGTGTGTAAGACTCTTTGCTTTTTGCTCAATGAAGAAATGAAAATCCAACGACACAGCTTGAGCTTTTGTCAAGGCTGAATACTTTTCATTAATATGACCCCATCTTCCCTGAACGAGACCAATCTTGGAATCATCAAAATAACTAAGGGCATTTCTTAAGAAATCACTAGGAGGGATAAAGTCAGCATCAAATATTGCAATGAATTCGCCCTTGGCAAATTTCAATCCTTCTTTTAGGGCTCCAGCTTTGTATCCGGATCTATCAGTCCTGTGGAAAACTGCAATATTGATTCCAAGTTTCTTGTTCTTGTCAACCAAAGTTTCAATTATTGATGTGGTTTCGTCGTCTGAATCATCAAGGACCTGAATTTCCATTCGCCCCTTTGGAAAGTCCATATTACAAATTGCGTTGATTAGACGTGCGGCGACGTATTTTTCATTGTAAATTGGTAGCTGGATAGTTACTAGCGGACAAGTTTCAGCACTATAGTCGATTTTCTTTCTAATTTTATGATTTACCGAATTCCTTGTAGACATGTAACTCAAATAATTAAAATTCAAAGTGTATATGGTCATTATCCAGGCGATCACCATCAAAACATAATATAAAATTCCGCTAAAATCTCCGCCAATCTCTGATATTATTTTCTATCACTACCAATTGTAAAAATGTACGAGTAAATATTTATAGGTTCACTGGAAATTGAGTGCCCGTACTAGCTTTTCTGGAATATTTTTACGCACTGTGGAGGACAGACATTTTCACAAGCCATACAAAAAATGCAGTCTTTTTCTCTAATCATAAAAGGCTTCTTCTCCGAAGCAGGATGGCCCGGGGTGTCAAGCCATTCATATACATTTACGGGACACGCTTCGATGCAGGCGCCATCGGCAACGCAGATATCAAAGTCTACTGTAACCTCTGTCCCCCAAATTCCAAGTTGACCAGGAGGATCCATCGGGCCCCATACCTTAATCCCTTGAAAAGCTCCGGTTACCTGGCGTTTTGACTTAAAATCAGGGTCAATTGGACCTTCAATCTTTGAATATGAATTTCCAGTACCTGAAAGTGATATTGTTGTATTCCCACCTGTCATAGCTGGGGGAGTTTGAGTGGGAGATGTTACAGATGGCGCGCTGGTCTGAATCTGAGGTTGAGGCGAACCCTTCTCTGGGGCCATGGTTTGTTGAGCAGCCGAAGCGTCTCGAGTTATTGGTTTCTTTTTGAGTGGTGTCATTTCGTCCAATTTTTTTATAGCATCTTCCGGTGATAGTTTTTGTGATTTTTTATAATGTTCTATTAGTTTATCTCCTATTTTGGAGTTCCATATTATGGTGTCGATAATAATTTTTGCTTTTGTGTCTGTTTCTTGTCTGTAATTCTTGATCCAATAATGATCACCAAAGTGTTCCAATGGTCTGATCTGGTAAATAACATCTACCACATCTCCTGTGACAATCTCCACAGTGATTTCCAAATTAGCTTCAACTTCCATTTGAGTTATCGCATCGATTCCATTTTCCGTCCATTTGTCCGTAACATAGATTCTATCGGCATAAGTGTCAATCTTGAAACCCGAATTCTTTAAACTATTGATTATTGCGCTAATATCAGAACGCTCTGTTATCTCAACGGGTATTCTGAAAATTCCTAGTCTTGATCCATGTAAAGGATAAACTCCTCTCTTGGCCACCTCGGATAGCATTACCCACACTCGATCTTTCAAAAGAGCGGACATACCTCAGCTTATTTAGACATGTGCTAAAAGTATTTCGATCAATTTGCTACTGACATATACACTATTCAAATACTGATTGAGTTGAAGTGGGCATTACTATTACTTAGGTATGTAAAGATTTTATACTTGGGAGACTCCTGGTGACATTTCATCTTATCTTGTTAACCGTCAAGTCAGTCTAGAGTGCACTGATTGGGTTTTTGCTTTTGTATAATGATAATCCAGATATATCTAGCTCTTAATCTTCATGAATAATTTGAAAATTCATTAGTGCAGCATTTCGCAAAATTGCGCATCATAATTATTCAAGATGAGTTATCAAATGTGTAATGTTGTGTATGGATTTTAAGTATCAATAAGAATATTCATGTTTTTCCACAATATAAAACTTAGTATTGAAATGGTTTCTACGTTCTTATTCATAGAAACAAAATTTGTTTGCTGAATAAGTCCAGCGTATCACCTGATCCATATTAGTGAACTCTTATTTCTTACAAAAATCAAAATATGACAAGTAAGTTTAATTAAAAGCACTTAAATTATCAAGTTAAAAAATACTGTGTCAAAGGGCCGATAGTTTAGTCTGGTAGAATACCTGCCTTGCATGTAAATAAGGCTGCATTTACAGAGGACACGTAGGTGGTCGTGGGTTCAAATCCCACTCGGTCCATCCTTATTTAGATGTTGTTTAGACGGATTTTTAAGCAATTCTTGATTTTTTAAATTCTTGTTATAGAAAAAATTCACACATACAAATTTAGCAACAAGATCCTCATTCTTTTTTACTAATTGTTGTAACGCACTTCTAATATATCATAAATAAAAAATCAAAGTAATGAAACAAGTTAGTATGGCTGTCATTTTGATATCCGCACTTACACTAACTTTGGTATCAACTGCAATCTTCAGTGGGATTCAACAAGTTAGAGCAGAGAATGACAAAGAAGATGACAACACCCAAGTTAATACCGAAAGGAAGCAAATCAATAATTGTGAAAATAATTCACAAAATCAAGAAAGTACAGTCGAATGTAATAATATCGTTGTCTATGGTGTTGTTTGTATGCCTGGAGCAATATGCAACGTAGAGAGCCTCGATATTCCATTTGAACTAGTGACCCCATTCTGAAGCGTGAAAATCGATTCTAGTAGTGGAAGCACAACTTCTTTATTTTTACGATCATTCAACCCTTTAAATAGATAGCCAGATTTCGGATAGCAAAAGTTATTTTTACCCTTCTTGTATTCTTTTCGTAGAAAAAATATTGTCTTTTTTTGGTGGCGGAGGTACTGAAACTTTTGACAGAAAGAAATACGAGAGTCTCACTCTCAGTTTACGACAAACTGTACTTGAACGGTCGCATCATAGGTGTCAAAAATGCTCTGTTAAATTTAAAGGAAGTAATGGTCCCTTTTTTGAGCACATCAATGGTTCATTGAAAGATAATAGACCCTCGAACCTAAGATCCCTGTGCGATAAATGCTTTGAACATGTAAAGAAGAAAGAGAGTCGAAAGGGCCGACTGGGTAGCATGCGCAACAATCTAGGCCAAGTGTTTGGTAAATAGATAACGATATTTAACTGGATTCCAAAAACAAACTTCTGTGTTCTTCACAACAAAAGTTTTCTATCTTCATGACCCCCAAGTTTGAATTTCCCTCTACATGGGGCCAATTTTCTCCACGAAAAGATATTCCACAATATGCGCAGGTCTTTTCCAATCCTGAATTATTGCTTCTCGGTTCATATAAACTTCTCAATTTGAAAATAGCCGATATTTTTAATGACATGTTCTACAAGAATAAAGTCGTTTAATTATTGGTAAAGATATATTTGAAAGCAGAGACACTATTTAACTAATTGAAAAATCATGAGCATTAAAGACAAGGAAATTGTTCCAGTGATAGATGAAGAAAATGTTGTTCCCTATGAAAAATGGATAGTTTCTTTTTCTTATTCCAGAAAAGGCCCTGTCAGAACATCTTTTCGAGAATTTTTCGCGCAGGGTTTCTATGAGGCTTATGATATAGTTATGAGTTATGCTGAAAAACAAAATGTGGATATAAGATGGTTTAAAGAGAAGAGAAATTGCGGAACCAGTTATTCAAACCATGTTTTTATGAAATTAGAATCTTGCTGCACTTATTGTAATAAACGGTTTAATCACCAAGAACCTATTCCGTGCATTCATGACAAATGTCAATCCACATTCTGTTCGCGAGATTGTTGTAACGATCACATATTGTTACTGCATAATAGTAAGTAATATACAGATGTATATGGCTTAAATTGACTTGTAATGGGGCTTTTCCAAGATTAGGGTAATAATCTTTATCCTTAGTTGGTCTGACCTAAATTGTTCTAAAAAGTGGGATCTATAGTGAAGAGGACATTCATTAAAAACCTCTCTTAGTGTAAAACCAAAAGTTACGAAAATGGAAGCTAGCCAAGTTTTCCAAGATCTAAATTCGTCATTGGAGACAGGTTCCAGCAAGTCATTAGTAACTTCCGTTACAAGAGTAAGAGTGCCATTTTCTTTTAATTTTTTATAGATTTTTTGATACAATAAGGTCCATTGAGACTCCATTTTCCTGTCAATATACTTAGGTGGTGGCAGAACAAAAATAAAGTGGTGCACACAATTATCTGGTAACAATGGAATGACTTTTTCAATAGATTCATTAATTAAGTAAATATTTTTGCCTGTCATTCTATCACGAGCCTTCTGAATCTGAGCTGCATCAATCTCAATACCTACATAGCATGTATTTGGACTATTCTCATAATTGATTACAGCTTCTAATAATTGACCATCACCAATTCCTAGCTCAATTACCACCTTATCAAATGTGGATAGCGAAATTGTTGAAACGATACTATTTTGGGAACACAATACTCGTTTCTTAGTTACTGGGGTCTTAATAATTCAGATTCAAGTAGCTGCTGGACGAGTTGAACTACTTCTTGTTCCACTTGTTGTCTTGGTAATCCCAATTTGGCTGAGAAATGATCCGCTAGCTGAGTAATTGTTTTTGTTCCATCACAACTGTTCCAAAAATCAACTATTGCCTGATTTACCATAAATCTCTGTTCTTTTTCATTTTCCAGAATCAACGAGCCATCTTCCTGAGTAAGCAACCTGCCCTTCACCAAGGGTTGGTATTTTTCATAATCAACTTGAAACCTCAACTTTGGTTTTCCAAATCCTAGTTTTTCTCTTACAGATGGTTCCATTCTTTCAATATTCCATGGAGGATCCCAAACTATAGAGACATTTATGTTCCCTACACCATTAATTTTACCAATATATCTCTTGACATCGCTAACTAAGGTGTCATGAAGTGGGCAACCTCTTGTCGTCATTGTCATTTCTATATTGACATCATTTGAGTCGTTTATGTTCACACCATAGATAAGGCCCAAATCGACAATGTTAACTGGAATCTCTGGATCCATACATTTCCTTAGTACGGAATACACCTGCTCTTGACTAATACTCTTCGGCATCCAACATTAAAAATACCATAACGGATTAAATACTTTATCAATATCTTAGATAGCTTTGCCTATGCTTTCTTTATATGGAGGTTTCAAAATGCCCTTTTCAGTAATAATTCCTGTTATCAATTCTGGAGGTGTTACGTCAAATGCGGGGTTAAAAATCCTAATACCCTTTGGTGCTAGCAGCTTGTTACCCATCTTCATCAATTCATTTTTATCTCTTTCTTCAATCACTACATCCCCTACCTTACTCGTCAAATCAAAGGTAGAACTTGGTGCGGCAACATAAAATGGAATTTTGTGCCTCTTTGCAAGTGCAGCTACCTGATAAGTACCAATCTTATTGTATACATGACCACTTTTCAATACTCTATCTGCTCCAACTATTACTCGATTTATTAGACCACTAGACATAAGATGACCTACAGCAGTATCAGGAATTAAACTAAAATCTATTCCATAATGATCTAACTCAAAGGCAGTTAATCGGGAGCCTTGCATCACAGGTCTTGTCTCAGTTGCGATAACACGAATTTTCTTGCCCAAGTCTTTTGCGGCTCTCAGAACGCCCAAAGCTGTACCGTATGAGACCGTTGCAAGCGAACCTGCATTACAATGGGTAAGTATTACTTCATCCTTACGTATCATTTCTGCTCCTTTCTTTCCTAATTTTTTATTTGTAATAATATCGTCTGTTGCCATATTTTGAGAAGACAGAATAATAGAATTTTTTATTTCATTCACACCATTCTTTGAATCTGCCTCCTTCATCACCTGATCAAGAGCCCAAACTAAATTTACTGCAGTAGGTCTTGTTGATCTGAACCTCTGATAGGCGATTTTAAGGTCCTTCAGTAGAGCCTTCGGAGTTTTTGCCTTACTCGAAATTGCTGCTAATGCCATCCCAAAGGCCGCTGCAACGCCAATAGCAGGCGCTCCCCTGACAGCTAATCGTTCTATAGCTCTGGCAACATCCTCGTATTTTTTGTATTTTACATATACCAGTCTGCCTGGTAATTTTGTTTGATCAATCATTATAACTTGATTGTTTTCCCATCTGACAGTCAAAAGATCCTTGGTTCCGACAATTAATTTGCCATCATTTTTTAGCTTTTTGCTACGACGCATTATTGACTTGATGGCAAGTGCTGTCTATAATAATTTACCTTGTTAGATCCATTGTCACCAGAACAGCACGGATCGTCTATTATCTTATTAAATTGATATTGACAAATTAATGACCTTGGGTGACCAATATTACCTCCTACAATGGCCAATCTTTCAATCCCGTAATAGCGAACCATAAATAATAGGTACTAATAGTTAGCAGATATGTCGTTTATCAGATATCGTATGATGAGATTAAGAAAATTTACCAAAAATAAATTTTATGTGCTCGTCAAATATGTGCTATTTGTCTACATAAGTTTCAAAATGAAGATTGGTTGGTACTAATAGGCAAGAGCAATCGAGTAATGTCATTACGCGCATTTAAAATTTAACAGTAACATCCTTAACATTTCGTCTACTAAATTAAAGTAATTAGGCACAATGATTTTGCAGGAAACTCTATAATCAGTCAAATCAAATAATTAATGCAGAAATGTCAGTTGAAAAAGAAATGACTTCCGGTAGAAATAACATTAGCAATTATTCAACTATACCTAATCTGCAAAATGACCTTTTTGATAACATAATCGGTTACGAAGATATAAAAAAACTATTCTTCTTGTCCTTTGAGTCACAAAGACCAATACATATTCTACTTGTTGGCCCGCCGGCGTCAGCAAAAACATTATTCATGTTAGGGTGTATGAAACTCGAACGTTCTTATTTTACGCTAGGTACTCATAGCACAAGATCTGGTATGGTCGACTACTTGTTTGAGAAGCGACCCAGGTTCTTGATTGTTGATGAGATAGAACACATGTCTATTAGAGATCAGACTGTTCTGCTTAGTCTTATGGAAACTGGAATCATAGCTGAAACAAAATTTATGAAAACTAGGAATACTCAGTTGAAGACATGGGTTTTTGCCACTGCAAATGGGACCAACCACTTGCTAACTCCATTGCTATCTAGGTTTATGGTACTCCATTTTAAACAATACAAGTTTGAGAATTTTTTGGATGTTTCAATTCACCTGCTCGGGAGAGATGGCATCGCAAAGGACATTGCAAATCAAATAGCTGACCAAGTTTGGCACAAGATGAAATCAAAGGACATTAGGGATTGTATAAAGATCGCACACCTTGCTAAAACCAAGGACGATGTAAATTTCATTGTAGAAACTCTTCTACGGTATGGTAAGACATCCAATAGTACTGCCGATAAGAAACAGTCGTAGTACTTGATTTTTGATTACTATTGCACGTTAGTAGTCCATTTGTTAAACTTTCCCAGTAATCGAAGGTTTTAGCAGAATTGTACTCGCTTGCTTGTTTTATGTATGTACATCATTGGATTGAATAGAGATCTAAAAATCAAAACCGCCACCATCAAAACCGCCACCATCAAAACCGCCACCATCGCTTCCTACATCTTGAGAATCTGCACCGGAACTTTCAGAACTACTATCACTAGCCCCATTTGTGTTATCTGCACTTCCACTATTGTCTGCATTTCCGCCATCTTGAGCTAAAGAACTTTCCATAGGATTTAACCCTAGTCCCAATAAAGACATCATGGAAGTGAAAAACAGAATATCCATTATCCCTGCAAACAACATCATCGGTACCCATGATCTATTGGAAACCATAAACGAGTCAAGCTGTGATTTGTCTCCATTATTGTAATACTGCTGTATTTCTTGAACCTTCTCCTGTAATTCCTTTTTCTTGTTGCCAAGAAGACTCATGCCGGTTTCTGTTATTTTCAATTCATTTTTTTTCCTACCAAAGAAACTTCTCTTCTCATTCATCATTACTAATCTTTGAAAAACAAGATCATTGACTATTATTTCAACTTCAGATTTATTTAACTTAGAAACGCCAGAAATCTTGTCGACATTATTCATTCCTCTTGCAATCGCATCCAGAACTATGAAATGATTAGGACTTTCTCGAATATTAACTTCACTTGACATGTCGAATTTATTCACCTGAGTTTACTTAAATGATTCGTTTTTGACAAAATTTAGTTAGAATCCCAAGTGCAGACAGACTCAGAACTTTGTAAATTCCCCTCTTGTATTGAGTTTTTATTCAACAAATTAAAAAGTTTAAAATTATTAATCACAAGAAATTACACAATTGGCTGGAGCCGACAGTTTCGGAGTCGAAAATGGGATGGGCTTTAGAGCTGTAGAATGGATGAATTCATATTCAGTAGAGAAAAAAAAGGAATTTAAAGCAAAACTTGAAGGTTACCGGATCTCATCAAAAAACTTTGGTGATTTTGAAATAATCTCATGGAGCGGTGATTGGTCTGACGCACGGAAAATAATAGTTAAGGCAAGCACCAAATTAAGTATGAAGGTTTTAGAATCGGGTTACCATCAAAAAGATACTCTCTTGTTTTCTCTTTTCGGCTTAGGGAAGGAATTTGCTAAAGTATACAAAAAGGGTAACTATATTGGAACGATTGTGTTGGGGATTCGTTCGGGAAAATGGTATGTAAAATCAGAAAAACTTGGATGACATCATTTTAACTTACTTTAGAAAAATCAGAACAGGAATGTTGAGAAAGTATTTGCCTCTTGATACTACTAGTCAGTAACGTCATTTCCTAAATAGAAAGTCGCAAAAACTTTTTCCAGCAACTCTCACACACTCGTCATAAAGTTCTTCCGGGGAATTGCCATTTCCATTTTGGGACGGCGGCAGTCTGTTAGGGAAATCATTAAGTGATGAATCAATCTTGTCTGGGCTAGGTCTTTCTCCCAACACTAGGTCCAATTCTCTGATGGTATTGTCTCTTAGGATAGTTAGATGAACCTTATCTCCCACATGTTTTTGGCTTTCAAGATAAGCCAATATATCATCAATCTTGGTTACGTCTCTATTATCGATTTTTAATATAATGTCCCCTCCTACATCAAAATCTCTTCCGTTAAGCGTCTTTGTAGTTGTTCCTGCACGCAAATCAGCTTTCTCGGCTGGACTCCCTTTTGTGATACTCGTTATTAGGAATCCTTTTGTCTGAGTCAACCCAATTTGCTTGGCCAAATCAGGGGTAAGGCTAAGCCCAATTATTCCAATGTATGGATGACGGTATGAACCAGTTTGGATGAGCGATTGTGCAACTTTGCTTATGGTATTAGAAGGAATTGCAAATCCTACTCCAGAATAGACACCAGTGTTCGAAAAAATTGCTGTATTAATTCCTATCACTCTGCCTTGAGTATCAATGAGGGGACCACCGGAATTTCCAGGATTGATGGCTGCATCCGTTTGTATGATATTTGGAATAGAGAACGATGATGTAGTTCCTAAATTCTCCCCATTCTCATTTGATGGTAATAACCTCCCTAAGCCACTCACTATTCCCACAGTCATTGAACCAGAGAGTCCAAATGGGTTCCCAATTGCAACAACTGTTTCTCCAATTCTCAGATTGGTCGAATTAGCCAGAGGAAGTGGCGTTAATTTGTCAGAGGTGATATTTTTTACCTTAATCACGGCCAAATCTGCAAATTGGTCAAATCCAACCAACTCCGCAGAATAAACATTACCATCTAGGAAACTAACCTGTAGTTCATCATTATTATTAGAACCTGGCACTACTACATGATAGTTTGTAATAACATGACCGTCCTTATCGTATACAAATCCAGATCCAAGACGAGATCCTAATTCGTTAGAATTATCTTGCTCAGTTACCTGCACTACTGATTTTTCGACTTTAGTAAATAGATCAGGTAAAGACATAGAATCAGTATTGGTTGAGTTATCAACCGGAGGTATTTGCGCTAACACATGCTCCCTAGAAGTATTGGAAATCTGATTACCTATAAGTGCAATTAAGAGCAACAATGAAAATAAAACTAATAATTTCTTCGCATTCATTTTCTTAATATTATCTAAGTATTAACAATCCTATATTTTAATTATAGTTATTTCATAATCTGGCAGAATTAGTATCTTTCAATTAATAACGCACAAATTTTTTCCCTTATTCAGACGCCTATGGCAATTATATACAAACTTTACAATGGCCTGGTGGTCGCTACATATAACAATTTCATCTCATCATTAATCTAATTTCTTTTACCACTAATCGATGTATTGTTCGGTACAAATCGATACAATGAAATTCAGGTACCATCTATATCAATGATATGACAAAGGATGAATCCCAGATGACATTTTTGAAATACAAGAATCTGAACGACATGTTGAAAGTGATACTGTTTTCCTCGCAGTCTGCCTTAGGCTTGACTCCAATGCTTTATCACATAAAATACAAGGAAAAAGAAATTCTCTTTATTGAAACCGGTGCCCTTGGAGGTGCGTTAGTTCATTACATTGTTGAAAAAGGTCAGCCAAGCAAGAAATTTATTGAATTGAGGCAACTAACAGGTGAATATAATTTCGTTGAAAAGATAGGAAATGATACACACTCAATTTACATTCCAATATTAGAACTGGACAGCACGTCCATTGAATTTCCAATTTAAAGGTGCACGAATACATATAGTATCGCATTAGAATTTTTCCGTTAGGAAACCGGATACAGTCATCCTTTTCTTTCATTTTATTTTCAATGATTCCAATTATAATGTTTAGAAATATTCTCTAGCTGCATCAGTTCTTTATTACTATTTTAAGTAACGTGGATGTCATGATTAAGATTTACTATAACTCTCCTGGAAGAAAACAATGCAGATATTCTTTTTTCGCTGGTTTTTAGAGATCAATAATATACCACTTTAATCACAGGGTCTGCAGGACATATCAATTCTTGTTTGATTTTTATGATAGTGTAGTTAAGTTTTTGAATTTTTATACCCACTACAGGTATACTGTGTAATGTTTTGGCTAAATCGGATGTTTTAAAAATACCCAATTAGATTATTAGTGTATGACAGACGAAAGGTTATCTCAATTTTTGAGGGAAGGGAAAAATTGGGAGAGAAAAGCAACCAGTATCTCGGGGGTATTTTTAATTAAACTGCCAGAATACAAAAGCAGGCCACCTTACATAGCAATGGAAATTAATCCTGTTGACTCAACGGGGGCAGCAACAAAAAAACGAGGTATATTAATCAAATCTAGTTCTGAACTAGAACAAATAAGTAATATTCTCACAAATGCCAAAATTGTTCATCTCGCCACAAGATTAGATGAAGTCAATCCAGAAAAAAAATCAAGAGCACCCCAATCAACTGAAACAGACGTATTTGAAATTTGAATACCAAGCAATAGACATCAAAAAAATCGCACCAAATCAAAACCAATTCAATTTGTTAAACGCTTGTTACAAAATAGTTGCTTAAGAATAATCCAAATGTCGTTAAGCGACCTTGAATGAACATGAGTTACTTTAATCATCCTCTTCTTAGGAAAAATTTCCTGCGTTTTAGGGAGTATCAAGAAATTATTTCCAATTCAGCTTTGAATAAGAACACTTTGGTTATCCTCCCCACAGCATTAGGAAAGACAATCATATCTTTGCTTGTATCAGTCAATATACTGTATAATTATAAAGAGAAGAGAATCCTAATATTGGCGCCGACTAGACCACTTGTGAACCAGCACTGGGACTCATTTATATCCAATATAAAATTACTTGACGAACAAACTGTCGTTGTTACTGGAAAAATACCACCGCATGCGAGAACAATTGTGTGGAATAATAAGACGATAAGACTTTTTTTCTCTACTCCAGAGGTAGTAAAAAACGACATTATTGGCAAAAGACTTTCACTTGTAGATTTTTTTTTGGTAGT
>JBIOZG010000031.1:0-18877 GCA_044870765.1 Nitrososphaeraceae archaeon
ATCCACATCCCACATCCAAATATCTTGGATTTGGAGAAATTGATTTTGCTAGGGCAACCACACGCAGCACGTCTACTTTTCGATAACCAAAATACGTACCGCAAATATATGGAAATATAAAACGTTCGTGAAATGTAAATTTGCTATTTTTTTTGAATTCTTGATATTTTAAGTATGCTTCACGAAGATCATTAATTTGAAAAGGCATGCATTAATAGACTAGAAATTTTACTCAAATTTAACCTATTATTTTAATTTTTAAATAACATGGCAATTTGACAATTAATCGACAACTTGTTTAGTATCGAATTGCCAAAAGGCTTATAAAGTTCTTCTCTGACTTTTCAGTATGCGTAAATTTGATGAATGGTGGAATTCTGTTCCCGCTGATCTGAGGACAAAAGCGAAAAAAGGTGATGAAGGAAACAAACCATTGTTAAACCAGGTTAACTATGTTTTACTTCATCTTCATCTAGCTGGAAAACACGATGCAAAACCAAGTCATGATGAATTGAAGGATTGGCTTCACAGCGGTCAAGTTGACGTATTAAGGATGAACAAGTAGTCAACTTATCCATTTTCTTTTTTATTAGTTCTAGTTTTTTTATAACAGTGTTTTGCTTTAAGCATAGTGTTTAAATAGTTTCGAACATATGCTCCTTTAGTGATTTAGTAGATTGCCTATTGCAATACTTCCAGATGTTGATGAACAAAGATGTATCGGCTGTGCACTATGTGTCGAAATTTGTACCGCTCTCGGTCCAGATGTATTGAGGGTAAAACCAGTTGAGGGATGGAAGAGAGGTAAAGCTTTTGTATTCTATCCTGAAAGATGCATTTCAGATGGCGCATGTGTAGGCGTTTGTCCAACTCATGCTATATTCTGGATGAGACCAATGGAATACACAGCAGGACAACCAGTTGCTTTACACAAGAACGGTGTATTCGACAAGGGTTGGGAAGAAGGCTAAGAAATTTTCACAATACTTCCATTTTTTAATTTTATTTTTACATTATTAATAATTTAATTAAAAGTTAATGCTATTACGAAATAGTCAAAAGAGCATATTCGTTTAGATTTCCAAGCTAGATCATAAAGATAAAGATAGATTCCAATCCAGTAAGTTTATGCACTAAAAATCAGCTATGCGGGTTAGAGATCCTAAACTAAATACTTGTTGTAATCAGCTATCTTGGAAGCTCTTTCATAATTAAGAATTTGGTCCTCAAAACCCAATGTATAACCAATCTCATCTATGCCTTCCAATAGCATTTTTTTCCTGGTCGAATCGATATTGAAGTTCATTTTTTTCCCAGATATAGAAATTGTTTGTTTCCGTAAACTGATCTCTGCGAATGTATCTGTGTTGTTGACTACATTGAAAAGGTATTCTATGTCATTTTGACCAAGATATATCGGTAATAATCCTCTTTTAAAGCAGTTATTATAGAATATGTCTGCAAACGAGGAGGCTACTACAACCCTAATACCATAATCAAACAATGCCCAAACGGCATGTTCCCTGGAACTTCCACATCCAAAGTTGTCTCTTGTCAATAAGATTTGTCTTTTCTCAAATTTTGGGTCATTGAGAATGAAGTCCTTCTTAGGTCTTCCATCATGGCCAAAACGCCGATCATAAAAAAGAAAGTCACTATATCCACTTTTTTGGATGAGTTTCAGAAATTGTTTGGGTATTATCTGATCAGTATCTACGTTCGTCATGTCCAACGGAATCATTTGGCTTCTGATATCAACAAAGCGTTCCAGATGTATCACCAGATTATAACCAATCTCTTACATCAACAAAATGTCCTTCTATGGCACATGCTGCAGCCATTATTGGACTTACAAGATGTGTTCTTCCGCCAGCACCTTGTCTACCCTCAAAATTCCTATTAGACGTACTTGCGCAACGTTCACCTGGTAATAAAATGTCGGGATTCATTCCAAGACACATACTGCAACCTGACTCCCTCCACTCAAATCCTGACTCCTTGAAAACTGTATCCAGTCCAAGCTTTTCAGCATCTGATTTGACCTTTTTGGATCCTGGAACTACCATGGCTCTTACTTTGGCTGATATCTTTCTTCCTTTAACAACTAATGATGCCTCTATCAGATCTTCTAATCGAGAATTCGTACAAGATCCTATAAAGACTCTGTCTACGTGCAATTTAGTCAGAGGCGTTCCTGGCTCTAAATTCATGTATTCCAGTGCTCTGACAGCCAGCTTCCTCTTGTTCTCATCGCCTTGTGCAAATTCCTCCGGCGAAGGGATAGAGTCGGTTATGTCAACAACCATAGATGGGTTTGTGCCCCAAGTTACTTGAGGTGCAAGATCAGTAACATTAATCGTTTCAACTCGATCAAATTTTGCGTTAGCGTCACTTTTTAGATTTGCTCTCCAATATTCTATCAGTCCTTCCAATTCTGGTTCTTTGGGAGCATATTTCCTTCCCATTAGATACTTGAATGTTGTTTCGTCAGGTGCGATTAATCCAGCTCTCGCTCCCCCTTCAATAGACATATTACATATAGTCATTCGCTGTTCCATTGATAATCCAGAAATTACATCTCCTCTGTATTCGATTACAGTGCCAGTACCTCCATCCGTGCCTATTTTACGAATAATTTTGAGTATGATATCCTTAGAGGTTATAGCATGATTTTTTCTCGGGTTGCCTTCAATCTTGATTAAGAAAGATTTTGGTTTGTACATCCATATACATTGAGTAGCAAGAACATGCTCGACCTCGCTAGTTCCAATTCCAAAGGCAAGAGCTCCGAATGCACCATGCGTTGATGTATGACTGTCACCGCAAACAATGGTAGTACCAGGCAATGTGAAACCAAGTTCTGGTCCAATTACATGAACTATACCTTGCTCTGGACTATCAATATCATAGATAGTTATCCCAAATTCTTTGCAATTTCTTGTCAGCGTTTCCAATTGCATCTTCGATACACTATCAACTATGGGAAGTGTTCTATTTTCAGTCGATACATTATGATCCATCGTCGCAATTGTTAGTTCGGGGTGCCTAACCTGTCTGCCGCTTTGCTTTAGACTTGCAAAAGCTTGAGGAGACGTAACTTCATGTACTAGGTGCCGGTCAACATAAATTAATGAAGGGCCAATTGTGTAGTCGATATTCTTATCCTCATCATCCATAACCACATGACTATCCCAAACCTTGTCAAAGAGCGTTTTTCCCATTATCAACCTTATTGTTAGTTGATTCCGAATATAATCATATTACTAGCAACGTCTGATTTGCGATAAAGAATTAAACTATAAAGTGACAATGCTTAAATTTAGTATTCATAGAAATTAGTTCTAATGTTTCAGCATGACAATAAGAACTATGAAGAGTATGTTATGAACCACATAAAGAAAGGAACGACTACATGTGCTTTGACATGCAAGGATGGAGTTGTTCTAGCAGCCGACACAAGAGCTAGCGCTGGTTATTTTATTGTAGATAGAAATGTTATGAAAATCCAAAATATAGACGAACATTTAGGCATGACAATTGCTGGGGGTGTCGCTGATGCTCAAAATCTGGTCGATCTTTTGAGGTATAATGCAAATCTGTACAGATTATCAAACAACCAAAAATTGATTCCTGTTAAATCTGCAGCAAGGCTGTGTTCTAATGTTCTCTTCAACCAGAGATACTATCCTTATTACGTACAAATAATCATGGCAGGATTTGACAAGAATAGTGAGGGTGCACAAATATACAACATTGACCTATTCGGTTCCATGACCACTGAAAGGTTTATTTCAACAGGCAGCGGCTCTCCGGTTGCATATGGATACTTGGAGTCAGAATACAAAAAAGACCTTAGTGTAAATGAAGCATACAAAATAGCAATACATGCAATTGCTGCAGCTATTAGAAGAAATTCAGGAACCGGTAATAACATCAACGCTGTCATTATAGACAAGGATGGATACCGAGAGTTATCTAAGGAAGTAAAGGACGCAGTACACGCTGTTTATTGACAAGCCCCTCCATTCTCTTAATTTAATACTTCTACTTTTCCTTGTTTGATGAGTCTAGCTAATAGATTCAAATCAAAAATCCGATATGTAATAATCATAAATTGATTAATATCCAAGATAGAAAATATCAAAAACTCAAAGGTCAGGTAAAATGCTTTATTCAAAAAAACAAGAAAATAGATCATTCAATGATTCTTAACAACATGAACATAGACTATGATACTCTGATGCGAATAATAGCTGAATTAAAAAGTGACGGGGATTTGATATAAGTGACTACTCGATATGTTCCAGTAATGTTTTCTGACTTTCTTCATCAACATCATTATATGCATTATCCAATATTTTCCGTATTCTTTGAGCACGTGCAGTCCCAAATCCAGGGATTTTGGCCAGTTCGGCGGCCGATGCGTTTAATGCTCTCTTGGGAGTGTTGAATTCTCTCAGCATTTTTACAGCAAACATACCACCTACTCCAGGTAAAGAAGAAAGAACAGATAATTGCTGTATTTGCTCTGAGGTCTGCTTTCTAATTTTTCGTAATAGGGGTCCGTATGAATATTTTTTCGATAGCTTGTTTGCAATAGCAATGAGAAAACTTGTTGTATGTTCAATGTTTGGCGTATGAACTAAAGGTATCTTAAAATCTAAAACTATCGTGATAAGCGAATCATAAACTAACTGAATTTTTTGGTCATAGCTACGGAAGGATTTGTTAGAATCAGATTTCAGATCTTCAATGATATTTCCTTCAACAATTAATAGCGGTGAAGAAAAATGTTTTATGAGCTGCGAACACTGAATAAATAACCTTCCATCATAAAAAGAACTTAACAAATCAGAAATAGTTTTCCTTTCGATTGCTACATTGTTGAAGACAATATAATCTCCAACTTTCAAAGTAGCAAAGTCTACAAAAACCCCTGATTGCTTCAGCAATTCTGGAATTCCACTGTTTCTTTCTCTTTTATCGACCACTATCCTCAAGAATCATCTACATAGGAAATATCACTAAAGTTTTAAAAATATTGGTATATTATTAGTGAGCCTCTAGTGGGACTCGAACCCACGGCCTAAGGTTTACGAAACCTTCGCTCTACCAACTGAGCTATAGAGGCCTGACATGGTTACATTTTCAATCAGATAGCCAATTTAACTATTTTCTAATTTTGATACAGTATTTTGTACTTCCCGCTGATTTTCATATTATCGTAAAACAAGATTAAATAGTTGAAAATTCAAGTTTTCAAAAGTGAAAATTTCAATCTCTGGTATTCGTGGTATCTTTGGACAAGATTTGAATCTACACGCCATTATGAATTTTTCAAGATTATTTGCGTCATTTATCATTAATAATTCTACTAAAACAGAGAATAAATGTCTGGTTGCAAGAGATACAAGGCCTTCAAGTTATTTAATTTTTCAAACAGTATCAGCAGCAATTATGGAACAAGGAATAAATGTGTTGGACTTGGGCATCGCTCCAACACCATTCGTATTTCATGAATCAATAAAGTATGGTAACGGTATAATAGTAACAGCATCTCATAATCCTTTTGAATGGAACGGTTTAAAATTTATAATCAATGGAAGGGGAATTTTTGAAAAAGAACTTGATTTAATTCAACATGAAAATATCCTATCAAGCACGCAATTTGGAGAAATGTATACGTTAAATTCAAACTATATATCCGATATTCTTGAATTATTGAGAAAGAGTGGATATCTTGACAATAGAAAAAAAAGAAATACAATCGGCTTGGATCCTGGAGGAGGAGCTATATCTTCATATATTCCAAAATTATATAATCCATTAAATCAAGAATTCTACACAATTAATGACATTGCAGGTATCTCATCAAGATCTCCCGATCCTACAACAGATGACTTGCTTGAACTAAGAAAGCTTGTAGTGTCTAAAAAGCTAGATTTGGGATTTGCATTTGACATGGATGCAGACAGGCTTGTAGTAGTGGATAAAAATGGTAACAAGCTTTCACCAGATCTTACGCTTTTATTATGCATTGCAAGTGTGTTAGACCATGGAGCAAAAAAATTTGTCGCCAGTTTAGATACTAGCAATAGTATTAAAAACATTATAACTGAATATGGTGGATCTTTATATCATTCTAAAGTTGGAGAAGCTAATGTAGTAAAAGAAATACTCCGGTTAAATGCAGATGCCGGTGGTGAGGGAAGCAGTGCCGGGTTTATTATGCCAAAATTTGACATGTGTAGAGATGGCATATTGGCCAGCGCAATTATCTCCTCATTAAGTGATGAACTATACAACCATTGTATGGAAATTGCATCAAAATACTCAACTATTAGATCAAAAATTCCTATGGAATCGAGTTTTCAGAAACAAGTAATAGAAAAATTCGGAGACAAATTTCAGGAAAAGTCCTATGAAATAGTAAAGATGGACGGGACGAAAATTATGATTGATGATAATTCTTGGATTCTAATTAGATCCTCTAATACAGAACATGCTGTTAGAATTTCAGTAGAATCAACTCCGGATAATGTTCTAACTCTTTTTAACGAAGTTAAACAAAAGGTGTTGTCTATTTATGAAGAGATTAAATGAAAGAGAAATTATAGATCTCTTTATTTCATATTTCAATAACCCCTTACTTGATAAGGTAAAGAGAGATGACTTGGTAATTTCTCCGCTCAAAAATAGCATGATAAAGCAAGCGATCAAAACAAACGGGATGAACATTGTATTAAAAAGTGATATGTTAGTTGAAAGCACGGATGCGCCAAAAATTATGAAACCATGGCAAATAGCAAGGAAGAGTATATTGGCCTGCGTAAGTGATTTTGCTTCCAAAGGCATACGACCCTATGCATGTCTTATTTCTATTGGAATACCCAGAAAATATTCAAAAAAAGACATAATTGATCTGGCGACTGGATTTTCGCTTGCATCAAAGGAGTACAAAGTACCAATATTGGGAGGAGATACCAATGAATCTAAAGAGTTAACTATTGACTGTAATATGGTGGGCATTACTTCTTTATCACGTAATAAAATTCCAAGTAGAAACGGTGCAAATGCTGGTGATTTAATAGTAACATCCGGAAAATTTGGATATACTTTATCAGGATTGAAAATAATCCTATCTCACCTGCACGCAGAAAAAAAATTTAAAGCAAAATCTGTGTCGTCGGTAACGTTCCCAAAACCAAAAGTTGAATTTGGATTCCGGCTTGCAAAATACTTTTCATCTTCAATTGACTCTAGTGATGGGCTATCTTCCTCCCTATACGAACTTGCTAGAGAAAGTAACAAGGTTGACTTAATTATTAATAAAATCCCTAAACCAAAGGAATTGTGCCATTTCGCTAGTTTGAATTCCATCAGTACCGAGGATTTGCTTTTTTTTGGTGGAGAAGAATATGAAACCGTTGCTACAATCCCAAGACCAAATTTCAAGAAAATGCTCAAGGAGGCTAAAAAGCACAGAATCCATGTATTTCATATTGGTGAGGTATTAACAGGTAGAGGAAATGTTCTCTATGAAAAAGAAGGAATACTCAAGGTTGTTAGAGATAAAGGATTTGTCCATTTTGCAAAATAAAATTTTGCGAACATAATCTCTAAAATGTTGTTTGAGGGTTTATACTCTTCTACCCCTACGGCCACCGGGTTTCCTCGTTGTATCATGAGGAATTGGAGTTACATCATCAATCCTGCCTATCCTAAATCCCGCTCTGGCAAGCGCCCTAATTGCAGCCTGAGCACCGGGTCCTGGAATTCGTGGTCCTACGCCTCCAACAGCTCTTACTCTTATATGCAAAGCGTTGATACCTTTGGTTTTTGCAATATCCGCTGCGGCTACTGCAGATTTCATTGCAGCATACGGAGATGATTCATATCTGTCGGCAGTCACATGTCTCCCGCCAGAACTAAAGGCAATAGTTTCAGCCCCGCTAATATCCGTGATATGAACTAAAGTGTTATTATAACTACTAAATATGTGGGCTACACCCCATTTGTACTGAATTACTTCTTCAACTTCTGACATTAAATCGTTAAATTAAATTTTTCAAAGGGTGTTAAAAACCTATCCTACTTGTATACAGGCAATTAGATTGATTCTCATATTTTAAACACAATACTAGTAACTAATAAGTCAACTAAATACACAAACAACAGCACAACTTTAATGAAGTGGATTATCCTGTAAATTATTTATGAAATGGTTCAATCATGACAAAACAGACGAGGAACCTAAGCTGATAGCTTGCAAGTATTGTGATATGAAGTTTCAGGACAAAGAACGATTAAAAAGACACACCAGGAAAGCCCACAGTGAAAAAGGTGGAGACATGCCAAAGTTCAATCTTTTTGGTAATTAAAGTCCGTATAGACGATAAACATGTTTCCACTTCATGATGACACCCAGAGAATCCACGGTAGACCGTACGTAACTTACCTGCTAATTGCCATTAATGCTATAGTTTTTTTAGTAGAAGTGATTGCTACAGCAAATTTTTCTAATGAAGTGGCAACAAATACTTTGTTCCAAAACTATGGTGCTATTCCATATAAAATACTTCAAGGTGATATATTTTCGGCTGTAAGTGCAATGTTTCTTCATGGTGGTATAGCTCACCTTATAGGCAATATGTTATTTCTGTTTGTGTTTGGGGACAATATTGAAGACAAATTTGGTCGAATAAAATTTGTCCTTTTATACATTGGTTGGGGCCTAGCAGCAGCATTCGCCCACAGTTTCTACGCAATGTCTACAGGCGAAGGAGGAATTCCTGCTATTGGTGCATCAGGAGCAGTTTCAGGAGTGCTAGGAGCATATGTTGTGCTATTTCCAAGAGCAAAGATATTTACGGTAATTGCTGCATTTTTTATTACAACGGTAAGAATACCGGCCATAGCATACATTCCTTTTTGGTTTGTAATGCAAGTTATCTTCAGTCTACTGAACCAATCTGGTGGTGTGGCCTATGTTGCACATATAGGAGGCTTTCTCGCGGGATTGCTAACAGGCTACTTATTGAAGAACATGGTTACTAGAGATGGAATGGTAACACCGCAAATACGATATCCAACAAGTGATCGGCAAAAAATTAGTAATATCCCAGATATGACTATTCATACTCAACCAGAGGTCATCAAAGGATCTAATTTTTATGAAATTATTGCCGAAATGCCAGGACTGGCGTCCCAGTCAGATATACAGGCAAACTATGACCCGAACTCTCAGAGTATAAGGATATTTACCAGCGGTCCGAGAAAATATGACATAAACGTTAGAATATCTGATATCCAAGATGGAAATATCAAAATTGATCAAATAGAATATCTCAATGGGATAGTACGAATTAGAATATCAAAACAACTTTGATATTTTTGATGCTTTAAACTTTGTAAATATATCTGAATTATTTTGTTATTTGATCAATAATTGATGAATCATATAAGCTTCTACTTAATTCCCTGTATTTCTTATTAATAAAATCTAGAGATTCAACAAGCTTCTTTGATTTTCCATATTTGAATCGAACTAACTCTTTGTGTTTCCAAAAATGCTTTGCATCTGCAACGTATATAGTCGTAAAATAATCAGGGCCAATAAGATTATCTGGTAACTTGATATTGTAGGGGAAAAGATATTCTACACCAAACCATTCGTCCCCGTCAGGATAATCATTACCGGTCATAATATCAAAATAAAGATGTAGTTTATCCTCTACAGTGAATCCTTCGTCTTTTATGAGAGGGTGTCTAATATTAGATTTGTGATAATCAATTTTTAGCAATTCTACTTCAAAATAAGTTTTTATTATTGCTCGCCTAAAAATTTCATTGGATTCCCTCAGATTCAAAGATAATATAATAACACATGATAACTATTTTATAATCTTTTTAGCAGAAGAATGAAAAATTTGTTATGCCAGCTTGAAATCGATTGAATATATGGAATCATCTACATAATTAATATAATAGCAAAAAATCTAAAACATCACTTAGGCGGGGGTCGCCTAGCCTGGTAGGGCGTGGGATTGCTAATCCCATGTTCGCAAGAACTCGTGGGTTCGAATCCCACTCCCCGCGCTTCTCTTAGGGTTTTATCCCAAAATTATAAATGGAAAAAGCTAAGAATTTCAATTGTATCAGCAATTGCCAATAGCCTCAACCAAAACATCGCAGCGCTTTGATGCAAAAGTTAGAGTTTGTCCAGCAGTTATCGACTAATTCAAATAATCACTAGCTCAACTATTGCCCAAAGAAAGTATTCTGGAAATAAGAAAAATGATGAACTAATCCTTAGAAAACAGAGTGACAATAAAAAGAAAGATATGAAAAAGGGAAGAAGAAAGGATCACTTTTCTTCCAATTCCTTTATCCTCTCCCTAATACCTTGAACTTCCTTCTCAAGACCATCACTGTATTCTTTTAGCAAAGCAATCCTCTCTTCCCTTGTTAGAAAGTTTCTAACTTGATCTACTCCTATCCCGCAGCATCCGAATCCCATTCAATCACCTCCCTACTCTCCATTATCGGTCATACGATATATAGCAAAACCATGTATTTATATATATCGGACATCCAATATTACGTACATTGCGAAGTATTGATAGTGAATGTTGCGATATGAGAGGATTATTGGGATTTCTAATCCTCTTTTTACTCTCAAAAAAGCCAATGCACGGTCAAGAAATAGCTAATGAGCTGGCAAAAAGAAGGGGAGAAAAACCTAGCCCAGGAACAATTTATCCAGCTCTTAGGAGTCTCAAAGATCTTGGATTCCTAGATGAAGAGAAAGAAGGCAAGATCATAACGTATGCACTTTCTCCTAAAGGAGAAAAAGCCTTTGAAATAGCCAAGAAAAGGTTCACGAAGACATTTTTGGGAGTCATCACATAAACTAGATTTTGCGCATGTTTTTCGTCCTAAGTGCAAATAATATTAGTACACATTATTATCCGCCTGTACGGTAAAAGTTCATTTGAAATAGTTTACAGAATAAATCATAAAGTGATACGAGTCCACTTAACCATGCTTTGATTACAATTAAAAATGACTTGGACACAATAGATTCAATTCTATATGAGACTCTAAAAATAACCCCATTTAAAAGGGATTATGACATCTCATTTGGGAAAATTGCAACTATTCTAAATCGTTACAATCTAAATGAAAATTCAAGAAATCTTCGCTTTAGATTTACTTTGTTTATGCAAGAATTTTTTGATTCTATTCCACAAGATCAATGGGACCTAAAAGATCCGAAATTCATAAAACAATCCGAAGACTTTGCAATGAGAAAATTCAAGGAATGGGTAATAGAACAAGTGACGTAAAGAGTTCACTTCTCAAACTTGAGATATCACATGTGTTTTTAATATGCAATCAGATAAGTTTCATTGACATGATATTTAGTACTTTATGAAGGAGTAGCTTTTTCTCCGGAATTTAATGGTTCGAGTTCCACAATCAGGCCTTGGTCCCAATCGTATTTTACTCTCATCAAGTTTGAGACCTGTGCAGCTAACTGAGATTCCTTCAAGGGTTCGACTAATCTTGCGTGACCATTAAATGTCAGTCTGTTAATTCTGAATGAAATTTTAGGATCATGACTAATGTTTCTAACCCAGTGTGCCACTTTCCCTAGTTCTGACATTACGTAATATTTTCTGTTATTCTTTACATACCATATTTCTATTCTATGTTGTTTACCGGTTTTCCAACCGGTCGTTGTCAAATATAGAAATTGTGGGTCAGTCAAGGGCTCATCAAATTGTGCCTATAGTTAATACCACGCAAAACTATCATAAAACCTTAACCAATATTATTGATATGTTGTTTGCCCGAAAATACAGATGTGGCTCAGACTCTAAAGCAAAGTATGAATTCATAGAATTTATATCAACCAGGCGATGATCTATATGAAAAATGAATAATAAATATGGATGCATATTTAGAAGAAGAGCTATACGACATTCTTACATATTGTATACAAAATTCTGATGCTACAGATTTTGAAGAAAAAACAAAGAGTATTTACAATTGGTAAAGAGCTTTATTCTGATGGAGGAATTGACACTATGGAAAATATGTTTTATTCAATTGAATTTAGAATAAAAGATGAAATCGGCAAGGATGCCAAATCCTATCGATCCTGGTGGAACGACATATCAAGCGAATGGAAATATTAGAGCTTAAAATAAATCGATTTTGTTACAGGTAATGCATGTTTTTTTATATTCTTATCTATAGAATTCCCAAATGTTGTCAAATGTTGTGTAAAAATCAAAGAGAAGAATTTTTTTTACAAATAAATACAATAAAGTAGTATTAGAAATTATAACGAATTGAATCTGTATAGATCGGTAACAGCTTGCGCACTATGTCATCAACTTACTCCCACTGAGACGATGATCAATACAAGACTGGGAAAAGTATGCATAAAATGTGATATCCAAATGACCAAAACGAGTAATCAAACCAGGATAAGCAAAACAAGTAAGACACCTAAGAAATTAATAAAACCATTAAAGTAACAGAATTTTGATATTTTATAATACTTATATGTAAAGCAATAGCCAGTTAATGATCGATGCACAGTCAGATTATGAGATCTGAGCGAAGGAAGAATTACGAACTTTGTAAAATACCCAATTGCCATCCTTTTGTAAAATGGGCCGGTGGCAAGGGCCAATTATTACCTCAAATAATGTGTCATATTCCACAAAAGTTTGCCAGATATTTTGAACCATTCCTCGGAGGAGGAGCGGTATTCTTTCATATCGCTCCCTATAATAGGAACGCAATTCTTTCTGACATAAACGCAGATTTAATTAATGTTTATATAATCATAAGAAATAATGTAGAAGAGCTTATTGCGGCTTTAAATTATCACCAAACTGAATACAACAAGTCTCCAAAAAGATACTACTATGAATTACGAGATTCAAAAAAAGCATTTAATAATATAGAGAGAGCTGCACGGTTCATAACACTAAATAAAACATGCTACAATGGACTATATCGTGTAAATAAAAACGGTTTGTTTAACGTTCCAATTGGAAGATACAAAAACCCACTCATCTGCGATACGAATAACTTAAGGAAAGCGAGTATGGTGCTAAGACACCCTGGGTCCTCATTGAGAATCGGCGATTACAAGAAAATATTAGGAGAAAAAGCCGAGAAGGATGATTTTGTATATCTTGATCCACCATTTCATCCTGTCAGCAATACTGCAAATTTTACCAGTTATACCAATAATGGTTTTACGCTTGAAGATCAGAAAGACCTTGCAGTTTTGTTTAAAGAGCTGACAAGAAGAGGATGTAAACTCTTACTTAGTAACTCAAATACTGAGGAAATTAGAAGGCTTTATTCAGACTATTCTCATTTTACTGAAATAACCAGTGCGAACAGATCTATTAACGCAATTGGGTCTAGAAGGATGGGGCATGAAGAATTGCTAATAAGAAATTACTCGCAATAGGGAAAAAACAAATAGTGGGTAGCCAATAATCAATTCCTACTTTAACTGTGTATCTTGAGAGTAACTGCTGTCTTACTAATATATGGAAAAGAGATAACAAAGATAAACAAAATACAAAGTCCTGTCTTGATTTTTATTTTTTTGCTTCATTTATAATATCTACACTTGATTAATATCCTACGACGTGGTTAATTTCATGGCATGTAATATCACTGCATTTATAACTATGTAGACAAAATTATTTTTGTATGGATTCGCAGAGTGAAACATACAAAAATAGCGTATTTCTTTCACCGAAATCAATTGCGATTATAGGAGCCTCCGAAAAACCAGGAATAGGAAGGGCTATTTTTACCAACATCAAGAATGGCTATAAAGGTAAAATCTATCCCGTCAGCCCTACTAACGAGTATGTTTCTGGAATTAAGGCATACAAGAGTGTTCTTGACATACCAGAGGATATAGATCTTGCAGTGGTGGCAACTCCAAACAAGATAGTTCCAAAGGTAATGGAAGAAGTCGGAATGAAGAAGATTCAGGGTTCCATTATCGTTTCAGCCGGCTTCAAAGAAGTTGATGAACAGGGAGCTATTCTTGAAAGGGAAGTGGCTGCAATATGCAAAAAATACGGTACCAGGGTCATCGGCCCAAATTGTCTGGGTATAATGAGTCTATCTAAACAGAACATGATGAATTCCACGTTTCTGAAGATTACACCAAAGCATGGAAATATTGCCCTTGTGTCACAGAGTGGAGCTATTTGTGCTGCTACTGTAGAAGATGCTATGGCACAGGGAATAGGTTTCTCAAAGGTAATTAGTATGGGAAACAAAATAGACGTTGATGAAAATGACATATTGGAGTTATTATGCCATGATCCGGAAACTTCTGTTATCATAATGTACCTTGAAGATATCCATGATGGCAGAAGGTTTATGGACATTGGCAGGAAAACCACGAAGCAATTCAAGAAACCAATAGTTGTGATAAAGTCTGGCAGAACTCCAGAAGGGGCAAAGGCCGCAATGTCTCATACAGGTGCATTAATGGGAGCCGACGAGGTTTACGATGCGCTATTTTTGCAGAGCGGTGTAATTAGAGTTGATACCATGCAGGAACTTTTTGATTTAGCAACTGCATTTTCTAAACAGCCAGTTCCCAAAAGCGACGAAGGAACCGTGATTGTTTCAAACGCAGGTGGACCTGCCATAATATCCACAGATGCATGCTCAAAATATGGAATGAAGCTAGCGGACATAAGCAGTTCAAGAGAGGAAATATCAAAGGTGATACCGGCCCACGGGTCTGCAAGGAACCCAGTTGATATTGTAGGAGATGCGGATTTCAATCGATTTGAAAAGGTCCTGAATGAAGTGGTCTCAAATCCAAATGTAGGCTCAATTGTTACCATGTGTACTCCATCTGCTACTCTTGATTATAATGATCTTGCTAGAACTATAGTCAAGATCACAGCCAATTCTGGAAAAACCTCTCTTGCAGCGCTTATGGGCCTTGCAGAAGGAACAGAAAATAAACAAATCCTTTCTGACGGAGGTATACCGTATTTTCCATATGCTGAACCAGCAATTAGAACACTAAAAGCAATGTACGAATTTTCTAATTGGAGTACAGGAAAAGAATCTGAAATAAGAATATTTGATGTTGACAAGGAAAAAGTCAAACAAGTTTTCGATAGCGTAAGGGAGGAAGGGAGAAAACATCTTTTGGAAGAAGAGGGTTACGATGTACTTAACGCATATGGATTTCCAAGACCGAAAAGTTATCTCTGTACAAGTGAGGAAGAATGTGTAACGAGGGCCGAGGAAATTGGATATCCTGTAGTTATGAAAATTGCATCCCAAGATATAATCCACAAATCAGATGCTGGAGGAGTAAAGGTAGGAGTCAAAAATAAGCAACAAGTTTCGTCCTCATTCAACGAAATAATTGCTAATGCAAAGAACTACAAGAAGGAAGCCAACATTAAGGGAGTTCTCGTTCAGCAGATGATAGAATCTGCAAGAGAAACAATTCTGGGTGCAAAACACGACAAGTTATTTGGTCCTTTAATCATGTTTGGTCTTGGTGGAATCTATGTTGAAGCATTAAAGGACGTTGTGTTCAGACTCGCACCAATTGATGAACAAGAAGCAATGAAAATGGTTGAATCAATAAAAACATACAAGATATTGAAAGGTATAAGAGGTCAGCCACCCTCGGATATAAAGGCATTAATTGAATGCCTACTACGATTATCTCAACTGGTTACAGATTTTCCCGAGATTACTGAATTCGATATGAATCCATTACTGGTACTGGAAGAGGGAAAAGGAGCATGCGCTGTTGATGTTAGAATAGGCCTTGCATAAATCTACCAGAAAACTACTTTTCTATTTCTTAATAGCTCTTCCAATTCTAGTTATTCATTAGTAATTTTTTTACCGCATTCAGAACAAAACAGTGCATCGCTTTCATTTTGATAATTACAATACGAGCATTTACCTAATTGAATGGATTCTGAAGATTCTGAATTCTCGAGCAAAATAATATCGCCAATTTTGGAAATACTTTTCCATGCGACTTCAACATTTTGATTGTTGGCCTTTTTAGGAATCTTTAGATTTATTTCCACTTTTCCTCTTGAAGTCCTTTTGAGACCAATTTCTTGTACATTCCCTATCAGCATAGCATCCCAATCATATGCTGGCATACCAATGAGGGATTGAATCGAAATAAAGTCACTTTGGGTAGTCGGAGTTGGTGGTAGGGTAGATTGGCCTGTGTTTGATTTGAGACTTTTACCAGTATCTTTAATCTCAGATATATCAGGAGTACTTGGTAATTCCGATTGCGAGGATTTTGATTCTTGTTCCTGTTGTGACTGAGACTCTTCGGGAGCATCAAATTTTCTATACTGTGCAATAATACTCTTACAGGTCTTACACTTGTATTCACCCTTTTCATATAGTGTCACACCTTCACCTAGATCTTCATTAGGATTTTCGAAATTAATGTTCGGTGACCCCTGATAATCTTTGTCACATTTGTTACAATGATAATTTACAAATCTATCCGTGGGAAGTCGCCCTATTCCTGCCAGAAATAATTCTGGTCCTCCTAAATTTCCTTTTTTTTGCTCTTCATCTGTAACGTGAGCGATAACATAGCCTCCAGAGCCGCGTAATTTTTTCTCCCGCAGATCTTGATTTTGATCCTGATCCTCCATCATATTTTTTATATTCATCTGTAGAATTTAAATTATAAAGTCTAGACTAAACAAACTTCTTATTTGCAGAGATATTACAAATTGAATTGATAATTAATTTCAATATCAATTGATAAAACTTTACATCATCACACTTATATCTCCGTTGTAAGGACAATAAGTTAACTAAAGCTGCGGCAGATAAGTTAAGTTAATACTAAATCTTTCCAGATCTTCCGTGACTTTTGTCAAATATAAAACAAAATGTGAATTAGAAAATGGTTTCATTTGAAGAATTAGGTCTAAATATGTCTATAGTTAAGGCTGTCAAGGAAATAGGAATGGAAAATCCTTTTCCTATTCAAGAACATTGTATTCCACTTATTTTAAAAGGTAAAGATGTCATAGGACAGGCGCATACAGGTACCGGCAAGACCGCTGCTTTTTCTCTTCCAATAATAAGTAGTTTAAAATCGCGAGGACCAATCCAAGCATTAGTACTCGTTCCTACAAGAGAACTGGCTATGCAAGTTAGTACTGAAATTAGAAAATTTTCAAAATATGTGGGAATAAGGAGTTTAGCCATTTACGGAGGACAGAGTATTAACATACAAAAAGATCAGCTAAGAAGGGGAGTGCAAATTATTGTGGCAACACCTGGCAGACTAATAGATCATTTGAAACAAGGAACGATTCAATTAGAAGATGTAAAGTTTGTAGTGTTAGATGAAGCTGACCGAATGCTTGACATGGGATTTATAGATGACATTAAATTCATACTTTTTTATGTTAATGAGCGAAGGCAAACATGCCTGTTTTCAGCAACGATGCCGATTGAAATTCTAAGATTATCTAGGGAGTACATGAAAGAACCAGAACAAGTTAGACTCAATGAAGATGAAATTAGTTTAGAAACTATCGATCAATCTTATCTAATTGTAGAAGAACGAGAAAAATTCAAACATCTCTGTAATTTTATTAAGAATAGAGAAAAAGGGCAACAAACGATTGTTTTTGTTGCTACAAAACAACGAACTCAGAGGATAGCTGATGATTTGAATAAAGAAGGTTTCAAAGTTATTACAATTCATGGAGACCTGTCTCAAAGACAGAGGGATTACTCAATGAACAGGTTCAAGAACGGAAGCGAAGATATCCTTGTAGCAACGGATATTGCTGCGAGGGGTATAGATGTTCCGACGGTTGGAAATATTATCAATTATGATATTCCTGAAGACCCATTGATCTATTTCCATAGAATTGGGAGAACTGCACGGGCAGGCGCAAGTGGTAAGGCAATCTCATTAGTTTCAAGCAGCAGGTATGAAGATTTTGCAAGGATTCTTAAACGTACTGAACTTACAGTCAAGAGGCTTAATGATGAAATAGGACTTGAGGTTCCTACATTGTCTGTGAACAGGAATAGAGTGAATAGACAAAGGTCATTCAACTATAATAGTCAAAGTAGAAGAAGATTTGGGTATAGCCGAGGAATGAGTAGAGGTCGGTACCACAACACCCATAGTCAGTATAGAAGAGGATAAGTAAGTAGGCAAATTAATAATATATCAAGTAACGAAGACAACATTTTTGCAAAGATAGTAAATACCTACAAGAAAAATTTTGGTATAATTTTCTTTGAGTCATGTTAGGTATAATCGGTTCTTATCTCCGTATCTACTAATCAGAGAATACGCAAACCTGAAATTTGTGAGAAACAAATCTAATTTTACGACAATCAAAGCGTTAATCTAAGTGCTTCTATTAATTAACTTTCGAATTAACTGATACAATTTATTTAGAAAAGGAAACAATCTTCTAGAAAAATATAGAATATCTAAAAAGTATATATATTTTGTTAGACATTTATAATATGCATAAACACCAGCTGGGATTATTGGCTGTTCTTGTTCATCACATCCGAAAGTCCCAGTTGTTTTCATGTTTATTCTGATAAATCTACATCGTGAATAATCTATCTTGTAATCTTGAGGCAAGTATATGCAAAATATAGTTTAACTTTTTAACGCTTTAATAACAATCTAGCGATGGAGATTATTCCTAGACAAAATGAAATCTAAAAGTAGAAGGTATGCAACAAAAATAAAATTCACAGTGAAGGAGATGGAATTCCTTTCGAACAATGAGGATTAGCAGTCTAGTTACTCAAA
>JBIOZG010000032.1:0-77597 GCA_044870765.1 Nitrososphaeraceae archaeon
GTCAGTCGAACCAAAGCCTTCTAATAAATCATCGTAGAAATGAATTCCAATCTTGCCATCTCCTATTTTTTTATTAGAGACATCTATCTCAGTTCCTTCTTCAAGTTTATTTGATTTTTCTTTGATAGTCCAATCCGAAGGATATTGGAACGCAATTTGATACATTTCGCTAAGATAATTGGTATATTGCAATGCAAAAGACGAATTGACATTGGGAATGAACAGGATAAAAGACAAAAAAAATGTCACAATAACAAATTTTGTCTTTGGTATTAATGTTAAAGTGATTAAATAGCCACTTCCTTTAGCTCCACGTGTAGTTAATGTGCATTATGAGATTTAACGATTTAAATAATTGTGTGAAAGCCTCATAGAAAAATTATTTGAACTCTTCTGGCCACCAAACATATATCATCATAAATTTGGGACAACCGTAACCACTTTAAACCCTCTATTTATTATCGGGATGTAAAACTTTGATGTGAAAGAGAAGACCGTATATGATACTCTAGAAAAAATCATTATTTAAAAAATCAAAGTCGAAAAAAAAGCTAGCAGTAAATTTCATCTTGTTATGTTTCATAACTAATCATTAAGCATTAATTGCTCTAAGTGACATCATTTTAATGATAAATGATTTTGCGACGAAAATAATTTATCAGTAATGATGTATATACAATTTCGTCGGCAATTGAATCGGAAACCTGTTTACCTGCTAACAATCCTCTTATCAAAAGTGTTTGGTATTCTAGGCTGTTTAATAGCTTCAAGTTTGACCCTAATGGTCCTATCAGCTGGTGATATTGGCTACCATTATCAATACGTCGATGCAACAGTTTCCCAAACAAATAGCTCTTCTATTGTCTCTGAACTAATTCAAAATGGTAACGCCTTATTAAACACATCAGAATATGACAAGGCGATGACAACTTTTGATCAGGTCCTAAAACTTGATTTTAAGTCTGTCGATGCATTAAACGGGAAGGGATTGGCCCTCAATAATCTTGGAAAATATCAAGAAGCGATTTTATGGTTTGATAAGGCATTAAAGATTGACCCTAATTTTGTAGATGCTTTATACAATAAAGCTGACGCACTAGGTGAGCTTGGTAATTATGAAGAAGCGTTTATCTGGACTGAAAAAGCTTTGGCGATTGACACTACCAACCAAAATACTTCAATGTCTACAAGTGCGTTACTTCCAAATGGAATAAATTAAAAATATTTTCACCGGCATTGAGCGGCTGTCCAATTTTCTTTGGAGAATTCGGATATATCACAAAATTCAGTTAAAATCTTTCCCATCTTGTTCGCCATGACTTTTGCATTTGTGTTTACACCATCGCAATAGACAACTCCAACTTCCCTGCCATATCTATCTCCTCTCCGTTGTCCACTATCAACATCCAGCTCTCCTTTTTTCCCAAGGCAAAGTGATTCAACAAATTTTTTTGCATTATCAAACCCTTGTTGGCCTCTTTCAGGAGTATCGACAAGCGCTAATCTAATCCTAGTTCCATTAATATCCAATGTATCTCCATCTATTACCTTTGTTACAATTCCTTTCAACTCTATATCATCACTTGTATTGCTGTTCTGATTTTGAGCAACAATGTCTTGGATCTTGTAGATAACCTCATTTTCACTTTGACTGATTTTTGAAATTGAATAAACCTTGTCCATCGATATGGATTTACCTGCCTCCACTAATTGGCTAATTAAAAAGACAAATACAAATACTATGCCAAGAGCAGAGTATGTGCAAATTTTTTGCATCCACATCAAGATACAATTCAATAATTTAGAGTATTAATTTACTTTGCTGGAATTTTATTCTATGAACAATTGATTTTATTTTTTGTGTATTTCAAATTCTTAAAAACAATGGAATATCTAAACTTGAAATTAAAAAACAGAAACAAAATTACTATTTTATGCTATCTACTCTAATCAAGGGATTAGACTCAGTGAAATAAGATCTGACCAGGACCTTTGTTCAAAAATCAAGGGATTATGGCCATTCATATTCACTTTTTTTGAGACACGTTTTGACAAGTACATACCAATTGAGCTCATCAGATGCCATAACCTGGAGTTTGGATTTGAAATAAAAGAGTCTATGGCCCATTTCACGATAGAGTGAAATTTTGGATTTGTTTCGTTTATTGAATTTAAAATAGTTTGACGTGAAGAAGATATGATATAATGTGCATGTTCATGCATTTCTTCCCTAGTCGCATAATCCAGTTTACCTACCTTGAATTTGCCTTTTTTCAAACTCTCTAAAACAGTATCAACATTCTTTTCAGACTCAACAGTATTGATACTCCTACCGATGGTGGACTTTACATGAGAATCGCTACCAACTATTGATATCAAGTTGTTTTGTTTAGTGAACCTCTCAGCAAAAAGATTCGAAAAGATATCAACATTATTGCTGTTAAATGATTCAATCAAGTCACATTTCTTTGCGTGCTCTCTTATTCCGTTTGAAACTGCAAATGGATGTGCAGCACATGATATGGCATTCTGTTTTCTTATCTCGTCAAGTGTTTCGTCAAGAGTCATACCTGCTCTTATTTCATCCTGTACTCCATAAGCCAAAACATGACCTTTATTATTGATTGTTATTTCCTCAGCAGGGTAAATTTCTATGTCTTTGTATTTTGCATGATTTTGCTTGTATTCTAAAATCTGAGAATAACCGTCCAGTGTATTATGATTTGTAACAAACATTACGTCAATTTTCTGAAGATATGCATTCTCCAATTGTTCTTGTATTGTGACACCACAATCAAATGGTATTCTTGAAAGATAGTTATTATGATTTGAAAAAACATTATGACAGTGAGTTTCAACCTTCAGGACTTGTGACATAGTTTTGCTGATACAATCCAACTAGTCTTTACCTTATATATACTATCTTTGGATGAACGTAAAATAATTAATTGAGGATAATTTGCAAGATATTGCATTATTTTTGCTTTATATCCGCTCTAAAAAAAGCAAATAATTGTTTGCATAATAACAAAAAATTATTAAATTTACGGACATGTTATCTGATTTCTATAACTTCTCCTACTATCTGGTTCATTGCAGCTTCAGCAATGTCAAATGAATACTCAGCGGTCCTTCTAATATGTTCTAGGATAAGCTTTACGTAAATGTTGTTGTAATTCTTTGGATTCTTCTCCTTGTCGATTGACGCGACTATGTCATCTTCTATTGATGTGACATTTTCTGATTTATCCACAATGCTGTCTGCAAGATAGTAGTCCTTTCTAAGGAATGCTTCTATTGCATTACTTAATAATTCTAATGATAGCTCACTCATTTTTAATATTCTTTTGCGCAAATCATCAGGAATTGTTCCAATCTGTGAACTCTTTATTGCAATTTCAGAAGCATGGTCTGCAATTCGCTCCAGACTCCTTACCGCTGCACTATAG
Source organism: Nitrososphaeraceae archaeon (assembly GCA_044870765.1). GTDB lineage: Archaea > Thermoproteota > Nitrososphaeria > Nitrososphaerales > Nitrososphaeraceae > TA-21. Next base: position 3,450 of record JBIOZG010000032.1, read on the forward strand.
CTGAGACAATCAGCTGGACTGCGGAGTCCTATTGCTTTGAGGGTGCTTTCGTTCTGCGAGGCAATTACCAGGTTGCGAAGAACATACAGACTGAATCTGTCTACTTCGTCATCAGACTTTATTACCGACTTGTATAATTCCTGACTATCTCCGGATAAGGTAGAAATTGCATCTCTGTGCATAGATGAACCAATTAGAAACATCCTTCTAACTGCGGTATTTATGGACAACTCTGGAAGACTCAACAAGACTTGAATTGTTACCGTATCAGAGGAGTCGGCGATAATTTCAGTTCCGATAAGATTTCTGCGAACAACTTCTCTAATCGCATCGCGCTGTGAAGGATGAATCCCCCCTGTTTTTGATCTTAAGTGCATTATATTAAAGCCTCTTAGATACATGGAAACAACAGTACGTTTCAATGTCGGACCGCTCTTGTCGCTTGTAACAAACGATGTAGCTTCAAAAGTGCTTGGCCCTCTCATAACATTTGGAATTATTGAAAGCGAATTATTGGCTTCCCTCAATATGGTGACCGGGTCTCCAGCCTTTAGTTTTAATTCAGTTACCCACTTTTTTGGAAGAGATAGTACGTACGTAGACCTACCTGTATACTGAATCTTCCTTACTTCATTATTTTCAAACGTTTGCAATATAGATATTTAGATGTCAGTATAATATGGGTTTTATGTCTATTGATCTCTATTTACAATATAGATGTATATACTCTATATAGTTAGTTAACGTCTTGGGCTCGGATCGCCTGTCACGACGTAGTATACACAATCACCAATGTAACAGGCGTGATCTGCGATTCTCTCTAGATATCGGAGTATCAACAAAGCTGAAAGATAGCATTTTGGATCAAAGTTTCTCTTCTTGGTCTGTGTCAATGCCTTTTTTAAATAATTACGGAATATTGAATCCACGCTATCATCCATCATGTATAGCTTCTGCGAAGCATTTTTGTCGAGTTTGTCTAGTGATTTTACGCTTAGTTGAATCATCTCTTTAGCGGTTTTTGCCATTAGCATAACTTCAGATTTGTCACATTTAGGAATTGGACCTATTGTTTCTAATACTTCTGCTATATCATAGGCATATCTGCCAAATCTTGAGAAACCATACGCGGCATCCATGAAAGACTGAATAAATCTGAGATCTTTGGCTACTGGCTGGTATCTTGCTATCAATTCGGTAGCAAAGTCAGTTACTTCTATTTGTAGAAATCTAAGTTTCTCAGAACCTTCAAAAATCTGTGATCGTAACATCATCCCTTTTTCATATGTCGACCCCTTTTCATATGATTCTAAAGCCGAGTTGACCAGATCTTCTGAAAGGTGACCCATGTCCATTATGAGGTTAGTGATTCGTTGTAAACCTATATCTAAAAGTCGAGCCAACTTACAAAACTATATTCTATCCAAATTTGCCAGAGATATAGCGCTCTGTGAGTTCTTTTTCAGGTTTCATAAAGATTTGATTCGTTGCTCCATATTCTATTAAATCACCCAGGTACATAAAGGCCGTAAAGTCTGATACCCTGGCAGCCTGTTGCATATTGTGGGTTACTATAATTATAGTAACGCTGTCTTTTAGAATTCTGACAAGCTCTTCTATTTTTGATGAGCCTATAGGATCCAGTGAAGATGTTGGTTCATCCATCAGTAATACTTCAGGCTGCATCGCAAGTGCTCTTGCAATGCAAAGTCTCTGCTGTTGTCCACCGGATAAGCTCATTCCCGGTTGTTCAAGATCATTTTTCACTTCTTCCCACAAAGCTGCATTTTTGAGACTTTCTTCTACAATTTCTCTGATGATAGTTTTGTTTTTCATGCCGTTTAGTCTTAGACCTGCAGAAACATTATCAAAGATACTCATTGTAGGAAATGGATTTGGTTTTTGAAAAACCATTCCTATTCGTCTTCTGATGACAACAGGGTCAATTGATTTATCATAAATATCAATTCCATCAACTACCACTCGACCATCGGCATGTGCACCTGGAGTCATTTCGTGCATTCGATTTAAACATCTCAGAAGTGTTGTCTTACCACAACCTGATGGTCCAATAAATGCAGTTACGGCCTTGTCTTTGACGTTCAGGTTAACGTCCTTTATTGCTCGTTTAGCCCCATACCACCCATTAACTTTCTCAATCCTTACTTTGTATTTTTCGGCAGAGTCCTGTACTATTTCAGTCTCGCTAGTATTCTCCCTTGCCCCTTCTAATATTGCTTCGTCAGCTTCGATGGGTTCTTCTATGGCCAATTGGAATAATTACTTGCGAAAATCGATAATTATGTATTATCTATATAGTAAATATAGATACACTGATCAAGCGGATACCTTAAACGTGTTTCTTTGTGCCAAAAACCTTAATCCCACGCTCAGGGACAAGATCATCAGTATCAAAATTAGGGCAGAACCCCAGCCAAATGCATGTGCTGATTCGTATGGCTGGCTGGCTAACCTCCAAATTCTCAGTGGCAATGCATCTACCGGGCCCGTTATTCCAGTAAAGAAAAGGCTTGTGCCCAATATGGTCATTATTAGTGGAGCGGTTTCGCCGGCGATCCTAGATACAGCTATGACTATGCCTGTAAGTATTCCATTTTTCGCACTGGGGAGAACTATGGATAAAGTGATCTTGGCCTTTGAAATACCCAGAGAATGACCTGCTTCCCGAAACGAATATGGTACTATCTTCAATGTCTCCTCCGTGACTCTGACTACAATTGGAATCATGATTATCGAAAGAGAAATAGCACCTGCTATAACTGAAAAGGACCCAATAGTCAGGACGATGGCTACGTACCCTACAATACCTATTACTATTGATGGGAGGCCAGTAAGCACATCATTGAAGAATCTTACCAGATCAGGGAAAGTCCCTTCTTTGGCAAATTCGGAAAGATAGATACCTGCCAAAACCCCTATCGGTGCTCCTATTAACGATGCAAGTCCGACAACTATTATAGTCCCCTGTATGGCAGGTGCTATTCCACCACTTCCTGAACCAATAGATCCTTGAGGCTGGGTTAGAAATTCAAAGCTTATTGCACTTACTCCATTCTTGATAACTTCTATTAATATGCTAGCCAGAGGTACTATTGCAGCGATGACGCAAACGATAGTAAAAATAGTAACGAGTTTATTCACAATTATGCGCTTTTTGTATTTCTTGTTTACAGTTTCGTGGACAATTTTGCTGTAATTTTTATTTGAACTGGGATCGTCGGTCATTGCGATTTAGCTCCCGATGATGACTTGATTATTTTCTTTTTTACCAAAAGACGGGCACCAACGTTTATTGCCATTGTAAGGACCAACAGTATTGCTCCTAAAGCAATTAGTGCTGATAAATGTAAATCAGAGGATGCTTCATTGAATTCATTTGCTATCAGACTTGAGAGCGTTTGACCTTGCGAGAATAATGTGGTAGGAATTGCACTAGGTCCTATCACGTTACCAATAATCATTGTTAAGAGTATCGTTTCTCCTACCGCTCTCCCAAGTCCTAACATAGATGCACCCACTATCCCTGATTTAACATAAGGGAATACCGCCACTCTGACAGTTTCCCAACGAGTAGCTCCAAGACTGTATGCAGCTTCCCTCTGTGAATCCGGAACTACTCTCATAACCTCTCTACATATGGATGATATTATCGGAATTATCATGATTGCCAATACTATTCCCGCAGTAAATATGTCAAGACCAAATGGAGTCTTTGCAAAAAAAGGCAGAGAACCAAAAGCGTCATACAATGGTTTTTCTATTAAATCTCGTACCCAAAATCTAAACACGAATAATGCCCAAAGACCATAAATTATACTGGGTACCGCAGCCAGAAGTTCTGTGACAAAAGACAGGGGGATACCGATGCGTGGAGGAGCAATTTCTGAAATGAAAATGGCTATTGCTAAACTAATGGGAACTCCTATGACCATTGCTAGAGCAGAGCTCAAAAGAGTTCCTATAATGTAAGGAAAGGCGCCAAATGATTCTCTGCCTTCTACGGCATTCCAGTCTGATTGATAAAAAAACTGAATACCTTCAGCCGAAAATATATCTATTGAACCTTTCATAACTGAAAAGGCTACTAGTCCTACCATGAGTAACGTATATGCAGCAGCACCTATGACAAGTCCTGAAAATAATTTGTCATGCCCTTTGTTTCTTACTACAAAAAGCGACGAGATGTACCGATTATTTTTTGAACCTAAATTCATATTACAGAGCCACCTGATTGCCTGGCAAGGAGATATTGCGTATTAAAGTCATTAATATTGTTTTTATTCTTAATTTTATTACTTGAAGTAAAAGAGGAAAAATGTGGAAAAATGAAATAAAAAAAAGGGGGCTACGCGCTGTCAATGTTTGTTATCCCTTTGTTGTCACTGTTAGGTTATTGGCTGACCGTTGAATGTAAGGGATTTTAATGTATCTTGGTTGAGTTTGACTACTCCTTCTGGAAGTGGAACGTAGTCTAAACCTTCAGCAGTTTTCTGACCTTCAGTTATTGCCCATGATATGAAGTCTACTAATGCCTTTGCTTTTGCCTGGTCTAGGTTTGGATCTGTGCTCATTTCCTTGTACAACAGTAGATACGAAAAGCTTGCTATGGGATATGAATCGGCACCCGGTGCATTTACGAGAGAAACGTTTGTCCAAACACCATCTCCCTTTGGCAATGATGCTACAAAAGACTGGACAGCTGCCTTTGTAGAAGCGAGTGTTGGCTCAACAAAAGCACCTTCCTTGTTTTGGATAAATGCAAACGGCGTGTTTGTAGTAAGCGCATAACTTAATTCAATATAGCCTATTGTGTTTGGAGTACCCTTTATCGCGTTAGCAACACCTTCATTTCCTGGCGCACCAATACCAACTGGCCATTGCACGGACTTGCCTTTTCCGAATTGTTCTTTCCATGCAGGACTTGCACTTGATAGGTAGTCAGTCCAAACAAAAGTCGTACCAGAACCATCGGATCTGTGCACTACAACTATGTCATCACCCGGTAAAGTTTTGTCTGTGTTTAGGGACTGAATCTTGGGATCATTCCATTTTGTAATCTTGCCCAAAAAAATGTCCGCTAATACTTCACCAGATAGTTTTAGTCCTTTATCAGGAATGCTTGGGATATTATATGCTGCGACAACAGAGCCAATTGTTTCTGGTATATGAACTGCTCCCGGAGCTTTCTGACTCTCATTCTGCGTTAGTGGTGCATCAGTAGCTCCAAAATCAACCGTTTTTTCTGTAAATTGCTTGACTCCACCGCCGCTTCCAATCGACTGATAATTAATATTGACTCCTGGTTGTACCTTCTGGTAGTCAACTCTCCAGGTGTCAATTAATGGAAATGGAAAAGTTGCTCCAGCCCCGTTGATTGTTACTTTACTTTGCGCATAGACAGCACCTGACAATATCGTGGACGTTGATAGTAGTATAGCTGCACTAATTCCTATGAGATTTTTGCTCATTTGCATAGATGTTCATGAATAAAGTTAGTTGATAATTATTTACCATGTTTTTATCATAGTCAATACGCACCTATATTCATCAACATAATCTATATAGCGGGAGATTTCGAGGCGGTTAGAGAATGGCAAAACTGTATCAGAGTTGTAGATCCGGTCATATACAACACATAACACAGTCGAGGAATTGATGTATTAAATTGTAGTTTCCAGTCCTAATTCCATAATATTGACACAATTTACTTAAAATACCTCGAAAACCTTAAATAATATTTACATAGGCTTAAAATATTGGAATTTGTCCCTGCTTTAAGTAAATATTTCATATTGGTAGCGATTTTGTCCATTATGTTGCCTCTGGTGCCACTTTCAGTAAATAAAGTACAAGCAAATCATATCAACTGCACTAACTGGCACGGTGATTTTGATGCGGATTGTGATGGGCTTTCTGATGCATGGGAACTTATTGACAGATACACAGAGGACGGAACAGGGATAAACGTAGCACTGCCGGGAGCAGATCCGAATCACAAGGATATCTATGTAGAAATAGATTACATGAGCCACCATATTCCACCCACTACAGCGATAGATCTCGTTACTGCTAAATTTGATACTCCTGCCTTTGAGTTATATAATCCAGACACCACATACGGCGTAAGGTTACATTACATTATAGACGATAACGTTCCACATAGAGATTGTATTGACGTGTTTGACGATATCGTTCCGGACCCAGTATTAGATTCCTTCGATGAGTATAAGCAAACCTTCTTTGGAACTGCCAGTGAAAGGGCTACTAACCCTAATTTTTACCAAGCAAAGATGGATGTCTATCACTACGCATTATTTATCCATACCAGGTGCGGTGACGTGACAAGCTCCGGCAGAGGCGAAGTACCAGGTAATGACTTCGTAGTTTCCTTGGGTCACTCTTCATGGGGAAATCCGGACCCAGTATCTGGCCATGCTACAGGCAGTAATACCTATAAAGCGGCCACATTTATGCACGAGCTAGGACATAATTTGGGTTTGAAACACGCGGGAACTACCGATCTTCCTAATTGTAAACCTAATTATCTCAGTGTGATGAATTATGCTTTTCAGTTTCCAACATTTTTGACTGGAGGGAATTGGCCTATGGACTATTCTCATAACGTCCTTAATTCATTAAAGGAAAGTGCACTAGTCGAGAGCACCGGAATTGGGCTGGCTCAACCATCAAATCTAAAGACAGTTGTTGGACATACAGTACCGCCCTCTTCTCATGTTCTCCCGCACTATCTCCACCCTAATACGCCACCTGCTGCGAATAATTCGCCCATCAATTACAACTGGTACTTAGGGGATGGGGACACTAACGATATCGTTAATTCTTCAATAACAAATCTTCATACAGTCTCATGCGGCGATAACGATGTTGATAATACTTCAGTTGGAGGGAAGCTATTTGGGTATGACGACGTGCATTATAATAATTTGATTTTTTGGTCAACTACTGTAAGTTTCCAGAATGGCACAAGCCTTAATCTGCCAGCAAGCGGTTCTGAAATGGAAGCAACGATATCTGGAAAAATATCTCAAATTGGCTCTGCTAGTATCGAATCATTGATAAATAACAGTAAGGCAACATTATCTAACAAGACAGTTGGACCCGTAGATATCTTGAAAGACCCGACTCTACCTCCATGTGATATTACAGTTCCAGGTTGTCAGGATTCGCCTTGCGATGAAGAGGATCCTTTCTGTGTTCCAAATGAAAGACATAATTACACTAATTCCTATACTGGCTCTAATGATGTTGGCAACAGAAGCGAAATAAAGGAATTAACTTCCACCGAGGTGCTCAAAATGATTACTTCAAAAGCAACGAATTTGAATGAATACATAAAGTCGCTAAATGAAACTCAATTCGTTAACGGGACTGATGTCCAAAAATTAAAGAATGATTTGGAAAATTCTTTGGTAAACGCTACGGACAGCGTGTATTCCTTAATAAACTCTTCAAAGACAGATCAGGCTATGGGGAAGCTCTTTGAACTTCGAAGTCTGGTGGACGGAAGAGGTTCGAATGAAATTATTAAACCTCCGTGGAATGTAAATGTTCTCGAGCAAGTTGATGATTTGATACAGGCTCTTCAGCATAGAAAATAGATCTCGAATTTGACAAGAAAAGATACATGCTTTGAAGATCTCTAACAGAAATTTGACGATATTTGATCTCCCTTGTGTATGATATATCATACTGAGTATTGACAAAACTTGAAATAATAATGTGAGAATAGTTGAACATGAATAAAACTGAGAGCTGGAAGCTACTAGTTAGTCTGTTTATACTGCTAACTCTTACGGCCTCAGTTATCTCTTTCCCTTGGTCATTGTCAATTTATGTTCATGCCGATTCTGAAGAGTCTTCGGATGGTGGAGACGATGGTGGAGACGATGGTGGAGACGATGGTGGAGACGATGGTGGAGACGATGGTGGAGACGATGGTGGCAGCGATGGTGGCAGCGATGATGGCAGCGATGATGGCAGCGATGATGGCAGCGATGATGGCAGCGATGATGGCAGCGATGATGGCAGCGATGACGTAATTACCACTATTAACAACGAAGAATCATTGTCTTCCTTTACAGAAAATGATAGATCAGAAGATGATTACCACAGCACATTACAATCAGATACAACGGATTCTGAATCTCGACAACCCACAATTGTGGCGGATTCCGAAGCGCAATCTGCTCAGACTGAAACCTCCCAGACTGAAACCTCCGAGATCGAGTCAGAATCGGATTCACAGACATTCGACGAATCCATTTTCAAGCCCATGCTTCCACCACTGCAATTTTTATTGCCTCCAACAGAGGAGGTAGGAAATGCTCAATTTCTCGGACAAAGTAATTTCTTAACTCAATCTGTTACCTGTGATCCAGCAGATCCTGCATGCGAAGAGCCTCCTCAATGTGATCCAGCAGATCCTGCATGCGAAGAGCCTCCTGGATGTGATCCGGAAGATCCTTTCTGCGGAGAACTTCCTACTGATGAGTCAGGTAAATGTGATGACGGTATAGATAATGATGACGACGGATTGGCTGATGGTCTTGATCCGGACTGTCTTGGTGACTCTGGCGGACCAGTTCTTACTCCTGAAAAAGGTCATTGTGAAGATGGCATAGATAATGATCGCGACGGAAGAACTGATGATTTCGACATCGTCGATTGTGGTGGTGGTTCGGGGGGCCCTGGTGGTACCACTGGCCCAGGAAATCAACTTGCAAGAGGAGCAAATAATGAAAATGGTGCCATCGCCAGAACGTTAAACGGCGAAACAGGTGATTCTTTTCTGCCTGAAGCAATAGCTCAATTGGTGCAGAGTGCGGAAGGACAAATTGCAGGAAATACATACTATATTTTGATAGATAATATAAATAATGAAACTAACTTTGTTCCTAGCAAAGTAACATTAACTAATGGATTCACAGTCGTATGGATAAATAATGATAATTCAAAAGACCATCAACTTGTGATAGCCACAGATAATGGAAAATCTCTGTTCAATTCAGTCGTTCACCCCAATAATTTCGTAAAGTACAAGTTTGAATCTGATGGAAAATACTTCTTTTCAGACTCTGAAAATCCAGAAATAACAGGCTTATTAACAATTTTACCGAATGCAGAACCTGAAGTAAAAATATCAGAACCATTACCACAAATAGAATCTATCATTTCTTCAATTGGGTTGAAGTGATTTAATAGTACTTGCGTTGCTATTTTCATCTAATGAAAATTGTGATACGAGTACATCAACCATATCAAACCTTAACTATCAAAATTTTATCCTTATTAATTTCTAAGTGCTTCTCTAATCATTATGAACGATTAAAACATTCCATTGCTATTACCCTAATTACCATCTAGTTGTTTTTTCGATCTTTTACCAGATTGGTATTTTTTAAGATACTCTATTATTTCATTATCAACCAATTGAAGTTCATGTGAGGATACTCCTTCATCTTGTGGCAATTTTTTCCTGATCTCCTCAACAATTTCTGAAACCGCATTTTCCATTTCGGCAGAGCCTATGTTTGCAAAAAATTGAGAATACTTATCCGATCTCTTCAATTGACTCTCTATAGTTCTATTTCTCGATATGATTCTAGCAGAGTAATATACTCCCAGAGCCATCAAAAAGGAAGAAGGACCTATTGCAGATACTGTTAAAAGGCCAAAGGGTGGATAAGGAGTATGGTAAACTGTTGCTGAACCTGCAGCAAAAAAAAGTATTAGTCCATAAGCCGTTATACGCAAGAAATTTGAGAGGGGCTTGCTCGTACTTGACTTTCTGATAATTAAGAAAAATGGAACTGAAAATAAAATCCCTCCTATAAGGGAACTTGGAGTATAGAAAAATAGAAACCACGTTTGGAAGGTAGAATTATCCGAAGCATCATTCGGAATAAATAGACCGAATTGTGTTACTAATAATTGGCTAAGGTAAAAAACTAATGGGAGTGATAAAATGATCCAGTATTTTGATTTGCCCATTTTTTTAATGTAATCCTTCAAGAGCAGTCCTGTTATCACCCACGTAATGACATAGGAAGCTATTGCCATGTAGTAATACAAATAATTTAAGAGTGAAATGCTAGAGCCTTGTTCTATTATTGGTAGGACAACAACATTATCCGCGTCTATCTTTTCTGGTTGATTTAGAAGCAGCAATCCCATAAATAGAACAGTCACAAAAGCTGTGATTGCAATTATACAATACATTGCTCCATAGATGAGAATTGTCTCTTCCTTTCTCATTTGATACCAAGAAAAAAACTTTGCAGCCATATTGCTCATTGCGATAATATTTATAGAATTAGTTAAAACAAGTACTAGCAACAACAAAAAAGTATCATAGTATTCTGAAATTAAAATTTCAAAAATGATTGTCAAAAAACATATCACGATAGAAAAAATCATGTAATTTATTAGCCTCTTAAGTCTTCTAAAAGATGAACTCTCTAATTTGATTTGAAATGGTTCCTTACTAGAATAACCCAACACGTATTGTTGAGCAATTAGATAAATAAACGAAATCAAGATAAAAATGACTGTTCCAATGTCTGTGGAGATAAGATTGTAATACAAATGGGCTACGTTACTAATTTCCATATCCACAAACAAAACTATAATCATAGTTATGACAAAAACTCTTAGGTCAAATAATTTATTGAAAAAATAATCGAAATTGGATTTAACGGTATAAGACATCCAACTATGGATAATATGTTTCGATTATTAACACTTTTCTTCCGATTAAAATGACAAACTTGTTCAATTTGAACAAAAAACTGTACGACGTGAAACAAACTAGTCTACTCGATTGACGATACTATGCAAGAGTAGCTCATAGACTATCCTGCTTTAGTAGACCCTCGAGAATCATTTATTCTTGAAATAATGTGGTATAATCTATTGATATCCACTAATAATCTAATCCAGCAAATCTTAATAGCATTGCATTCAGAAATCGTTGAATATGAGAACGTTAAAACTTTTCATTTTTAGGAGTTTTCACGATTACGGATAGAATCAGTCCGTTTCCTGCCATTATTCATGGTGGATTTTTTTTATTGTTAACTTGCAATACTGTATTAACAACTTTTTGAAATGCCAATCGTATCTATGGTTGAGCGATTTGAGCATTCCCTAGGTGTTGAGGGGTCTCTCTATAGTCTATGTAAATACACAGGGAAATGATTAACAAGTTCACCCTTGTTTATTTGATATATGTCTACGGTGATTCTAGCAAAAGAATATGATTATAGATATCGTTTGTTTGCCCTTTGTGAAAAGTGTTATTGGACTGCAACAATTTTGAAGAAAGTAGAGACATATCAGTGTCCTGTTTGTCATAGCGATGAAGTTGCACTGATACCTTTAGGTAATGATGAAAGGTATGAATATTCATTAGAACCTACGCAAGGAATACAAATAAAATTTTCGCTACTGGGCAGATAAATAAGCAGGTATTTTTTAAGAATTATTGATTAATAGTAATTAATTGTCTTCCGGGTTTTTTCTAACCACACTCTATGAGATGATTTCTGAGCTTCTATATTTAAAATAAGGATAAAAGATAATTTCAACATTATTTAAAAAGAGATGTTGCTAAGAGAATTAGTTAGATTTCCAATTAAGAATTCAAATTCAAATTCGTTTATTGAAGGTAATTTAGTGATACCCGATAATCCAATAGGAATAGTTATTTTTGCTCATGGGAGTGGTAGCAGTAAAAACAGCAAGAGAAATCAACTAGTATCGGAAAAATTAAACAAAAACAATATTGCAACATTGTTGTTCGATCTGTTATCTGATGTGGAACAGGCATTTGATTCGCAAGTAGAAACAATGACATCCAAAATCCCTGGTGCGGTATTGAATAAATTCAATATTTCATTACTTACAAAGCGACTATCAATGGCTACAGATTGGGTATTGAGGAATCCGCACACAGGGAGATTACAATTAAGTTATTTTGCTTCAAGTACCGGAGGGGCAGCCGCCTTGATGTCCGCATGTCCATACAACATAGTATCAATTGTAATTCGCAGTGGACGAACAGACTTAGTAGAAAATCAATTTTTAGAACAGATAGTATCATCTTGCTTATTTGTTGTAGGAAGCCGGGAAAAATCGCTCATCAAAATTAGTAAGGAAACTATGAAAAAAATGAGAAATTCAAAGGAAAAAAAACTCAGTATTATAGAACGTGCCTCTCATCTGTTTGAAGAGGAAGGAACTATGCAGTCAGTTGCAGAAGTTGCGACTCAATGGATGACTCGGCATTTTACTTTGCGCATTAACACTAATAGCATAGACAAGCAGCCCTAAAAAATCTCTAAACTCTATAACATACTTAAATTTTGATATAAGATTTGGATAACATAACACCATGTTTAATACCTGATTAGTATCAATAGTGTTGTCTGGTATTGATATTAAACAAGATATTTGGTAAATTTCAATTGAAAATAAAGAACAGGGAATCAGCGGGTAACATTCTAGCAGAGACAATAAAGGATGTCCTGAAAAAGGATGCCAGACAAGATATCATAGTAATTGGCTTGCCCCGTGGTGGATTTGTAATGGCAAAAATCATAGCAACAAAATTATCTTGTAGCCTGGATATGATGATCTCCAAAAGACTACGCGCTCCGCACAATGAAGAACTGGCTATTGGAGCTGTCGCTGAGGATGGTACCACATATTTGAATAAATCTTTAATTGAGGAACTGAAAATATCTGACGAATATATTAATAATGAAATTTCCTACCAATTACAAGAAATTAAGCGCCTAGCTAACATGTACTATCAAGGAAAGAAATCCTTCTTGGATAGGCTACAGATTACAATCAAAGAAAAAACAATAGTAATAGTAGATGATGGCGCAGCGACAGGGTCTACTATTATGGCTACAGTTAGAAGTTTAAGAAAAACACACAATCCTAAGCGGATTATAGTAGCCATTGCTATTTCACCAAGAAGTACAGTCGATCTATTGAAGAACGAGGATATAGATCACGTTGAAGTTATTACTAGTCCTGTAGACACTAATTTTAGATCTATTGAACAGTTTTACCAGAATTTCGAACAAGTTACCGATAATAGAGTTTTAGACATCATTCGTACTGCGATAAAATAAAAGAACTTTTACCATTCCTTTCGAAGAAGGAAGATGGAAATATTAGATTCTTTATTTGGTACTTCCTGAATAAATATTTAAAAATTATTAACCCATTAGTTACTAAAAAGAGTATTAACGTTATCAAAAACTTGGATTGATGCGTGTTCCAGTGAAGACTGGTGACAGGGCTGGTTCGAAGAACACATTCTATATATTACACTACTTGTACAAGAAATACTCCTGAATCTATTAATTTCCTCCAGAGACCTTCACAACCGAGTCACCAAACCCCGCAATCACTCCATTATAATCGATACCCGATCTTTTTCAGAATATAAGAATGGGCATATTCCCGGAGCAATAAACGTGGACCTTTTTCAGTTACACTGGTTTGATACATCTAAAAGAGGCATCAAGGATTTCAATAGACAAACAAGAATATTGTTATCACGTATTGGAATACAAAGAGAAAGCCATGTGATTTTTTATGACAATGTATCCGGTATCTCAGCCGCCAGAGGGGTTTGGTTACTCCTATACTTTTCTCATAAAAAAGTAGAAATGTTAGATGGAGGATTTGAGAACTGGAAAAAAGAAGGATATCGTATTGAATTAAAAACTAATCCACTCAACTACGCTGAATTCAAAGGCAAAATCAATTACAAAGTTTTGGCAACTGCCAAGGAAGTAAAGGGATCATTGAACAACAAAAATGTGTCAATAGTAGATGCTAGGTCAAGTAAAGAGTATAATGGTTCTGATGTAAGGACAGTGAGGCGAGGTCATATCCCTTCAGCAATAAATATTGACTGGGAAAACAATATCGAAAATGGAGTCTTCAAAAATAAAAGCAAGCTATCACGAATTTACTCAAATGTTCAGAAAAAGTCACAGATAATAACTTACTGTCAAGGCGGGTATAGGGCTGCAAATGCTTTTTTGGTATTGAAATTGTTGGGATACGATAAAGTAAAAATGTACCTTGGTTCATGGGGCGAATGGGGAAATAAACTCGATCTTCCTGTCTCTAAGAGAGATTAAATCTTTATTTGTTGTTCTAACGTTCAGCTTCCGATTGCTTAACTTTAATACTTGAATTACAAAGCAATGCTGTGATAAAGCTCCACATTGTGCAGGCTGAATTTGGAGATTGTTTCATCTTAGAATCCAAATCAAATAATGAATCCACCACCATGTTAATTGATGGAGGGCCGTATCAAACTTTTAGAAATCATCTTAAACCGACCCTTCAGAAGTTACTCTTAAATGGAAAAATAGATCTAATGGTATTGAGTCACATCGATAACGATCATATTATAGGATTACTCGATCTACTCATTGAAATCAAAAATGAAAGAGACAACGGAATAAAAGAACTGGTTAAGATAAAAAAAATGTGGCATAATTCGTTTAAGGAACTTTTACAACTGCCTGAGGAACCAAAGAAATTACTTGCAAGTATTTTCTGGTCTCAAAATTTGATAAATAGGAAAAACATCTTAGAATCTCTAGTTATGAAAGGTTTTCAACAAGGGACAGATCTAACAAAGTTAGCAAAAACACTAAAAATACCAATTAATCCTGGTTTTGATAAGGTAATTGTGGTTTATGACAAGATGAAATCTGTTAGTCTGAACGATATCAATTTGTATTTACTTGGTCCTACAAAGAAGAATATCGACAAACTCCGGAAGGAATGGAATGATTGGTTTAGTAAGAAGCAGCAGGCTATAAAGACTGAATTTGGACTCGTTCAGATTTTGGATAAGAGTGTTCCTAATTTGGCTAGCATTGCCTTTTTGGCCGAAATAAAAAATAGGAAAATCCTCTTTACTGGTGATGGTCTCGGACAGGATGTAGTTGATATGTTATCAAAAAATGAAATGTTAGACGAGAATGGTAAATTTCACGTTGATGTCTTAAAAGTGCCACACCATGGAAGTGACAGGAACACATCATTAGATTTTTTTAATACCGTGAATGCAAAATACTATGTTATATCTGCTAATGGAAGGGACGACAATCCGTCACTTAGTACGCTAAGATGGATTATTGAAAGTGGGAAAACTAGTAGAGGACCTAAAAAAATTATTTTGACGAATATTACTCCGAACGTCAGAAAGGTATTACAAGAATATGATCAAAAGAAATTCAATTATAAAAGTATTGTTTTGGAAAAAAAATTTGACTTTATGACAATCAATTTAAGATGAATCGCATAGAAGCTACTTTTCGATGAAGTAAAATAACATTTTAGAAATGAAATATCAGAAAAAACTTAGTAATACATAAATCATAAAACGAAGAAAAATAGATATGTTTTTCAAAAACGGTAGTACTGTTGTTCGCAGAAGTGGTCGTTTATTAAATTGGACAAATCATACCTGTTTTATTATTCCAGAGTATGTAAATAAAAAAATAGTGGAAAAGGGAACTAAGAAACAAAAGGAACAGGCTTGGAAAAATCTTATCTTAACAGAACAATTGAGAGGAAGAAGGTCAGTAACTGGATTGATGTCTTCGATGTTTTCAGTATCAAATAGACTAGAGCGTACCATTTTTGACGCTAAAAATTCTGAGAATTTGCCAGGGACGCTTGTGAGACGTGAAGGTGAAAAAGCAAAAGGAGGTAAGCCTGTTACTGAAGCATATGACTATTCCGGCTCAACCTACAACCTTTTCAGAGAAATCTTTGATCGCAATTCCATCGACACAAGGGGAATGAAACTAGACTCCACGGTGCATTACGGAGATGATTACAATAATGCATTTTGGAATGGTACCCAAATGGTCTACGGCGATGGAGATGGCGATATTTTTCAACGCTTTACAAAAAGTATCGACGTAATAGGTCATGAACTTACTCACGGAGTAACTCAATATGAGGCAGCCCTTGAATACGAGGGTCAAGCTGGAGCATTAAATGAAAGTTTCTCTGATGTCTTTGGATCTTTGGTAAAGCAATATTCACTCAAACAAAAAGTCGATAAAGCAGATTGGCTAATTGGCAGCGGTCTCTTTACTAGAAAAATTAGAGGCAGCGCGCTACGTTCTATGAAAGAGCCTGGAACGGCATATGATGATCCCATAATTGGTAAGGATCCGCAGCCAGGTCACATGAAAGATTATGTAGAGACTACCGACGACAATGGAGGGGTACATATAAATTCCGGAATTCCAAATCGTGCCTTTTACCTTATTGCAAAAGAACTAGGAGGCTATGCCTGGGAAAAAGCCGGTAAAATTTGGTATCTCACATTAACAGAAAGATTGAGAGAACGATCTGATTTTCAAAAAGCAGCAGAATCGACATTTCAGGTAGCCAGAAACCTATACGGCGAAGGAAGTCACGAAGAAGACGCAGTCAAACAATCTTGGAATCTAGTAGGTATTAAGATAAAATCAAAGAGGTAATAAATAACTAAAACTTAGTTCGATTGGGCATATATGATTATCAAAGTTGAACGTAGTGGTGGATTGGTAGGATTACATACGTCGACTGAAATTGATGCAAAGGATTTGCCTCCTCAATTGATAACCAAGGCGAGAAAAATTATAAATGCAAAAATATCTCTTTTACCACGGAAGGCGAAACCGATAGGCTCAGCAGATCATTATAGTTTTAAAATTTCGATTCATGACAGCAAAAGACGAAAAGTCTTTGAATGTACTCAATATAACATTCACGATGACTTAAAATCTCTTGTAAACTATATTGAAAAAAATTCAAAGAAGGTTAAATTAAAGGACGCCTCATTCAAACCCTAATTCAAAATCCATTTTCTAATCCATTTATTCACTTTCATGTAATTTTCTAATAATGTTACAAGTTTCAGCTATGAACCAATGAATCATTGTTGCATAACACTCATCCTACGGTAAGTTCATAACTTACTTTGATTTTGGTCAATCCAGAAGAACAAGAGGAGAAGGAGGATAGTCTTAAATTTTCATTGATTGGATTAAGAAAAATCCAATACCCATCTGAAACACAGCGTCTCTTTCCGGGGGAGATGTCAAATATGTTATTTTGAGGCAGATTAATTTCAAAAAATGGCGATTGAATTCTATATTTTTCAAGACCTTTGTTGACAGTTATTCCATTTATTGTCAATTCAAGCGGACCCACAACATCCATCTTGCTACTGGCAATTTCCACTAATTCGTTATCTGAATTTCCATCATATTGTATTATAGATATCCAGTTTATAATTGGCATAAAGATAGATGTGCCTCTAGTAATTTTATTTCTGCGACATGGTGTATTTTTGACACCCTCATATGTTTGACATAAAAAGAGAACGCGTGAATCATTTTGATTTTGATAAATCTTGCTACCGCTCCAATCAAATGCAGGATTAATAGACTTTGGAATAGAAGAAATCCACTGCCACCATTTTACTACCCACTCACTATACGATAATCCAAAAGGTTTGGAATCCATTGGGAAAAAATCAATATCTGATGATGGCATGCAGTCAATGTTGTGGTAACAAATATTTACGTTAATCTATAAACTCCTCATCTAAAATTCGGCTTTATTCACAAAGTAAAATTGGCTGCTGGTTTAATCATGATTATTCCAAATTAATTTATTTACTACTCAATTAGTCACTTAAATTATTAATTTGAGACTTAATTATGTCCTTGACTATTGACTTTCTTAATAGAAAATGTCATGTAGCCCATAAGAAGAGAATTGAATATTGTAAGGACCTTCTTCATAATTTAGATTCATTTGCCGGTGTTAATAAATATTTTGCGAATTTAACTGTGTCAAAGGGTAATTAGATTGGTCAACATCAAGAAATGCACTATTTCATTTACAAATTAGAAGCAATACAATCTGTCATGTTTCGACTCAAAATAATGTCAATTTTTCGCTCCGAAAAATTGCTCCTGTTGTAATGGAATAAGAGCACATCAACTTTAATGCATAATGTTTAAAAATCTGCGGTGGTTATCAGCAATATTGATAGTTCATGGTAGAATACGCTACTTGATGATTATTTTGGTCATCCTACTCCCTTTCATTTCTCTTCTTAGTTTCCCGAACTTGCAAGCTCAGGGGGTAATTGTTTATGGCCCTAATGAAAAACCCTATGGCAAAACATTTGAACAATATGCTAATATTTTCTGGAATGCAAATTCTAACCTTGGACCAACAAAGGCTGCTTCATCCGAATCATATGTACCCCAAAAATGTTTCTTAATGGATCTGGATAATAAGCTCTTCCTTCAAGATTTTTATGCAGAAAAAATAAGTAATAGGGATCGATCATTTGACTGTACAATTTCTCAAAAACCAATAGTAATTCCAGCTCTTATGGAAGGCTGTAGCTTTGGAGATTATGAAAATCTTGCTGATCGAAATGATCAGAAGCTGATGGAATGCGCGCATTCACACAACCCTTATGCTGTTGCAGAGGTAATCATTGATGGACAACCCATTAAAAACATAAATGATTATCGCAAGACTTCTGATTTTTTTATTCTAAATGAAACTAACCCCGATAATGCTTACAATACTGAAGTTGGTTCATGGCGTGCAATTACTGATGCGATAATGGTAGTCGTAGATTTACCTGTGGGAGAACATGATATAAGATACAAAGTCACCCAAAAGATGCCTGAAATCATAGCTCCTGACGATCCTGTATTAGTAACAGATGTAAAATATCACTTTACTGTTAATCCCAATTAGACAATCAGACCTAATCTTTGTGTAGTTTGTCTGGTTCTTAATGAGATATACCCAAACCAAATTAATTAGGCAATATCGCTTGAAAGATCAGGGATTTAACTTTAAACCAATGGTCAATAAGTTAATCAAGGCAATTGGACAAAATAAACAATATTCTGTCCTTTTGTATATATTATGTAATATTTCGGAAGTAAATACTTAATAATAGGCTGTACTTTTTAGAAATATTGAAAAAACATAATTCAGGCCATAGCTCGGATCATCATGAAGCTCCGCACCAGTTTCCTCGGAATTATATTTTTAGTATGGATGAGTGGAGAAACCATCATGAACATACTCATGACAAAGAAGATCCAGTAATGGGTCATAAAGAGGTCTTGGCCAAGGGCGGGGTTAGCTGTGAAAAAGTCGTTGAAGAATGGCATAAATGGTTATTTAGAATTCCAGCTCGTATCCATCCGAATCTTGTACCACCCTCAAATTCATATAAGGCAGAATCAAGTGGAATTGAAAATCCACTATATGTTGCTGGAAATAGAGTCTATATGACAGCATTTGTACCGCTTACGAAAAAGGAAGATAATATTACTACTCTCCAAATATATGATGACACACAATATATCTTACTGCCTATTATGACAGCTGAAGCGTGCACTGAGGAATATCCGTCTGTGAGGACTCAAGCTGAACTTTGGGACATGGTTGAGAGTGAAACAAACAGCATTGGTGAAATTATATTCAAAATAGATGATATCCCAAGAATGGGATGCTTTGTTGAGAAAAAAAATAGACTGACTATAAGTAATGTAGCTACCGAAAATCTCATGGGGATTAAACCTCAAAATATGAAGCCAAATAACACGATTGAAATTGTCTATAACGGCTATTGGGCCTTACTTGATGTAAAAAGACTTGGACCGGGTGATCATTTGATCACTGTTGAATCAACTGGTAAATCATACTTTGTTGGCGCTACTATAGCATTGAATATACTGATCTGATTCCAAAAATCTTTTAGTAATACAATTATCTCTCTGGCTAGATTATGGTCAATTCCATTGCCATAATCTTCTTTGTTTGTTAGGATATAACTGGAGAATAAGTTAAGGCATTAAAGGGCCCAAATAATTTGTGGTCTCTGAAAAGAAATTGTTATTTTTAGTTAACAAATTCATTCAAATTCAGTACTGCATTGGACGTCTAAAAGTCCAACACTGGACTACGAAGAATTATGAATATATATATAAAGTAAATATACACTAGCGTGAAAAAACATAGTCTGTTTCACGTTAGTCCTTTAATCTTGTTTTTAGTATTGGTGGGTCTGGTGTACCTTGATTCCTCTATTTATGATTTTATTGATTTATTTTCAATTCCAGCTCAGAACAAAAATTTCGACCTTATTTTTTTAACTTTAGTAATCATATTCATTTATTCATCTTTAGCATTGCTATATCGAGGCAACTCCGTTTTACATGGTAGTAAGCTATTTAGAATTAGCTCTAAGGCCATTTACAAAATAACCTATCTGTCCTATGGGGTAATATTCACATGCTTGTCATTGTTAGTTTATCAAATAGTTTCACAAAGTGCGTACAATATTTATCTTGTATATCTAGCTTTAATAGCTTCGAGTCTTTTTGCTTTATTTTTTTCTATAAGCGGGACCATAAAATTCTTTCAATGGTTAAGAGTAAGTAGAGAAAAATTATCCTTTATCTATTTAATCTCGTTTGTAGCCTTTTCAATACTTATTTGTTTTTCGTTGGGATACAATATTTTACAAATTTCTGGATCACCGGTGAATGTTACAACCACTAATTATCAGAAGGTTACCCAAACTATGTCAATTAATATACCTGAAGTTTATAAATTCTATATCTTCAGTTATATTTTCTCATTTGTTGCGATATGGGTATCCACTATATTTTTGCTTCACGATTATCTTAGCAAGAATTTCTTAAGGTTTTTAGTCATCATTATACTTCCACTAATATTATTTTTAATTAATTTGTTACCAATAACAATAACTATTATTGTTTACTTAATTTCAATTTATCCGATTCTTTTGCCATTATATGCGATAACATCAACTTTAACGTTTCTCATAGGTCCCATAATATTCAGTTTAACAATTTTCTTGATGATAAAATATACTGATAACCAGACCTTTAAGGACAACTTACTGCCAATTGCATATGGATTATTCTTATTGTTTGCTTCAACTCAGACCAATATTTTTTCGCGAGTTCTTTATCCTCCATTCGGATTAATTTCAATCCTATTTTCAGGATTGTCCCTATTTTTGGTTTTTACAGGATTTTATTCATCGTCATTGTATATAACCAAAAATTACTATTTTTCAAAGACTTTTGTCAACCGATTCTATCAATCTGATTTTTTTCGGACTATCGCAAAGTCAGAATTGGAAATGAACGTTAAGAAAGTTTTTAAAAATATCCAAAGAAATGATTTATTTCAAGTAAGTGAAAAAGAAAAAATTGATGACTTCAATGAAGAACAAGTATCTAAGCTAATTGAATTCGTTAAGAAAGAGCTCAAAAACCGAAAAGCCAATGATCACTCTTCGTGATATTAATGAACAAAATTTATTACATTTTGCTGAAGAAAAATTTTACTCTGTAATACTTCCGTCGAGCAAGGGTTGAACAGATTAATTTAAAGTCTCTTAAATTTAGCAGCGGATCTAAGTATTGACTTAATAGTATTGCGTCTCTAGCATCAAATCCTAACATATTCCACATGCTCATCGCTATACTTATTAACTTCAAATTTGTCCAAACTCCTAATTTGAACATAAATATTCTGAAGAAAGGTATGGGTTGGCTTCCTGACTATCCAAGTTTTAGAGACTATACTCCACAAAGTACCAAGGTTGCAACCTTGTTTAAGAAAGTGAATTTAGATGAGACGCTAAAGACAAAAGTTCTAAAAGTTTCATTGCCTTCAAAGAAGGATCTCCGAAAATGGTGTTCTCCAATAGAAGATCAAGAATCATTGGGATCATGTACTGCCAATGCTGCAGTTGGATTGGTCGAGTACTTTGAAAGGAGAGCGCATGGCAAGCACATAGATGCCTCTAGATTATTCCTCTATAAGGTATCCCGTAAAATGCTCAATTTTAAAGGTGATACTGGAGCCTTTTTGAGGACTGCTATGGGTGCTTTGACATTGTTTGGTGTCCCCCCGGAGGAATATTGGCCTTATGAAATAAAGAATTATGAAAGGGAACCGCCGGCGTTCTGTTACTCCTTTGCTAAAAACTATCAGGCAATAAATTATGTTCGGCTTGATCCTTCCGGTGTAGAAAAGGATGTTCTCTTACACTCAATCAAGGATAATATTGATAAGGGCTTTCCATGCATGTTTGGGTTTACAGTGTACAATTCTATCCAACAAAGTAGTTCAGATGGCAAGATTCCTTACCCTTGTGAAGGAGAAAAAATAGATGGTGGCCACGCAGTCATGGCAGTAGGTTATGATGATAAGATGCCAATTAAAAATGAAATGTGCGATAAAGTTACTAAAGGTGCGTTAATTATCCGAAATTCATGGGGTACAGAATGGGGAGATGGAGGTTATGGTTTCTTGCCCTACGATTATGTTCTTGCTGGTTTGGCTGAGGATTGGTGGACGCTTATCCAGCAAGGTTGGGTAGACACTGGTCAGTTCGGTGAATAAACTTTTATTTTTGTTGTTTGGAATGAAAATAAGAATTCAAGTCAATTGCCTTCCAGAGATAAGAGGCTAACCGTCTAGAATTAATTCTACATATCTTCTATTTAAATTTGTCAAAACTGATTTATTAAACTTTGACGCAGCGTTTTACTGATTAAAGGTATTGGGAACAACAAAACCTGATAATTTAACTCGACTGTATGATAGACTGGACAAGAGGATATCGCTTTTGTCCGGTTTTCAGCTCACTATTATAGTATTAATTGTTCTCCCGTCAGCATTGATAATTTCTCATTATATTTTAGACGCAGTAGTATTACAGTATTTCAAAAGTATTTCTACTATTGAGACCGTTGAACAAAATTTAGAATATGCTAGGTTGTCTGTGAATCTCTTTTCTGCCTTCCAAATAATTGTCTTTGTAGTAATGGTTATAATTTATCCACCATATCCGGCACCGTTTTCAATTGAAAAATATTTCATAAAGAGGGGTTTTGAATCTGCAGTTTCAGAATTTGAACTAGTAAGAAAAATTCTGTACGTTGCAATCCCTTTGCTGATATTTTTTACAGTAATAGAACTTTTAAAACCATTATTTGAACTATTTGTTCCTGAAGAAATAGTATCAATGTTAACGGAAAATATTTTATTTTACTCTGCAAGAGCATTTCTTTTTCTGACGGTTCTGGCAGGATTGCTAAAAGCGGTCTTTGCGCTTTCAAGAAAAAGGTTTAGATTATATTTTGCCAAGGGATGCCTTTCAATTGCAAAGAATAGTAATGATGAAGTAGAAAAGATGGAGTATCTGATAAAGGGATTAGATTCATACAATTCTTTTCTTAAGCGCCACATAAAACTTGAAATAAATGAAATAAAAAAAATCTACTCAAAAATTACGACACTTCCAGCAAAGGAAAAAATAGATACTGTTAGTAGAATAATTCAATCATTCGAATCAGGGGACACCCTCGAACCAGTGCGATATTTATCGACACTTCATGATAACAAAACAGAATTATTTCTTGCGGAAGAGCCATTAGAGAAAAAAATAAAATTGCAAGTCACATATGCCGCAGGAATCATTCCTGTTATTTTGACAGTCATCCAAATTGTTATTAATTATAGAGGTCATTGATTCTCAAATTTATTATAAAAGTTGTAGATTCAAGTATCCCTGTAAACACCTACTGTAAGCAGAGTATGAAAACTATATTATCATCCCTTTCAATTTGATCTAGTATGTGGAACATCAAGTTATCTATTATCTTGACACTCTCCATATATATCGCCCTTCAACTTTCGATTCTGCATCATTCAATCTTGGCACAGATTAATGATACCACTGGAATAGTTACACCAAGTAACGATACGAGTACAGGAGCTTTGTCTAACGACAGTGGGATAATGCATAATACTACAGGCATAGTAGATGATGCATTTGACGCTCTAAAGGATTCTTTTGGATCATTTTTTGGAAAATAGCTAAGAATTTCGAATAATAATTGTAGTGGTTATCATCGAAGTATTTGGCGCAAGTATAATTTCTCCGTCATCAGTTCTCAATCGACTGTATAGTAATCCAATATCGTAAATTATGCCAGTATATCCAAATACAGTAACTTTCTCTCCTATTCTAAAAGGTCGTGTAATGGCCAAATAGAGTCCCGCGATTAGGTTTCCGAGCACACTTTGGCTTGCAAAGCCTATTACAATTGCGGTAATTGTCCCTATTGATGTGGCAATTAAAGGATCCTGGCTCAAATAAGAAATTATGATGGAAATAACAATAATTGCACCAATTATCTTGATCAGAACTCGGATTGTCTCTGCACTGCTCTTCAACGCATCATATGAAAGCTTGTAAAATACATTTGCAAGTGAATTTATTACAAAATATCCAATAACTGCAACGACTCCTACCTTCAAGAATGGGACATAGCGGTGCTCGAGAAATTGTTCTATCAAACTGCTTGCAATTATCACAACTGCTACGGCAACAAACATTATTGTTATCGATTTAAAAAGAGATCTTTGTTTTTTTTCAGAACTATTACCACTATTAATTGTCTTTGTATCATTATTCGAACTACTGCTCGTACTATCCTTGACGTCATCAACACCATTATCCACGATATTGATTATACAGTACTGTCTATATTTCAAATTTTCATTAGACTGAGACTGAGACTGGTAGACAATTCAGTTTAAAAAAATATTATTCATGATATAGGGGCAATCGAACTGCATAATTTGTTTGCAGATTTTGTTTGCTTCATGTAAAGTTTTCTTCATACACGCGAATTTGGATTTCTAAAGATTTAAAGAGATCGAGTCAGAATATACTCAAGATCTCTATGGCAAAATGCGTAGATTGTGGCACAGAGCTTTCGCAAGATGCTAGATATTGCTCTAATTGTGGAACCCAAGTAGGACTTGGGAAAGATGTTTACGATGTATCGGCAGGTAGTCTTATCGGAAAAGTCAAAGAGATAATCCAAGATGCAAGAGTAAAGCGGATAGTTATCAAGGATGAAAAAGGTAATCTCCTCTTATCCATACCTATTACGTGGGGTACAGCTGGAGCCGTCGCAATGATAACACTAGCACCATGGCTCGCTGCACTTGGCGTAATTGCAGGTATTGTAACAAGGTGCAAGATTGAAGTTGAGAAATCTAAAGAGAGCTAGAACGGAGCTGCTTTCCAAATTATGAGATCTGAAGTTAAACTGAAAAGTAAAGAATGAATCAGTGTCTATTTTCTGCTGAATTATTTTATATATCACTTATCTAGAACGTTACTCTAAAAGAGATGCTTGAAGGCATCAAATATATGTGCTAGTTAATAATTAGGTTATATCCGGTGAAATTCAATATGTATTATGATAAGAGGATTGTATGGTCAGTACTGCTCTTTCTACTTCTAGTAGTATCCACACAAACGATTGTTATGCTGCCGACTGCGATGTATCAAACTGGAACCAATGAATGTGTGCAGTACGAACAAAAGCAAAAGTTAACTCATATCTTCTGCAAATCCATTCACTTCACGGACATCTACAGGCAGATAAACAATAATAGCATACTACATACGGAAAGTGATAGTGATGTAAACCAGAGTACTTCAAGTGGCAGAGGTAAATCTATGGCATCATTGTTAATTGATAGATACAATCAATGATTGCTTTACCCAGTTCTTACTCTAATCTAGCCTGGCATTGGCTAAAGAGGGTTCATATGCTGTGATTTTTCATTAATAGTCAACAATCTACAATTATATCGAGAAATTCATGTATACTTGGATTAGAACCCTGAATGTCTGAGAATGTATTTATTACGGAGATTAGATTTGGAATTAAGAATCTCCAATTTTGTCTTCTGAGAAAAAGGATATTAAAATTACGAATCATGTATATCAGCCTAAACACGAAATTTTGTCAAAGAAAGAAGCCGAAGAAGTGTTAAAAAAGTATAATACAAAACCTAGCCAGCTCCCATACATATTAATTAACGACAAGGGATTAGAGGATCTAGATGTGAGACCCGGAGATATTATTAAAATAACTAGAACGTCATTTACCGCCGGCGAAAGTGTTTATTATAGATACGTAGTAGAGGATTGAGCCTTGTCGCAAAATACACTTGATATGTGGGCAATTATCCACAATATTTTACAAAAGGAAGGCGTCGCAAGACAACATCTGAATTCCTATGGCGAATTTATTGAACGCGGTTTACAAAGTATTATCGATGAAGTCGGTGAAATAGAAATTGAGACGGCTGAATATCCGTACAAGATTAGACTGGGCAAGATAAAGTTACAACAACCAAGAATCATGGAATTGGATGGATCGGTGACACACGTTGCTCCCGTCGAAGCTAGACTGCGCAATTTAACTTATGGATCCCCCATTATGCTTGAATGCAGCATTGTAGAAGATGAAAAAATCTTAGAGTCAAGATTTATCCATATTGGAGATATTCCAGTTATGGTAAAGTCAAACGCCTGTATTCTACACAATCTGCCTGATACCAAGCTTATTGAGCTTGGCGAAGATCCAAAAGATCCTGGCGGCTACTTTGTGATTAATGGTTCGGAACGAGTTATCATTGGCCTGGAAGACTTGTCTTACAACAAGATAATCGTCGATACGGAGGAAGCGACCGGTAGTCTTGTTTACAAGGCCAAGGTTTATTCTTCAATAGTTGGATACCGTGCAAAATTAGAATTAATTATGAGACCCGATGGTTCTATTGTTGCTAAAATACCTGGATCACCTGTTGATATTCCACTTATTACATTAATTCGGGCTCTGGGACTTGAATCAGACAAAGATATCGCTGATGGTGTATCGCTGAATTCAATCATACAGGATGAATTAGAACCATCATTTGAAAAAGCAGGAGAAATTATAACAAGTAGAGATGCTATAGTATACATTAGCAAAAGAATTGCTCCCGGAATGCTGGAAGAATTTCAGATAAAACGAGCAGAAACATTACTTGATTGGGGATTGCTACCACACCTTGGAAAGAATCCTGAAAATAGGAACGAAAAGGCTCTCTTTTTGGGAGAAGCAACATGCAAACTAGTTGAGCTTCGGCTTGGCCTTGTTGCGTCTGATGATAAAGACCATTATGGAAATAAAGTCATAAAATTCGCAGGTCAAATGTTGGCAGATCTTTTCCGAACAGCATTTAGAAATCTTGTGAGAGATATGAAATATCAACTGGAAAGATCCGGTCAAAAGAGAGGAATAAATGCAGTTGCAGCAGCAGTAAGACCCGGAATAATATCAGACAAGCTAAATAATGCCATTGCTACCGGAAATTGGGGAAGGGGCAGAGTTGGTGTTACCCAGCTATTAGACAGAACAAATTACATTTCAACTATTAGTCATCTTCGCAGAATCCAATCACCTTTGAGCAGGAGTCAACCCAATTTTGAAGCCAGAGACCTTCACTCTACTCACTTTGGTAGGATATGTCCAGCAGAAACACCTGAAGGATCAAATTGTGGACTTGTAAAAAACATCGCGTTATCTTCTATAATATCAGTAAGTGTATCTGTTTCAGAGATAATTGAAAAACTATATGAATTGGGAGCCCATCCGGTTGAAGAGGCTTCTGACGCTTTAAGAAAAAGTGGAACCAGAATATTTGTTGACGGGCGCCTGATTGGTTACTATGACAATGGCCAACACCTTACAGATACACTGAGAAGTCTAAGGAGGTCTGGAAAAATACATGCACACGTTGGAATTTACTATTATTCAAACGATAACGAAAATGCAACCAAACGCCTCTATGTAAGCTGCAATTCTGGCAGAATACTCAGGCCGCTTGCAATAGTAAAAGAAGGCACGCCAGTCATAACACTAGATGTTCTTGACCTAATAAAGAGGAATATGAAATCGTGGTCAGACCTGTTATGGATGGGCATGATAGAACTATTAGATGCAAATGAAGAGGAAAATTGCTACGTTGCAATGGACTATGCAAGTCTAGAGCAAAATCATACTCATCTTGAGATATATCCTCCCTCAATACTTGGTGTTGGAGCATCAATAATTCCATATCCAGAGCACAATCAATCTCCTAGAAATACTTATGAAAGTGCAATGGCAAAACAGAGTCTGGGATTTTCAACTCCCTTGATGAATGCAAGTACGTATGTGAGACAACACTTTATGTTATATCCGCAAATACCCGTAGTCACAACTAAAGCAATAAACCTGCTCGGACTAGAAGACCGTCCAACGGGACAAAATTGTATAGTCGCAGTATTACCATTTGAAGGATATAACATCGAAGACGCAGTAGTCTTCAACAAGTCATCCGTTGACAGGGGTCTTGGCAGAACTTTCTTTTACAGAGTATATGAGGCAGAAGCAAAACAATATCCTGGAGGGATGAAAGACAAGTTTGAAATTCCCTCATCTGATGCAAATATCAGGGGATACCGAGGTGAAAAATCTTATCGATTACTTGAAGATGACGGTGCTATTATGCATGAATCAATAGTAAATGGAGGAGACATACTCATCGGCCGTACTTCTCCACCAAGGTTCATGGAAGAGTACAAAGAGTTTGAGGTAAAAGGTCCCTACAGAAGGGACACTTCAATTGGAGTCAGACCTTCTGAGAACGGAGTTGTAGATTCAGTTGTAATGACTCAATCAGTAGATGGAGGAAAAATGTACAAGATTAGAGTTAGGGACATGCGAATACCCGAAATAGGAGACAAATTTGCTTCAAGACACGGACAAAAAGGAGTTATAGGTATGCTGGTTCCACAGGAAGATCTTCCATACACAGAAGATGGTGTAGTCCCAGACGTTATGATTAACCCACACGCTTTTCCATCAAGAATGACTGTAGGTCAGTTCATGGAATCACTGGCAGGTAAATCTTCTGCCCTACGTGGAAAAGTAGTCGATGGTTCGGCATTTGTCGGAGAAAAGGTCAATGATCTAAAAGAAATATTGGAAAAATATGGCTTCAAATCAACCGGAAAGGAAGTCATGTATGACGGACGTACTGGCAGGAAATTTAATGCAGAAGTTTACGTCGGTGTAGTATACTACCAAAAACTTCACCACATGGTTGCCGACAAGATTCACAGTAGAGCTAGGGGACAGGTTCAAATGCTTACAAAGCAACCAACGGAGGGTCGTGCCAGAGGTGGTGGTCTTAGATTTGGTGAAATGGAACGTGACTGTTTGATAGCCTATGGTGCTTCTATGATGCTAAAAGACAGACTATTAGAAGAATCTGATAAAGCAGAAGTCAACATTTGCGAGCGCTGCGGTTTGCTTGCGTATTATGATATCAAACAAAGGAGGTATGTGTGCCGGGTCTGCGGAGATAGAGCTAAAATTTCATCAGTGGCAATTGCCTACGCATTTAAACTGTTGTTGCAGGAAATGATTAGCCTTAACGTAGCTCCAAGACTGATTCCAAAGGAGAAGGTGTAATAGTTATGGAAGTTGAAGATACCTTAAAAATTTTAGGTGGTATTAAATTTAGTGTATTATCTCCTGTAGAGACACGAAAATTCAGTGTAGTTGAAATCACAGCTCCAGAGACGTACGATGAGGATGGCATGGCAGTTCAAGGTGGACTCATGGATAATAGATTGGGTACACTTGAACCCGGACAGAAGTGTGGAACTTGTGGAAATACTTCTGCCAATTGCCCTGGACATTTTGGCCATATTGAATTGGCGGAAGCGGTACTTCACATTGCTTTCGTTGACGATATACACAAGTTGTTGCTTGTTTCTTGCAGATCTTGCAGCAGGATAAAACTGTCAAATGAAGATCTGGCAAAATTCAAGGAACTTCGAGATACCAAGGCCGCATATGCAGTAATTACTCTGGAGAATATCAAAGAGGAAATAATTGAAAAGGCAAAAAAAGTAAAGATATGTCCTCACTGCCAAAAGGAACAGTATGATCTTGTGTTTACAAAACCTACCATATTTGTAGAAAAAACTGAAATTGGTGAAAACAGACTTCTTCCGATAACCATCCGGGAACGACTCATGAATATTCCAAATGATGACTTGGTTTTGTTAGGTTATGACCCAGAAACTGCAAGACCAGAATGGTTTGTATTGCAAGTCTTACCGGTCCCTCCTGTCACTGTTAGACCGTCCATTATTTTGGAAACTGGAATTAGATCGGAGGATGACCTGACCCACAAATTGGTTGATATCATTAGAGTTAATCAAAGATTAAAGGAAAGCAAAGAGGCTGGAACGCCGCCCCTTATAGTTCAGGATCTTGTTGACCTTCTTCAGTACCATGTAACCACATACTTTGACAATGAAGTTTCTGGCATTCCTCAGGCTCATCATCGATCTGGTAGGCCCTTAAAGACTTTGACACAGAGGTTAAAGGGAAAAGAAGGACGCTTCAGAGGGTCGTTATCTGGCAAGAGAGTTGATTTTTCCAGTAGGACTGTAATATCACCTGATCCCAATCTAACCATATCTGACGTTGGGGTTCCAGTGGATGTAGCAAGGAAATTAACGATACCTGAAACGGTTAGTGAGTGGAACATTGAG
Source organism: Nitrososphaeraceae archaeon (assembly GCA_044870765.1). Classification (GTDB taxonomy): domain Archaea; phylum Thermoproteota; class Nitrososphaeria; order Nitrososphaerales; family Nitrososphaeraceae; genus TA-21. The sequence continues at coordinate 34,087 of JBIOZG010000032.1, forward strand.
GATTTGAAGAAAATGATAATAAACGGTCCTAATGAATACCCTGGCGCAAATTACATTATAAGAACAGATGGCGTAAAAATACGACTAGATTACGTTACCGATAGGAATATCCTTGCTGATTCAATAAGTCCTGGCTATATTGTAGAGAGGCACTTGCGTGATGGAGATGCAGTAATCTTTAACAGACAACCGTCCTTGCACAGGATGTCCATTATGGCTCATTATGTAAAAGTACTTCCATATAGAACATTTAGGTTGCATCCTGCTGTCTGTCCACCTTATAACGCAGATTTTGATGGAGACGAAATGAATCTTCATGTTCCGCAAAGTGAGGAAGCCCGCGCAGAGGCCGCCCTACTGATGAGAGTACAGGATCAGCTAATCTCACCTAGATATGGGGGACCAATAATTGGAGCTATTAGGGATTTCATAACTGGCGCCTTTATCCTTACACAGGACAAGACATTTTTGAAAGAAGAAGAATTCACAAATCTGGCTTTGCTGGGTGGATATTCTGGACCACTGCCTGAACCAAAGCATCATGATAATGGCAGAAAAATTTACACTGGAAAGCAGCTTTTTTCACTCTTCTTGCCCAAGGACTTTAATTTCGTAATAACGTCAAAGTGGAATAAGGCATCCAAAGGTGAGGGAAAAGATGTTGTGATAAGGAATGGTGAATTGATAAGTGGTGTTATTGACAAAGCATCAATTGGAGCAGAGGAACCAGACAGCGTTTTACACAGAATAGCAAAAGATTATGGAAATGAGGCAGCAAAACGATTTTTGGATTCAATTCTGATAGTCTTAAAAACATATCTTACTCACAATGGTTTTTCCTACGGCTACTCTGACTTGTGGTTGTCAGATGATACTAGAAATGAGATTAGTAGTGTTATTCTCAAGGCATATGAAAAGGTATATGAATTAATAAAACAACACGATGATGAAACGTTACCATTAACAAGAGGTCTATCACCTGCTGAAGCCTTAGAACTCTATGTGGTAAATGAACTTTCAAGGGCGCGTGATAGAGCAGGCAAAACTGCAGACCGTGCATTCCCAGATGATAACTCTGGTGTCATTATGGCGTCAACTGGCGCAAGAGGTTCCACACTAAATATTGGTCAAATGACAGCCGCACTTGGGCAGCAATCTATTAGAGGCAGAAGGATTACAAAAGGATATAGAGATAGATCGCTTCCTCATTTCAAACGAAATGATGCAAATCCTGACTCCAAGGGTTTTGTCAAATCAAATTATAGAGACGGGCTCAGTCCTCTAGAGTTTTTCTTCCACGCAATGGGCGGTAGAGAAGGGTTAGTAGACACAGCAGTTAGAACTCAACAATCTGGATACATGCAAAGAAGGTTGATTAACGCACTGGAGCACATGAAGATAGAATACGACCAGACGGTAAGAGATCCACACGGTAATATCATACAGTTTGTTTATGGAGAAGACGGGATAGATCCTGCAAAAAGCGACCATGGTGAAGCCGTTAATATTTCTCGTTTGATCGAAGGCGAATTATTAGTTGACGAAGGCAAAAAAGCAACAGAAAAAGAGGTCTCAGAAATAGTAAATAAAAATGCCAAGAATCTTAACCCCAGACTTAGAGAAAAGTTGTTACTATCTCTTAGTCAAACCAAAATAAGTAGAGATGGAGCTAACAAAGTGGTAAAGAAGACGCTGGATCTAATCAACAGGGCAATGGTAGAACCCGGAGAGGCTGTAGGGGTAGTAACAGCTCAATCTATTGGAGAGCCGGGAACCCAGATGACGCTTAGAACATTCCATTTTGCCGGAGTAAAAGAAAGAAACGTTACCCTCGGATTGCCTAGGCTAATAGAACTTGTAGATGCGCGGAAAAAGCCGGTCACACCAACTATGGATGTATATCTGAATGAAGAACATAAAGTATCAAGAGAAAAGGCTCTCAGTGTTGCAAGGGAAATAATATTTACAAAGGTAGCTGATTTAATTGAAAGAAGTGAGACTGATTATTCAGGAGTACTAACATTCCATATTTCAGATTCAAAATTATCTGAGCGGGGATGTTCTATCGAAGACATTATGGAGGTGCTAAAGGGTCCGAAGAAGAAATACGACGTTACATTGCAAGAAGAAAAGAAAATTATAAAAATATCGATTGCAGGAGAACCTGACGCGCAGACGTTACTTACAATGAAGAACAAGCTATTAAACACAAGAGTGAAAGGTGTCCAAGACATTGAAAGAGTAACAATTGTTAAGCAAAGTGAGGAATGGGTAATTCAAACAGCAGGTTCAAATCTTTCCAAGATAATTGCAATTGACGGTATTGATACTTCAAGGATTACAACAAACAACGTCTATGAAGTTTGGCAGACACTTGGAATAGAGGCCGCAAGAAATGCACTAATTAAAGAAGTGACCAACACATTGGAAGAACAGGGTCTGGAAGTTGATATGAGGCATATTATGTTGGTAGCCGATCTTATGACATCAAAAGGACATTTGCAGCAAATAGGAAGACATGGAATCGCTGGTACCAAAACATCTGTGCTGGCCCGGGCTGCATTTGAAATTACTGTACCTACTATTGCAAGAGCTTCATTGGAAGGACAGATAGAGTCCCTTAAAGGTGTAACAGAAAACGTTATAGTAGGCGCCACCGTACCTATTGGTACCGGTATGGTCGAACTTTACATGAGTGTGAAAGATGAAAATGAAAAATCTCGAAAAAACAATTAAAGAAGCAATCACTTCTAATAAATGTAAAATAGGAACCAGACAAGTTATGGGTTCAATCAAGGGTTCAAAACTTATAGTTCTTTCAAACTCATTGATGCCAAAAAATAAGTCAAAAATCTTGGAAGAAGCAAAATCCGCGCAGGTACCAACGTTACACTTTGATGGTAATTCAGTCCAATTGGGCAGATTATGTAACAAGCCATTTAGAATTAGTGCGGTCTCTCTCAAAATCGGCAAAGAAAATGAAATTCAAGAGATATTAAACGAATTTGGAAAAAAGTAAGTGATATAAGTGAATGCGTATTATTATGTGAAAAAATTTTTGGGATTTTTTCGATTTAAATAATAATAATGACTATAAAATGCCTAATCAATTTTTAAAACTAGTGAAAAAAAATTTGATATTAGAGGTTCAGATGTAGATTGACAGAAAAAATCAAATTAACATCAGGCGAGCTGCGATTGATGTCTTTATTTCAAAATATAACAGGAGCAATAGCACGTGATTGTATTGTGGATGAGAAAATGGACCGGGTAATCTTTGTTGTAAATAAAGGACAGATGGGTTTGGCAATTGGAAAAGGAGGCGCTACAATAAGACAACTTCAAGGTATTGTAACAAAGAAAGTTGAATTAGTCGAATATTCTGAAGATCCTTCGGCGTTTTTGGGCAATGTCCTCAATTCAGATATGATAAATGAGATAAAGATTAATAATAGATTCGATGGTTCAAGACAAGCAGTTGTGGTAGTGGATTCAAAAAAGAAAGGCATAGTAGTGGGAAAAGAGGGACGTAATGCGGAGAAGGCAAGAATTTTGGCAAAAAGATACTTTCAGATATCAAACGTCATGATAGTGAGTGAAGATCATGCCCAGAATAATTGAGGTTATATTTTAAATGGCAAAGTCACCTTTAGGATTATTTTCAGGACGAGTTTTAAAAGCAAAGAGAAAAAGAATGAGATGGTCAAACAAGTACTACAAGAGGCGCATGTTGATGCTTGACAAGAAGGCAAACCCGTTGGAGGGTGCTCCGCAGGCAAGAGCTATAGTGCTTGAAAAAGTCGGAATTGAATCAAAGCAGCCCAACTCTGCTGTTAGGAAATGTGTGCGAGTCCAGTTAATTAAAAATGGCAAGTCTATTACAGCATTCCTTCCAAGGGACGGTGCTCTTAATTACATCGATGAACACGATGAAGTTATGCTTGAAGGAATTGGAGGTTCAATGGGAGGTGCAATGGGTGATATTCCAGGTGTTAGATGGCAGGTGTTCAAGGTTAACGGTGTATCGCTAATAGAATTGGTTTATGGGCGAAAGGAAAAACCCAGGAGATGATATGAATGGTTACGAAAGAAACTGTAATGTTGTTGTTCAACAAATGGAACACGGCTGATATCGATATTCAGGATTCAGGTTTAAAAAATGTAATAGCACTAGACGCTGCAATTATTCCAATTAGCTTTGGAAGACATGAACATCAGAGACTGAAGAAGGCTGAAGTTCATATCATTGAGAGATTGGTAAACAAATTAATGCACTTTGGTAAAAAGTACGCGAAAAATACCGGTAGAATGGGTGGTAAAAAGGGCAGAATGATAAAAACTGTGAAAACGGCACTTGATTTAATTTACCATGAAACAGGCAAGAACCCAGTTGAGCTGCTTATAAGGGCAATTGAGAATGCAGCACCCAATGAAGACACCACAAGGATAGTTTACGGTGGTGTTGTATATCATGTGTCAGTTGATGTCGCACCGTTAAGGCGCATTGACTTGGCACTCCGATTTATAGCAGAAGGAGTGAGAGAATCTACATACTCCAACCCAAAAACTATTGAAGAGGCCCTTGCAAAAGAGATAATTTTGGCATCAAATAACTCAATGGAGAGTCATTCTGTAAAGAAAAAGAACGAACAAGAAAGAATTGCCATGTCTTCAAGGTAGCATAGTTGCTAACACTTTTCTAACTCTTTTTGACCTCTAAATTTCTATGAGAAATTTTAATCTGAAAGTTAAATAACGACGGAATATTCTGAAAGAATTGTAAATGAGTGCCAAAGAAAGTAAAATTTTTTCAAAGGTTTCGTTATGGAGTACTCGCTCAGGTAAGCGAATAATAAAGCAAGTACTTTTACAGGAAAAGGGGTATAAACAATACCATAAATACAAATTAGAGTCTGAAAAAGAATTTTCGGAATTCACCAAGCGATTTTTGCTATCTTTGCATGAAAAACTGATTTCAGATACAAATCCAAAAGCAACGATGAAAAAATTTGTTGATGAGACAGAAGCAAACGAATTGTCTTTGGACGATTCAAAAATTGAAGCGGTTCGTGAAAGGCTATCTAAGCCTGACTTGTTGGCAGACAGGGTTCAAAGAATATTGAATTCTAACTTTGTTAAAATGACTTATCCTGTTCTAACAGCTCTTATGGACAGTGCCACTGATTTCAACAAGGAGACAATTTCAAAAGAGATAAGAAACTCAATAATTGATGGCCATGTTATAGCTATAGATCTGAGTGAACCTATGGACAGAATAACGGACGCGGACGAAGATATCGAATTTCTTGATGATTACAAGCTAATGAATCCTTATATTTTGGAAATAGCAAGGCAAAAAATCGCTGTTGGAGGAGATGCCGTACTGAAGGCATTTGAAGATGGATTTAAAGACGCAAGAATAGGTCAATATATTGATGCTAGATTGAAATTAAAACCCGAGTCAATAAGCGATGAGAACATGATTGGCTGCTACAAGAAATATCGGGCTGTCATGGGAACGGCAGGCCGAAATATGGCCCTAAATCTTCCTCCTCTTAATGATATCTTTCATTTAGGTATGGCAAAAGCAGCAGAGTGTGTTGGGTGCGGTAACGAAATGGAAGACGCAATAGTAAATGGAGGGATAAAGATTCCATCATGGCCATTATACTATGCAATAGTCACAAAAAACGTCGAAAAAGCATTTGAATTAACACTGGATAAAAGTGAAATCTATCTGGAAGAAGCTAAAATTGCGCTGGATATGTTACCCGACGAACTCAATATAAAACCCTTTTTGAAATTCTTGTTCTTGACAGTAAGTCATTATAATCAGTACTGGTTTAATGAAATGAAACGCAGAGACTTGTTTCCTTACTTTCAGAAAAATCTATCAATAACTATTAAAAATTCTAAATGACAATCAAATAATTCAAGTGCTGGATTTTGATACATCCCAAGTTATCAGATTTTATCGGAAATGAAAATTCCCGTAAGAAAGTAGTAGAATGGCTCTCAAAATGGTCAAATGGATCAAAACCTCTACTACTAGTAGGACCTCCAGGTGTTGGTAAAACATCATTTGTTCATGCATTATGCCGAGAATCTGACATTGATCTTGTTGAACTGAATGCAAGTGATACTCGTAATAAGAACATGCTTGCCCAGATCTTGTATCCAATATTTTCCAATGTCAGCCTTACTGGAAAAAACTTTCTTCTCTTTCTCGATGAGATGGATGGGATTTCAAACCGGGAAGATTCTGGCGGATTAGATTTTTTAATAGATCTATTCGCTGAACCATCGATAAGAGTAATAATGGCTGCTAACAAATCCACTGAAGCAATCAAAAAAATTTCAAAAGTTTCAAAAACAATCAATTTCTCACCGATTCCTCCTAGGCTCTCGATGCTCTACTTGGACAAAGTTCTTAGAAATCGAAATTCTTCGATGGATGCCAAAGATAGAATTACAGTAGTTCGAAACTCTTTGGGCGATATAAGATCGCTTTTAAATTCTGCACAGGTAATGATTGCAGGATATTCGACAGTTAAAAATCCCTCAAAGGAAATTGATGTAGAAGCCATGATAAACCAATTCTTCACATCGCCTACTTTTGATGAGGCACTTGCCATTATTAACAAAGCTGATATATCGTATACAGATCCCAGATTTGGGCAATCTTCTGAAGATCGACGCAAAGACATTCTTGGAGCATTTTTCTCTAGCATAGTCATGTCAAAGATTGATATCTCTACTATCGCCGTCCTGTTAGACAGATTATCAGAATTAGATGTAATTCTCAGCAGATCTCTGGTCTTGAGAAACTGGAAGATCATGAGATATTTCTCATCAATATTAGCCAAGTCATTATTTCATGAATCGCGTAACAAGTATATCCGATACAATAGGTATAGCATAGGGTTTGAAAACATGCGCATTTTTTCGAGGGCACAAGGCTTGAAAAAAACGCTTAGAATCCTTGCACAATATTTTCACACATCAAGGAGTAATTTTGGCTCTCAGTACTTTGAACCGCTAATGCAGATCTTGGCTCGAACGGATAGATATGAAGATTTGATTCGTAGTACCATTACCTCAGAAAAAGAAGCTGATGTCCTGGTTAGGGAAGTTTCCAGAGTTGAGAATTTACGAGGCAGTTAAGGCGAAATAAAAATAGAAAATAGAAAGAGACAATAGAAAAATATTAAACTCTCGGAAATTGTAGTATTTTTGTATGTCCAGTGAATATGAACAGAATGTTGGCAAGCTTCTTTCGGAAAAGATTGAAAAATTCGAATCAATGAAAAATGATGCCAATGTTCCAAAGATTGAGCTCGAGTCACTGCGATCTGAAATAGAATCGCTTGAATCATTGTACGACAATTATAATATGGGCATGAACTACTTCCGACGAGCAAAGGGTGGAAGGTCAGGTTTAAGGGAATAAAATCTCCTTTCATGGTCATGTAATCAAAGAACAAGCCAATAAAAAGTCATAGCACGTGTGTTCGGTTGAGAAGTTTCTAGTTTTAGCTATAATGAATTTATATGCGAATATATGCTGTTTAAAATTGTTATGCATGATGAAAAGATAAACCGACTGCATGAAATGAAAAAAAAAGCAGAAATTGGAGGAGGCCAAGAAAGAATTGAAGCTCAGCATACAAAGGGAAAATTAACTGCACGGGAAAGACTAGATTTACTTCTAGATAGTAATTCTTTTATCGAAATCGACAAGTACGTCGTACATAGGTCAATAGACCCTGATACGGCAAAATACTATGGAGATGGTGTCATTACAGGTTTTGGGACTATTAATGGCAGACAGGTTTTCGTCTATGCCTATGATTTTACAATATTAGGTGGATCTCTGGGTGAAATGGCAGGGAGAAAAATCGTAAAGTTAATGGATCATGCAATTAAGGTTGGCGCTCCCCTTATTGGTATCTTGGATTCTGGAGGAGCAAGAATTCAGGAGGGTGTAATGAGTCTTGATGGCTACGGTGACATATTCTTTAGAAACACAATGGCTTCTGGAGTTATTCCACAAATAACAGCAAGCATCGGTCCATGTGCAGGTGGAGCAGTATATTCACCCGCAATGACTGACTTTGTCATCATGGTTGAAAATATAGGTCAAATGTTCGTTACAGGTCCAGAAGTGGTAAAAGAAGTCCTCAGCCAAGAAGTATCGTTTGAAGATTTGGGTGGCGCAAGAACTCATTCAACAAAATCCGGTGTCGCTCATTTTGTTGCTGAAAATGAATATGAATGTATGGATAAGATAAAGAAATTGATTTCTTTTATACCACAGAATAATCTGGAAATATCAACACCTGTCGAATCACTAGATGATCCAAATAGGCTTGAACCAGAATTCTCAAGTATACTGCCAGAAAATCCTTACGAACAGTACGATATGAAGCAAATTATTAGATTACTGGTCGATAAAGCTGATTTTCTAGAAGTACATGAACGTTTTGCGGAGAACATTATTGTTGCCTTTGCTAGAATTGATGGGAAGACAGTAGGAATAGTTGCTAATCAACCAATGTACCTTGCTGGAGCATTAGACATCAACTCTTCAACCAAAGCAGCCCGGTTTATTCGCTTTTGTGATTGTTTTAATATTCCAATTGTTACTCTAGTTGATACACCTGGTTATCTCCCCGGAGCAGATCAGGAGCATAATGGTATAATTCGACACGGCAGCAAGCTGCTCTATGCCTACTGTGATGCAACAGTTCCAAAGATAACTTGTATTATAGGCAAGGCTTATGGTGGGGCCTACATTGCAATGGGGAGTAAAAATCTTAGAGCTGACATAAATTATGCCTGGCCCACAGCAGAAATTGCCGTTCTGGGTCCTGAAGCTGCCATTACAATAGTACATAGAAAAGATCTTAAGAGCTCGAAAAACCCAATTGAAATTAAAAAGAAACTGGCAAAAGAATATCGTGAGAAATTTGCAAACCCATACATTGCGGCAGAAAAGGGAATAATTGATCTTGTTATAGATCCTATTGAAACAAGGATAATGATAGTAAAGGCACTAAGCGTATTGCAGAATAAAAGAGAGTCAAGGCCAGCTAGGAAACATGGTAACATTAATCTTTAGGGGAGATGTGAAATGGGAAAATTAATTTCTAGCATTTTAATAGCAAATAGAGGGGAAATAGCCCTCAGGGTAATTAGGGCATGCAAGGAATTGAGGATAAAATCTATTGCACTTTACTCTGATGAGGATTTAAGATCAAAGCATGTAAAGAGTGCTGACGAGGCATATTACCTTGGTCCTCCAGCGCCGACCAAAAGCTACCTTAACATTGAGAAGATAATTGAAATTGCAGAGAGCGCAGGAGCTGAAGCAATTCATCCTGGTTACGGATTTTTGTCAGAAAACGAAACCTTCGCTGCAAAATGTGAAGAGAAGGGTATTATATTTATTGGACCATCCAGCGAGGCCATGGCACTGACAGGTGATAAAATGAAATGCAAAGAAATAATGAAAAAGGCACAAGTTCCAACGATACCAGGAAGTGATGATATTCTAGAAGAGGTTGACAAGGCAGTAGAAATCGCTGAGGAGGCCGGGTATCCTGTACTTCTTAAATCTGCCTACGGTGGAGGTGGAAGAGGTATCCGGTTCGCAGACACTGAAAAGAAGCTTAGGGAGGAATTTGAAATGGCAGCTGCAGAATCGAGAGCAGCATTCGGCAAATCGGGGTTGTATGTAGAAAAATTCCTTCAAGGGATAAGACATATAGAATTTCAGCTTGTTAGAGATTCCAGTGGAAACGGCAGACATCTTTTTGAACGCGAATGTTCGATACAGAGGCGTCATCAAAAGCTAATTGAATTTTCACCCTCTTCAGTCGTAGACAAGAAAACTAGATCAAATATAGGCGAAATCGCTGTCAGGGCAGCAGAATCAGTCGACTATCTCAATGCGGGCACAGCCGAGTTCTTAAGGGATGCAAAGGGCAACTTTTATTTTATTGAGGTTAACTCTCGACTCCAGGTAGAGCATCCTGTAACAGAATTAGTTACTGGAATTGATCTTGTCAAGTTACAGATAAAAATTGCATGCGGTGAAGAAATCCGCTTTAAGCAGTCAGATCTTGAACTTAATGGTTCTGCAATAGAATGTAGGATAAATGCCGAAGATCCATTTCACGACTTTGTTCCTTCGGTTGGACTGGTACCAGACTGCAATCTTCCTTATGGACCTGGTGTCAGAGTAGATACTTACCTATATCCAGGATGTAGTGTATCGGGGTATTATGATTCTCTGGTCGCAAAGTTGATAACATGGGGACAAGATTTTAATGAGGCACGGGTAAGGATGTCCAATTCCTTGGATGAATTCTTGATAGAAGGCATAAACACCACTATTCCTCTATATAAGACCATAATGGATGAGAACAACTTTATTCAAGGAAATATTTCTACAGATTACTTGGAAAAATATGATATGCTGGGTCAAATGCAGGATCTGCTGAAGGAAAAACAATTAAAGTCAGCTGATTCTTCCATAGCAGCTGCTTTACTCTACTCTGAATACTTGAAAGGACAAAGTGCCATTAATTCATCGAGTAAACTTTCATTATCTAATTGGGTAAGAACAGGTAGTCAGAAAAATGGAATTTAAGATAGATGATTTAGATAAAGTTCTGTCAGGTTCAATATCTGAATCTAGAGGCGATGGTAAAATTATCGCTACTATAAATGGTAAGAAACGTAAAATCCAGATAGTGAGTCTCAAAAACAGTATTTTGGAGTTTATTATAGACAACTCTTATGAAACCGCCAAGATATTGGAATTTGGAAGTTCGTACATTAAAATGTTGATGAACGGAGAGCAAATTGTTCTCAAAAAACATTCAAAATTGACTGAAATTCTGGAAAAATCAATGGCACTGGGCGCATCGTCAACAGGTGATATCAAACTCTTCAGTCAAATTCCTGGTCGAGTAGTGTCCATTATGTTAAAGTCAGGAGACCAATTAAAAAAAGGAGATTCAGTAATTGTACTGGAATCTATGAAAATGCAAGTTGCTGTAAAGGCCCATAAAGACGGTCAGATTAGAGATATTAAGGTAAAAATTGGAGATACTGTTTCAAGAAACGATGTAGTTGCCTTAATTGAGTAACATCAGTGTAGAATAATATCGGAACAAAGAATTGACAGTACCGGATAGTATTATTTGAACCCTAAATTTGCAGACGTTGCAAATCAGTTATTGATATCTTTTAGTTTATCTCTAATTTCGTCGTATTTTGGTTCAACAAGTGGATTATCTGAAATCCATACATACTTAATAACGCTATTTTTATCCAACAAGAAAATCGATCTTTTAGCTGCATTGTAGTCCTTCAAAGGACCAAGATCCTTCATTACTATTCCGTAGTCGCTAATTGTTTCCCTTTTATAATCACTCAATAGTGGAAAATTCAGATGCCTATTTATTTTGAATATCTTGTTTGCGAATGGACCGTCTACCGAAATTCCTACTACTGCTGTATTGCTGTTTTCGAATTCATTCAGTGAATCTCTAAAGACGCACATCTCAGTAGTGCATACAGGAGATTCTGCAGCCGGAAAAAAAGCCAATAATGTATTCCTGCCTTTGAACTCCCCAAGTTTACGCATATTCATATCAATATCGGGTAAATCAAAATCTGGAGCAACGTCTCCTTCTTTTAAATTTGCCATACATTCGATCCTATTCTGTTCAATGTTAATCTTTCTATCAGATCAAGCCATGTATATGTATGTAGTATCGATCTTCGGTTAGATTATCTTTTTGTTGATAGAATGGACATTAATATTCTCATTACTTTTGTAGCCTGATAGATCTAACACAATGTGCTTGAATCCGAGCTCCTTTAGTTTTGAATCAATTACTGACAGTTTGTTTGTATCAAACATCTCTTTTATTTCTGCCTTGTCAACTTCAATTCTTGCCATGTTTTGATTATCCCGAACTCTAACCTGCCTTACATTGAAAATAGACTTGACTAATAATTCAGCCTTTTCTATTCTTCTAAGTTTTTCAAATGTTACTGGGGACCCATGTGGTATTCTTGACGCCAAGCAGGAGTTTGACGGTTTGTCAAAAACTGTCAAGTTGTTTGACTTTGCGATATTTCTTACATTCTGTTTGTTGATTCCAAGCTCTACAAGTGGACTTTTTACACCGTTTTCTCTCAGGGCCACTATTCCGGGTCGATAATCCATCAAGTCATCGGTATTTGTACCATCGACAATCAATTTCACGTCCATTCCTTCTGCCTCTCTTAACAAGTAAGCTGCGAGTTCAGTTCTGCAATGATAACATCTCATCAAGTCGTTCTTGACAAACTCTGAATTGTCTAATTCATTGTATTTTATTATTTTATGATTAATGTCTATTTCTTGCGCAATTTTTTTTGCAGATGTTAATTCGTCAGCTGAAAGTGTATTATAATCTGCAGTAACAGCGATGGCATTTTCATTTAATGCTTTCTTTGCCGCCATAGCAACAACAGCACTGTCGACACCTCCTGACAAGGCAACCATGGTCTTTTCGTTTTTATCTTGAAACCATGAAACCAGCCTTTGATAAAGCATATCTTCCAAATTTATCATCTGTTGTATTTTTTGAATACCTCGTAGTATACGATATCAAATACCTTTCTGTATGGAGCCTTTAGTCTTGTTGCAATTTTTTTAATATCGTCATATTCTGGCTTTATCATTTTAATTGTTCCATCCTTATCCTTTGAAAGTTTTACCTTGACTACAAATCTCTGATTCCCAATTGTAATGGGAACCGTTATAAAAGATCTGGGAATTGTTATCCTGTTTATCTCATGAACTCTGCATCCTAGAGAACCAGTTTCATTTAATAGTAACTTAACGAGTGAATCACGAGATGTTATGTCGCTCAGGACTTTAATAATAAAGGAGGGCCTGTTTTTTTTAGAGATGCCCTGAAGAACAGTAACGTCTTTTGCGCCACTTGCATACAGTGTTTCAATCATATTGCCTATTGTCTCTCCTGTAGCGTCATCGACGTTTGTTTCAATCTCATATACACTTTCTGATGTATGATCTACGTTAGAATTTGATTGGCCGACAACTAATCGGAGTATGTTTGCGATATTCTTTCCGTCTTTTTGACCAGCGCCGTTTCCTATTTGTTCGGGAATGAATGGAGGATACTGAGAGATATGTTTAGGAACCAAATTAACTAACATCGCTGCGCCAGTAGGGGTTGTAAGCTCGCCATCGATTTTACCTGGAACCAGTAGTATTTGTGAATTCCTCAAGATTTCCAGTATTGCATTACCAGGATTGGGAACAATACCATGAGAAAACTGTAACATGCCGTTACCAATTGCAACGTCGGTAGCATAGAATTTTTGCGATAAAAGCCCGAGATTATCCAAGGCTACGGCTGTACCGATTAAATCTGCAGCAGTATCCACTGTTGAGACTTCATGTAGTCGTACGTCGTCATGTTTGGTGCCGTGTATTTTTGATTCTGCCGTGATTATTGTTTTGATTGAATTAAGAACGAATGACTTTGCAACATTGGATAAATTTATGGAGTCACAACAAGAGGCAATTGATCTATATACTACACTGCCCAACCGGAATCTTGTCGAATCCTTGTATTCGAATAATAACTTTGTGCAGGAAATTCCATATGATGTGGTTTTTATGAAATTAACCTTATGTATTTTGGAACCTTCAAAATAGTCTTGGCACGCATAAATCGAATCAACGACTTTTTTTTTATTTGCTCCTATGTCTACTAAACTACTCAAAAGCATGTCGCCTGAAATTCCAGCAACTTGAGAGTCAATAATCACTATCTTAGACATATAAATGAAAAATCTCTCTTCTATATGCTGTTTAGATAATTTAAATATTATTGTTCAATTTCCAGTTTAATTAGTAATGATTGATTCTCACGACAGAGAATGGAAAAGATGATTCAGCGGTTCAAAATAAGCGAGCATTTCAAAAGGTATAATTCATTTTTGAATTCATTATTCGGTAAACTTGTACCTGTTTTTGTCATCGCTTTAAAATATTGATACTCAGTAATAATACTGTATTTGATCACTGGGCAAAAATCTACTCAGAGAAATATCTTGTCATTATCATTTTTTAATAGAAATTAATTATTGATGTATTCTATTAAACTGGTAATAGAGCTAAAATTACCCACTTCAGTCAAGCTATGAGCATCACTGCCCAAATGTAGACTAATATTATTTTCTTTAAATATCTGCAACCATTTCATTGGTGGTCTGCGATATTTTGCATTTACTTCAATTGTTTTGTTATTGCTTTTCAATAATTGTGATAATTCGATTAACTCCTTATCGGTCAAATCGAATGATTCTTCTGGAGCCAAATGGCCAATGACGTTTACATAAGGTAAGGAAATTGCCGATTTCAAAGAAAAAAGCCAATCTTGCTTATCATAATATTTTGTATGAAAACTTGCTATCAAAAAATGGTCTTCATATTCAGAAGGTACATCCACAGTGCCATCTTTCAAAATTTTTGCCTCAAAACCGGAAATTATAGTCATCTTGGTACCAGATGATATAATTCGGTCTATATCATCAAGGTATTTAGGTATCCAATCAGAGGTTTTTCTTACATGTTCCGTGAATGCTAAAGTATCCAAGTTAATTGTTTCAGCATATCTTGTTACTCTTTCAACCGACAAATCTTGAGGTGAATGGTCATTGTAGTTGCTATGTACATGATAATCCTTTTTTAGATCAAGCAAGTGCATTTTAATTATTTGATTGCATATTTTAGTTTATTTTGAAATAAAAACGTTCGATAGGACAGCTAAGAGACATAGTCTGAAAATTTTTATATGATGTTGAATAAAATTTCATTTCGGATATGAAATTGCTTGAATAGCGCATCAAATTCTATTGTGTTAGTTCCAGGTGCTTCTGCACCAGCTGCAATTAATACAATAAAATCTCTAAGAAGGGTAAAATATCCTGTAACAATAATAAGTTCAGACACAAACCCTATCTCAGCAGGCTTTTATTTGTCTGATGCGCATGAAGTGTTACCAGAAATAGATAACCCATCATACACGACTAGCCTTTTTGAAATAATTGCAAAGCACAATATTGGTATTCTGATGCCATCATCAGGCTATGACATATATCATTTTAGTAAAAATAAAGGAAAATTATTGGAACGAGGAGCATTGGCTGTTGTAAGCGATGAAGAAGTCCTGGAAAAATGCAGGGACAAAATGGAGACTTTTAGTTTTCTTTCACAAAAGTTCGCATTACCTTTCACAACGGCTGACCCTGTTAAAATAAGAGAATTTCCGATAATTGCAAAACCAAGATACGGTAAAGGAAGCAAAGGAATAGTAAAAATAGACAACGAGAATGATCTAAAATACGTCCAATCAAAAAACGATAACATGATTTTTCAAGAATATTTGCCAGGCACCGAATACACTATAGATGTACTGTCGGATTTAGATGGTGAACCGATTATTGCTGTTCCGCGAATCAGACTACAAACAAAAGCTGGAATTTCCACAATCGGTAAAATTGTTATGGATGAGTCGATTTCAGGGACATGCAAGTCTATTGCAAAATACCTAAAGATAATAGGGCCTTGTTGTATTCAGATGAAAGAAACAAAAGATGGTATTCTCAACGTAGTGGAAATTAATCCTCGTTTAGGTGGTGGTACTATTTTTACTGCCTTGGCCGGTGCGAATTTTCCTGCAATGATTTTGGACATGGTGAATGGCAAGAAACTCAAAGCGCCACTAATATCTGAAATTACCGTAGTCAGATATTTTGAAGAGATAGTAGTGGAAAATGGAAAGGTAATGAAATATGACTTGAATTCAGTATGATATCCACATTTTCTTGCATGTTTTTTTTACAACTAACATCTTTTATGTCAAAGGCTTCACCAATTTTGCACGGCCAATATCCTGTGAATTTCATCATAATTACCGAAAACCCTACTATCATCATGATGGTAACAAAAATCACGCTAATGTATCGCATTTAGGAATCACTCAAGACAATACATCTCTATCAGCAATAAACTCATATTTTGTGGCTATCTCCAGCTCCTGTTTCTTATGGTTATTGCCGAATATATCAAGAGCCAGGTAAATACAAACGTAGTAATGAATGTAAAGGGCGGTCTGTATAACCAAAGACCGTCATTCGGATTTCTAAGTCTGTATTCTACAGAATAAATCATCCCTGTAAACATTAGACCGACAATCCAAAACAAGATTGAAGCAAAATCGCCTTTTATTGGTAAAATTGCAATTGTGTAAAAAAGAACGTATGGCCTAATAAGCTTCATTGCTATTTGAATGTAGTATAAAAGTGCAATAAAAGAAGGTCTTTTCCAAAATATTCCACCTGTTGCAAACAGACTACGAATAAAGCTCTTCTTCCAGCGTATTTGTTGTCTTGCTAGTGATTCGAACGTCTTGGGCACTCCAACATTTACCCTTATGCTGTAGGAATATTCCACATTCCATTTTATTGGGCTATTTGAAATTTCTGTATCTGGGTCAAAAGAGTTTTTCATTGTCTCGATGTCATCTGCGCCAGTTTGCAAGATTGGCATATGTTCATTTTGCTTTTTTTCTAAAGAGATATCATGTTTTGAACGTGTACCCAATACATGTGCCGTCATTCTTCTATCAGTACAAAACTTAAAATCTATTCCCAAAAATTTATCATTGGCCCACTCGTGAATAAAGTCCTGAATTGCAACTCTTCGGTAAAAACTGAGTGACCCAGAACAGCACGATACTGATTTAAAGGAACTCTCGGCTGCTTTTATTGATCTACATGATATATCTATATAGACCTGTTGAAATTTTTCTATTGTATTGCCACGTTGTGCATCCCTGACCCTTCCATGACAAGTTAAGGCGCCTAATTTTCTATCGTTATTAAAAATTTTCGCAGCCTTTTCGACTGCGTCGGAAGCCATGTCACAATCACTATCCATAAAGGCATATATTTCTCCACGGGCTATTTCACTTGCTGCTTCTACAGCCTTTTTCTTTCCAACACTCTTTGATAAATGCAATATTCGAAAACTGTCTTTCCTGTTTTCCTTGCGCATTTCATCTAAAATTTCACCAGTTCTGTCTGTACTACCATCATTAACAACGATTATTTCCTTTTGTTCATATGTTTGATTCAGACAGGACTGAACGCAATTTCGTATATTTTTTTCTTCATTTTTTGCAGGTACTACTATACTTATTAGAGGACCATTTGACACCTCAATATTTCTAGCGTTTAGGTACGGATCTTTATACTTAAAGTAGGAAAGAATTAGAATGCTGAGTAAAACAAAGCTAGTGAGAATACTGTAGATACCTACTAATGGATCCACTAGTGAAATTGTGAAATAAATTTTAGCCACTAGGACACATCCTACAGCAATGACCATCAGTACTCTTGCGAGCCATTTACTTTTTTCAACCTCTGAATATCTTGAAGCTTGTTCTTGTAAAGTCATTCATTGACACCAACCACAGTAAATCTTGATCTAGATAATAATTTCAATAAACATACTTCACTACATATAGAGTTTGTTTTTCTTATTAATTTTGTTATTGAGATAAACATGATGAGTTGGTGGAGTAGGATAAATTTAGATGTGGGGTGCAATTTCTCTTACACTAAATTTTTTGATATCCACATCTGTAGCTTCATCCCACCTAAACGCCGCTATTGGTCCACCCCACGTTATTATTTGATCGGCCTTACCACCACATTCTCCTCCTGCATTTCCCCATCCGCCTTTGTCAGTTTTTTCATTTGCCTTTATCCAATTATTGTTGTTGTTTTTATCTACCCAAAGCTCTAATTTTACTACAGGTTTGTCTTTTTCAACTGCATTATACATGATTACTTTAAATCCTACCCACTTGCCACTGATTGGTCCAATATTTTCTCCAAATTCACCAAAAGCATATCCGCCTGTATGCCATTGTTCTTTAGTCCATCTCGTATTACCATCGTAAAACAAGTCTCCCTTGTATGCGGTACCTTCGCATCCTGCAGGAGCTCCGAACCCGGTATGTCTTGCCCCTCTTGCGTACCAAACAAAATTATCATTATTGCCGCTGTTCAGCTTGACGTATCCAGTTATTTCTACATCTCTCCAATCGTTTGGAGATTGCATGTATCCGGCCATTGCAATCTTGTTGTGATCTAAAGTATCAATTTTTTCGGGATTAAATCCTGAAGAAGTAAATACTCCCATTCTCACCTTCGTGGATTTAATCTTAAATGAACCATCAGAGTTTTTTGTTAGCATTGTTTGAGGTGAGAACTGAGGATCGCTATTGGGATCAGATTTGAGATACCATTGTTGACCGTCTTTTTTTGTCTGAAAGATTTTCAGTACTCCAAATTTGTCAAAGCTTTTTTTTTCATCACTGGACTTGATTACTACATTATCCTGTGAGGCATCATCTACATTACAATTTTCATCAATCTGTCCGTTTCCATCATTATCCTGACCGTCTCCACATATCTCCTGTTCAGGAACTACTGGAGGAGATTGATTGTTATCGTCGCCCTGTGGGGTATCACCTACAGTACAGTACTCATCAATCTGTCCGTTTCCATCATTATCCTGACCGTCTCCACATATTTCCGGCTTTGCAACCTTTTCTTGAATCAGACTATCAATAAGCTGATTAATCACCTCATTAGTATTGGAATTCGGATCTTTCTTTTCAGTAGTGAGAAAATAATCGTAAATAACTTGGTCGGCAGCCGATTTGTAAAAGGGATTACTTTTCGCGGCACTTTCAGATACGTAAGTAAATGGAAATCCTTCTGAGTTTTGCATTAGCTGAGGAATTGACAGATTAAATGAAAGCAGTATAGCCAATATTACTGATACAAGCAAAGGCTTCGAATTCGGAACTCTCTTCATTTGAAAAGAGTCACCGCCAAAACATCATAAGTTATCACGAATACTAATAAAACAATGAAAGGCTTGGATACTGGGTAAGACGTAATTTTATGTCTAGTAATTAGTTTTTTTACAGAATACACGTTTTGATACTTGAAAACAAGATATTAATACAAAAGCATAATTTCTACCTAAATTTGGTTTTAATAGTATTGAACATAAAACTCTTTTTTAGTATACAAACATAACTATCTTTCTTAATAATTATCAATTTTTCTATGACAATTAACTCGAAGATTTTGAAATAAGTACATCATGAATTAAAAAAAACAAATTCAAAAAGTTTCGGATTTTCCGTATGGATCCTGAGATATGTGGGTGCAATAACTCAAAATTATAACTATAACTTTAATATAGTGTCCTAGATTGATATATCTATTTAAATTCAGTTGTATTACTATAATATTCATGACATAATAAAAGTTCAATCGGATGTAGTTCTGTATGAGCTGCAATACTTTAAATCAGAAATATTTGAGAACCCTGATTTGACTGTTAGAACCATGGACTCTCTCCCCGGTGGAGTGAGATTTTCTAGAAAGATAATAGAAGATAGATCTGCTAATTCGCATAAGATACTCTATACAGAACATTTAGGGTCATTAGGCGCTCAATTCAGTATCGATTTTGGTGAGAAAATTGAAGTAACTATTAACAAATTGATATCAAAGTCCAAACATGTCCTCTATGTAAACCTGGTAGAGCCATTACTTCGCTTCCTTTTCATTTCACGAGGATTCATACTACTACACTCTGCATGTCTGGACAAGAATGATTCCGGACTACTCATGTCGGCACCTCCGGACACCGGGAAAACCACGACAGTTTTAAAATGTGTAAAAAATGGATTCTCATTTTTATCCGACGATATGACTATAATTAAATTGCCTAATCAAGCAATGTGTTTTCCTAAACCAATGACTATAAGTTCACACACTTTTAAAACTGCTGTGAGTGTTTCTAATACACGTGACACTGATCGCAGCATGAGAGTACGAAGCTTAGTTCATTCAAAAACAGGTAGATCATTTATGCACAAGTTAGCCAAGCTAAATGTGCCCATATTTACTATTAATACAATTGGTCAATCAATAGTTAGACCACCGAAGTATAGTATAAATACAATTTTGCAAGATGCCATTATAAAGAAAGATACTCGAGTGGATACTCTGTATTTCCTGAAGAGGGAAGGTAACGAGTTTATTCGCCTAGATACTGAAACGGCTCTTAATCTTGCTGTTGAAAATAGTGATGATGCGTTTATTTTCCCGCCCTATGCTGAGTTACTGAAATATATCGCTATAAAAGGAAAAAGCGCACTAGAATTGCTGGAGGAAGAAAAGAAATTATTGCTTTCATTCCTATCTGGAATTAGCTGCTACATGGTTAAAAGTGAAACAAGGGCCTGGTTTACTATGATTTCAAAATCCACTCAGAATAAGGCATAATTTGAATGGTCCATATGAATTCTCCTACAATCATCAAAATTATATCATTAATTAATTTCGACTACTGGAGATGAATCAAGATATTCAAATCGGTTCGTCATCATGAAGGACTAATCTACATTACACTAGGTAATTTTGTTGGGGCAACTCTCACAGGAATATTCTGGCTGTTACTTGCTATGTTCCAGGAAGTTCACGAATATGGACAAATAAATTATGTGATAGCCATTGCCTCTCTCTCCTCTAGCGTATCGTTACTTGGACTCAATACTGCAGTAACCACTCTAATTCCGCAGGGTCACAAGCAAATTGACATACAGGCAAATCAAGTTATCCTAATTTCAGCAACGATTTGTGCAATAATTGCGTCTCTCTTTAATTGGATACTAGGATTGTTTGTGCTGGGGATGGCCTTCTGGATGATGTCCTCTTATGAGCTTTTGAGTAAAAAGTTATACTCAAAGTACGCTATTAACATTATCGGTTCGCGAGGTTCTCAACTTGTCTTGTCAATGATACTCTATAATTTTCTTGGACTTAACGGAATAATTATTGGGTTTATAATTGCTTTCTTTGCATTTAGCTTTACCTATTTTAGGACGATTCCACAATTTAGTAAACGTTTTGGCAACATAAAAAAGGAGTTCAAGACTTCATTGCATCTATATTCGTATAACCTTTCCAATGCTTTGCTATTGTATTTAGATAAATTAATTATTGCTCCTATCTATGGCTATACAATTTTGGGTTATTACCAATTGGGTTTTCAGTTTTTGATGTTTTTTAGTATGATCTCGGTTAGTTTCTATCAATATCTGATACCAGAAGAGTCAAGTGGAAGGAAAAGAAACAGATTAAGGATATATGGAATTGCACTTTCGATAATCATAACAATTTTGGTGTTTGTTTTTGCACCCGTAATGCTAGAAAACTTCTTTCCAAATTACATTAATTCACTTAATTCCATAAGGATTCTAAGTTTTGGCATAATTCCAATGATGATAACAGGTACATTGAATTCAAAGTTCTTGGCTATGAAGCGCACTCGTTATGTTCTATTTTCATCAATAACCTATCAAGTAACACAAATAATTCTTATAATAATCCTCGGTAAATTCTTAGGGATTAACGGAATATCATTATCCGTAGTGATTGCAATGATTTTTCAGATAACGTTTCTTGGTATAGCCCATTTACACCTAAATAAAAATAGTAAACAAAGTAGACCAACCAGTACTTGAATTGAACCAACACTCTGAATTATCTGTATTAATTACTATTGGCTTGGTCCATTTTTTATCTTACTGTGTTTTATGATATCTCGGATTTCAAATTATGAAATAAGTTAATTGTTTCTTATGATTTTAAAATGTAACTTCAAGGAGTATCGATGCTCTGGTGGGTGTTTTTACATATTAATGTATTATCATTGTTTATTTTATCGTCGCAGTCGTTACTTTGTCAAGTACTTACATGAACATCAATTGGGGTATTATCTCAAGTAACAGTTAGACTGTTTATGACATTTTGCAAATCATTTAGACATAGACTATTATTATCTCCATTTATTGTCTCGTCGCAATCGTTTACTTGCTTCGTTTTTATATAATAAACACTTTAGAAAATCACAATTTAAGTCATTGCCAATTTTAGGATATAAAAATGACTTGTTTACTCTTTCTTGTTTTCGGGGTCATTATCAAGTGTCCACGGAAACCAATGTCCAATGATTTTTGCCCAGTCTATTTTCAAAGCACAATAAATTATTGCTCCTAGGGCAGCAACACTTGCGATAGTTACTACTATTAAGTAATCTATGTTTGTTGAATTTGACATCATGTTGTTTACAAACGGTTTTCCGAAATAGATCGCTCCTATTACAAACATTTCGTTTAATACAAATTTTCCCAAAAAAGTTGCTATGGCAAATTTCCAAGGACTATATTTGGCAAGGCCCAATGGGATATATACTATATCATCAGGTATTGGACTTACAGCAGCAATAAATGCACCTATTGCACCATATCTACCTAGTAATCTCTGTAAAGGAATCATTTTCCCCTTAATTTTTGAACTTAACATATTCCTGCCATAATAACTTGCATAAAAAATGATTAATTTTGCGATTACCGCGCCAATGGCGCTTGAAAGCGCAATTAAAGTTGGATTTAAATTATCATTAAAAGCTGCTGTAATCAATACTGGGAAATATGGGATAGGTACAAAAACAATTATACTTCCAACAAAACTAATTAGTAATATACCTAAATATCCAAAATCGTCATAGAATGAAAATAATTGGTCAATATCCAATTCTTCTCAGAACTTGAATCTCTTTCCTAATATGCTCTACCAAAATACACTTCAGTGGTCCCTTCTTTTCCGCAGGCTATGCATGAAGAAATATTCCTTTTAGTATTAAATGGAATGATTCGAATATCTGCTGTTGTCTTTTCTTTCACAAGATCCTCACATTCTCTCTTCCCACACCAACTGCAAGCGACAAAACCTCCCGATGAGTCAAGCATTGAGAGCAATTCATCTAGACGCGTTGCATTTCTTGTGTTTGTCACGAGATAATTTTTCGCAAGATGATACATGTTAGATTGTATATTTTCTAAAATTGACAAAGTCTCGTTTAGAAGATCTTTTTCTTTGACATAAAATCTTTCCCTAGTATCCCTCGTTATTAACTCGACTTGTTCTTCTCGAATATCTCTAATTCCAATATTTACTCTTAATGGCACTCCTTTCATCTCCCACTCATTAAATTTCCATCCTGAGGTATACTCGTCCCTATCATCCGTATAAGCGCGTATGTTAGAATCCTTTAATTTATTTTCTAACTCATATGCTTTTTGTTTCACAATTCCTTTACTTTCGTCCTTATAAATAGGAACAATGATTACCTGAGTTGGCGAAATCTTGGGGGGCAAAATAAGACCCTTGTCGTCGCCATGTACCATAATTAAGGCACCAATAACCCTCCAGGAAATTCCCCAGGAGGTCTGCCATACAAGATGTTCAGCAGTGTCTTTGTCGAGGAATTTAATTTCAAATGGTTTTGAAAAATTTTGAGCCAAATTATGTGAAGTGGCCATTTGCAATGCTTTTCCATCTGGCATAAGTGACTCCAAGCAAGTAGTATAATTTGCACCAACAAACTTTTCTTTGTCTGTCTTGAGTCCTGATACAGTTGGTATAGCAAGGTATTCTTCTATAAGCATTTTGTAAAGATCAAGTATCATCCTTACTTCATCGCTAGCCTCTTTTTCATTGCTGTGTGCAGTATGTCCCTCCTGCCAAAGAAATTCTGAATTTCTAATTAGCGGTTTGGTTGATTTTATTTCAGCTCGCAGAGCACTATTCCAAAAATTCAATTTTAGCGGTAAATCTCTGTAACTTGATATCCATTTTGAGAACATAGAATATGCAAGGGTTTCTGAAGTCGGTCTAACTGCTAGTTTTTCGCCAAGATCATTATTTCCTGATTTTGTCACCCAATAAACTTCGGGCATAAATCCCTCAAAATGATTCTTTTCAACAGTAAGGAGACTTTCAGGGATTAATACTGGAAGAAAACCATTTTTGTGACCGGTCTTCTTAAATTGGTAATCAAGTATTTCTTTAATGTTCTCCCATATTGCATATCCATACGGACGAAGGATTATGAAACCTTTACCCGGCGAATAGTCTGCAATACCGGATTTTATCACACATTGAGTATACCAATCACTGAAATCAACTGATTTTTTTACTGTTATTCCTACTTCTTTTGTCAAGTTACATTACTACGAGGATCTAAGGTGTTTTATGAAAGAGGTTCTCCTTTACAATAGACTTTGCCCATTATTCTGCTATTAAAGTTACTACATACGTAGCACTGTATGAATCCCAATTCCTTTTTAAAAACTGGACAATCAACAGCCTCCATTTTCATTCTTTTTAACATTTTTGGACTCACTCCCTTTAACTTTAGTTTTCCCTTATCATCCATCATTCCGATAGCATGCAGTTCAGATTTCGCCTTGTCATCTAGTTTGATACTTTTTTCTACTCCCTTTATGGGAACAATGAATTTTGTATCCGGACTCTCCGCACTCATAAATGTCTAATGATGTTTAGTTCATCTATATGATGCTTGCTATCTGTGTATTTTTTTTATGTGAGAAACTATTGTACTGGTATGTCATAGTTAGAGATCAAATTTAGGGTGTGAAATGATTATTTATTCGATACTTGTGAATAAAATATGGATGATTATTACGGGATCCTTGAGTTAAACAAAAACGCGTCAATTGATGAAATAAGAAGATCATTTAGGATGCTTGCATTGAAGTATCATCCAGATAAAAATAAGAACGCAGGATCCAAGGAAAAATTTATGAAAATAGTTGAGGCGTATGAAGTATTATCCGATGCTAATGGTAAGAAAAACTATGATGAATCAATTACTATAAAAAAGAATACTCCTGAATATGATTTTTCTTGGACACCATCGGCCGATTTTGATAAAGTTTATAGCTATTCGAGGATTAAGAACACTTACGTTGGAGGAGGAATTTGGGACATTGGTGAAAAGGCAACAAAGGGGATGTGGAAGGCAACGATTATACTTCTTGCGGCACTTGCTTCTGTGGCGCTACTTATTGTGTTCCTTCCTTAAATAGATTGGAATTATACTCTTTTCTGCTTCTTAGGGGAAGTAGGTCTATTCTTAACCGTATACTTATACCAGAAGAACGCCGCCAACGCCAAATTTGCAATTGAAGCAAACAGGAAAATTGGAGAATTAGTCTGAGTAAATACTGCAATACCGTAAATTCCAAAAATCATTGCAGCGATCGATAAAAATTTTAGCTGAGTAGTTGAAATTGGCAACCATATTCAAATGTTTTAATCAGTATAAAAGTCAAACTACTATGTAGCAATTTTCCCTTAACTTGCAAACTAATTTGTAAACCAGACCTAATCTATACAGGATTACAAATTGGAATTGGTTCGCGCTTGTGTTGAGATTTTCTTATCATATCCACTACTAATTTTATCTTTTTCTTACTTTTGTCACAGCTGCCTAGATCATTATTGAGATAATATTGCAGTATGATATCTATCTCGCTATAGGAAAGACCAAGTTGTTTTTCTGCTAAATGTCCCTTCCATAATCTTGGACTACTTGGCTGATTGATAATACGATTTGGAAGTCCTAGTTCCTTACCTAATAACTTCACTTGGCTCTTGTAGAGTCCTCCAATAGGAAGAAAGTCAGCTCCCCCGTCACCAAATTTAGTAAAATAGCCTATCATTAATTCGCTCTTGTCAGAAGTTCCCAATACAAGTAGATCACTTATACCTGCATAGTGATATAGCAATGTCATTCTGAGTCTTGCCGAAATATTTCCTGCAGATAGTTTATTCTTTGGGAGATGACTTAACAAATTGGTTTTTGCAGTTTCGAAATGAATTTCATTGTAATTGACTTTCAACTCATTTGCAAGATAACGGGCATTGTCAGTGTCCTTTTTTGGTGTAACTCCTCCTTCTGGCATAATCAAAGCCACTATCCTATCTTTTTTTATGGCTTTGGTTGCTAGTACCAGACATACGGACGAATCAAGACCACCACTCAGTCCAAGAACAAGGCCATTTTTCTTGCTTAATTCGACTTGTTTTGAAATAAATCTTGTAATTTTGTGAGAAACTATTTTGTAGTTTAAAGAAAGAAAATCTTGATACATTATTATTTTTCTACCGGGGGTTTGGAGAACGTATTACTTTGATCCAGGTGATAATTAATGGACACCTGAGGATCTTTCTGTTTACCTGTTAAAATTCCTATTACAATATCGTCCTTTTTTATCATCTCCTCTTGTCTGAGCTTTCTTATTCCGGCAGGGACCGCCCCTGAAGCCATTTCGCAATCAAATCCGTTAAGTCCAACTAATGCCATACCATCACTCATTTCTTTGTCCGAAACTTGCGCTACAACACCATTTGTAAATGCAACTGATCTTAGTGCCTTGATCAAGTTGGCAGGCTTGCCTATCTGTATTGCTGTGGCTTTTGTATGAGGTCTAATACCATTTTTGTCCTTTTCAATGTAGTATTCTCTAATCAAGCTCATATCAGGTCTTCCGTCATTCCATGTTAGTTTTTTACTGCCAAACAGTCCATTGGTCAACTCATAAAACGTATTGGCACCCACTGAATTAACGACTAATAATCTTGGAATTTTTTTTATCCACCCAAGGTTGTAAAGTTCCATTAAAGCCTTGCCACAACTAGATGTATTTCCTAATGCGCCTCCCGGATAAACAATCCAGTCCGGTGGATTCCAATCAAGGTATTCTAATGCTCTGTAAACTATTGTTTTCTGTCCTTCAATCCTGAAGGGATTGATGGAATTTACCGTGTACGCTCCTAGGTTTTGAGCTTGATTCAATGAATACGTGAGAGCATCATCAAAGTTGCCGTCAATCTCAATCACCTGAGCGCCAAACTGAAATGCTTGACCTAGTTTGCCCGGTGCTATTTCTCCCTTTGGTACAAATACTTCACATTCAATATTTTCATTTGCAGCGTACATTGCCGCAGATGCCGAAGTATTTCCTGTAGAAGCACAAATGATCTTCCGCATGTTTATCATTTTTGCATGAGTAACGGCGGTCGACATTCCGTTGTCCTTGAATGAACCACTAGGGTTGTACCCTTCAGGCTGTAGTAACAGCGAATCGTTATTCATTAGGGAATATTCCGAGACTTTTTTCATTTTGTATGGTTTAGATTGCCTACCTTCAGACCCATCGAGCGAAACTAGTATCCTAGAACATTGATCAAAATCTTCTGTATCTAGATGTGCAAAATTAATTAATTCTCGAAATCTCCACACCCCGCTTTCATTGTAAATGTTTCCTCCATGGTTTCTGCGCTGGTAAAAGACCTCCACTAATTCCCGGGAATAATTTTTTTGGTAAATAATATCCAAAAACGAGCCACACTTGCAAACAAGGGTATTATTATTAATTTCATAAGTCAGATTACACGATGGATTTATACATTTTTTGAATGGTCTTCCTCCCCTATCATCCATGGATTATTTCCTAAGAAAAAAGATATTTAGACGTTTACGACTTGCGGAGTCAGGAAATATGTAATTCATAAGGGAGGAAATGCTCCGCAGGTATAACAATACTTGGGATACGTCAAGCAGGAGCAGCAAAACGAACATCGATTTGTATCACACGACTCTTTTGCAGGACTTCCAAAAAATGATTCATAAACCCTGTAATAATAGAGATGCTCCTTATTTTTCACTTTGACTTTGTCTACGAGGACACGTTCTGATTCGTTTTTAAATTCTTCATCATCTATTAGGTCGTGAAACTTGACTGAGATTTTTTCAAAGTCCGAACCTTGTTCTAAAGCCATCTTGTTTCTCCAAACTGTCGACCCAAGCTCTTCTACAAACGTTTTTCTTAGAATGAACTTTCCCCACTTCTTGTTTTCAAATTCTCCGACCTTTTCATTAATTCCAATCGAAGTGGCCATGTCGTAAAGTGGTTTTTCCAAAAATGGTGTGTTGACCACTACGCCCAATGTTTCTCCTATTTTTCGTGAAGAGAATCTCATTATAGTCCACAGATCCTCCAAAATTAACTGTAATTTTCGCAAGTTTGAGAAGTACCTGTGCAAGTAGTTGTATCCGGCGAATAATTCATCAGCACCATCCCCTGTGACTATGCTCCTGAAACCTTGATTTTTTGAAGTTTTTATACCAAAATATATGACAGCTGAATTCCTTATTTCCAAAGGATCGAATGTCTTGAAAGTTTTAACAATATGTGGTACTGCCTTCACAATATCATCAAAATCTACAACACATTCAATATGATTTTCGCTATATTTTCTTGCGATTTTTCTTGCATGCGCCAGATCTGTTGAATCAGTTCCTAAAGACGTCACAATGCTTAGTTTAGGTTTCATTAAACAAGCCAGGATACTGCTATCTAATCCACCAGACAAGAGCAAAGAACTATCAGAGTATTTATTCACAATATCTTTTAGCTTTTCTCTTAGTGCTCTTTGAATTAATGAAAGCGACAATATTTGATATGACTAGTGGTATATGCAAATAAAAATTTGGCTATGAATATGAATTCATTTCATTGCAGCTGTTCCATTGTGTTCACGTAGCAGTTCCAAACCTTCCTTCGTGATGTAGTACTGCTTGGATTTTTTTATAACGTAACGAACCATTCTACCAAGATGATAGTAAATTGAACCCGTGGACAGATCCGTCGCATATTTTATTTCAGTAAATCCGGCTGATCCATCACTGTCAACAATTGCCTGCAAAATTTTTATTCGTGTTCTCCTCGCACGGAGCTGTGTTTCACCTATCAACAAAAATTTTATGTTAATAAATTATTTATGCCTTTCTGAATAATTAATTTAAAATAATTGCTAAAAATGAATTCTTTCGTCAATATAAAAGAATTTGTTGTTCTATAGTATATGATTTGACCAATTAGATGAGCACAGGTATAAATAGAAACAGTATATTACTACACTTTAATGCCGGTTGATCCTGTATGTGGAATTGAAATGGATGAAGATCTCGCTACTATCCACGAGTACGATGGAAAAAAATACTATTTTTGCTGTGAGGGTTGTAAGAGCATATTCTCAAGAAAACCTGGTAAATATTCAAAAAGACAATAAATCCTAATTGAACATTGTTATATGAATTAGTTTTTCTAGTCATAACTAATTAACCTAGCAAAAGATATTCGATACTGTTAGCTATTTACCATTGTCATATTACAATATTGAACTTGTATGCAACAAGTGTGGGAACTTGAATAACAGGATATCAAACTTGAAATCTGTTCGTGATATGTTAAAGCCTTTAAACAGTATGTGCAAAGGTTGTGGAATCTCACTAAATCCCTTTGACTTCTCTATATCTGCTGAAAGAAGATATGAGAAGTTTGTCTAGATAAACCGAGCTATTTATTTTGAATAATTAATTAAGTACTATGGGTATTCAAAATAAATTATCTACCGATGTTATCTACTTCGAGGACTCAAGTGTTCAAATTCATTTTCATTTCTAATTTTATAATAAGAATCTGCAACATTGGTAAACAATCCAACTTCAATTACTCCGGGAATATTTTTCAAGTCCCTTTCTGAGATTTTTAAATTATCATATTTTGGTAACAATGTGTCGTAAATAATATTGCCATTTTCACTTATGAATGGATAACCCTTATCAAGTAAACGTAGAGTTGGCGAACAGCCCATTTTCTCTAGTTTCTCAAATACGTAATTTCTTCCAAACGGGGTAACCTCAATTGGAACTGGCATGTTTAGTGTCTCAACA
Organism: Nitrososphaeraceae archaeon; assembly: GCA_044870765.1. Taxonomy (GTDB): domain Archaea; phylum Thermoproteota; class Nitrososphaeria; order Nitrososphaerales; family Nitrososphaeraceae; genus TA-21. Next base: position 63,947 of record JBIOZG010000032.1, read on the forward strand.
AACTTGCTAGATTGAGCAAAAATTACAAATTTTTGTGATGATGAAATTAGTATTTTCTCCTTTAATAGCGCACCACCGCCTCCCTTAATCATATTAAAGGATGAATCGATCTGGTCAGCGCCATCTAACACAACGTCGATTTTATTTATTTTATCTTGCTCTATTATTTTTAGCCCCATTGATTCCGACACGAGTCTTATTTGGAGGGAGGTCGCAACAAATTGCAACGATTTTTTATAATCTAAGAGATCAAGATTTCGTATAATCTTCTCTACAGTGCTTCCACTGCCCAGCCCTATGGTACTTCCCTTAAAGATGTATTTTTCAAAAAAGTCTTGCGAGATTTTGATAAATTTCTTATATTCCGAAGATGGATTATCCTTATCTTTGGAGCTCATTTGATGAAAGGAAACAATTCCTGTCTACTTTAATCTTTCAGCAGATTAAAGATTATGATTTTGTTCATGTAATTCTACTTATAATTTAACAAGAATATATTCAGATAGAAATCGGTTACAATCTAATTCAATTGACAACGAGTATATATACGAAGTATCAATGAATATTCGTACAATGGCTGAAATGAGTGGTGCAAAGGCATTAATGGATTCCCTGGAAAAAGAAGGAGTTGACATAGTTTTTGGACTTCCAGGTGGGGCAAATTTGCCCATTTACGATGCCTTAGTTGACGCTAATTTTAGGCACGTTTTGGTAAGACATGAGCAATCTGCAGCTCATATGGCTGATGGTTATGCTAGAATAAAGAGGAAAGCCGGAGTATGTTTGGCTACATCAGGGCCTGGTGCAACAAATTTGATTACGGGAATCGCCACTGCTTATGCAGATTCTTCACCACTAGTTGCGATCACAGGACAAGTACCACTAAACATGATTGGAAAGGATGCCTTTCAAGAAACAGATATCATCGGTGTTGCTAATCCGTGCACAAAATATGCCTTTCAACCAAGACACGCAACCGAAATTCCTGAAGTTGTAAAAAAGTCATTCTATATTGCAGAAAGTGGCAGACCCGGCCCGGTGCTAGTTGATATTCCCAAAGACGTTCAACAAGAGGTAACAGAAATACAGTTTCCCGACTTGATAAAAGTTAGAGGATACAAACCGATAGTTGACCCAGATCTCTCCAATGTAGGAAAAGCTGTTGAACTATTGGTTTCAGCTCAAAGACCTATTATTATGGCGGGTGGCGGAGTAAATTTATCCGGTGCATTCTCAGAGCTTCAAGCACTTGCTGAATTAATTATGGCGCCTGTCGTTACCACATTCAAGGGCAAGGGTGCATTTCCTGAGAATCATCCGCTTGCTATGGGGCCCATAGGAATGCATGGTCATGCTGAAGCAAACAGAATAATACTTGAAGCAGATTGCATACTTGCGGTTGGCGCAAGGTTCTCGGATCGTTCTGTGGGTAGGTTCGATGAATTTGGTAAAGGTATGAACATAATCCATCTTGATATAGATCCAGCTGAAATTGGAAAAAACAAATCAGTAGATATTGCGATTGTTGGAGATGTAAAATCAGCACTGAGGACGATGGTTAAGATGTTGACCAAGGTTGCTGCAAAGAAAAGCACTGATAATCCATGGCTTAAAAGAAGAAAAGAACTAATCGATTATTTTTCGCAAAATATTAAGGATTACCCTAGAGAGATTACTGCTAGAAAAGCTCTCAAAAAATTGAGAGAGCTATTGCCAGCGGAGTCCATAGTAACAACAGAAGTAGGCCAGTGCCAAATGTGGACTTCTTTGCACTTTGATGTTATTGCTCCTGGGACCTTTTTTAGCTCCACCGGATTAGGAACTATGGGGTTCGGTTTTCCTGCATCAATCGGAGCAAAGGCCGCCAGACCTGATGTACATGTGGTTGATGTAGCAGGTGATGGGTCGTTCAATATGACTGAGAATTCCTTGGCAGTTTCCGTGCTGGAGAATTTACCTGTGCTAGTATTCTTGTTGAATAACGATATGCTTGGAATGGTTGCTCAATGGCAGAGAACATTTTACGACAGGAGGTACATGGGAGTGCATCAAAAGAGTTGTCCTGACTATGTCAAGATTGCTGAGGCATATGGAGCTAACGGATTAAAGGTTCAATCAATGGACGAATTAGAAAAAGGAATCAAAAGTGCTCTCAGAACGGAAGTAGCCACAGTAATAGATATTAGTATAGATCCCGAAGAAGATGTCTATCCTTTTGTTGCTCCCGGAACTGGACTTAAAGACATGATAACAGGTGCATGACATTTGAGTTCAACTGAATACAAAAACAAACCACTGTATATTATCTCATCACTTGTTGAAAATAAACCAGGAGTATTATTTCGAATAACCAATCTATTTAGGGCGAGAAATTTCAATATTGAAAGTATAACAGTAGGTACTACCGAGAAACCAGACTTGTCGAGAATGACGATTACTACAAGAATAGATGAAGCTATACTAGATCAATTGGTGAAACAATTACGAAAACTCATTGATATTGTTGAAGTAGAGGTTTTGGATATCAATAATACGGTTTATAGGGAATTGGCGCTCATAAAGATCAGAGCAAAAGACTTTACCAATAGAAACGAGATTATAAATTTCGCAAATGTTTTTAGAGCAAACATATTAGACATCGGCAAGGAGTCTGTAACCGTAGAGGTCATAGGAACGCCCGATAAAATAGATGCATTTAAGAATCTAATAATACAATATGAAATAGTTGAAATGGCAAGGACCGGTGTTTCCGCCCTTCAGAGAGGAGAATGATTTATGGAATCTCAAAAGGTAAGAATATTTGATACCACCCTGAGAGATGGTGAGCAGACACCCGGTGTTTCTATAACACCAGAACAGAAGTTGAATATTGCAATGAAACTATCTGAACTGGGTGTAGATACAATAGAGGCTGGATTCCCGGTAGTATCTGATGGTGAAAAGGTAGGAATAAAGAGCATTGTAAAGCAGAAATTGGATACAGAAGTCTGCGTATTGGCAAGAACTGTAAAGTCAGACATTGATTCGGCAATAGACTGCGGCGTAAATTATGTTCATACATTCATTGCGACGTCTGATATCCACATGCAATACAAATTAAAGATGTCTCGGGAACAAGTTTTGCAAAAAGCACTGTGGGCTGTAGAATATGCAAAGACGCATGGACTAAAAGTCGAATTTTCTGCAGAAGATGCAACAAGGTCTGATAGAAAATTTCTCATTGATGTTTTTAAAGCTGTTAGCGGAGCAGGAGCAGACAGGATTGATATTCCCGACACAGTCGGATATTCAACACCCGAATATATGACGTCACTTGTTCAGGAGATTAGATCAAAGATGAATGCTCCAATTAGTGTACATTGTCATAATGATTTTGGTCTGGCCGTTGCAAACTCAATTGCGGCAATAAATGCCGGAGCATCTTGCGCACATGTTACCATTAACGGACTTGGTGAAAGAGCGGGAAATGCTTCCCTAGAAGAATTCGTCATGGGGCTACAGTGTTTGTATTCTATGAAACACAATATAAAAGTAAATTTGCTTTATGAGATTTCAAAATTTGTATCAAATACAATGGGCGTCATTGTGCAACCCAATAAAGCGATAATTGGAGAGAATGCTTTTGGTCATGAATCCGGCATTCATACTCACGGTATCATAAATAATCCATTGACATATGAACCGATCAGTCCTGAATTGGTTGGCAGAAAAAGGTGGCTCCAGGCAGGTAAGCATGCTGGCACTCATGGGATTCGAGCAATTTTGAATGATTTTGGGATCCAACCTACAGAAGAACAGTTGCATATAATAATCGAAAAACAAAAAGACATAGCAGATAAGGGAAAATCTATTACCACGACACAACTTTTGTCAATTGCAGGTGAAGTAATGGGCAGCAGTAAATTTGAAGAGAAATTCAAACTTTATGATTTTCATATTGTTACTGGTATGAATATCATTCCCACTGCAGTGATACGGTTGAATACTCATGGTAAAGACTTGGTAGCATCAGAAACTGGAGTTGGGCCTGTAGATGCGGCTCTCAAGGCAATACAAAAAATTGCAGTAGATATGGCAAATATTCGAATAAGGGAATATCGACTTGGATCTATAACTGGAGGATCAGATGCAATGGCAGAAGTTACGATAAAGGCAGAAGACCTAGATGGTAATGTTGTTTCTTCCAAAAAATCTGGCGAAGATGTAGTAGTTGCATCCGTAGAAGCGATGATCGACGCAATAAATAAACTAATGCTGAGAAAGGTTCTATATTCAAAAAATTAAGTTCAATTTGATTTAGGTTCATAATTATTGACAAGATATAGTATTTCATTGGTTAATGGGGATGGAATTGGTCCTGATCTTGCGAATTCAGGAACGATACTTTTGAATAAGATTAGCGATTTTTCTGACATAAAATTTGACATAGTGAGTGTAGAGGCTGGGGACAACGCTTTAGCCAAATACAACAAGGCATTGCCGGATTTTTCTTTTGATAGCATAAAAAAATCAGAGGTTTGTTTGAAGGCACCCGTGGGGGAACATGCAGCAGATGTAATTCTTGTTCTTAGACGATATTTTGACTTGTATGCGAACATAAGACCCGCAAAGTCATACCCTCATGTAAAATCTCTTCATCCCTCGGTGGATCTAGTGATTGTGAGAGAAAATACCGAAGATGTTTACCTGGGCTGGGAATTTCCGATAGGAGATGATGCAGTGCTAGGCATACGACTAACAACTGCAGAGGCGTCACGAAAAATTGCAGAGTACGCATTCGAAGAAGCAGTAAGGAGAGGTGTCAAAAATGGGCAGAAAAAGGTTGTTTGTGTTCACAAATCAAACGTTATGAGATTGGGAGATACCATGTTTTCCAGAATTAGTAAGGATGTTGCAAAAAAGTACCCTGATGTCGAATTCAGTGAATCTTATGTTGATGCATGCGCTATGAATTTGATTAGAAATCCAGAAAAATTTGATGTAATTCTGACAACAAATCTGTTTGGTGACATCCTGTCAGATGAGGCAGCACAGGTTGTAGGCGGTCTGGGATTGGCACCTGCAGGTAATATTGGAAAAACATTCGCCATATTTGAACCAGTCCACGGTGCAGCATTTGATATTGCAACCAAGAATATTGCTAATCCATCTTCAATGTTCTTGTCCATAAAGATGATGTTCGAATGGTTAGCTGATAAAAATAAGAACAATGATCAAGCTTGCCTAATGGACTTGGCAAGGAAAATAGAAAAAACATTATTGAGTATACTCAACGAGAACATAAAAACAATGGATATGGGTGGCAAAATGCATACTGACGACTTTACAAAAATGTTTGTATCGCGACTTGTATCATAATTTTGTATAGTATTTTATCTGCTGTTCATAACCGATACTCGCAAGTAGACTTGATTCAGTTGACAAATGAATAATAGATCTATACCAAGTAACGTCGTTTAATTCTGATTTACTAATCCGCTATTCTTTGCTCTACTCTTTACTTTCAGGTGGTGCTTGACAGAATTCCGTTAAAACACCATTCATTGATTTTGGATGTATGAAAGTTATTTTTCTGCCATATGACCCGGTTCTAATATTTCCAATCATTCGAGTTCCATTGGCAATTGCTCTCTCAACATCATTCTCAATATCATCTGCAGTAATGGCTATATGGTGCATTCCTTCTCCATGATCTGTCAAGAATTTTTTTATTGGACTGTCATCTGCAGTAGGCTCCATCAATTCTATTCGAGTATCTTGCAATTTCAAAATAGCCACTTTGACCCTTTCTGTAGGAACATCTTCAATGTCAACGTTATCAATTTTTAGGATCTTTTCATAGTTCTTCAACGCCTCGGCTATGCTGTTCACTGCTATTGCAACATGATCAACTCTCATTCCATTTCACCTCTAAAAAGAGAATTTTGGTTCGTATCTTCCAAATATGTCAACAAAAACGTCACTTATTTCCCCCAGTGTAACACGAGCTTTTACTGCGGAGATGATATGAGGCATAAGATTCTCCTGCTCTTTTTCTGCATATTTTTGCAATTTACTTAGCTCAGAATTTATTCTACTCAAGTCCCGGCTTTTCTTAAAGTCCTTTAAATTATTTACTTGGCGAGTCTCTATTTCCGGATCGATAGTATTTAATTTCGGTTCCACATCGTTTTGGTCTTGAAATTTATTCACGCCTACAATCACCCTATCATTGTAGTCTATTTCTTTCTTTAACTGGTAAGCATTACGTCGTATTTCCTCTTGAAAGAAACCATTTTCTATAGCCGCTAGAGAACCTCCAGTTTTTTCTATCCTCTTGAGATATTTCTCTACTCCCTCCTCTATCTTGGATGTAAGATACTCTATGTAGTGTGAACCTGATAGTGGATCTACAGTTTTAGTTACTCCAGTTTCGTTTGCTATAATCTGCTGAGTCCTTAACGCAATCTTGACTGATTCTTCAGTTGGAAGCGCCAGTGCTTCATCCCTAGAATTTGTATGTAGTGATTGGCAACCCCCAAGTACGGCTGACAAGGCTTCTAGTGTAACCCTGACCACATTGTTGTCGACTTGCTGTGCTGTAAGTGATTCACCGCTTGTTTGGACATGAAAGCGCAAATGGGTTGATTTATCGCTTTTGGCGCCAAACTTTTCTTTCATAATCCTTGCGTAGATACGACGCGCAGCTCTAAACTTTGCTACCTCTTCGAAGAATTCCATGGTGCAGCAGAAAAAGAACGATAGTCGCGGAGCAAATTCATCAACATTTAATCCACGTGACACGCACGTATCGATATATTCTATTGCGTTAGCAAAGGTAAAGGCTAATTCTTGAATTGCATTTGAACCTGCTTCACGCATGTGATAACCGGAGATGCTTATGGGGTACCATTGAGGAACATGTTTGGAACAATACTGAATCATATCCCCAATTATTCTCATAGACTCTCGAGGTGGATAAATATAGGTATTACGTGCGATGTATTCTTTCAATATGTCATTTTGCGTAGTGCCCCTCAAGTTGCTAGCTGAAACTCCTTGAGATTCTGCAACTACGATGTAAAGGGCCAAAAGCGTCGAAGCGGTAGAATTTATTGTCATTGACGTGCTTACCTTATCTAGTGGGATATCCTGAAAACATGTCATCATATTATTAATAGAACTAATCGCAACTCCGGTTCGTCCAACCTCACCCTGTGAATATGGGTTATCTGAATCTCTTCCAGTTTGTGTTGGAAGATCAAAAGCTAGAGAGAGTCCGGTCTGTCCATGCTCCAATAAGAATCGAAATCTTTTGTTAGTTTCTTCAGCACTACCAAATCCACTATACTGACGCATGGTCCAGAGTCTTTCTCGATACATGTTTGGATAAAGCCCTCTTGTGTATGGATATCTTCCAGCTTCTTCATCTTGAGATGTTTTGTCTACTAAATCCTTTGAAGAAAAAATTCTTTTTACAGGAATCCCTGAATCTGTTTTAATTTTTTTTATTTCTTGTTTTGCCATTGTCATATCCTCCTATACTATAATTTTATTGGCAAAATTTAAAGCTGCGTTATATGGCTCAACTTCCTTTTTTAGTACTTTACTAACGAGTTTTCTGTACTCTTCACTCTTCATTATCTTTTCAATAGATTTTTCCTTTACTTCGTTTAAAATCATATCTTTCAATTCATTTTCCAATATTGACTTTTCTCTAGATAGGTATTTCTCTTCATCCAATAATTTCACTAGGGCTCTTGTCAATTCCTTTACCCCTTTCTTCAACTTAGCCGAGCATTTGAAGACCAGTTTCTTATGATTACCTACGAGATCGAATATAATATTGTACAGAATTGTAGCTCCTTCCAAATCTGACTTGTTTATAACATATATATCCCCAATTTCAGTTAGTCCTGCTTTTATCGCTTGTATGCTGTCGCCAGTTTGTGGGTTGAAAACAACTACGGTAATATTCACTGCCTTTGAAATTTCGATTTCAAGCTGACCTGCTCCCACACTTTCTACTAGAATCAAGTCATAACCCGCAGCGTCTAAAATTCTGACTACGTTCCTGAGGGACCTTGAAATTCCTCCTTCAGCACCGCGTGAAGCCAAACTTCTTACATAAATTTCATCACTAACTGACATCATTCGTACCCTGTCACCTAATAAAGCGCCACCTGTTATCGGGCTAGATGGATCCACCGCAATAACCGCAACTTTGTAACCAAGGGAATGAAATTCAGATGCCAATCTTCCAATTAATGTACTCTTACCAGAACCAGCAGATCCTGTAAATCCAATCGTCTTGGCATTTTTCGTTTTCTTGAAAATTCCGTGTATTATTTTTACTGAATCGGGGTCATTATTATCTACTATTGAAATTGCTCTCGAAATTGATCTTGTATCACCTTTCAGTATCCCTGCCACTAAGTCTGACACGAGTGATTTGCTGGGAAGTTAAGTATTAAAAGTTACTTGTCTTTGTAAAGTGAGTTTTACCAAAAATAAATGGACAAAAAATTTTAAAGATACATTGTGAGTTTTAGTTATATGTCCACATCTACGGTTACACATAACAAGAAAAATCCCATAAGGGTTCTCGTATCTAAATTAGGGCTAGATGGTCATGATCGAGGAGCTCTAGTTATATGCAGAGCTCTCAGGGATTCAGGAATGGAGGTTATATATTCTGGGTTGTTCTGTACGCCCGACCAGGTAGCGAAAATTGCTATTGATGAAGATGTCGATGTTGTAGCAATGAGCTTGCTTAATGGAGCTCATCTTACATTATTCCCCCGGGTTGCTACTGTTTTAAAGGAGCAGGGTGTTAGTGATATTCTTTTGATCGGGGGTGGCGTGATACCAGGCAAGGATAAAAAGCTCTTGGAAGAAAAGGGAATAAGAGGAAACTTTGGACCAGGAACCCCACTTGAAGTAATTATTGATTTCATCCATAATAACTTAAAAAAATAGCAGTTACTTGGACAATTGCTTTATTCTTCTTTTAGGAACGCATGTTTTTATCTTGTATTGTAACCCAAAAAAAGAACGTGTTGGAAAGCACTCTAAGTATGTTTAATTGAGCGTATTACCTTTAGTACTATCCAAATAACCAACACAATAATTCCAATAACGATTAGAATATTTCCGATAGTTCAGGCTTGATAAGATATGGGTGAATGTAGAAAGACAGCTCCTATCACGATAAGGACTATCGCTAGAAATAGTAAACTCTGGTTTGTAATTGTAGTTATACGCTAACTACTGGGAAAACATAGTTTATTACAATCGTATTACATTTGTATGCTAATCTTATCTGGACATCTAAGTTCTAAAGTAGAAACGGATTAACAAGCACAATTTTTTTTAGATATTTGACCGCTGTTAGATAAAATAAAATTTGATAAATTACTAAGAGGAGTATAGCAAAAAAAATAATGTAGATTGTCAGCCTACTGGAGGTGTTTCAATGCTACCGTCAGTTGTCGGACTTTCAGTTGACTGATTCATGCTCAACATACTATCGCCAGATTCATTCATTCCCGGCATAGTTCCATCTGACTGAAATCCTGATTGGTCAGTGCTGGTCTGATTTGCTCCTAGCATATTTTCGGTTGTTTGTGATGAACCTAACTCATCTGCAGATGTTTGATTAGCTCCTAATGTATTTTCAGTTGACTGATTAGCTCCTAATGTATTTTCAGTTGACTGTGAAGATTGAAGGTTGTTTTCAGTTGATTGTGAGCTTTCGACCTTATTTTTGTTTTCTACTGTAATTTCATTCAGATTTACATTGGTCAGATCCAAGTCAATTCGGAAGTTATCTTGGCTGATATGTGCCTTCTTTGTAGTGAAATCTATCTGAATTGTACCCTTGCTAATTTGGCCTCGGATTTCTCCATCTGGAAATGATTCTGTATGTACGTTTACATATGCGGAGGACTTTTCGATCAAATTAACTAGGTCAGAAATGGACTTGCCCTTTAATGGACCCACTAATTTATCTGATGTTATGCTACCTTGAACTAAAGCACCGTTGACAGTGTCTTTGTTGCCTTTGAAAAGAGTTGCTACAACAGGACCATTCTCACCTGATTTACCTGAGTGAATATGAGCCTGAGTTACTTTTTTGAGACCTTCTGCTTCAATTTGGTACCAGATCTTCGTCTTGGCTGTATTTACGATGAATCCTGCCATGCCAGTTGCTGTTACATCCGAATGCGACGGAACTTCGTTCTTTTCGTTTAGTATCGCAATGTAAGCTACTTGTTGTTGCGCGTTTGCATGATTTGTCAGTATTACTGCGGCTGATATTGACATAATTGCTGCTAGAGTTAATGCTATGTAAAATAATTTTGTCATCACTTAGAAAAAGATAATATTATTTAATAATATCCAATAAATTACCTAAGATGAGAAACAAACTTCTATTATATGCGTATGAAACCATAATAAATAATGAGGTACATCATTACACAGGCAATTTTGTCAACTTGGTAACCGATTTTTCTGTTGACGGTATAGTTGGCCCATTCTGAACCAAAATCACTACCTATTGTTTTTCGGTGATTGATATGTCTATTGCCAATGGATAAAATTTTCTCCCTGTCGCTTGTAAATTATGCTGATTAAGATTTAAATCAAGTGTCCAGTAGATCTCCCTGTGAAATGACATTCATTGGTGACGTCTATCGGTGGCTTTATAGTAAATTCACTTCTCGACCTACAAATTTTAGCTGGGTGATTCGCGATGGGCTTGCTGGAAGTGGGTTACCGTTATCTTTTGATCAATTTCAGTGGTTAGTAAAGAATGGAGTTAGAACCATCGTGACAGTCCGAGAGATACCATTGCCATTGCGATGGTTATCAGATCCAAATATCGCAAATGCCCTTTCTAAAGATAAAAACTTTGAGAAAGTTAATTACTTGCACCTTAAGGTTGAGGACTATCATTCACCCACTATCCAAGAGATTGACTCAACAGTTAAATTTATCGAGAATGAAATTGTGGCAAAAAGACCAGTATTAGTGCACTGTGCCGCAGGAAAAGGAAGAACAGGAACAATATTAGGTGCATATTTGCTAAAAAAAGAAAATCTAAGTGCAAGGGATGCGATGACCAAGATCAGAAATCTTAGACCCGGGTCAATTCAGACAGATTCACAAGAAAAGTCACTCTACGAATATGAGAAGTATCTTGGAGAAAAAACTGGTCTTTAAGTCAATCAAAATGACAAGTTGCATTGATAATTACGTAACAATTATTTCCAAATACAAGTACGATAACATTTTATTGATACCAATTATTATTACATAACATGGATTTCAAAAAGTCAGAAGAATTGGCATATGAAGCAAGTGTTTCACGCAATCAAAATTTGAGATCAAAGGCAACAAAAATAGAAGAACAGATCTTTAAAAACATGATGGAAGATCCATTATTATTTCCTGTGGAAGACGAGATCTTGATGACAAAAGATACTGCGTCGTTTGTTTACAAGAAAGGTGAGACCTATCCTTCACTTATGGAATTTGTTGGACGACTTCTACATGTCGATATACCCATTAAGATTAACCAGTGCAAATTTGGACCAGGCGGTGTTATAGTAACTGCAAACAGCAAAGAAGATGCGCAAAAAGTTCTCCAAGCTTGCACTAAAGAGTTACATGCATTAATCAAGGCTAAAGAAGGACACATTGACTAATATCCTATTAGTAAAGAAGTTATTTTCTTTTAATTACTTCAAGGAGATTTGACAACATGAATGGCTTTAGCAAAATATCTTTCGGATTCAATCCAACAACATCTGCTCCAGTTGAAATTCCATATGAGGGATTGGTTGTGGTTAATGCAATTCGTTGATCCGGTTTTACTCGAAGGATTTCGTTTGCAAGATCCTTGGTCAAAATGTTTCCATATAAATGTTCGTCCAAAATAATTACATCAAAATTGTTGGACTTTAGCGCAGAAAGGCATTCATTAGCATCTACTACAATGGTAACATTAACATGGCAACGACTCAAAAACTCTGCATAGAGTACCGCTAAATCAGGATCGGACTCTGCAATAAGAATTCTGAATACATGCTCCTCGACTAGAGGGCACATCATATTGTCCTTATCATTTGTGTTTAGAGATATCATGATATCATGTGCGTTTGCTATTTTTAATCTCGTATTTTGGTTAGTCTCCAAGATTACCTGCGGATGTGGACAAATTACTGTGATGTGGTAATGATTTTTGACCCATTCATCATGTGTATCCTGCCACCATTTCTCTAATTTTTCTGAATCCTCATACGATTTGTTTTCACATAAACAACATGCCGCGTCTGCGAAAACAGTCATTTTTAGTTTGTCTCCTCTAACTTTATTTTCGCAAGATATTTTCTCTAGATTTTTTTTCAAGTTCTTAAATAGTGTCAAATTACCGGTTAGAGCAGATTGATAGTAGGGTTCAAAATCTATAATCTGTAGGTTATTGTTATCTAGATGGTGTTGATAATTTTTTATCTTCGTCGAAATTCTAGAAATACTTGATTGATGAAATTGATTAAATGCATAGACAGAAGCATAAATACAGTGCTGTCCTTCCTCAAGCCCGTGGTTTATCCATTCCGCGGCTGCTTGAGAACGCTGCTCTTCATCTTCACATAATAACATAACATGCTTACCATCAGAAATTTCATGTATTTTCTGCATATTATTCAAGATAAATCCCTTCAAACTGATATTTTCTTTGCATTAACTTACGGACACTGAACACACTATTGAACATAATAGTTTATTAGGGTTATTGAAGATACTACGGTTTTCCTAAATGGAGAACCGTAGTCTTTAGAACACTATTAACATTACGTATAATTAGAATGAATAACTACAGTACAGTTTACCATTACCAGTATGATTATGTGAAAAGCAACTAATATATGTAAATATAAAATATGATTACGTGTTTCTTAAACACTCCACCACACGCACTGTAAGATACTAGTCATTACGTTTCCACATCATTTTCCTCATTTCCTTTCCGACAACTTCCAATTGATTATTTTCTAATTGGTTCATGAACCTGGCAAATGAATTCTTACCATCCTTTCTGTATACACTTGTCCATTCATTTGCGAACTCTCCGGATTGTATATCCTTTAGAACTTTTTTCATGTTCTCTTTTACTTGCGAATTTATTATCATTGGTCCTCTTGTGAGACCACCATATCTTGCAGTTTCACTAACCCTGTTGTACATTCCAGTTATTCCATACTTGTATATCAGATCCACTATCAATTTCAGTTCGTGGAGGCATTCATAATAAGCCACCTCAGGTTGGTAACCTGCTTCTACTAAAGTTTCAAATGCATTAAGAAGAAGTGAATGTGCACCACCACACAAGTCGACTTGTTCGCCAAACCAATCTGTTTCAACTTCTTCCTTGAAAGTAGTTTCAATTACTCCTGGCCTTGTACTCCCTATTGCTTTGGCCAGTCCCAAAACAGTCTTCAGGGCACTTCCAGAATAATCTTGATGAACAGCAATCAACGAAGGAGTGCCGAAACCTTCCTGAAACAATTCTCTTACTCTTTGACCCGGTCCCTTTGGAGCGACCATTATTACATCAATATTATTTGGAGGAATAATCCACTTCCAGTGTATAGCTGCCCCATGA
>JBIOZG010000033.1:0-12491 GCA_044870765.1 Nitrososphaeraceae archaeon
TGATTAGACGCATATTAATTATATAAAATATAATACTTGGCTACAAATAATAAAGTAAACTCCTATTATAGTAATGTTAAGTAATGTCAATTATTGATTCTTACTATAAATTATTATCTACTTTTCATATATTACCAATATTTATCTTTGAGTTTCATCGTAAAATAAACTGAAATTGAACTCTGCTTTCATCATAAACGACGGCACTTGGAGAAAGACAAACACACTGGCAAAAACACATTTATTCATTGGATTTGAACTACTTTTAATGAAAACATTATCATGTAGAGAAGCTGGATTTGATTGTGACCATGTTGTAAAAGGAGAAACTGAAGAAGAGATATTCAAAAATGGTGCACAACATGCTATGAAAGATCACGGAATGAAAGAGGAAGACATAACTCCAGAATTCAAAGAAAAACTTAGGGGATTAATTAAGACAGAGTAAATTACATTTCATTTATTTTTACAATTCAATCATTTTTCATATTTTGATTTATAGTATTACTGTATATTGGAAAGGCCATAAATTATATTCTGGTTCGGTGGGAACCATGTACAATTCACATTAATCTATTTTATTATTTACTTATATACTATTCTAGAATCACAATCAATTTAGAGATATAACAATCTTATGGAAAAATTGGAAAATATTGTTTTCAGCCATGCGTAAAAGGATTGTAAAAAGGCTCTCAATTTCTTCAACAAATATATCATTAGAAATAAGGTACTATCTCCTTAGAGAATATCTCTATTTGTTTAATGTAGTTATGAACAGGCCAGAAGTGGATACGTTGTACTCCAGATTCATAAAGTAGCTTAATTTTTTTTAGGCATTGATCAGTAGATCCAAAAAGTAACAAATTCTCTAGCTCTTCAGCAGATCTTCCAAGAGCTGGTGACAATACATCTTTTGCCATCTTATGGACTTTTTCATTATCATTATCAATATATCCAAACATTGTCATAACTGAGTTTTCAAATGACGTAATATCCTTATTCAGCTCTCTTCTGTAAGTCAGAAGTAACTTCCATTTCGCTTTGAATTTGTCTGGTGTGATATTATAAGCAGATGCCATCCAACCGTCTCCGTACTTTGCTACCCTCCTTAACCCTTGTTCTGAGCCCCAACTTGCTATCATGATGGGAGGGTGAGGTTCTTGATATGGTTTAGGATCAATAGACATTTTTTTCAATCTATAGTATTTACCTTCAAAATCTGCGGATGATGAATCACTTTCATTATTTTCGTTCCAAATCATGTGGATGATCTCTAATGCTTCAGAAAATCTTTTCCACCTATCCTCAAAAGGAATTCCACAGATATCATAGTCTCCTTTGTAGGAACCTGGTCCTAATCCTACAAATAATCTACCTGAAGATAAGATATCTATTGAAGTTAGAGCTTTAGCACAGATTACCGGATTTCTTATTACTACGTTCAAAATAGAAGTGCCAATTTTTATCCTATTAGTAGTTACAGCAATAGCAGCTAGTGAACTTATAGCATCAAGCCAGCCGGTTTTGAAAACTATGTGATCATTTACGCTAATCGAATCGTATCCCAACTCTTCGACCTTATTTGCGATTGAGAGGATCTGCTCTCTTGAAAACGTTTCTTCTTTTGTTAATGCCATCACCGGTAGATGTGTTCCAAAGGCAATTGAGTTCATTTAATGACTTGATTGGAATGTCTTATATATTAAACTAGATTTCGATTGCAATAATTTGTAATAAAGTATCAAGCATTAATAAATTAACAGAACCTGATATAAAATTTCGAAAGAAGAAAGAATAGGTGGATAATGAATCGATTCTTCATTGTAGTAACCTTAGTCAAATATAATGTTTGTGGGAATGGGAATGGAATTCCTTTACTGGATTATGATATTATGGCATATGTTCAGTATGTCGCCCCAGCACATCCTTGAAGCTTCTTGGTTTACCATCCGCAAAGACCTCTTTGGATGCATATTTCATCGAGAAGGCCAGCATTTGCTCAAGAATTGGAAGTACTGATTTTCCCTTCTCCGTTACAAAATATTCGACCCTTACTGGAATAACCGCATGGACCTTTCTTTCGATTAGATCATTTTCTAACATTTCTTTGAGGCGAACAGCAAGAGTTTTTGGATTAATACCTTCTATAGTTTCAAATTGGTTAAATCTTGTATGTCCCAAAATAATCATATTCCGTATGATATGGATAGTAAATTTTTTACCTATCAAGTTAAATGTACAGTTAACAGGACAGCGAGTAGTCATTGAAACCAATTTTTGCGCTTCCTTTTGGTTCATTCTAAATTTGCTCCTTGACGCAAATATCATTCAAAATCAGGTTCACTTTCGATTTATACCCTACTTACCGATTATCACTTACCAATTTACATAATTACTTCTTTATAGTTAAGGAAGAAAGGGAAGTAAATTGAGATTTGGAAGTAAACTTGAAATTATGCCTTTCGTATTAGGAGGCGGCATCACCAAGTCTATCTTTGCCTTTGTGGCGATTGAATATGAGTTCCTTCTAACCGTTAGCGGCCAAATAAAACATGAATTGTTGAAAATGAATGACGCAAAGTTAATAGATATTGTTCATTGGAGATATACGGAAGTCGCAAAACAAGCAGCGAAAGTTTTCACACTAAATAAGCCTTTCATAAATGGCTTTAAGAAAATACACAAGCTAAGTAAACAGATCTTTAATATTATATTAGCTACCAAATTCAGTAGGTGAATAGAAACGCAACTACAAGCTCAGAAAACCAAGAAAGCAATTTTAACTGCTCTGGCCGATCCTGAGATGGTTAGCATTATCAATTCAACAATGTACCAGTCCAAATCAGTCTATGACATCATCATGGAGACCAAGATGCCTCATACTACCGCATACAGAAAAATTAAATGGCTAGTGGAGCAAGACCTTCTCGTAATTGATAGGATTTGTATCAGTGATGAAGGAAAGAAATACAGTCTGTTTCATAGTGTCTTTAGATCGATAGTCGTAAAATATGAAAATATTAAGATAATAATAGAGGCGGAGCGAAACATCGATCCTGTTGATAGATTGACGGAAAGATTCTTCTCTCTATGAGTAGATAAGGTTAAACATATAGTTGAGTGATTAGTCTGGCAAAGCTACTTAAGGATTGAAGTTAGGCTTTCTACGATTTTATGGCCCGACCTGTAAGAATAGTAATATCTCATGAGCATAATTGAGGCAAAAAGAATCATAGAAACTAGATGTATCTGCATGCCAACATCGTGTAAATCAAAGTGGAAATCAAATGACCGAGACTCGTATAAAGTAGTCACGAATTCTCCTCCAATCCAGATCAAAATGAAGATTGAAATTTGAAATCGGAAGGAATTGGGATTATGTGAATGCCAAGCCAACCACACAAATATTCCCAGTGCCACGAATAACAAACAAAGTGTAAAATTACTCATAAGAGCCAAAACTGGAGACATCATCATACTATAATTTTCTCCTTTTTGGATCTATCCATATATATGAATGCGCCGCCAAAAATTATTAAAACAACAATAGAAATGGTTCTGAAGAGTCCCTCTCCCAATACTTCCTCACCTGCAAAGTATGCCAAATGATATAACCCGTGAATGAGAATGAAAAGTGATAACAAGACTGTAAGAATTCTAAGATTGCTCCTTAATCTTAAACTAAGGTATACGGGAACAATGGCAGCAGCAAACATGATAACACCACTAGCCAAATGAATTAGGTTTTCATCAAACAAATTAATTAATTTCTATGGATCACACTAGACATATAGATATTATGCTCAATACCATATTATGGAATTCATCATTTGGGTTCCAATAGGGGGTTCCAAAGATGGGATTTGTCTCTATGTTAATAAAAAAACTGTCATACATATCATGTAATGTATGCACATCATCTTAACAAAAAGATCTTGACATCATGCATTATAATATCGATACTGCTTATAGGTATGAGTTATTTTTCATATTACTTTATCAGGTGGGCTGACTTCGATTATGTATTATAACCGTTCCTGTAGAGCGTGTGGCACTCATTTGGAACCTAGTTCAGTTTGCAATGTATGTAAAGAATACGTATGTTGGATTTGTAGCAAATGTTTCAAAGCGGATGATGTTATTCACAGACATAACTATTGTATAATACCTCGCATGGTTGCAGTGGTAACATAATAAGCTACAAGCAAGAGAAGACGAAAAAATAAGATGGTCATGTATTCCTTCCTATAGAGTAGTACCGAAAGGTAAATTTTCCATCAGATATCCTAGCTTATGAATCAAGTTCAGCCTTGACATATAGATATTTTGCCGTAATCCAAATTGGAAATCCGACATCTGGATCCCATTTCCTGGTTCCAAAGATGGGATTTATCTCTATGTTAATATAATGCCGTAATAATTATCACTCTATGGATAACCTTCATTTTAATAAAAAGATCTTGACATCATGCATTATAATATCGATACTGCTTATAGGTATGAGTTATTCTTCGCACTACCTTGTCCAATCCATATCAGCCAAGAAGAGCAGTTCAGAAGACAAAGCTAGTTCGACCTCTACGGACGCCTCTGCTTCTAATAGTAGTTCTTCTATCGCTTTAAATGCATTAGAACTGAAGAATGAAACATACAGATGGCAGAACACTAGTGAGGCAATAAATCCCACACTGCATTTGATAGCAAACACAGATTACCTTATTAAGATAAAGAATCCCACGGATACCAAGCATGAATTAATAATCGGATCAAATGGGACTGAGCTTGCGAAAAGCAATGAGATCGAACCGGATAAGAATGGAAAGTTTACCTTCAATGCTAATTCAACTGGGACACTTGAATATCATTGTGAGTATCATCCAGATACTATGAAAGGAATCATTGAGATATCTAGCCAATAAATAAATAAATACAGGAAATCTGATATCAAAATAGTTCCTTTTTTCTTACAATAACCATCTCGAATAAGGGTCAAACATCTTTCTATCACTTTTCTGTAATCACTGGTTATAGTGGAATTAGAAATTCGTTCTTGATTGTCATTATGAGATGCTTTTCAATCACTTAGGGTAGAGTGACTAACGCTTTTTACCCCTGAGTGATTCCGTTAAAGACGATATTTAATAAGTTAGCACTAGGAGCAAAAGTTAGCATTAGTTTAAATACATCAATGACGTCGATACAGTAATGGAACTACAAAAAATTGATAATACACCAAAAATGCTGATAGTATACTGCACACTTGCGGGATTGATATCAGCTCTGATAATTTCGGGACTGCTAGAAGTCATAGACTTTGCATCGGGTACACCAAGCGGAACTTTTTTTGCCGTAATAGGACTATCACTAGGTTTTAACGATCCCGCCTCAGCTCAATACATTGGATATGGATTACATGTATTAACTGGTACTGTAGCGGGCAACATATTTGGACAAATGGCACTATTCTGGCGAAAACTTATTCCATACAACATGAAGAGGGGAATATCTTTAGGGTTAATGCTCGGTATATCTTTATGGGCAGTATTGTTCGCTCCGTTAGCAACATTTGGAATTCAACCTAGATTAGATACTTTCATGATCACAGAAGCCAATACCTATGCCCACTCCATAGCAAATCACTTTGCAGGATTGTATTATTTCGTGTTGGGAGCATCATTACTATTCCATCTAGTCTATGGCGCTGTCTTTGGATTACTGGCGGGAAGAATGACAGGGGTAAAGCTCACAATGCGAAAGCTTATAGACGCCAGAATTAATGGGAATTAATCAGTTCTCCCACTTTAAATTGAAATAAGGAGCGCAAAATGACTTCGTTGAAACTGCTAATAAATGAGATGGACTCAAATGCCTTGGGACCGAACAGACTTGATATGGTTACTCATAACAGTATCGATACAAACAAGCAAAAGAAAATTAAGATCCTAGTCTCTGGGGCAAGTGGGTTTATTGGTCGCAGACTTGTTAGAAGGTTGCTGATCTCACCTACCACAACAAACTGGAGTATAAGATGTATGACAAGAAAAGCACATTCACTTTCAAGCTATTTTCAGAATGACAGAGACAATTTGGAATTTGTGCAAGCCGATGTTCAAAACTATCCTGAATTAGTAAAGGCATTAACTGGTATTGATATTGCATTTTATCTTATACACTCGATGGAAGGATCATCAAAGGAATGGAAAAAATTCGCGGAGCGTGATAGAGTTGCAGCAGAAAATTTTGCTCGAGCAGTGAATGAAGCAGGTGTATCGAGAGTTATTTATCTTGGGGGCTTAACGTATGCACCCGAGCAAGAATTATCTAAACATATGCGAAGTAGAACACAAGTAGGTGAAATTCTAAAAAAATCTAACGCTGCGGTTACAATATTTAGAGCAGCGGTCATTTTGGGACAAGGAGGCGGATCTTTTCAAATGTTACAATACCTTGTAGAAAGGTTACCTTTGATGGTATGTCCAAAATGGGTATTGACCAAATGTCAACCCATTGCAGTTGATGATGTAGTAGAATATCTGGTCAGATCTATTGAAATGAATGAAACAAAGTCCAAAACATTTGACATCGGTGGACCGGAGATCCTCTCTTACTTGGATATGATGCGACGATATAGTAGTACTCTCAAAAAATCGATTAAAATTTTTATTATTCCATTCTTAACGCCAAGACTTTCTTCTTACTGGGTTGATCTCATAACACCGGTGAAAGCATCGCTTGCACGTCCCCTTATCGACAGTCTTAGACATGAAGCAATAGTAAAAGACAATTCTATTGCAGACATCATACCACTTCGTTTAAAGAACTTTGAAAACTCAATTAAAATAGCAAGAAATGAGCAAACTGAAAATGAGAGGGTAATCAAAAAAGAGCGAACATCTTCATGTTTGAATAAACGAATCTTATTTACCTCTACTATCGCCCTAGCAATTATAGGATTTACGTACTACTTGTTAGATGTCAGAATAGAAATTTTTCAGCCCATTTGGGTGGTATTGGCAGGCCTTTGGTATTTTGGTATAGCTTTTTCAATATTCTTTATACATAAAGGTGCTAGACTAGGGTCGATAATAGCTGGGATTCTTGGATGGATTACATTGACATTTTGGCTCCTTGATAATTTCTATCTAATATTTGGGACATCAATTCTTGCATCGCCGCCAGGATATATCATGACAATTCGAAATTGCATAGGAGCAGCAATAGCGGGTTTGGTTGTTTCCTCATCCCACAATTTGTTTCACAAGATACGAATTCACTGTCTTTAAGTCTTGAAAATGTTTAAACATGGAAAAGTCATTCGCTTACGAACACCACAAATTCACTTAAATCGATTACCTATTGCGTTCTTTGTTAGGGGATCAAGTGTACTAGATTGGTATTTATCAGAGATAAAAAAGTAAAAGGACATTCATATGCTTATCTTGTAAGGAACGTATGGGATAGCAAGAATGGAAGGGTAAAACAAGATATTGTTAAATATTTGGGTAGATCTTCTAAAGTAGCACTTGAGGATATCCCAAAAGAGTTTCAAAAGGACCCAAACGTAGTTACGTTTATTGCCTGTCATTCTTCGGATGCAGAAAAAATGGAATTTACCATGAAAGAAAAAATGCTGGAGCTCCTCATAAGAAATGATACCAATTCTCTACTTGATATATTTGAAAGATACTCTCAATTTTATGGACTTCTTAAGTTCTACGAAAGATTGCTTGCCCCTGTGATGTACTTGGTGGGAGAGTTGTGGAAGGCGGGTAAACTGGATGTCGCCACTGAACATGTCTGTAGTAATGCTGCGCATACACTTGTAAAAATAATAAATGAAAGGGGCTCAAGGAATCCTGTAGCGAACAGAAAAGCTCTCAAGATTTTGATATGCACACCTGAGGGCGAATATCATAGTTTAGGATGTATGGTAATCGAATCTTTTCTAATAAGCAAAGGACATTCCGTCTCCAACATTGCACCTTCTGTTCCTTCTGACGCAATCATAGCTTTTGCAGATAAATTTAATCCTGATTTGATAATGATCTCAATAACTTTAGGCGACAATATTGGTGCCGCAACTAAATTGATAAATAAAATATTGGAGTCAAGGATAAGTGTTCCTCCTATACTAGTTGGTGGTATTGGAATTGAATCAATAACGATAAAAGGCCAAAACGATAAACTCAAAAAAGTAAAATTTTTGAAAGGGATAAAGTTAAGCGGTATTCTTCCCAGTATCATAGAAATTACAAAAGGCGGGCAAAAAGTTAGTGAAACAATTAAAAAATGATTTTCACAGGTGCAGATGCTATTTTTAGTGGTCTTGTTTCAGGAATAGTAGCTACAGCGATAATGACAGCGACCGAAATCCAATCATGGAGAAAATGGGGATTGCTGGGAGTATTTGAATGGCATGAAAATCAAGTACTTTCCACTAGATTTTTTCATATTCCTCGGGAGAAACTTAGTTTCAAATATATTTTCTTTCTGCATTTCCTAAATGGATCATTGGCAGGTATCGCGTTTCCATTGATACTATCAATTCTTGACGTTTCTATTACATGGGATTATATCCTTGTGCCATCTGTGGCGTATGGATTTATGCTTTGGATTGTCACACTTGTACCGATACACAAGCCAATAACGGGATATTCTGTATGGAATCATCAGTTAGGTCATTTACCTTCAATTGCCAGTCTTTTTGGTCATTTGATATATGGATTAGTATTAGGTATAGTAATAATGCTAATCTACTAACCTCTCAAATGGGTGAAATAATAAAGATATGAGAATCTGGGACATTCCTGCAAGGAAATTATGCGCGAAACATCTTCTAGGTGAGCATTGTGAGTTACATGGGCTGTGGAATATTTTGACACAAAATAAATCTGGTTATTCCAGACACCCTGAAACCCTAAGATGGAAGGGGAAATTGGCAGCACTATATCTCAGACATGAGGAGCTTGTAGTCGAAATGAAGAAAAGGAATTATCAACACAAAAGCGATTTAAATAAGGTATTTGCTACTGGCCGGTCAATTCAGGAAAAGTTTGTAGATTCATATGATGGACAGCTAGAGATACTAAAGGACAAAGGATGTAAGTGCAAAATTACCTGAAGCCAGACAGAATAAAAAGTATCTTCAATAATATACAAGTATGTTACTAATGATGGTAACAATAATTCGGGTTCGGTGGGATTCGGACAGTGCATGTAGTAGGTTCCTGAGTCCTTCCATCAATACGATTTATTGCGGTTCCAAATCTGAAATTCATTACTGAATACCTATTAGAGTTTCTGTGGAGTAGTTAATATTTTTCCGAATAGCTGCGACTCTGACATCTTTATATGACCTTCCACCATGTTGCCAAATGGAAGAATGGTATCGATTACGGGCTTTATCTTTCCCTTCCTCACCCATCGTATTACTTCTTCTAATCCAGCTTTGGTTCCCTGCGTTGCACCCAATAAATTGATGCCTTTGAAAAACAGATACCTCAGATCAATTGTTGAATCGTATCCAGTAGTAGCGCCCGTTGATACAAGCGTGCCTCCCATCTTCAACAGGCTCAGCTCTTGTGGAAAAGTAGTTTTGCCAATATGCTCAAAAACAATGTCCACACCTTCTTTGTTAGTTATTTCACGCACTTTCCGGTACCAACCAGATTCACGATGATTTACTACGTAGTCTGCTCCAAGCTCTAGGCACTTGTTCATTTTGTCTTTATTTCCAGCGGTAGCAATAACAGGACAGTTAAATAAATTGGCAATCTGTATGCCAGCAATTCCCATGCCACTCCCTCCGCCCATTATTAGGACTGTCTGTCCCGGTCGTATCTTGGCTCTGGTAACAAGCATATGCCATGCAGTCATGCCGACCATCGAAATTGCTGCTGCGTCATCGAACGATACATTGTCTCGTAGCTTGACTACATTCGCAGCTGGCAATTGAGTATACTGTGCAAAACCCCCCCAGAGTGGCCCTGTCTGGAAACCCCAGACTTTCCTACTGGAACAGTCATATTCCCTTCCGGATGTACATTCGTAGCATACCCTGCAAGTCAGGTTTGGATGCACAACCACTCTGTCTCCAATCTTAATATTTGCGGATACATTTTCTCCTATTTCCACGACTGTTCCGGCTGCGTCGCTTCCTGATATGTGAGGCATTGGAATTTTGATTGGTTTACCCCATATACCCCAGAGGTCATTGTAATTATATGACGCCGCTTCCACTTTAATCAGCACTTCGCTGGATTTTGGCTTTGGCGTATCAATATCCTCAATTTTTACTACCTTTCTAGGATCATCATTATGTTCTCTGTACACAGCTGCTTTCAAGTATGTTCACCACCATCTTTGTCATGGACATCCATTTATTCATAATGGCACAAATGTAAAGTATAATACACCAATGACAGGGTAATGGTTTTAGCCTTGCATTTGTTTACTAATGTTGGTAACAGTAATTCGGATTCGATGGGAACCATACGGAATTTCATACTACTTAATTATTACATATCTGATAATGAAAATCTGTAAACCATATCACTAGTGATATTTTTGAAAGATCTTGACTTCTGCGACTTAGAAAGCCATTTCTATCAATATTGACCCCGTTCATAAAGTCGCAAGAAAATGCAGTGACCAAAATCTGCAGGTTCATTCTGAGCGAATAAAAGTGGAAGAATGCACTGGTTACTGGAATGGATTTGCTTCCAATGTCTAATTCTTAATACGCTTACGAAAAGGAATATTATCCGGTATAGTTATCACTTTTTCGCCTTTTTCCTCATCAGGTATTAGCGCATTATTAATACGCTTACGAAAAGGAATATTATCCGGTATAGTTATCACTTTTTCGCCTTCTTCTTCGTTGGCTTCTAATACATCTGGTATCAAATAATCTCTATCGTCTTCATACTTTTCACTGAATGACTCGTCTACAGAACTTTCAATTACTTCACCTTTTTCTTTGTCAGGTTTTAGCACCTTTTTTTGAATCTTGCGGGAGTTCTCTGCTTGCCATTTATCATATTCATCTTGCTTCCTTTTTAGCTCTGAATGGTCTTCAGATACAATTCGCTCGCCTTTCTTATTATTTAGTATTAAAACATCACCGTACAGTCCGATATGAGGAAATGATGTGGTCTTTATTCCCATGTCTTTTTGTACTGCTTGTATAGCTTTAGCATATTTTTCCATCGTTTCAATATTTCGATCATAATCTCTTGCTTTATGATATGCAAACCACATTTTTTTAAGGATGTTAAAACACTGAGAGATTGAATAACCAGAGGGACACATTAATTGTTGCTGTTCTTTACGTGAATACAGCTCCAAGAGCCCAAATCTATTTGACAATATTGTCTTCTTCTCTAGGCCTCTTTTTTGTGGTTTATACGGTTTATTACAATCTATCCATTTTTTGTTCTTTAGTAGATATACGCTAATAGTACCATCTTTCTTTGTATATTTTTGTTTCATTGGGTAAATCCTCCACGGCATTGATTATAATACTAAAGTGTTCTTGCTATCGGATAAATGTTTCGTTACCTTATTGAGTATTCTAGGTTCAATTCGCATGAGACCACTTCAAGTTTGAATATCATGCTTTCATTTGGATGCGTTTTTGAGATCTATTTTATGTAATACCGTGCCTTTTGAAATTAAACGCATAGAGCTTGTACTCGTTTCTTCTTTTTGAGTATGAGTTTCAAAGTGCAGTTAAAAGCCCAAGGGTCTTGTCAATCTTTTATTTTCACTAGGGATAAATAAAGTTGTAAGTGAGTATATTAAAAAGAACTTGTACATTGTAGACGATGAAAATAGGATTAATATCCGATACTCATGATAATATTCAGAATATACGGAGAGCCGTCAGAGAATTTAATGATAATCATGTTGATCTTGTAATCCATGCAGGCGATTTTGTAAGTCCCATCGCTGTTGAATCTCTCGCAGGTGTCAAACTTGTTGGGGTATTGGGAAACAATGACACAGATCTTCCAGGACTAACATCAACTTTTAACAAAATACATGGAGAACTGAAAGGAGAGATTTTTGAAACAGTATACGATGGAATGAACTTTGCTGTTTATCATGGCACTAGCCTTGCAAAAAAAGAACAGTTAATCAAATCTGGAAAGTATGATGTTTTTATTTATGGACACACGCATAGGAAAGATAATAGAAGTATTGGAACTACAAGAGTTATCAATCCAGGCACCGCTAAAGGATGGATTTTTGGATTTTTCGCGACTATAGCTGTATTTGATACCTCTAGTAGAACCTTAGAGTTTATCAATATATGATATCTTCATATACAATCATAGAATTGCGGGTTCGATGGGATTCGGACATGTCATGTATTCGGGTTCTGACAACTTGGTCTTTAATATTTTGTCGTTCATAGATATACAAGACTGCATAGTGATTGTGGGCTATTATCTCAATTTAGCAATTGTCCTTCCTTCCTCCCACCA